>CAMNCL010000005.1 GCA_946534345.1 uncultured Caryophanales bacterium
TTTTTGTCATGTCTACTAATACTACTATTCCACCATCAGTACAACATGTTCCTAAAGTTCCACTACAACTCAGTATCATTCTATCACCTCTGTATTATTCTACTTGTTACTATTATATCACCTATTTCTTAACGCTAACTGCCATTCCATCTCCAGTATCTAAAAAATCAGTTTCATACTCTCTATTGTTTTCTAAGAAAACACGATATTCTTTAATCTTCTTAACTAATTGACGTAGATTTCTACTACTAATATCTTCCACATCTTTATCTACCAAACCATGAAAATTCATATTATCAGTAATAATTGTTCCATTTGGAACTAAATTACGTTCAAATCTTTCAAAAAACTTTCTATTTTGTGCTTTAGCCGCATCAATAAAAATCAAATCATATTTTTCTTCAACTTTTACATTTAACGCATCATTATATATTAAATGAATACGATCTTCTAACTGAGTTTTCTTAATATTTTTTATTGCTTCTAAGTAACGTTTTTCATCTCTTTCAATAGTAGTTACTTTTATATCATCAGCTACTCCACACATCATAATAGCTGAATATCCTATCGCTGTACCAACTTCTAAAATATTTTTTATTTTATTTTGCTTAATATATCTTAGTAAATAATGCATTCCTCCATCAGTCATTATAGGAACATTATTATCTTTAGCATATGTTTTCATTTTCTTTATTATATCACTATTTAACATAAAAATATTTATTTGGTTATTACCAAATCCAATCTCCTTTTTCTTTTATTTCTGCTATCTTTTGATCATGTTCTTTATTAGTTCTAGTATAAAAAATATTACCATGTTTATCTGCTACAAAGAATAAATAATCATTATCTGTAGGATATAAGCTTGCTTCTATACTTGATATTCCACTACTACAAATAGGCCCTACTGGCATTTTACCAATCATATTTACAGATCTAGTATTATATGGATTATCTACTAAGAAATCTGCACTAGCTAAATCACTGGTCATTGGTTTTTGTAATGCATAATATGTAGTAACATCACTACCCATATTCATTCCAGAAGACATTCTATTTTCAAAAATACCGACTATCATTTTTCTATTAGTAGCATTAGTACCCTCTAATTCTACTATAGAAGCCATTGTCATATGATAGTGAATATCTTTAGATAAATCCGCTTTATACTTACTTAGTTTTTTATCAGTTTCATCCAATACTTTTTCAATTATTTCTTTAACATCTACATCTTTATTATCAAAGTGATATGTATCAGGAAACATATATCCTTCTAATGGATAATAAATATTACTATCTAGAATTTTATCAGTCAAAAACCAATATTTATTAACTAATTCTTTAGCATATTCTCTATCTTTAAAAACATTAATTACATCATCATAATTATTATTAGTCTTATCAGCTATTAATTTAGCATAATCAGTTATTCTTTTTCCTTCTTTTAAAGTTAATACTAATAAATTAGGATTATAAGTACTTCCCTTTTCTAAATCACTAACTATTTCTCCTAGAGACATACTTTGATTAAATAAATAAGTAGATGCCTTCAATGAATTAACTGAATTTAAACGAATATACATATTAAACATCAAAGTACTTTTAATTAATTTCTTTTCTTTTAAAACATTTCCTATTTCTCTAGTACTAGTACCACTCTTTATATCTACTTCAATATTCTCTTTATTACCCCTATTGACTGGTCCTGTTAATGAAAACCAAATAATAATTAATAATATTAATAATACTGCCATTACTATTAATATTTTTACTGGTGTTTTTAATTTTTTTGTCTCTTTCATACTACCTCCAGAAAAAATAAAGAGCTATTGCTCATTATTTTCGTCTTTATTCTTTTTGTTTTTTATTTCTTCTTGTAATGTTTCAAGAATTGTTTCAATTACCTTCCATTCTTTTTCAGTTTCAATTGCTTCTAATCTACTTTCTGGATTCTCAGGATCATAAGTAGATGCATATACTTGAATATTACCAGAATCATCTCTAGTATTATCAGTATAAGCTATATAACTTTTACCTGTTTCATCATTATCAAATGTAAATAGTACATCATATACTACTTCATTACCATTTTCATCTAGCATTGAAAAAGTATTCTTTTTCATTACTTATCACTCCTATCTAAATAAGTTTGTAGAATTATAGTTGCTGCTACAGAATCAACCACTTTTTTTCTATTTTTTCTTGATACATTTCCTGATATAAGTACATCAGTCGCAGCTTTAGTACTTAGTCTTTCATCTTGAAGATAGACTGGAATATCAAGTCTTTCTTCTAACTTTTCTTTAAAACTCAAACTAAGTTCTCCTTTAGGCCCAATAGTATTGTTCATATTCTTTGGAAAGCCCAAAACTACCCCTTCTATATGCAACTCATCAACTAATTTTACTACTTCTTCTAGAAGCATATCATATTCTTCATTATGACGAATTGTCTTATAATTACTCGCAATAATCCCTTGTTTATCACTAAGCGCAATTCCCAAAGTCCTACTACCTAAATCTAATCCTAAATAACGCATTACTTCTTATTTTGAAATTCATTTAATAGAATTTCTACTATCTTAGCACGATCTATTCCTTGGATTTTATTTCTAGCTTCTTTATAACTTGAAATATATCCAGGATCTCCACTAATCAAGTAACCAACAATCTGATTTGTTGGATTATATCCTCTCTCTTCTAATGATTCATATACCTCATGTAATACTCTTCTAGTAAGCTCCGTATCAAGTTCTTTAACATCAAATAGACTTGTTTGTTCTTGTGACATAATTCCACCTCACATTATTACTCACACTTTTATTTTATCATTGATACTACTTAAATACAATAAAAACAATTATGCACTATAGACGAAAGCTATATACAAGATAAAGACAGTAAATATAAGAGTCATTATCCAACCATTACCTTTTTCAAAAGTAGTAGTCTTATCTTTTATACCTAAAGCTCTAGTTATTAAAACACCTCCAAGTAATCCTCCAATATGTCCAAAATTATCTACCCCAGGTAATAAGAAACCTAATACTAAATTAAATAATATTAAAGGAATTATTTGACTTTTCAAAACATTTCCTAAATAAACTCTATAATAATAACCAAAGTATAATAATGCTCCCATTAGTCCAAAGATAGCTCCACTAGCTCCAATAGAAGGAGTACTTCCTCCAAAAATCATCGAAAACAATGATCCCATAATTCCAGAGAAGAAATAAATAATAATATATTTAGGTTTTCCTAAGAAACTTTCAATCTGAGAACCAATTACATATAAAGCATAACAGTTAAAGAAGATATGCCAAATACTACCATGTAGAAAAATTCCTGTAAGTAATCTATAATATTGACCATCTCTAATACTTGGTCCATGAATACATCCCCAAGTAAGAGCAGAGTTATATACTCCTAATAATAAAGGAACTACAAAGAAGATAATATTCACTATAATTAAGAAATATGTAACATAAGGAACTTTACTCTTAAATAATTGTTCTATTCTAGAAGCATCTTTTCTATTATGTTCATTAATATCTCCAGTTATTTTCGCAAATAACTCAAAACCTTTTTCACTATATTTCAATTTACTAGATAAATCTGGAAAAACATCACTAATTAAATCACTCTTCTTAATATCACTTTCATCTTTTACATTAATACATAATAATTTAGGATCACTATTTAATTCTTCTGTAACATTTTCTCCTAAATCTAGAAATATACTCATAACTTTTATATTTAAAGAAAAAGTCTTTTTCTTAATCTTTTTTACTATTCTTTTAGTCTTAAAAACATCAAAATTAAATTGTTCATTATTATGAATATAATTAGATACTATTCTAACTACTTTACAGTCTTCGTCTAGATTCTCTAACCATATTTCATTCTCTACCCCTTGTAATATAATAGGATTATAGTTCTTTTCAGTTATAAAATAATGAAGTAATTTCATCACTAATAAATTCTTATCATCAAGTGTTAATTCAGTCTCCATAAAATACCTCCTAAAATATCACTATTATTATAATATATATTTAAAAATAATAAAAGAGAGAAATATCTCTCTTTTTTATAACCCAAATAATTCCTTTAAAGTTGTTTCAGTTTCTACTTCAGGATAGAATTCACTAAACATACCTGTGGTTGCTCCTGTAGTAGTTCTACCTAATCCTTCATAATAACGACTATTCTTTTTCTCATAATAACTAGTTCCTACTGTCGCATCAAAAATATAATATTTTCCCTTATATTCAACATAATTCCACATATGATCACTAGATAAAACTAAATAAGAATTAACCCCTATATTTTGAAAGATAAGTTGTGAAGCTTTCGCAAAACCAGCACAAACAGAAGATTTCTTAGTAAAAAAACTATAGGCTGATTGATTAGATCCAGAGAAAGTAAAAAATCTATCATAATTATGAGATGCTACATAGTCATAAACAAATAATATTTTATCTTTTTCAGACATACCCTTGACATCATTACGAATATTTTCCATTTCTCTTTCAATTCTTTTAGCCCCAAAATAAGCTTTTAACTTACCTAGATTTTCATAATTTCTATAAGAAATTGTATTATTTTGAAAACTATAACTACGTATTCCTAAAAAACTAATTAATTCTGGATGATCTAAATATAATGCATAATATGCTTTATTGAAAGTCTCCGTACAATCACCACTACATTGGAATTCAACAGTAGAAAGATCTTCCATAGTACCTTCCATAATTTTATTATAAATATAATACTCTTCTTCTTTTAACACTTTCTTTTTAAAATATTCATCACTTTTATATAAATCATTAACATAAGCAGCACTATCTTGATACTTAGGAGTAATTAGTTTATTTCCTTTAATAGGTCTTAAATAAAAATTTACAGCAAATAGAATAAAAACTAATACAAAATATAATACTATTCTTTTGATTTTCATAGATAATCACCTACATAATAAAGTTTAGAGTTAATAAAGCGAACTCCTGGCATCAAGAATTGTTTATCCATTAAAGTTAAATCATTTGAAGCATTCTTTCCCATAACAGATGTTATATCATCAAAAGATGTTTTGTTTTGAAAATAAGTAACATATTTCTGCATCATATTTTGTTCTACAAAAGTAGTATGTTTAATAAGATCCAAGTCTATAGAAATTATTCTTTTATTTATTAAAGTCAAATATTCTAAGTATAAAACAATAACTACATATTCTAAATTAGTAATATTATAAGAAGCTGCTTCTTTAGAAATAGTACAATCTTTTCCTAGATTTTGAAAATCGTATATTTTTAAAATAGTCTCAGCATTAGCTGTAGCTTTAATACCATAGAAACTAGCAAACTTAATATATTGATCTATTATAATTAAAGATTTAGCACGTTCTCTAGTTTCCTTTTTCAACTTTTTATCCATTAATTTATCATACACAATAAAGAACACAATATATAGTATTGTGAATATTACAATAAATATAATGAATTCTTTTGTCCTCATAAAACTACCTCTATTATTGATAATTATAGCATAGAAAAAAGCACATTAGGTGCTTTTATTTATTATGATTTACATATTCTTTTGCTACTTTGACATATTTATTATATTTTTCTTCTAATTCAGCAAAATTGTCATTTACAAAAGCAGAATCATTATCTTTACTCTTTAACTCATGTTGATAAGCGACGTCAGCTAAATCCATAAATCCTAAGTATTTACAATCACTCTTTAATGAATGAACTAAGATAGCATATTCAGGCATATTATTTTCTTCTTTAAACTTATTGATATCTGCCCATTTAGCATCTATCTCATCAACAAAGTCAGATATAGTCATATTATACATTTCCATATCACCTAAAAGCTCTAGTCCATGATTAACATCTACTCCATTAGATTCCAAATAACTACGATCATAAACTGTATCAGATGATTCTTCAGTCTTCTCTTCTTCCTTTGATTCTTCTTTTACTTCTTCTTTAACTTCAGTCTCTTCCTTTTTTTCTTCAACTGGAGCTTCCTCAGTCTTCTCTTCTTCCTTAGGTTCTTCTTTTACTTCTTCTTTAACTTCAGTCTCTTCTTTTTTCTCTTCTACTGGAGCCTCTTCAGTCTTTTCTTCTTCCTTAGGTTCTTCTTTTACTTCTTCTTTTGCTTCAGGTTCTTCTTTTTTTTCTTCGGCAGGAGCTTCTTCAGCCTTTTCTTCTGCCTTCGGCTCTTCTTTTACTTCTTCTTTTGTCTCAGACTCTTCTTTTTTCTCTTCTACCGGTGCTTCCTCAGTCTTCTCTTCTTCCTTTTGTTCTTCTTTTACTTCTTCTTTAGTCTCAGTCTCTTCCTTTTTCTCTTCAACTGGAACTTCCTCAGTCTTTTCTTCTTCCTTTGGTTCTTCTTTTACTTCTTCTTTTGTCTCAGTCTCTTCTTTTTTCTCTTCTACCGGTGCTTCCTCAGTCTTCTCTTCTTCCTTTGATTCTTCTTTTACTTCTTCTTTTGTCTCAGACTCTTCTTTCTTTTCTTCAACTGGTGCTTCCTCAGTCTTTTCTTCTTCCTTTGGCTCCTCTTTTACTTCTTCTTTTGTCTCAGACTCTTCTTTCTTTTCTTCAACAGGGGCCTCTTCAGTCTTCTCTTCTTCTTTAGATTCTTCTTTTACTTCTTCTTTAACTTCAGACTCTTCCTTCTTTTCTTCAACTGGAGCTTCCTCAGTCTTCTCTTCTTCCTTTGATTCTTCTTTTACTTCTTCTTTAACTTCAGTTTCTTCCTTCTTCTCTTCAACTGGAGTCTCCTCAACCTTTTCTTCTATAGGCGCTTCTTCAATTGTTTTTTCCTCTACAACACTTTTTTCAGAAGAATCTCCATTAGAAGTTTTTATAGTTCCGTTAAATCCATTAATAACAATTCTTGTAGTTGCCTCTGTTTGTTCAACTAATTCATTTTCATCAAACATATTATCCTCCTATCGATAATATATATTATCTTCATATTATTATTTTATATACCCTATTATCAAGTATCATTATAACATACTATTTTAATTATTAATATTTAAATATTATAACAGTGTCAACTATTTTACTTTATATCATCTTATATTATTAATATATAACATAAAAAGGCATAATTACTTATACCTTTTATTTTCTTTTAAAGATTTTACTTTTATCTTTTTTTCTGTCTGATCATGTATCTTTTGGATATCTAAATCTAAACTATCTATTTCGCTAAAACCATCAATTTTATCTGTTAATAATCTACTTTCATCTTCTACTCGTTTTAATTCAACATCTTTTGATCTAACTTCTGCAACTTTCATTTCTAATTCAGCTATTTTTGATAATGTATCTACTTTTAAGTTCATATAGTTATCTGCTTCCATATCAATAACATTCTTATCCTGATTAATAATTTTATTATATCTATCAGTATACTCGTTTAATATTTCCTTGGCTTCTTGAAGTAACTCTTTTTTATCCTCTGGATTAAGTAAATTTATTCTATTGATAACTTCATCCAAATTATTCATAATTGTATTTTTTAAATTTAATGATTCTAGCTTTTCATCTTCTAAAGTCTTATCAAATTCTTCAATAGAATATGATTTGGCCATAACCATTCTATCAACATTTTCTATTTCTCTTAATTTTGATGCTTTTACATCAATTAATCTATTTTCTTCTTTTTTCTCTTTTATTGTTTTTTTAGATTCTTTTACATATTTAATAATATTTGAACCATAGAACCAGTAATCGCTACGAGCTATCTTTTTTATACTAAGAATCATATCTTCAATACTTGCGGCTGATAAAGTCATAACAAGTGATGCCTCTAAAAACTGTTCTGGTGTAGCAGGTAAAAAAGCAGATAATACTGCAGTTGTAGAAACACCTATTGCCACAGGTAAACCAGTTACAGCTGCGATTCCTTTAGTCTTACCCTTAATAATAGTTGCGTTAGTTCTTTCCATATCTTCTAAATAATCTAAATAAATTCTAGCTTCTGTTGGCGTTAATAAGTCATGACTCGTATTAGTTTTTTCAATTATTTTGTTTCTTTCATCTTCTTTATTTTTTTCTAATTCATTTCTTTCTTCAATAGACATACTTTTTAAATATAATTTATGTATTTCAGAAGTTACTTTATTATATTTACCAAAAGCATAATCTTTCATAGTTTCACTATTAATATCTATCTTGTGAACTCTAGTTCTAGGAACATAAGAAGATTCATCTTTATCAACTAGATAAAAGCAATTACTTTCTTTATCATATTTTACTTTAGCTTCTTCTTGTGAAACTTTTTTTTCAAGATCTCTTATATAATCATCAAACAATATTTCTTTTGAATCTTCAGTAAAACCATTACTTCTTGTTATTTCACATACAGTACCAAGTTCAGTAATTACTATTCTATTACCATAATAATCATTATTATTATTTATTCTTTCTAATAAATTCTTTTCTTCAGAATCATATTTATCTCTTTCATCCCAATACATAAACATCCCCTCAAATTGACATGTATCTTATCAGTTTTATAATTAAAAGTCAAATAAAAAAGTAGTTTTTAACTACTCTTTTTTTTTTAATCAAAATGTACAACTTGATAATCTTTTTCGTTCGGATCATCATTACTAGTATTATCTAGTCCATCAGTACAATACATTGGATTAGCAGAACAAGGTATAACTGTAGCTGAATTAGCTCCTCCTGGATTACCATATGAATCAATTACTAAAAAATCTCCTGTTGTGACGGTTTCTCTAGTAACACCTTCTTTATAACCTACCACACACAACCAATGTCCTTTACCAGAATTAGAATTTACATGAATGACACAAGGTTGTCCATTAGAGATAAGTTCAAAAGCCCTTTGTGCTTGACCTTTTCTTTCACCAGATGGATGTTCTGTTATTCTCTTTAAACCTAAACCATCAGCTCCTAAATCTGCAGAAGACACAATTTTTCCTGTTTGCATATAAAGACAATATGCCCTAGCATAATTATCACATAAATCACCACTAACTCCATATCCTTTAGGCCCCAGATGATCAGCTTGTCCACCAAAAGTATTAACAGCTTCTTGTGGATTACGCTTAAGAATCATGTATCCATCAACAGAAACTAATTTATCACTAGTTCCTGTATTTTGATCAAAAAACATATCTGAAAAATCTATTGATTCTGAAGAATTGTAGTCATTCGAAGCATCATAATTTAAACTTCCTCCAGTTTGCTTAAAATAATTATTACTAATATCTATATTACTTTCTGGTATATCTACTTTAATATTAATATCATCAGGTTTTGAATAGCCTCCCATAATACCACCTCTATACTGATTATACAGTATCTAAAAAAAAGAATCTACTCAGATTCTCTTAATTCTTCTAGCTTGTCATTAAACTCTTTTGGTGGGTCCACTTGAAAACTCAACTCTTTTCCAGTTCTTGGATGCTTAAGTTTAATGGAATATGAATGTAACATTTGACCAAACTCAGTACTCTTCTTTCTATTATAAGCTGGATCATTAGTTACAGGATAACCAATATAAGCTAAATGCACTCTAATTTGATGAGTTCTTCCAGTCTCTAAAATACATTCAATTAAAGTATTATCTTTAAATCTTTCTAATACTTTAAAATGAGTAATTGCTTCTTTTGCATTTATATCAGTAACAGCCATCTTTTGTCTATCATTAATATCTCTTCCAATAGGAGCATCTATCTCACCAGTATCATGTTTAATTAAACCATCTACAATAGCTAAATATTTTCTTTCCACTTTTTTTGTGGAAATCATATTAGATAATTTATCTAACATCTCATCATTTTTAGCAACTAACATTAATCCACTAGTATCTTTATCTAATCTATGAACAATACCAGGTCTAAGATTTTTAGTAGCTTCTTTTCCTAAATAGAATAATAATGCATTAACTAAAGTACCAGTATAATGTCCTGGTGCAGGATGTACAACCATACCACTTGCTTTATTAATAATTAATAAATCATCATCTTCATAGACTATATCTAGAGGAATATCTTCAGGTTCAACATTAATTTCATAGTTTAAATCATCATTAACAACAATCTCATCATCTAATTTAACAGTATAAGAATTTGATACTTTATTGCCATTAACTAATACTAATTCATCTTTAATTAATTTTTGAACTTTACTACGTGATAAATCTAATTCATTTGCCAAGTAACTATCTATTCTTAAACCTTCATGATCTTTTACTATCATATAGCACCTCCAAATTACATTTATTATATCACAATATAGATAAACATGTTATAATTACATTAGGAGATGATAATATGGCTTATGTTGAAGTACTAGGATTGAATCCTGGGCAAACAGTTAATGATGCGATTGAGACTTTCTTAAATTTACAGCTTCAAGGATTAACTGATGATAATACAATTGTAGATGTAAATGATCGAGAATATCCAATTGGCTTCTTTAATGATAGTACTATGGACTTATTTAAATTAGGAGTTACTACTATTGACAATATTAGTTTTCTAATTGGTAAAGGTCATGAAGAATTTGATGAAGCTTATAAACAACAAACCAATTATTTTGTGGAACAATTACTTGAAAAATATGATAAACCTGGAAAAATCGGATTAATAATTGATTCTTTCTCAAGGATCGCTGAAGCAAATGGTCAAACTTTGTTAGATCAAGATCAAAAAAGAGTTCTTGAAGAAAAATTAAAAGAATCAAGTATAGAAAACAAATCAAAATAAAAAAGGAATTATAAAATTCCTTTTTTTTAATCACCAATTTCAATGTATTTTTTATTAGATTTCTTTTCTTCTGGTTTTACTTTAGGTACTTCTAGATTTAAAATACCATTTTTGAAACTAGCTTTAATTTCATCTTCTTTTACATCTTCTCCTACATAGAAGCTACGGCTACATTCACCACTAAATCTTTCACGTCTTACGAATTTACCTTTTTCTTTATCTTCTTTTTCTTGAGAAGTTTTTGCATTAATAGTTAAATATCCATCAGTGATATCTACTTTAATATCTTCTTTTTTATATCCTGGAAGATCGATATCTAGGATATAACTATCCTCTGTTTCTTTTATATCAGTTTTCATTAGATTGTTTTTTTCACTTTTGAAAAAATCATCTTTAAAAAAGTCATCACCAAATAAATCGAAATCTCTTCTTGGCATTAACATCATATATATCAACTTCCTTTCTTATTACAATTTAATACTAACACTATTTTTAGCACTTGTCAAGTGTAAGTGCTAAAAAATATAAAAATAAAATGTCATTTTACATGACATTCTACTTTTCTTTTATTTTAACTTTAACTCCATTTTCTTTTAAATCGCTTATATCATCAAGATCTACATATTTAGTATCACCATCAATATATAAGTAATCTAAATGTTCTAAGTCATCATAATCAATATTTGTATTCTTACTTACACTTAGATATAAATTATGAACATTATTTAGTTTTTCTAAAAAATCATCATCTATATCTAATGGAGCTTCTTCGCTACCTAGAATAAGATTATTTATTTCTTTAATGTTTTCTAAGAATGGATATCTCTTCTTAGTAAACTTTCTATTATCTTGATTCATAGTAATTGTGATAGAAACTTTATTATTAAAATTACTACCATCAATATTTCTTAAACTTTTACCACTACTATAATCATCTAAATGTAAGAATTCTAAATTATGTAATTCATTCAAGAAACTATAATCAAAATCATCATCTATTCTAATAATTAAACTATTAATATGGTCTAAATCATCATAAGTATAAATACTACCTTCAACTGTACGGTAATCATAGAAAGTAACTAATTCTACTTTATCTTCTAAATCAATAGTTTGGTTTAATCTAGTTTTTTCTTCTTCACTTAGTTCTTTAACATTATCATGATTAATTACTACATCTTTATTCTTTAATAAACCACAACCAGATAATAAAGTAATACTTAATACTATAGTCCCTACTTTAACAGATAATTTCTTTTCCATATTAATAACCTCCAATACTATTTCTTTATTAATTGCTTTTTATCTTCAAATGCTGAAATATGTTTTTCAGCAAATTGATCTACTGGATGGAAATTATATTGGTAATCTAAATCTTTTGGTTTTTCTCCTCTTGTGACAGCGATTAATTCATCTCTTCTATAATTTAAATAATTAATACTATCTTCATAATTATCTAATAAGAAATTAGTTAATTTACAAAGTTCTTGAAAATTATCTTCATTAGATACATTTCTAATTCTTTCATAATAACCTAAATTATTAACTATTAATTCACTAGCATCAGTTAATAATTCATTATCATAATCATAGAAATCTGTATCTTCCTTTACAAATACAATTGGGAATAAATTTCTTATTGTACTAATTTTTCTCCATCTGATATTCTCAGTCATTTGTTTAACAACATCTTCCCAATTACTTTGAATATCATCTATTAGTCTACCCATGTAATTATAAAAGTCTTCATAATCAGCTACACGATTATCTCCAACATCATACGATGCATAGTCTTCTTCAAGACTAACTACAGTTTTCACAAAAACACCTCTTTTTCGTTTGGTGTCCTATTATAACACAAAAGAGCGTAAAAATACACTCTTTTTTATTTTTTCTTCTTAGTTGTAGTAGCGTTGTCTACAATTCCGATGATATTATCAATTGTTTTTTGCTTTTTCTTGTCTTTTACATTCTTTTTTGCAGTTTTTAAAAGACCTTCTACAGCATCTCCTGCTTGTTCAACCTTCTTTTTATCTTTAAGTACTTCTTTAGCTTGTTTTTCTAATTCTTTTATTAGATTACCCATAAAGATTCCTCCTACAATTATTATACCATAATTTTAATATTAGTATAAACCCCATTCTGCTAGTTTTTCAAAACCACCTATTTCATTAATATAATCTCTAGCAATCTCAACTATCTCAGTGTATGGAATTCCATCTACTTCTTCATCACCTATAGCACAACATAGTTTTATCTCTCTATTTTCTTTTTGGGCTTTCAAGAATGCATAAATATTTATACTTACATCAGCCTTTGATAAATCTTTTCCATGAAGTCCTCCACCAGTTACAGATTCAGCCATATCAGATCCAAGTTTTCTATTAGTCGCACCACTATCGGTATTAATACCACCTATCCAGTCTCCTAATGGATTAATTACTGCATCAGGATAATCTTTTCTCAACTCTTCGCTTGATACATTACTCTGACAAATAATTAATTTATCACTTAAAATATATTTACCATCAAACGGATATTTATTATAAATATCATGAGCAATCTTTGATAACTTTTTATCACATTCTTTTAATGGTACACCTTTAAAAATACCATTATCACCACATCTAATTTTATCTTTTTGGTTATTAGCTAAATACTCATCTTGTCTAACTACTTGTAGATCAACAACTACTTCTCCTGCAATTCTTTTAACTATTAAATCTATTTCATCTTTTTTAAAATCTTCACTTGTTTCAATAATAATATGACAATTACCATGTCCTAATAATACTTCAACTGCAATCTTTGGATTATCATTTTTAGTATAGGCTAAATCAACTATAGCTCCAGCTATCCTATCAGCCTGTTTGTCCGGATGTGCTGGATTAACTTTTTCTATCATTTTATTCCTCCTTTAAATACTTTGAATAAGCTATTTTTCCAAATATATTATCCATACAATATATCAAAAAATTTATATCTGCATTAGACATTTTTTTTAAAGCTTTTTCTTTCTCTTTAGATGTTTTATACTCCTTTTGAAATTTTAGTATAATTTCCCTTCTCTCTTTTTCTGTTAACTCTTGTAATTCACTTAATTTCATTTAAACCTCCTAATCTAGCATTTTTAATGGATGATTTGTATCATACTTTTTATAAATATTATAGATTTGAACAAACTCACTTTTTGTGATTGCATGATTCCCTACTGGAATTGTTAGACCAACTCCTGGTATTCCAAATGCATAAATTTTACTATTTAAATTTACATAAATCCAATTTATTCCCGGAAAGTGTCCTTTTCTTCCCCAAGAATTGAATCCTTCTTTTTCTAAAAAAGCAATAAAATTAGAATACCATCCTTTTTTTAGTTCATCATCTTTTATTAAAAAGGCACTACTTCCAGAAGAGATTCGATTAGAATCCATATATCCTCCTTCCTACATCTTGCTAGATACAAAAAAAGACTCAAGATAACCTTGAGTCCTAAAGTTATCTTATAGATCTAGCATTACCACCTAACTTAATAGGTTGGTGTGACTTCATAGGGCTAGTCCCTCCATCACTCTTTATAAGATGTAAATTCATTATAACATTATTTTTATTAATATCAAGTCTAATTTAAATTATCATTAATTATTAACAAATATGCTTCATATGGAAAAAATAACATATATCCAACATATTCATATATTAATATTAAATATTTGCATTTTTCCATTGTATCAGTAGCTTTTTCTAAAGCATCTTCATATTCTTTTAACTTAATAATATCACTATTAGTAGCATTATCAAATCTAGTAACATCTAAGATATATTCTTTATATTTTATATCTATTTTTGCTTCTAAATTACTATCATTAAAATACTTATTTTCATATGCTAATAATTCTTCTTTAGAATTAATCTTATTATTTTTTATAATATCAATTAACTTTTCACAAATATCATCATTATTACTATATTTATGCTTTTCAAGTTCTTCAATTAATTCTATCATCGTATTTTACCCCCTTTATCAACAACACTTTCAATATATTCATCTAAATCATACTTTTTACTATCTACCGTTTCCTTTATACTATCAAATTTAGTCTCAATATTTAAATAATCAGCTAAGCTTAAAACTCCCATAACACCATGTCTTAAATCATCATCACTATTATAATAATTATCCTTCTCGATTTTTCTAATATAATCATCTATTATAGACATTGTATAATCAACTTTTCCATCTATAAGCTCTAGGTTACTATTTAAAAAATCTTTTAGTTTTCTATATTCTCCTTTAAGATCATTCAAGCTTATATTACCAAAAATATTATTCCTGTTATTATAATTATTATCAACATCATCAATTCTATATTTATTTACTACTTTAGTAGTTAAACATTCTTCAAAGTCAACTCCATAGGCTTCCATTAAATATAAAACTTCTGTTAACTCTATACGATAATTCATAACCCCTTGTAGTGAAACTAAAAGCATAGCTGCTTTTGTATAACGTTTTTCATCCAAGAATTTTTCTATTCTATCAAATGTTTTACTAATTAGCATTAACTCTGAATTGTTATAGTATAATTCATTAGATATTAAGTCTACAAAATATCTTTGTGTTTCTATAAATTCTCGTTTTAGTTTACTAATTTCTTCTCTATTTTCATCACCATTAATTGAATACAGTTGTTTAAAATAACTTCTGACATATTTCTTTTGACTAGCAGCATTTTCATATTCTGAATAAAACTCATGTTCATCATTTTTAGAAGGCAAGTAGTCCTTAATAGACATACTCATATCTAATCCAGTATTCTTTCCCTTCTTTTTAGGTGGCTTTACTTTAGGTAAGAACAAATCAAGACATTCATCAAATTCTCCAGTACCTTTACTTTTTTCTTTACTTTTATCAAGATTTTTTTCCCTCTTTAGTTTTGAAAAAATCAATTTTACTTCTTGAGGTAAGGTCGTTAAATAAAATCCTCCACCATCAGTTCCTAAAACAACATCTATTCCATGTTTTATATATTTATCATATGGTATCTCTTTTAAAGATTTTAAGTTACCTAGTGAAAAATTTGAACTAGGACATAATTCCACTGTAACATTAAAATGTTTTAACAATTCATAGTATTCTTTTGTATCTACAAAATGAAGGGCATGTCCAAGTCTAATGTTTAATCTATCTCTTAAAGAAAAATTATCTTTTAAATCTTTAATACGCTCTACTTCTCTATCAAAATCATCCAGAGAATGAGTTTCTAAGTATTTAATAATTTTATATTCTCTTTTGGCTTTTTCTAATTCAAGGAGTTCACTCTCATCATAACTATAGTCTTTTGAACTAAAATCTCCTACTTTAGACTCATCTCTTTTAATTTTTTTATTCAAGGTTTCGAGTCTTCTGCTTTGTTTATTTCTCTGGGATTCTGATAGATTCTCTTTTTTTAACATGTTTATTATTTGATCCCGCTCTACGACCCTTTTCTCATAGTTTTCAATTAAATCTTTCATATCATTTTTACTAGCGTTTAAATAACGATCATGAAGCATACTTTTTCGCTTAAGGTCTTCCATGAATTCTTCTGTTATCAAGCCTTTTTTATATCTATCCATTAAATCATAGAGTTCTGCATATTCATTTTTTATTTCATCTTCGATTGATTTTAAAATCTGTAAAGTTATAAGTGGATTAGAGGCACTCTCATCATAAAACAGTTCACCAGCATGTAATCGTAATGTAGGTTTTTTATCATTATTTCTTGAACCAACTAACAATTTTGTAGTTAAATACTTTAGTCTTGAGTAAAGTGTATTACACTCTTCTCTACTATCTGTTTTATCTTTTTCTGTAATTAAATTTTCTTCTCCCATTAAATCAGCACCAATAACTTCAGTGGGATAATTCTCAAGTAGATCTATTAAAAAATCACAATTTCTACTAAAATCAGTTCCTTCTTGATTACGCTCATGACTTTGTAAAAACTTAAACTCTATCTCATCAACTCTACGCTTACCAATTTTTCCAAGTATTCCTTCTATAGTTCTAGAACCAGAGTAACTAAATTCAACATAATTAACTCCTTGCTTTTTTAATACCTCTAAACTTGTAAAAAGCAACTCAGAATAAACATCTAGTTTAAACTCATCATATAACTCTTGCTTTTTTTCATCTAGCTGCTCCATCATCCTCTTTTTGGTCTCGTATTCAGCAACTTTGCTTTCATCTTTTTTTATTTCTTTTTTTAATTCTTTTGTCTCACTATCTAAGTTGTCATATTTTTCTTCTATATCTACTAGAAGCTTAAATTGTTTCTCTTCTTTATTTTTAGCGTGATTATAAATCGTATAATTTAACAAAGCTTGTCTAACAGGAAGTCGGTCCTTCAAATATTGGAAATCAACTTGTCTATCTACAGGAGCTTCTAATTGTTCTAAGATTTTATTATCTTTTATAGCATCATCAATTGGAATTTCTACATATTGTGATTTATCATATTCGCCTCTAACATACTTGCGTTCAGTCATACGTGCTATTTTACCAGTTTCTTTATCAACTAGAATATAATCGATGTATCCAAATTCTTTTACAAACCTAAGTAATTCTTCTCCACTTAATACTTCTATAAAATGAGTATGTAATTCTTTAGTAGTATCTAAATCAGGATGTGGATTATCTTTCTTAAACATTTTCTTATTATCAGCATATTCTTTATCTAAACCCTTGCTAGCTTTATCTGAAGCAGCATTTTTAACTTCAAATGTTGTAAGATTAACATAACTATTAAATATGCCGGTATTAATATCTATTTCACCAATAGGGTTTCCATATAATTCTAAAATATACTTGTCTTTTACTTTTCTAAAATAATATGAATCTTTTGGAGCTCTATGATCATTAATTATAACTATATTTCCATCTATAATATCATAATCAATATATAAATATTCATTAATATTAATCTTCATCATTATAATCACTCCTATATTAATATAATAACATAAAAATTATTATTAATAATAGATATATTTACTCAATAATATATCTTTTTTTTTATAGCTTTTTCTTGTATAATTATTTAAAGGAGAGTGAATATGAAAAGAATAACCAATTCATTTGCGGGAATTCTAGGGGGATTTGTTTTTGTCGTTATTGGTATCGTGTTGTTGTGGTGGAATGAAGGAAACAATGTAAAGAATTTAAAAACTACTGGAGAGATGGATAAAGTTGTTGTAGATGTTGGAAGTGATTCTGTAGATTCAAACAACGATGGTAAATTAATTGCTACTCATGGAAAAGTAATTAATGAACAAGAATTAGTAGATAGTACTTTTAATGTAAAAGTCGTTAGCCCTATTATGAAAAGAGTTGTAGAAGTATATCAATGGGAAGAAAATTCTTCTACTGATGATGATGGTAATACTACTTACAGTTATAATAAAGTATGGGATTCAGAATTAATAGATTCTAGTGACTTCCATGATAAAGGAAAAGCTAATCCTAAAACTAAAATGTATGATGATGAAGTATATACTTCAAAAGATGTAGGTGTAGGTGCTTTTAAACTAAGTTCTAATCAAATAGAAACTTTAAGTACTAAAGCTAACTATAGTGATTTTGATACTGAAACTATTTCTAAATTAAATCTTACTGTATCAACTCATTATTTAACTAATTCTAAAAATTTAGAAAATCCTAATATTGGAGATACTCGTATTTCATTTGTTTATAATAACTCAACTGAACTTAGTGTATTAGCAGTTCAACAAGGAAATACTTTTGTAGACTTTGTATCTTCTGCTGGTAAAAGTGTTAATAGAGTTATGGATGGTACTCATTCAGGTCATGAAATGATTAATGTAATTAAATCAGAAAATAACTTCTTAAAATGGTTATTAAGATTTATAGGTACAATACTATGTATCGGTGGAATTGGTGCTATATTAAAACCAATTAGTGCAATTACAAGTTATATACCAATACTAGGAAGTTTAGTAGGAGCAGCTGTTGGACTAGTATCATTTGTACTAGGACTAGCACTAAGTTTAATAATTATTGCTGTTGCATGGATAAGATTTAGACCAATACTTGGAATATGCTTATTAGCAATAGTAGCTGCTTTGATAGTATTCTTAATAATGAGAAGTAAAAAACAAAAAGAAAACACTTCAGTAAGTGTTCCAGAACAACCACAACCTATTCAAGAAAATACTCAATCAGAACAAAATAATCAACAATAAGAAAAGTAGACTAATTAGTCTACTTTTTTTATGAGTTCTTCATAATAACATCTTGAATACAATCACTTATTTGTTCACAACTATCAATTGTATTTTCAAAACAGTTATATAGATTAGTCCATTTAATTAATGAAATAGGATCTTTTTCTTCTTTATATAAATTAGATGTAATCTTTTCATATACCCTATCACCTTGTTCTTCTAATTTATTTACTACTATTACTTTAGATTTTATAGTCTCTATGTCTTTTAAATTACTAAGTACTTCAAATACCCCTTTAACAGCTTTAGCTGACTTAACTACAATATCTACTATTTCTAAAGAATCTTCTCTAATCTTTTTAACATTAAATATTCTAATATTAATAGCTATTTCATCTATACCATCTTCAATATCATCTAATTTGTTTACTATAGTTGCGATATCTTCTCTATCTATTGGAGGTAAAAAATCTTTTATTAAATACTCTCTCATTTTATGAACTACTCTATCTGATGCATGTTCTAACTTATGGATTTCTTCGATACTTTTATCTAATTTTTCTAAATTATAATCATCAATCATATTTTTTAAGATATCAGCTGATTTAACTATATAATCAGTTAGATTGATAAATTCATCAAAATAATTATACTTTTCTTTTTTCATATTACTACTCCTTATATTAAATAATTCCAATAACTATTTTAGTTAATATATAACCTAATATTCCACAGAATGGGAAAGTTAAAAACCAAGTTAAGACAATATTTTTAGCCATGTTCCAATTGACATTGGATAATCTTCTAGAGGCTCCTACACCCATCACAGCACAGTTCTTTGTATGATTAGAACTAACAGGTAAACCTATTAATGACGAAGCAAATAAACAAATTGAACTAGCTATATCAGCAGCGGTACCTTGATATCTTTCTACTTTAGTTACTTTAGTACCCATTGTTTTAATTATTCTCATTCCACCTATTAAAGTTCCCATAGATATAATAATAGATGTAAATATCATTAACCATATAGGTATTTGAAAATTAGTAGCTCCCGGAATAGTACCATTAGAAAGTACTACACCAAGTAATAAGAATGACATAAACTTTTGTCCATCTTGAGCACCATTCATAAAACAAGTAGTCATTGCACCAATAATTTGTGTATATTTAAAAAACTTATTAGTCTTTCTTCTATCCATTTCTTTACATATTACTTCTATTAACTTAGTAATAATATAACCAATAATAAAAGCTAATAAATTGATAAAGATAAGACCATATATTACTTTCTTCCATTCATTAAAGTTAATTGCTGAAAAGTTTCCCATTAAAGCAATAGCTGCTCCTGAAATACCAGCAATCAAAGCATGTGATTGACTAGATGGAATACCAAACTTCCATGCTAGAAAACACCAAATACTAATACCAACTAAAGCACAACATAAAGTAATTAAACTAATGGAAGGATTTCCACCAAAATTAACCATATTATAAATAGATTTAGCAACATTAGAACTAATATAAGTCATTAATATTAAACCTAGAGTATTACTAATAATTGCGAAGAACAAACCCTTTTTAGGAGTTAAACTTCTAGTAGTTATACAAGTAGCAATAGCATTAGGTATATCAGAACAACCATTTATAAACATAACTATAGAAATTAATATAGTAGTAATTAATAGACTATAATTAGTAAATAAATTATGTAAAAAAGATAAAAAACTTAATTCCATACCCTCTACCTCTATTATTAATTATAACATCTAATAAAAAAGCATATATTTATTAAACATATACTTTACATTATTTAACACTATACTCTTTTCAACATTTTATAATATTCCATCATACAATTGTAAAACTTTTTATATATTTTTGATTATTTAAATATATTTATAAAAGTAAATATAATTTTTATCTCAGAGAAAAATTGTTTTTTAAATTCTTTAAACAATAAATTTTATAAATCTAACATTTTACAATTATAATGCATTATGTTATTTTACTCTGGACACATTTGAAATTCAAATGCTTCTCTCATCTTAGGGGGTTCCTGAGAGGATGTGGATATTATGACCTATAGAGAGAAATCTTTATATCTTGTAATATTACTTTTATTTATTGCAGTCTTTGGACTAATCTTTAAATAAAAAAAGCATTTGAATCAATCTGATTCGAATGCACTCAAAACATTGAGAAGCATTTGACAGAACTCAAATGTGTCTCTAATTAATATATATCATACTTAATTATTTATATCAAGTATTTCTCTATACTCTTTATCTGAATATGCGCATACTAATACTTCTATATTATAATCTTTATTCTCTTTTATAAATGTATTATAAGCTTTTATACATTGATCTAGAGACGTTTTAGCAGGATGTGGATTATTACCTCCAAATATACCTGAACTAATTAATGGAAAAGCTACACTATGTAGATTATTATCTTTTAGTACTTTTAATGAATTATAATAAGCATTATATAAATCATCTAATCTATCACTTCTATTAAAATCAGGTCCTACTGCATGGATTATATACTTACAATTACTTATATTAAAAGAATCAGTAATTACTGCATCACCATCATTTAATGGTGTTTTTAATTGACTACAAGCCTCATTTAATTCTTTATAACCTGCTCTTTTATATATTTCTCCACATACTCCAGATCCAGACATTAAATATTCATTAGCAGCATTAACAATAGCATCTACTTCTTGATTTACACAAGAGTCTTTAATAATTTTTATCATATTACATATTACCTACTATTACTTTTCCATCTAGATTACATATATAACAATCAGGTAATTTATCTTTTATATATTCAAGCGCCTTTGTGTCTTTTTCTATCTTTCTACCAACAAATATTCCTTCTATTAAGCAATTTGGTAATCCAAACATAATAGCTGATTCTCTATCTGTAGTAGATGCATCTCTATTAAATCTCTCATTATCAATAAATTTATCTACGTAACGATAATCTAAAAAATTTTCTAATATTTCTCTATCAAAATCCAAATTCCAAACATCATTATACGCAAGCTCTTTAGCATAATCACTTTCCATATTTAAAATAAATGCAATCTGTCTTTTATTAGATACCCAGCTTGGAATAAAACTTACTTCTTTTGTCTTATTACCCCAATACATCCAAATTTCTTCACTATCATTTATTCTTTCCGTTACTTCATCAAACTTATGATAAGGAATTAATTCACTTACATTAGTAGCTTCTGGGCCTCTACCAATACTATAAGTAATAGTAAAACCACTATATTGCTCTATATAATCTCTTAATAAAATATCTTCTTTAATATTCCACATACCTACACTATTAGATATCTTATTAGCTCTAGCTTGATTTGTAAAATCTACTGCAATAAACCCATTATTAATGGTATAATCAAAGTTTTCTAATTCGCCAAATATACCATGTATAAATGTACCTTTTTTGAGTTTTACATCTTCTCCCACATTATACTTATTCTTAATAATATTTTGATTATCTTTATAAAACAAATCTACTTGTTTTAATAATATATCTTTTGTTTTACCATTAAATCTATTATTAATATTTTCAATATATTTATCTTTCATCTACGTCTCCCATAGTTATTCTCTTCTTCATCTTCTTTTTCATCTTCATCATCTTGTTCTGTCTTTGGATTTAGATTTTCATCTACTTGTCCTGTTACTATTAAATATTCTAAAAAATCATCAAAATTAATATTATTCATAAAACCTCCTAATACTTAAAATATAAATATTTTAATCCTAAATCTTTATAAATACCAGTAGCTTTTGGTAAACCAAATAAACTTGGGAATATTAAATTATATACTTCATCTATTAAAAATATACTACATAAAACTATACTTACTATAAATACAATATTCTTATATTTGCTTTTAACTAATTTTACTAACATTGGTATTATTACATACATTAATAATAATCCAGATAGTCCAAATATTAAGACACTTCTTAAACATACATAGCCATCTATATTACCAAAATTTAATATTTCCTGATTATAATCCCAACACTTAATCCAATGTAATTTACCATATAAAATATATCCTGAAATATATTCTAGTATACCAGTAGATACCATACTTATTAAAAATACTTGTAGTGGATGTTTCTTTCTCTTATAAGTTAAAAATAATATTAAGAAAGCACCATATGCATAGATATTAATCCAAGGTAAGAAATTACCTCCACGCATATAGAAAGTCTTCATACCACTATTAAAATAATAAAATATGAATTCATATAACCAGCCAAATACTCCTGATATTACTATTATTAAACTTATTACACTTATTATTTGTTTCTTATTTAATTTATATTCTTTAAACATATTACTCTTCCCTTTCTATTACTTTTAATATTTCATCAGCAATTATTCTATGCCCTTCTTCACTAGGATGTATTCCATCTATAAATAATTCACTATGATTCTTAGTAATCCTATATAGATCTATTACTTTTATATTATCATATTCTTTACTTAATCTATTTATAATTGGAATTACTCCATTCTCTAAATTCTTTCTATTAGGTCTATCTTCTCCTATGTCATCTATAAATAATTGAGGTGGTATCATTAGATAGATTTTTTCATTAGGTTTATTTTTCAATAACTTGTTTATTAATTCTCTATATTCTTTCTCAAATCTATTATAATTCCAATTAATATCTTTTGTATCATTAGTACCTAACATAATAATAATTATATCTTCTTTATTTTTCCAAAACTCATTAATAATATCTTCACTAAAATAAGGATAATCCCCAGTAGAAAGTAATGTTCTACTTACTAGTCCATAATTAATAGTTTGATAATTACTATTCATCTTGGGTAATAGTGCTGTCCAGATATCATCATTTGATACTTTAAATCCATGTGTAATACTATCTCCTAAACAAGCTATTTTTATATTACCATCTCCAACTACTTTTATTTTGCTTTTTTCTGGAACAAATATTTTTATTCCAATAATAGTAATTAAAAATACTACTATAATTATGCCAATCGTTTTTTTCATAAGTCATCACATTTAGATTATATCATAATAAAAACTGATTATTAATCAGTTTTTATATCTTCTTTAAACTCTTCTTCAAATACTTTATCCATTGCTTGTATTGCTTTTGTGAAATATAAAGGATATTTCATATAACCTTTAGCTTCTATTTCTTTATTATCTTGAATAGTCATTTTAAAACTAAAAGATCCTACATTAGTATTACTTCTACTTTCATTAAAACCATTCCATAATCTTACATAATATCTATTACAAATTTCTACTAATTTATTAATTGTCTTTTTATCTATTTCATGTGATAATTCATCTTTTATTTTATCAGTCTTAATAGTCGCAACACATTTCTTATTACATTCTATTTTATAGTGTTTATGATTATTACCTAAACTATCTATATATTCAAAATCTAAATTTTTTATATCTGTTACTTCAGATACATTTTGTAATATGACATAGCCTACTCCTATTACAACACCAATTATAAGTATAATTAATAGTAATTTTTTTATATTCATATAATCACCTACTATTTAAAGTATAACATATAAAAATAAAAAACTAAATTATACTTTAGTTTTTATTAACAGCTTTACAGTTTCTTTTTTTAGTTCAGTAGCGCCTTTTCTTACATATTCAAAATAATCTTCTTCTGGTCCATATAATCCATCTATATAACCTTCTAAATACGCTTTATCTCTTTCTTCTTGTAAAAGTATTTCATAATACTCTTGTAATGTTTCTATTTTATCTTGTTCTATCTTATGAATTAAAGCAGCAGGTGTTACTGCTAAAGCTACTGCTAAAAAAGTAGCAGTTACTTTTTCTTTTGTTTCCATATTATCCCCCTATAAGTGTCTCATATTATAAATTAAATTACTTATTTTGTCAAAAAAAGACTTAGTCTTACTAAGTCTTATTTAAAATATTTATGAATTAATAAATCTAATTCTACTAAATCTATAGGTTTTGATAAATAATCATCAAATCCCTCTTTTATATACATTTCTTTAGAACCAGTAAATGCATTAGCAGTAATTGCGACTACTGGTGGTGCTTTATAATCTTTAAGTTTTCTAATAACTCTAATTACATCTATACCACTCATTTCAGGCATTCTATGATCAATTAGAATCATATCGTATTGTTCACCTTTTTTATACTTAAAGATACAATCTCTACCATTAGTACTAGTATCTATTTGGAATCCATATCTTCCAAATAATCTTTTAGATACTTCTAGATTCATATAATCATCTTCTACAATTAGAATTCTATATTTAGAGCAATCCATAACTGAAATATCAGCAGCAGCTTTCTTTTCTCTAACCTTATAATTACCAACTGTAGGTGTTAATTCAACTATTTGTTGTGGTATTTCTACATGGAAAGTACTTCCTGCACCATAAACACTATCTACTTTTATATTTCCTCCTAATAAGTCAATATACTTTTTAGAAATAGCTAATCCTAATCCAGAACCATCTATTCCTTTTTCAATAGCATCTTCCAATCTAGAATACTTTTCAAATATCTTATCATAATCTTCTTCTCTAATACCTATACCAGTATCACTAATTTTAAACATTAAACTTACTTTAGAATTCTTCATTTCTTTAGATAAAGTTAATGTTACTTTACCAACTTCAGTATATTTAATCGCATTAGAAATAATATTAGAAATAATTTGAAAAATCTTAGTTGAATCACCATATAATTTATTTGGAATAGAATTATCAATATTAATTATTAATTCTATCTTCTTATTAACTAACTTTTCTCTTATATCATCTATTAAGTCATTTAATACTGATACTAATGAGTAATTAGCTTCATATAGTTTATCTTGATCATTCTCTACATTAGAAATATCTACTGCATTATCTAATACCTCTAAGAATTCTTTACTAGATGCTTCTATTTGTTTTATATTATCAATTAATTCTTGTCCTTCAATTTCAGTATTAGTTAGTATTCCTTTACTTAATGTAGATATAGCATTAATAGGAGGTACCATTTCTTTAGATACATTTGATAAGAAATCCAATTTAGTATGATTAGTCTGTTCTATTTCTCCAGTTAAAGACTCTATTTGTTCAACCATTTCTAAGTCTGGATTTTCTAATAAGAAATATAATCCTAAAACATAAATAGCTGAAACAAGTCCCATTATAGCTATATCACTAAATAATGGTTGGAATACTAATATTATAATCATCAAACTAAATAACCAAATTAAACTTGCTCTTTCAGTAAAATTAATCTTCTTCCTTACTACAAATAGAATTATAAAGATAGTTTCCATAGTAGTAATTACACAATAAAGAATTGTTGCGTAGAAAGCTAGTCCTCCAAAAGCTAGATTAATTGTTTCCTTTGTAGCATACTCATATGGTAAGAATAAATGTACTACTATAAATATTATTGTAAATATAAAGTGAGGAAGTAACTTTTTACTTGTAAATATCTCTCCTTTTAACATTTCCACAGCATTTTTATATTGCTTATCATTAACTGCTGAATAGTAATAGAATAATAAACTTGAAAAGAATAATACCATACTTAAATCTCTTAATTGTAAAGCAATAGTACAAATATTAAATGGTAAATCAAAACCAAAAGCTAACATGATCATTATTTCTATAAGTAATATTCCTGTATTAGCACTAATTAATAATGCATACATTTTATGTTTAGTTTTATCACTAATCTTTGGCTTAGTAAAATATAAAACATCTATCATTATAATGATTATTGTAGCTGCTAGAGTTAAGATATATCTTGAATACATTATATTATTCATTAGAAACACCTCCTTCATTTAGAGAAGTTTCATTTTCTAAAATCTTAGTTAATACTTTCTTTATTTCATTCTCTTCAATTGGTTTTACTAAACAATCTGAGAAGCCTTTACTATTATATAATTCTTTATCTTCAGTAGTTAAGGTATCAACCATAAGTATTGCTTTAGGAATATCTAATTTTAAATCTTTAATTTTATCATAAGCAAGTACTCCATCAAATACCGGTAATTGATCAGCTAAGAAAATAACATCATAATGATTATTTTTAACAGTATCAACTGCTTCTTCACCATTTTTACATACATCAACTTTAGCATTATACTTTTCTAATATTATCTTAACTAAATTTCTCTTAGTTTCATTCTCTTCTGCCACTAGAATTCTCTTACCTGCTAAATCAAATGGTTTTTCTTCTTCTTTTTCTACTTTTGCTGTCTTAGGATCAAGCTTTTCTTCTGATTGTTGTTCTAGAGTGAACAAATATCCATTTTCTTCTTTTAAATACTCTAATTTTCCATTCATTGCTTCAGCTAAGTTCTTCGCAACTAACATACCTAATGACTCACTATCCATGTTTAATCCAAATGCTGATTCAGCATTATCAACATCTAAAGATTCACGTGATTTACCAGGTAATTTAATAGTAAATACATATTCAAAAATATCATTCTTTTTTGGATTTCCTGTTACTTCTAATTGTACTTGTCCGCTTTTTGTATTAGCTAGAGCACTAGTTAATACATTAAATAATACTTTAGCTATTCTTTCTGAATCTCCTACTAATTCATTAGGAACACTCTTACTTACATTACAACTAAAACTAACATCATCACTTTTTATTTTCTCTTCTACATTACTGTTAACTTCAAATATCATTTGTCTAACATCATATTTCTTATTAACTATTTCTTCTTTTTCAGATAATACATGTGAATAGTCAGATATATTATTAATTAGCGATAATAATGAAACAGATGCTTCATGAATATTAGTTATGTCTTCTCTTACACTTTCTTTAGTAATATTATCTTGTTCTAACAATAATTGACTAAGTCCCATAATAGTATTCATTGGAGAACGTATTTGATGAGACATATTAGCTAAGAAATCTTTTTGTGAAGTAGTTGCATTTTCAGCATCTTCTTGTTTTTGCTTAGCCATATTTAATAATACATAATCTTGATTTTCTATAGTAAAGAAAATTCCTAATGCAAATATAGTTAATTGGAATGTTTCAATATTAATATCTATTCCTGTAATTAATCTGTGTGCTAAAAACAAAACTACTATTACTAATGATACAACACTAGGATATAAATCTCTTCTAGTAATACTGTCATTTTTTGCATATAAAAGAGCAACGAACATAGATGTTGAGACAAATACATAAATAAGAGTTACAGTTATCGGTACACTCTTAAAAGCATAAATACCATAATTTGTATATATTTCAACTGGCATTACAAATAATAATACAACTATTACTACTTCTATTAGAACTATTAATGCAAAAAATATACGTTTTAAAACATTTCTCTTAGGATCACTCGAATTAAGAAATAATCGATATGTAATAACAAATGCCCATGAAAAGAAAGTAGTAAACAAAATACTAATAAAGTATAACTGATATAATAAAGTAGCATACCTTCCATCTTCTCCTACATTTAAGTAATATAGTACATATCCAATTTCAACTAAACTCATAACTATAATTGAACATAATACTAATATAAAATAACGACTTCTTTCTTCTAGTTTTTCTTTACGATTCTTAAAAAAATAAGAAAATATAACACATAAACAAATACAAATTGCACTTATTGAAAAACCTGTATTTGTAAAAAATAAAAGCACTGTATTCACATTATCAATCCTCTCTATCATAATAATTCTAACACAATTGTTTCGTTATTTCTACTATAATTTTACGTAATTTTTTTGAATACAAAAGATTCGGCATAACCGAATCTCTAAATCATATATTATTTGCTAAGAAAGATATAAAAATCATACATATAATAAATACAAGAATAATTGTAAATACAAGTAAATGTTTCTTCTTTTCATTAAATAATGTACCTATAAATTCTCTAATAAAGGCATTAATCCAGTAATAAGTTTTAGTTTTACTTCCTATTCCCTCTATATATAATCCCTGTGAAGAAGCAATTAATCCTGCTCTTAAGACATGATAATTAGTTGTAGAAAAAATAATATTAGATTTCTTATTCTTAATTAGTTTATTTGAATATTTAATATTTTCATATGTATTAGTAGATTTATCTTCTACAATAATATTCTTTTCTTTAATACCATTTTCTAATAAATAATTATTTATTGCTTCAGCCTCAAATATAATTTCATCATTACCTTTACCACCTGATGGTATAAATACTAAATCTTTTTTAGTCTTTTTAAGTTGTTCCAGTCTAAATTCTAAAGCCCTATCTACTCTACCCTTAAGTAATGGAGTTAGACTTCCATCATTTCTTATCTTACATCCTAAGATAATTATATAATCCTTATCATATACTATTTTCTTTCGAGTAGCTTTTATTGCGATAACGACTGTCCCTATTAGAATACACTCTAAATATACTACAATTAAATACACAACTGATTCTATAAAATTATATAAATATGGTCCAATACTATTTAAATCAAATATATTAATAGTTTGAGAAATTAGTAATTGTTTATATACAAAATCTGGTAATAAAGATAAAGTACAAAGAATTATTCCTAAGAAAAATGCCAATAGATTTCTTAATGATTTTCCTTCCCTCTTAATAAGAACAATACTACTTATAGTAACTAAAACAAATATAATGAAAGCTACTGGTAATAAGAATAATGAAAACATTCCAAATGAAGAAATCATATTATTAACCGTACCATATAAACCATTATATCTAAATATTGATCTAATATTTATAAATAACATATTAAATGTAAAAATAATTATACCTAAATAAGCTATATTTTTATATTGATATAGATTCTCTCTAATAGAAGTTCTATATCTTTTTATTAATATAACTAGTAAATAAATTAGAATTATAGAAATAGATATGGGTATAGTTTCTGATCCTTTTGTATATCCAACAATATAATCAGAAGTAATTATTCCTGTTTTATGAATATATAATAACTTTATATTTTGAGTATCACCATCATCTGCGATTAAATATACTTTACCTGGGTTAATACCTTTTACTTTTACAATATATTTATTATTAACTTTCTTCTCATTTATTATTTTTGCTTTTCCAGTACTATTTTCAATATGAATACTATAATTATCACTAACATTATAACTAGTCTCATATGTTCTACCCATAACTAGAATTGTTATTGTTGAAATAATTATTAAAAAAAATGTTAATAAAGTGATTTTTTTCATTCTATCATTCCTTTTATACTTATAATATATCACAAAGAAAAATTATATATAGCAAAATAGATTATATTTCTATAATCTATTTTTATACCAATCCATGAATTCTGATTCACTTGGTGTTTGTATTTTAATTGTTTTATCATCATGTGTTTTCACTTTAATTACATAGAAACCACCATCATCATTATGATCAACTGACAATACTTCTTTAATCAAATCTATTTTTATTACAGAATAGATACATCCACTTTCAGTTATAAACCAATCTTTGTTATGAAAAGGAACTCTGTTAGCACCTATTTTCTTCATTTCCTCATTAAAATTAATATTTAATGCTTTTTCAACATATCTTATATGTAAGTAAGATGGAAATAATAAAAAAACAGCTAATACTATAAAAAAGGCACTCATAACACCAACAATTTCAAAAAACATTATTAAACTTGAGACTATACCACTTTCATTGAATACCTTTGCAGCTTCAACTACACCAACTATTACACCTAAACCAACGAATAGTCCCCCTATAGCTAATAAGTTAGAGTTTCTAGTTATAATCCAACTTTTACTAACAGTTTTAGTTTTTTCTCCATCCTGTGAAAATTTAATATTTTCCTCTTCTAGTCTTTTTTTCATATTTTGATATCCAGTCATATCACTGTCTAATGAAAAAATCTTTTTCTTATTATTAAATACAGTTAATGTAGACCCATACTCATAGTAATGGGTTATATTTTTAAAATTATATTTTCTTATACATGGAAATGGTAAAATTTGTGAAACAGTAATTATGTCTTCAGAAACAGTAATCTTTTTTAAAGAATAAATACCAAATAATACTGAAAAAACTGCTGCAAGAGCAAAACCTATCCAAACATAATATCCATTTTCAACAGTAGCTGTCTCATGAATAATGATAGCAACGGCTCCAAATATTAGTCCACATACAGATATAATTATTGATTCAATTTTTTCTAAATTAACAGTAAAATTTTTAGTTGATGCTTGATATGAAGCCTGCTTAGCCCTAACATATGAAAGAAACAATCCAACTACATCTAATACCAAAAATAATGAAAACATTTTAAACAACATAATAACAACCTCCAATTACAATTTATTTTAAATTTAAAAGCAAATCTTTCATCTATATATTTATAATTCTTAATCTAACCAGAATACAGTATAGCATCAAATAGTTTTTCTTTATTCTTTTTATCATCTAAAAAGTTCTTTACTTCTGTTTCACTCTTAAATGTTACATCATACATATCAAATTATATAATAGAAAACAAAATAAAACTAGACTATATACAAAAAAATAACACTGTCTTACGACAGTGTTTTTAATAATATTCTAAATTATACTTTTGGGTTTCTTTACAAGATCCATCTCCATAAGAATAACATGAATATATATGTTATTCTCCTCTTCTAAATTACTAAATCAACTAATAAACCAATAATAACTCCCACGAAGTATATAATTGATAAAACTGTAATGTTTTCTTTCATGTTTTTATTTGTTCTAAATAATAATAGAATACCTAGTCCACTACCTGATAATAATCCCGCAAGCATTGTCCCTACTGTAATCATCTGAGCTAAGTATAATTCAGTTATAATTACACTACCAGCACAATTTGGTATTAATCCAACTAAACTAGATAAGAAATAAGTAAGTATATTATTATGTAATAATATATTAGAAACATTTTCTTCTCCTACTTCAAAGATTATTACATTGATTATTAAATTAGCTAATAAAACAAATAATCCTATTTTTAAAGTATGTTTTAAACTTGAAACAATAATTCCATCATGATCACAACTACAATGATCATGATCACATATTTCTTTTATTTCGTTCTTTTTTGATACTTCTTTACGATAAACTAAATCAATAATAAATCCAATGATAATTCCTACTACAACTTTAAAAGATAGTATCTTAAGTAGAATCATAATATCTACTTTTTCACTTATCATTATAGGTAACATTTCATCACTTGTCGATAAGAATACAGCTATTAAAGTACCCATAGTTATAACTCTAGCCGAAAATAAATTTGCAGCCATAGAACTAAATCCACATTGTGGTAAAGCTCCTAATATTCCTCCAACTAAAGGACCATATTTTTTGTTTTTAGTTAATATCTTTTGATTCTTTTTACTAAGTTTGTGTTCAATTAACTCTAATATAACAAAAGTAATAAACAAATATGGTAATAACTTCAATGTATCTATTAAACCATCTGTTAAACAATCTATCATTTTTTACCTCCTAGTTTGTATGCATTTTTCACAAATACCATTAATAATTATATGTTCTTTACTTGGCCTAAAATTATGTTTCTTAAATAGATGATCTGACAATTCCCCTATACAATCACAATCTACATGAATCATATTTCCACATTTTTCACATTTTAAATAAAAATGATTGTCTTCAGAACACTCTTCTAAATATTGATAATAAGTAGTATTATCTTTACCAATATTTTTACTCAATCTTCCATCATCTACTAACTTATCTACCAATCTATAAATAGTAGTTAATCCTATTGTATTATCTAATTGATTATAAATATCTTTAATAGTAAATTCTTGCTTTTCTTTTTTTATAATATTTAGAACAATAGCTTTTTGTTTTGTATTATATGATTCTCTTTTTGCCATATAATCACTCCAATTTGAAAATGATTTTCATATTAGATTATATATGATTATGATGATTTATGCAATAAAAAAATAACACTGTCTTTAGACAGTGTTATTTCTATTTCTTTTTAAGTTTTTTTATCTCTTTATCAGCAGCTTCATACTGTTTCTTTAATGATTCAACTTCCCATACTCCATCATCAGGTCCTAGTGGTGAAGTCACAACTCTATCATTATTATAAATATTATAATTATGAATAGCGGTTCCAATACCAGCAACAGCTCCTGCAATTGAACCTACTAATAAATAGTTATTATCCATAACTACACCTAATGTAAGTAATCCAGTACTAGTAATTAACATAGTGGGAGCAGTTCCCATTATTAAATTAACTTTGTGCTTTATTCTTTCATTCTTTTTAATTTTTTTATTCATATCATTATTCATATATAACCCCTCAATGTGCACATATTATACCATATTTATCGATAATAGTCAAATAAATCAACCTTAGATCATATTAAATAAAAAGCTTAGCAAAGAAAAAAGACTATTTCTAGTCTTTTAATTACCACTATATTTATATATAATCCATTGGCTATTCATATAATTATCAGTAACAAAATATGTAAATTTATATCCACTATTTGTAGTAAACTTAATAGCATCTTGTTCATCAAATGAATTAATTGCTGTTCCTACTGTATATGTTCCATCTTCATCTATATTTCTAGTTTCACCTGAAGATTGTTCAAAATTAGTTTTAATATGAAATTTACCATTAGGCTTTAAAGTAATTGTTCCATATAATTGTCCTCCATCAGGACCAATTTGATTAGAAGTAGTATAATTACCAAATTTCAAATTATGACTTCCTACAGTTAATCCTTTAGCATATAATGCTGCTTCTGCTTCTTTAGCTTTTTTCTCTTCATCCGCTTTTATTTCATTTTTTGCATTTTCAATATCTTGTTTAACTTTTTCAATTAAATCAATTTGTTCTTTAACTATTTTTTTAATAGATTTATTTAATAAATCATCTATGTTTTTACATTCATCTACTTCATCAACAACTTCTTGTCTTAATTTAATAACATCCATATCTTTTTTATAATTGATATATTCTGGTTCAACATTTGTATCAACTATTAACTCATCAATTTTATCATATTCTAATACTTTACCATCTAATGTCTTTTGTTCTACCTTTTGTTCAGTAACAGGTAAATTTATAACATCTCTACTAGTATCACTATCTTTCTTTTTAGAAATTTCATCATATAAATCTTTAAATTCTTTTGAATCAAAATCAGTAATACCTCTCTTCTTAGCTTCTTTTTCTACATTATAATTATCAAAATCATATTTCATAGTATCTAAAGAAAAATAATAATCAAAACCATTTTCGTTTTCTAAATGAAGATAATACTTATAATCTTTCTTTTCAATATTATAGTATAATTTAACTTCTGCCTTTTCTGCACTATCTCCCTGTATAAATTTAACAGAATCATCTTCTATACCAAATATATTATATTCTTCACATTTTGTTTTTCCATCACTACAATCTCTATCAGACTTCACTAACATCATAGGATCTTCCGTATTTTTAGTCTTAACAAAGCTTACTTCAGCTTTTCCATTAAATGGATAATTTGCTTGTTTTGATTTATTTTGCTCTTTTAAAAACTTATAATATATATCAGACCAATCACTACCGGTAGTTTTATTTTCTAAACTATTTCTATATACAAGAAAACCTATTACTCCAAGTAGACTTAGTACTATTATTGATAATATTACAATAATTATAATTAACTTTTTCTTAGACTTCTTATTATCTTTTCCTTTCTTATTTTTCTTTTTTGTAGCCATGTTATTCCCACCTTTCAAAAAAATTATACAAATAAAAAGCAATTTTATCAATACATTAATATATTTTATTTACTAATATATATTTTTTTATAAAAAAAGTGACACTGTCTCACGACAGTGTCTTCAGGGGGTTCGGTTGAATATACTCTAACATTAGATCGTTAGAGATATCGGCGTGATATGCATCACGCATCTTAATCATAAAGTATATTTTATAAATTGTCAATTGAGTTTGAATAATTTATTTTATTTTTTAGTTCCTTTAACTTCTGTATTTTCTTTTTCTTTAGCTTTTGCATTAAAGTATTTACCAAATCTTAAAGCAGCTTTTTCTATTGTATTATCTTCTTCAAATACTGGTGCTTCTTTAGAATACTCTTCGTCTTTTTCTCCTCTAGTAGTTCTTAAAAATTCAAAAATACTTTCCTTATATTTTCCTCTTCCTACATCAAAAACTAAACTAGCTTCATCTATCATACTTCCAGGTATTCTTCTTTCCAATAATTCTTCATCTGAAAATCCTTCATTTAAATCCATACGAACATCTTGAAGTAAACTAAAGAAGTATTTAGCTCCTTCTAATCTAGTATCATATCCTAATTTGTTAAATACATAAAAATAATTTGCATATTCTGACTTTGCAGTTTCCATAATCTTGTTTTCCTCCCATAAAAAATATGAAATATTCTTTCATATTTTTATTATATTATTTTAATTATTTAAGTGTCAATTAACCATTAATTTACATTTGTTATTGACGAAATTAATTCTTTCTTTAGTTTATCTTTATCAGTACTTTCATCTTCTAAATAGGCTTTAGAATCTTTTCTTGCTTGTAGAAGTATTTTGTAATCATTTCTAATAGAAGCAATCTTAAATGTCATATCACCACTTTGTTTTACACCAAATAAGTCTCCATGACCTCTTAATTTAAAATCTTCTTCAGCAATGACAAATCCATCATCTTCTTTTTCCATTATTTTTAATCTTTCAGTATCACTATCACTTATTAATATACATCTACTTTTACTAGTACCTCTACCTACTCTTCCTCTTAATTGATGAAGTGTAGATAAACCAAATCTATCAGCATCAAATATTACCATTGTAGTAGCATTAGGTACATCTACTCCTACTTCTACTACTGTAGTTGAGATTAATATTTGTACTTTATTATCTTTAAACTGTTCCATTATTAAGTCTTTTGCTCCACCAGCCATTTTACCATGAACAATATCAATACGATATTTATCTTTAAAAGCTAGTTTCATTTGATCTTTTAATTCATTAACAGTAGTTAGATCACTATTTTCACTCTCTTCTATTAATGGAGCAATTACATATACTTGATGTCCATCTTGTAGTTCTTTATACATCATTTCTAGAACATCTTTTATTTCACTATTCTTTTTTACATAAGTTGCTATTTTTTGTCTACCTTTAGGTTTTTCTTTTATTGTTGAAACATCCATATCACCAAATATAGTCAAGGCATATGTTCTAGGTATTGGAGTAGCACTCATATATAAAACATCTGGTTTTATACCTTTGTTTTGTAAATTAGCTCTTTGATGTACTCCAAAACGATGTTGTTCATCTGTTATTACTAAACCTAAATTATTGTATATAACTTCATCTTGAATTAGTGCATGAGTACCAATAACAATATTAATAGTACCTAACATTAATCCTTTATAAATATCATTCTTTTCCTTTTTAGGAGTAGATCCTGTTAGTAAAGCAACTTTTACATCAGTATCTTTTAATAATTCAACTAAATTATTATAGTGTTGAGTAGCTAATATTTCAGTAGGTGCCATTAAAGCGCTTTGATAACCACATAAGTAATTAGCATACATTCCTGTAAAAGCAACTATTGTTTTTCCACTACCAACATCTCCTTGTAGTAATCTATTCATTCTTGAAGGAGATTCTAAATCATTTAATATTTCATCCAGTGCTTTCAATTGATCATTAGTTAATTTAAATGGAATTTTCTTGATAAATATATTTACTTCATCACGATCTATTTGTCTATTTAAACCATTCTTTTCTTTTTTATTTTGTTGTTTCAAATAATTAATCTTAAACATAAATCCAAATAACTCTTCATACTTTAATCTAATAGTTACTTCTTTTAACTTTTCACTAGTACTTGGATTATGTATTATATTTAGAGCTGTCTTTTTATTTACAAAATTATACTTTTCTCTAAATTCTTCTGGTATATAATCAGGTATTTCTTTTCCAAATTGTAATAGAGCCATATTTATATAATTAGACATATTTTTATTAGTTAATCCACTAGTACAATGATATACTGGTTCTATTTTTACTTTATTAGATAATACATCTAATTTTATATCACTCGCAGTAATTACATTTTTACCTTTATCTAATTTTCCTATTACTATTACATCAGTACCTACTAATAATTTACTCTTTAAAAATGCTCTATTAAAGATAGATACTCCTACTACTCCAGATTGTGTAACCAATCTAAAATTCATTTTATTTAGTCCTGCTTTAAAACGCATTAAAATAGGAACACTTTCTATTTTTCCATCTATAATAATCTTTTCACCATCTTCTACTTTAGATAGATCATCTCTTTTTAAAACATCATATCTAAAGGGATAATGAGTTACTAAGTCTTCTACATCATTTATATTAATTTTATTAAGTAAAGAAAGAGACTTGGGACCTATTCCCTTAACATCTTTTAAACTAGCCATACATCCACTTCCTTCCTCAGAAGATATGTAGTTCTTCCTTGCATATTATAACATAATTACCTATTTTTTCCAACAAAAAATCTTTTGAAAAAAAAGTTAATTTTTTTTCGTTTTTTTGTTGACAAATTGACACTTTTCGATTAGTATAAGTATCACCAATTCGGAATTAGGCGAATTGGTCGCTAGTATCACACTAGCCAACCCCTTTTTATTCTTTTTGGAAGCAGGCCTCAGGGGGTCCTGCTTCTTAGATAAAAAATAAAAAAAGATGTTTGCCGACATCTTTTTTTGTTTTATTAATTTGAATCTACTAATTTATCTAATAAAAACATAAATCCGTATCCAAAGAAATATGCAACTACTAAACCTAATAAGAATAATAATCCTGTGGTTGCTTTACCGCTAATAATATAATATACAAATAAGATTACTGCGATTACTAATCCAATACGAATAAACCATTTAGAAATAAAAGCTAAAACACTAATAAATTGACTATCATTTTCATCATCATAGTATTCTTCAAATTCTTCATCGTAGTTTTGTAAATCTTTCATAAAATCACCCCTGTTTAAAAAGATGTATAGATTATACCACAAAAGTTAAAAAAAATAAAGTTTTTTATGTTATAATTTGGAAAAGGTGATTAAAATGAAGATAATAAAAAATATTGGAATTATATTTTCTGTTATATGTTCATTATTAATATTATTATATTTTTCTACATATATTTCTAGAGATAGTATTAAATCTAATGTAGTTAAATCTGCTAATATTTTACATAAACAAGGCCCAGATTTTATAAAAAAATCTTTAGGAACTTATGTTTTTCTTCATAATCATACTGATGCATTAATGATAAATATTACTTACGGAATAGATCCAAATAATAAACTTGAATCTATTCTAATTAATAAAAGAAATTATAATCCAAATGTTAAAGCACCTATTGATAAAGAAGCTCTTGGTAATTTAAAAGGTTCTACAAAAAACTATGATTTAACAATAGACCTTTTAAAAACTGTTAATAATAAAAAAATACGGGCTTCTGAATATATGAAATACTGGCATGGTTATATTATTATACTTAAACCATTACTATTATTTCTTGATATCACTGGCATTAGAATATTAATTACTATTTTATTACTTATAAGTTTATCTCTATTATGTTTCTTAATTTATAAAGAAAAAGACTGGATGACTAGTTTAGCAGTTTTTCTATCAATTATTTCAGCCAATTTAGTCACAACAGCATTATTCAATATACAAGGAATGTTTGTATTCTTGATTGCGATTATATCTTCAATTATAGTAATGAAAAAAGATTTAACAGATAATGACTTTTACATGTTAATAATTATAAATGGTATTTTAACTGCCTTCTTTGATTTCTTAACTACTCCAATAATTACTTTACTAATACCTGTAATAATTAGAAATCTAAAAGATAAAGAAAAGAGAGATAAGAAACAAATAGTCATATATTTTACAAAGTGCTTTATAATATTTTTTGTTAGTTATATTGGATTTTGGTTTTTAAAATGGTTAATAGTTGATTTAATATATCATAGAAATATGATAAGAATAGGAATTGAAGAAATATTTTTTAGAACAGGAGTAAAATATAGAAAGCCTTCTATTCTATCAGCTTTTGTGAATAATATACTTGGTGCGATAAATATAATTACTATAGCTATGTTAATTCTATATCTAATAAATATCAAAAAGATTAGATATAAAGAAAATATAATCTATAATTTATCTATCTTAGCTATTATTCTTTGGTATATAGTTACAAGTCAACATGCTACTCAACATCCATTTTTTACATATAGAAATATGGTAGTTATAACTCTTGCGATAGCGCTTACTACAGTTAGTAAAAATAAAAAAAAGAAAAGGTAATGATTAATCATTATCTTTTTCTTCTTCATTAACTTCAAGTGATTTATAGAATTCATATGTTTCTTCTGCTTGTTTTTTATTTTGATCTAATAGTTTATCTCCTTCTTTATTAATATTCTTTAGAGATCTATATCTATCTTCACCTTCCATGAATTCTTTATATTTACTAAAGTCTGCTTTACTATCTACTTTGAATTCTCTATTCTCAGGATTATAGTGGAATAATGGGAAGTAACCTGATTCAGTAGCAGCTTTTTCTTCGTTGATACTATTCTTCATTCCTTTAATTATTCCTTGAGCAATACATGGTGCATAAGCAATTATAATAGATGGTCCATTATAAGCTTCTGCTTCTTTCATAATTTTAATAGCTTGCATTGCATTAGCTCCTAAGGAAATAGTTCCTACATAAACATGTGGATAGCTTAAAGCCATCTTAGCTAAGTTCTTTTTAGCAGTTTCTTTTCCACCAGCAGTGAATTTGGCAACTGCTCCTGTTCTAGTAGATTTAGATGCTTGACCACCAGTATTTGAATATACTTCTGTATCAAGTACTAAAATATTTATATTTTCTTTATTTGCTAGAACATGATCTATTCCATTATAACCAATATCATATGCCCAACCATCTCCACCAATCATCCATACTGATTTAGGAGCAATAAAGTCTTTTAATTCTAATAATCCTTCAATCTTAGTTTCATCAATTACTTCAAGTAATGCATCAGCAGTTTCTTCAGTTACATTTTCACAATATGCTTTATAAATATCTTTTTCACTCTTCTTAACATCACTCATATTATTTTTAATAAGAGTTACTATTTGATTCTTCATACTGTTGTCTGCTACACGCATACCAAAACCAAATTCAGCATTATCTTCAAATAGTGAATTAGCCCATGGAATTGAATATGGCATAGATGGAGTACTAGCTCCATAAATAGAAGAACATCCAGTTGCATTCGCAACTATCATTCTATCGCCAAATAACTGTGTTAATAACTTAATATAAGGTGTTTCTCCACATCCTGCGCATGCCCCACTAAATTCAAACTTAGGAGTCTTAAATTGACTACCTTTTACAGTGTTATCTGGCATAACATTTTTCTTTTCTTTTACTTCTTCAAATAGATATTTATATTCTTCATCTCTCTTATCATCTAATAATTCTTGTTTCATTTTCATGACAAGAGCTTTAGCACCTTTCTTACCAGGACATACATCTGCACATAAACCACAACCTGTACAATCTGGTAAACTAACACCTACAGTGAACTTATAATTTTGATCTTTGATATTAGCATCTGTTAAATGTCTAGTTACTGATTCAGGAGCATCCATCTGTTCTTTTTCATCTAATAGGAATGGTCTAATTACTCCATGAGGACATACTAAACTACACATATTACAATTAATACAATTTTCAGAATCATAGCAAGGAGCTACATCACTAGCATCTCTCTTATCTAATTTAGAAGTAGCTGCAGGGAATTCTCCATTAGGCATATTAACAAATGTACTAACAGGTAATTTATCTCCCTCCATAGCATTAATTGTATCAATCATACTCTTCTTATGAGTTATTTCATTATCAAAATCAACATAAGGTACTTTTACAGATACTAAACAATCTAGTGAATTATCAATTGCTTGAATATTCTTTTCAACTACATTTCCACCTTTATTAGCAAACTTAGTAGTTAAATTCTCTTTAATCTTTTGAATAGCAAAATCAAAGTCAACTATCTTACCTAGTTTAAAGATAACAGTCTCCATAATAGTACTAATCTTACCAGGTAATCCTGCATCACTAGCTATCTTATTAGCATTTAAAATATACATTTTAACATGTTTATTTTGTAATATCTTTTTATCATGATTAGACATTTCAGCTAATGCTTCATCTGCAGTCTTATTAGTATTTAGAATAAATATACCTTTATCAGCAATCTTTTCTAACATCTTAATTCTTTTTAAATAACTATCTTTTGTACATACTACAATATTTGCTTTTTCTACATAATAAGAACTTGTGATTGGTTCTTTACCAAAACGTAGATTAGCTATTGTTACTCCTCCACTCTTCTTAGAGTCATATTGGAAATAACCTTGTACATAGGCATTTGTATAAGTACCAGTAATCTTCATTAAGTCCTTTGAGGCTGATACCATACCATCACTACCATATCCATAGATTAAGAATTCTACATTGTTTGCTGGTAACATAAATTTCTCATCATATGGAATACTAAGATTAGTAATATCATCATTAATACCTACAGTAAAATTATTATGAACTTCTCTAGTATCTAAGAAATCAAATACTCCTTTAATCATTGCAGGTGTAGTATTCTTAGAAGATAATCCATATCTACCACCATATACTCTTACACGTGCATCTGCTTCTTTAATAGTTTGTACTACATCTAAGTATAATGGTTCTCCAGCACTACCTGGTTCTTTAGTACGATCTAATACTGCAATCTTCTTAACACTCTTTGGTAATTCATTTAAGAAGTATTTTGCACTAAATGGTCTATATAGATGTACTTCCATTAATCCTACTTCTTGATGTTTTTCTTTTATTAAATATTCTACAGTTTCACGTACTGTATCACATACTGATCCCATAGCAACTATTACTTTAGTAGCATTAGGACTTCCATAATAATTAAATGGTTTATAATCTTTACCAGTAATCTTATTAATTTCTTTCATATATTTATTAACAATATCTGGTATTTTATCATAATATTTATTTCTTACTTCTGTTGCCTGAAAGTAAATATCTTCATTTTGAGCAGTACCTCTAATAGATGGATTATTAGGATTCATTCCTCTCTTACGGAATTCTAATAATGCTTTTTCATCTATTAATTCTTTTAATTTATCAGTATCTATTAATTCTACTTTTTGTAGTTCATGACTTGTTCTAAAACCATCAAAGAAGTTTATAAAAGGTACACTTCCTTTAATAGCACTTAGATGAGCTACTCCTGTTAAATCCATTACTTGTTGAACAGAACTTGATGCAAGCATTGCAAAACCTGTACTACGACATGCATAAATATCTTGATGATCTCCAAAGATAGATAAAGCATGTGTAGCTAAACTTCTTGCTGCTACATTTATTACTCCTGGTAATAATTCTCCAGCAATCTTATACATATTTGGAATCATTAATAATAATCCTTGAGAAGCAGTATATGTAGTAGTAAGTGCTCCTGCTTGTAACGATCCATGTACCATACCAGCAGCTCCAGCTTCACTCTCCATTTCTACTACTTTTACAGGAACTCCAAAATAGTTTAATTTACCTTCACTACTCCATTTATCAGTTAATTCTGCCATTGGACTAGCTGGTGTAATAGGATAAATTCCTGCTACTTCAGTAAAATTATATGAGACATAAGCCGCAGCTTCATTACCATCCATTATTTTATTCATTTTTATAGCCTCCAATCATATTAATTATAACACAATTATTATAAATTCTCACAAGAGATATCTTCTTTAGTAATTGTACGTAATATATCTCTTCTCTTCTTATCTTTAACATTACTTGCATGTTTAACAATACTCTTTTCATAGACATTACGAACAAATCTAGCATTACCAAAGTTCTTATCATCTTTATGCTCTTTAATAATCTCTCTAAGTTTTACAATTGCTTCATCTTTAACAATAAATCCAGCTTTCTTCATCATACCTTCAAAGATCTTAACTAATTCATCTTCTGTATAATCATCAAATTCTAATGTATATCCTATACGTGATACTATACCTGAATTAGAATCTAAGAAAGCTTGCATTTCTTTTGTATATCCTGCAAATATTACTACTAAATTATCTCTATAATCTTCCATTGCCTTAATTAATGTAGCAATTGCTTCATCATTATAACTATTTTGATTACCTACACTAGCTAGTGCATAAGCTTCATCTACAAATAGAATTCCACCTAGTGCTCTTTCAACCACAGCCATTGTCTTAGGAGCAGTTTGTCCGACATATTCTGCTACTAAATCTTTACTAGATACTTCTATTAATTTATTTTGCTTAATATAACCTAAATTATATAAAATACCTACTATAATTCTAGCTACTGTAGTTTTACCAGTTCCAGGATTTCCTAAGAATACCATATGTAGGTTAACATTCTTTAAATCTAGATCATCACTCTTCTTACGTAGTTGCATATAATCTACTAATTCATGAAGAGTCTTTTTAACTTTCTCTAATCCTACTAATTCATTTAATTCAGCAAATATCTCATCAATAGTTTTTTCAGTTTCTATCTTAGGTATTTCTTTATTAAATAATAATTCTCTACATAAAGTGTCTCTATAAGTAGGATAATCATATTCACTCTTAGGATAAGTTTCAGTAATATAATCTAGTATTTTAACTGTAAACTCTTCATCAAATTTATTATTCTCATTAACTATACTTAATACTTCATTATAAATATCTTGAATATCAGGATTAATACCTTCAATTATAAAAGGAAAATACTTATCTCTCATACCATTATTAAGTTCAAAGAAATAATCTATTTCTTCTTTATTACCTTCTAAGATAATAATATTTTTATTAGTAAGATTTTCTTCTAATAAATGAGAAAACTTTTCTTGGAATTCATTATCCTTTAGATCAATCCCTTTAATATCTTTAAATATAATTATCTTATTGTCAGTAAATATATTCTTAGTAGTATCAATATCTTTTAAATCATAGAAAGATACTTCACTAGTTTTAACACTATCTAAATAATTGTATTTAGTAATAGCTCCTTTTATTATTTCTTCTACTTTATTAATAGTTTCTTTATTATCACTTTGTATTAGTAAATGAAAATTTAAGTATCTAGTCTCTTCTTTAGAATTATACTTTTTCATATAATCTACTACTTTATGTAATAATTCTTTTGATTTATCTTCTATTAATAATTTATCTATATCTTCCTCTTCTAATTCTTTTAATTCTTCCTTTGATTCTAGTGCTTCATACTTAGCTTTTCCTTCTTCTTCTCCAAAAAAGTCTTTATATAATTCTCCTAAATATTCTTCGTACATCTAATCACCTCGAAAATAAGCCGACGATTATCGGCGGCCTATTATTTTTCTATTTTAATTTCTTGCATTTTAGCTTTTAATTCTTTTTCAATTTGTACTAACTCAGCTTCAGCCTGTTGTCTTTGAATACGACCATTCTTATGAATTTCTAATACTGAATCTAATGTTTCAATAATATCAGCATTTGTCTTCTTAAGTGTTTCAATATCAATAATAGCTCTTTCACTCTCTTTAGCTATATCGATAGAACCTTGTTTAAGTGTTTCACTATTCTTCTTTAACATTTCATTAGTTAAATTAGAAACAGCTTGTTGGTTCTTTAAAGCATTTTTAGCATTAGTAATACCCAAGGCTAATACCATTTGATTCTTCCATAATGGAATTGTATTAGTAATAGAACTTTGAATCTTCTCTACTAATTCAGCTTCATTATTTTGAAGTAATCTAATTTGTGGAGCCATTTGAATAGAAATTACTCTAGTAGTTTTTAAGTCATAAATCTTCTTTTCAAAACGGTTAATAGTATTTTCCATATCTTGAACTTTTTGAGCATCCATTTGTTCTCCAGACTCTTTAGCTTTCTTTTGTAATTCTGGTAGAACTTCTTCTCTTAATTGTTTTAATTTTCTATCTCCAGCAATTATATATAGAGATATTTCTTTAAAATAATCTAAGTTCTTTTCATACATAGTATCAAAAATAGCAATGTCTTTTAACATTTGAATTTTATCTTTCTCTAATCCTTTTTCAATACTATCAATATTTTTTTCAATCTTAGTATATTTAGCAATTAACTTTTCTATTTCTTTTTTAGCATTATAGAATATTTTTTCTAATCCTTTTGGATCTTTATTAACAGCTCCATCAAAAGCTTTAATTTCAGCTACTAAGTTAGCTAATAATTCTCCTGCTTCTCCAGTGTTTTTAGTTTTAACATCTTCAAGTACAGAATCAGAAAACTCTGATATTTTAGCTTGTGAACTTGAACCAAATTGAAGTACTTGAGTAGCATCAAATACATCAATCTTTTCAATAAACTCATCAATTGCCTTCTTTTCTTTTTCAGTAAGTAAATCATAATTTAAAGATTCTTCAATCTTCTCATCAGTTACTTTCTCTTCACTAGTTACTAAACTTTCAACCTCTTTTTCTGCTTTAGCACTTTCTAATTTTAATTCTAAACCTTCCATTAATTACTACCTCCATTTTTTAAATAATCAATTAATTTATTATAAGTATCCATTTTTAAACTAGATACAGTGCTTGATATTGTTTGAGGAACTCCGATTCCAATACTTGAAACATCATAACTTCCACCAGTAATTCCTGTTCTAAATCCATATCTATCCCAAGCTATTTGTTGTATTTCTTTATCATCAAATGCTTCAAATAACTTTTTACCATTATCATTAAAGTAAGCAAAGCAATGTGAATTCCAAATAGTTGGAGATGGATAAAGTATTCTTAAATCATCTTTTACTTGTTCAAAGCCATCTTTATTTGAATTAGCAAAATCTATAATACTCTTTTCATAATCAACAATCATTGGTTGTCCACCCATACCTGTTTTTAAATATCTATCAAATAAATCAGCTGGTGTATTATTCATATATCCTGATTTAATATAGAATTGATTTAATTTAGGTAAATTATTTTGAATATTTTCATCTAATACTTGTCCTTCACTTAGAATAGCAAGTAATAATCCATAGTAAGTAGCTCCTGGTGAAGAAGTAACTGGATCAGTAGAAGCAATATTTATTTTTCCATATAATTCAGGAAGACCAATATCACTCCACTTCTTACCTTCAAGAATATAATTCATTAATTTATTCATATCAGTAATGTAGAATACTCCTTCTTTTTCAGTAACTATTCCTTCTTTTACAAAAGCATCTACTATTTTTTTCCAACTATAAATAACAATTGGTGTATTAAGAGTAAGGCTTCCTCCACCTACACTATAACGATCAGCTTCACCTAATTCTTTATTAGGAGCTAATTTATAATAATCATAGAATCTTTGATCTGAAGTAAATAAAGCATCATACTTAGTAACATCAGATGAATGAATATTATAACTAGTATCTCCATTAGCAATCTTTTCAGAAATGGTACTATTACCTAGTCCTACTTGTTCACGAATTAATGGCCATAGAACTGTTTTACCATTACTCCAGTTATCAAATACTACATTTAGTTTATATTTCTTTCTTAGTATTTTTTGAACATCTTCATCGGCTAAGAAATCTTCTTTTCCACCACCAGTAGCAACATAAACGGTAGTAAGTCCTCTAATATTACCATCATTATCAGATCCACCAGTAAATACTTTTAATCCAACAATTAACAGAACTAAGGCTACAAATATTCCAATACCTATAATTTGTTTCTTATTCATCTTTTACTTCCTCCTTTTCAGAATGTAAATCATCATGATATCCATCTGCTTTAAGTAATGAATTAAATACTTTCATTTCAGCATCCATATCTACTAATTCTTTCTTGTATAGATTAGCCAATATTTTTTTATAAGCTTTATTTATTTCTTTAACCATTTTATCAGTTGAAGCAAAGAACTTTTTACTTTCAGCTGAAGATAATTTTTGATTTTCTATCTCATCATATCTATCTACTAATTTAACTGTTATTGGTAAATAGTAATCAAAGAAATTATCTGTTTGATCAACTTTCTTAGGATCTTTAGAAATAGTATCAATTATCTTAGTAATTGAATCGTTTATTTCATTTAATTCCTTTTGTATTGACTGATCTTCTATCATAGGGATCATATCTAAAATATGTTTATTCTTACTTTTAGCATCTTCTAATACTTGATATAAGCTTCTATTAGTTTCTTTTAGAGTTAATTTATAATCTCCAAATACTAATTCTCCAGCACCAAAAGCAGCTGCTCCTATCAATACTGAAGGTAAAATAGGAACTGATAAAGCTAAGTATGGTACAGCGAAAAATGTTCCACCTATTAAGGCTGATACAACTTCTTTATTCTTCATCATATCACCTCTAATTGTATCCTCTAACTTCAGTAAATGCATCAACTAAACTCATACTACCATCAAATACTTTTCCGTTTGATAATTTAGCCATTGCATTTAACTGTCTCTCTTCAGCATTACCAAATTTAATAGAATAAATTGGTATAGTTAATACATTATTTGTATAGTAATACTCCAATGAACCAAAATCGCCAATATTTCCTGCTCCATCAGTCATAACAATAACTGAAGTATTATACTTAGTTTTATCTTCATCCTTCAATAATTCTAATGCTTCTTGAGCTGCTGGATATAGAGCTGTTCCTCCACCTGGTTCCCTATTTTTTATTTTTGTAAGTATATCAGCTATTTCTTTTTCACTATGGGCATGCCATGAATAAGTATAATTTGAAGAGAATGGAATAACATCAATAATATCTTCTCCTGTGAATTGTAACATATCTTCTGCTGCTCTATCAGTTAAGATATAATCCATCGCATCTCTTAATTCTTCAATTCTTTCTCCAAACATACTGCCAGAATAATCAAGACAGAATACTACATGTACTGGCTTTCTTAAAGCTTCTTGATAAAGTTTTAAAGCTTCCTTTATAACAGCAGTAGAAGGATATTTAAGAGGTGAAATATACTTATTAGTATTAATTCCCCAATCTGGATTAAATACTTTTTTATTTGCTTTATCTGTTATTCCTCCATACCATGTTCTTCTACCCTTACTAGCTAATAAATCTTGACCTTTATTACTTAATAAGAAATTAACAAGTTTATCATAAGTTTCTTTTTTCTTTTCATTCTTTTGATCAATATAACCAATTGGACTATCAGAAATAGATACACCATCTACTGGATATATTGCATATAAAGTTTCACCTTTATTCTTTTCTATCTTTTTATTTATATTTATAATTGATGATTCATAAGTAAATACTGCTTCATAATCACCCTTAACAAACATCTCTTCTAGATAATCTTCATCTCCAGAAGATCTTTCAAGACCAGTAAAGAAAGTTTTTAATTTACTTTTTAATTCTTCATTCTTTAACATATCACTAGTTAATACTTCAGGATTACCAGCTAAAGTAGTAAGTATTCCTAAATAAGCACTAGCTCCACTATTAGTAGTTACTGGATTAGACATACTGAACTTTAACTTTCCATTTTGAACAGCATCAACAATATCTTTAGTATAAATATCTTTACCTACAAACCCTAATTCTTGAGCTTTATTCTTTTTAATACCAAATATTATTGGATTAATACTTGTAGATTTAGTATCTGATATTTTAACTTTATTACTATCTACTGCATACATCCAAATAGAATTAGATAACCATACTGCATCAAATTCTTCTCCACTATTAAGACGTTTAGTAATTTTTTGAGTATCATCATATTCAATATCAATATCTATATTTTCTTTATCTGCAAACTCCCTTATTTCCGAATCTAACACTTCATTTTCTGAACTAGATATTATACTAAAAATTCTATCAGAATATTGATAATCATTATTATCCACATCATATTTAATAGAATCTAAACTAGAAAAAGCTACTAATAATGCTGCGACAATAACAACTATTAACCATCCGTTTTTATCTTTATTATTAGAATTCATCAAACCAACCTTTCTACGCTATTATGCCTAATAATATTTTATCATTTTTCAACTATCAAAACAATAAAAAAAGTAGTAATTATTTACTACTCCTAGTCTACATACAATTCTTTAATCAATCTTTTGTTTTTTAGACCATTATTATCATAATCATGATTAATATAAGACCTTTCCTTGTTCAAATCTATTTCTGATAATTTTACTAGTTCTCCATCATAGAAATAGCCATCTATTATTTCATTATTATGATTAAAGATTAAGAATTTTAAATAGTAATCTCCTACTTCTACTAATGGTACATGATCAAATTCAAAATGACCAAAGCAATATATTGAACATCCTCCATCTATATTGAAATAATTCTCAATGTCATCATAGTTAAATCCTATAGGATTAGTTGTAGGGGTATGACCAATTATTCCTAAATATCCTTCTTTACCTATTCTATTTCTACCAATAACATCTCCTAAACCAAACAAAACCGGTACTCTTATCTCTGATCTTGTCCATACTGCATCGAATACATCTCTATTATTATCCCCTATTTTTAGATTAGCTACTTCTTTAGGATATTCTGGTATTTGAGCATGTACCAAGTATAGTTTATTTTTATTAATCATCTCTTCAAACTCATGACATATTTTTAAGTCTGCTAAAAAGTCTTTAAATTCTTCACATTTTTCTTCAAAGTCATCTCGCATATCTAATTCACCTTCAATGACCCATCCACCATTACGCATCCATCTACTGTTTCTATCAAAAACTCTCCCTGTTTGTCTGTCTAAAAGAGCTTGATACATACTTAACTCATGATTACCAGCCAAATAGTTTATTTTTACTTTACCTTTTCCATTTATTCTTTCTATTACATCTTCAAATATTCTAAAAGAATTTAATCCTCTATCAATTAAATCTCCATTTATATATAATTCTACTTCATCATCTATATTTTCTAAATATGCCATTATAGAATCATATACTTCTCCATTACCATGTAAATCACTAACTATAAATTTTCTCATATACCCCTCCTAGAACTATGTATTTTAATGCAAAAAAAGACTATTGTCTAGTCTTTATATTCATATTTAGAACTTAATTTTTCTTCCAATAATTCTGGTTTGTTTGCTATTTCTTGAGCCATATTAACACTCTTAGCAAAATAGAAGCCATCTGCTATTCTCTCATCTAGAGTAAATGTTATATCTACCATTCTTTTACCATTAATTTTTTTAATAGTACCAATAGTAATAACAATTGAGTTAGTACCATATTCATTTAAATGATGATAACAAGAATTAGATTTAATACTACCTAGATTACTAAATATAACAGTAGAATAATTAGTATCTCCTTCAGTAATAAATTTAGGATTCCAACCATGTCTATCTAAGAATTTAACAAATTTAACTATTAATCCTAATAACCATTTAGGTAGATTAGTGAATATTTTTAATGTATCATCAAAATCATTCTTACCTTCATTTTTTGATTTAAACACATCAATTGCCATTTTATGACTCATATCTAAAGCATTATCTTTAGGATCTAATTCTAGACAAATAATTTTTTCATCAGCATTATCAGTCATTTTATCTTTAGCGATGAATGCAAAAGTAATCTTATCTCTTTCATATAATCTTTTGTTTTGAATAAATCTATTTAATCTATTACGATTAAAAAATACCTTTCCAAAGCAAGCTAAAATTGCATGAAAATAAGTCATTTTATACTCTAAATTACCACTTTTATTTTGTTTATCTACCCAAGAACATAATTCTTCTAAATCAAAATCTATTGTGCTTGAGACTTCAGCTTGTGTTCTTTTATCAAATATAAATGGAAATAATACTGCGATTGAGCCTTGTGGTTTAATATATTTTCCATCTCTTCTATCTTTACTAAATAATCCCATAGTATCACCTTTTTCATTATAACAAAAAAGTAGAGAAATCTCTACTTATATTCTTTCTTTACAGGAGCAAGTGCTGGTTTATTTTGTTTATTTGTAACTATCCAAGCATTTGATACAGTTCTTCCTCCATATTCAGCTCCAGCTGATGGTCTATTCCATAGTTTACCTTCAATACTCATAGTAGAAGATGCTCCACCATCTAAGTTAGCAGCATTATATGCTTTATATCTTACTAAGATATCAATAACATCATTTAATGTAGCTCCTACACTATATCCTGGTAATCTACCTTCAATAATTAGGAATAATACTACTCCATCTTTTCTTTGAGCAATTACACTACGAGGTGCAGTTCCCCAACCACCATCACCATGGATCTTACTAGTTTTACCATTAACTATTAAGAATGGTCCAAATTCTACTGCAGCTTCCATTCCATTCGCAATAGCTTCTTTTGGAGTTTCATAAGTTAAATACATTTTATGATCTTTAGTGAAACCAATTAATCCTCCAGATCCACCAGAATGAGTCCAGATAAGTTTACTATCTTGAATAATAGCTCCATATGGAATAGAACCATTACCCCAACCATCTAAATCTTCAAATCCTCCACCATTAATACCTACTAAAGCATCATTATTAAGAACTAATTTATTAACAGATTGACCGGCTTTACCAAGTTTATTACTAACAGCTAATTCAACATTACTAGGATCATAAATACCTATTAACCAACCCTTAAACTTAGGTTCATTTATTCTAATAGTTTTATAAATATCATTACCTTTATCTTTAGTAAATAACTCTCTTTCATATTTATTAGAATAATGTTTCTTAGTACCATCACTAATAACTATATCATCTAAATTAATCTTTTCAGTATTCTTTTCAATATAGTTTTCACTCATAACTTTATTAACTACATCTTCATCATATAAAGTATAAGCTAAATATTTGTGAGACATAGTAGTCATTGCGGTAGGTATCCAAAAACTCTTAAATCTATAATTATGAATAACTAATAATCCTGCAATAACTGATAAGTCTAAGAAAAAGACAAATACCGTAAATAAACTAATTTTTAAACGAATTTTTCTTTTCTTTTTCATTCATTCACCCCATTATATATGGATTATCAACAGTTCCTTTTCCATCTTTTATAATATTTTTATTGATTGTAATAACTGGAATAATATGTTTTTCTTCAGTAATTTCTTCTTCAGCTATTAATCCATTCTTAAATTTAATATATTGAAGATCACCTTGATAAGTATTTATTAAATAAATATCATCAAAATTATTATCGTCATAATCAAACATGTTTAATAAACCAACTTTACAATTAACTTTATCTTTATAAATATTATTATATGAATAACCCGCTTCTATACTTAATTCTCCTATATAATAATCATTATTTATAATTGAATCTTTATAACTTAAACTATTTAAATAACTATTGTTTAAATATACTGCTAGTCCATTCCAATCTTCTAAATCAAATGACTTTTCTTTCTTACTAAATCTATATTTAAACTCTTTATTATCTACTTTTATATAATCTGTCTTTACTAATCTTAATAACTCATTATCTTCTTTATATACTTTCCAAGTATCATTACCTAGTTTAACAATAGAATTAATATAATTTGTATTTTTACCTTGATCAATAGTATAAGGATTATCTACAGTACCATCTCCATATGCTGAAATAATATTCTTCTTTAGAGTTATTACTGCTCTTACACCATATCCACTTAAATTATCACTTTCTGATACTGTTCCATCATCTTCTACATATAATGTGGATTTATCACTATTTAAACCTAATATATAGAAGATTTTACCAGTATTTAAATAACTATTTTTTCCATTAGCTATTACATAATCATTAATACCTAATGTAGTAACATAAGAATCATATGTCTTTTTAGATTTAAGTACTTTATCATCCTTTAGGATATCTTCAGAGTATTTAGTCTTTACTAAGAATTTATCAATATTAGGAATAGTATTATAATAAATACCTGAATTTTCTTGATCAGTTTTATCTAACCAATTATTTAAATTAGATTTTAAATAAGTAGTATCTTCTCCCCACATAAATGACCCTACTGTATTATCTGTGATTAATTTAATAGAACCATCATTATTAATTCTTATAACTCGATATAATCTATTTGCGAATCTTACATAATTATTATTAACATGGCCTTTAAAATAATGTCCTTCTTTATCTTGATGAAAGCCATCTCCAGTTGAGACTAATTTATTACTATTAATAATAACTTCAGATAGATTTTGATTATTACCTTCATGAGCTATATTTTGTTTACTATAATAATAGAGACTACGATATCCAAAATATATTCCTATACCCATAACAATTAATAAACTAAATATATTGAATAAGAATTCTCCTCTAGTATATAGATGTCTTCGTTTATTTTTCTTTGCCATAATCATATTCTCCATCTTAAAAAATTATACCAAATAAAAAGAATAAGTACAAGACTTACTCTTCATTTTATATTCTTCTAAAATACATTATTTAACTACCCAGAAGGTAGACATATCTCTTAAACCATTAGATCCTCCAGCAACTGGAGTATTAATTATTTTATTATTAATTACTAGTTCGGATGAAGATCCACCATCTAAATTAGCAGCATTATATGCACCATAATTTTCCATTACATCACATAAATCTACCATATCAGCACCAATACTTGTAGTTAGTCGACCATTTATTACTAAGAATAGTACTATTCCATCTTGTCTTTGTCCAATAGCAGTTCTAGGAGCTATTCCCCAACCACCATTACCACGAATGAAACTTCTTTTTCCATTAACTATTAAGAATGGTCCAAACTCTACAGCATCACGAATACCCATACTCATTGCTTTTTCTTTACTCATGTTTCCTAAAACAAGTTTATTCTCATCAGTAAAACCAATAAATCCTCCACCCATACGAGCATCATAATAATCACTAACAACTTTTCCATTAGATATTACAGTTCCATGTGGAAGAGCTCCATTACTATTCCAATCAGGATCATAGAATCCTCCAGCATTCATTGCAATAATAGCCTTTTCTCTTTTACTAACTGTTAGAATAGATTCTCCAGCTACTCCTAACTTAGAAGTAGTTGCGATTGAAACTCTAGATGGATCATAGATTGCGACTAAATAACCTTGATAACCCTTTCCAGAAATATTAATTAATTTGTATAAATCATTACCTGGGTCTTTAGATAATATTTCTTTCTCATACTTATTACGATAAATAGTAGTGGTATATTTTCTAAACTTAATCATATCTGGATTAGTAATTTCATCAACCTCAATAATACTATTTTGTTTTAATACTTTTTGAATATATTCATCACTATATAAAGCTGTAGCCAAATACTGATGAGACATAGTAGTCATAGCACTTGTAATCCAAAACTCTTTAAAACTATTAATTGGTCCATAAAAAAGAAATAAAAAAACAGAAAAACCCAGAATATATGTTATACATATTCCAGCAATTACTTTTCTACCAAAAGGCCATCTATATTTATTTATTTTCTTTTTTTTATTAAACATAATTAGTCCTCTTTGCCTTCTATTTTATTATCTCCATTATAATCAATATAATCTCTTTTAGTCTTATATTTATCAATAATTAAAGTAGATTTTTTACTTTCTTGATCTTTATTATATTTATCAACATTCTTATTATATACAGCAATATCCCCTACAAAATAATTATTTACTTGTTCATAAATACTTTTATAATTAGAACATTTAGTATTAGTTTCCATATCAGGATAATATACATCTTTACATAAATCATTTAGCTTTAAAGTAGTCTTTTCTAATTCATCAACTAAGTTTTCATAGTTAGATAGTTTTTCTTTTACTTTTTCATCATCTTTATAAAAAGTATCATAATAAACATTACTCAATACTTTATTGTATAATTCATCTCTAACATTTTCAAAAACAGTTGTATTAGTACTTAACACTTCAAATTCATTATTGACAACTGATATTCTCTTTTGTGTTTCTAATCTATCTTCTTTTAAACCCAATACAAAAGAAGATACTCCTCCTGCCATTATCATTATAAAACTAAGTGTCATCAATACATGTGCTAGTTTAGTACCATTCATATTATCACCTATATTAATTTTAACAAAGCATATGTAAAATGTACATAAATACAAAAAAAGAAAGAGCAAGTTTACTCTTTCCTTTACACATTATTTACTTCACAATATTCTTTCTTTCACTCTTAGATAGTTTCTCAATTGTATAATCTGTGGCATCTTGTAGACTTCCACCCTTAAATTGAGCAACTACTTTAGAACTATCTTCTGGTGAAATATCAGTATAATGAACTACTACTCCTTTTTCACCAAATTTTAATCTTAAATATCCTGAAGCTGATTCTTCTCCTTTGTTAGTTACAGTACACTCAATTCTACCTTCGCTTTCTGTACTATATACTGTAACATCAGTAATACAAATAGTATCTAAACAATGTTCTGCTTTTAATTCATCAGTAGATATTTCTTTTGTACCTGGAAGTTCAACTACCTTATCTTCAAAAATATATTCGTTACCCATATTTTCTACTTCATTTTGAAGTTTTTTACTAGTTAGAGCAACTATTATTATAGCAAGTAAGAAGGCTAGAACAGTAGCGAACAGTATTAATGAATCTTTATTTTCTTTAACAAATTTTTCCATATATTTTACCCCTTTCTAGTCTCTTATTCTTACATAATTAACAGTATTTGATGGATTATAAATATAAGGACTATTTGCTGCTTCCATCTCAGATACTGGAATCTTTTTACCTGTTGGAGTAATTGTTGGATTACCAGAATATCCATCATAAGTAACGGAATATACAGCATAATAATCTTGTCCATCATAAGTAGTTGAGGTTAATAAATCAGTAACAGGAATAGATTCAGTACGAGGCATTGTTCTCTTTCTTAACCCAATTGCCATCATATATCTAACAGGTTGTCCACTTACTTCTGGATACTTAAAGCAATCAATAAATGAACAATTCTTAGTAACTTCACTTGTTTCCTCTACTGTTATGTCATTACCATTAGCATCTTGTGATGTAATTTTTTTAGGACATAATTTTTCAGGTTTAAATCTATCTTGATATTTCAATTTTTGTGTATATAAACCAACTATACCAGAAGTATCATATACTCTTTCTGATTTTAAAGCATCTTTATCATTAGGATCAGTTACTTCAGAAGCTTGAGCATAATAACACAATCCTGCAACTGTACCATTAGAACATGTACTTGCACTAATCTTTGTACCGGTAATACCTGTACCATCAGTTGTAGGAACTTGTTTATTTAAGAATGTAAAACTTCCTGCGCTTTCATCCTCTTCTATTTCAGCACAGTCATTAACAGTATGTCCTAATACAGGAGTTCCTTCAGAAATATTTCCATAAGAATCTTGAACGAAAACATAATACTCTGTATATGTTGTTCCTACACCTTCCTCATCTACAAAGTATTGTAAATATTCATTTTTATCTTTAACATAATATACCATTCCTGAAGTAACATCATCTGCTGAAAAACCTTCTCCATTAGCTTTACCAACAAATTTTCCAGTACATTTACTCTTATTATTTTCTTGAGCAACGCATATTTTATAAGTGTCAAACTTATCATCAACATCAACACTAACTATTATTTTAGGTTTGTCTGGACTTGATCCAACAGCTTGTGTTACACCTTCCGGTTCAGTAAAGTTTTCTTCTTCATCATCAACCAAACCATTATGATTGATATCTCTTCCCCATACTGCAGTATATGTAATTACATTTTGACTATTGGCATTAGTGCCAGAAACATATTCTTCCACTACTGGATTCCAGTAAGAGAACACATAGTTATTATCTCTAGAGCTTGGTAGAGTAAGGCCTCCACTATATTCAGTTGTTTCTCCCGCATATGGTGGCGTAGAATCACCCGCAGATAAATTAGAGAAAAGTGTTTTTCCTTCTACATTTTCTGTGAAATTACCATACCTTCTATTACCAGTATTACCAGTTACATATTTTACTGTATAAGTTCCAGTATCTTCACTTGGGTCAGTTGATGGGGTTGGCTCAGGTATATCCGTTCCTTCACCTTCACCTTCATCGTTCATATCAATTTCTAATCCACCTTGGTATGTTGCAACAGCAGACTTAATAACTGGTGCTGTATCAGTATATAATTTATAAGTCTGTGCAGCCAAGTATTTACTTTGATCTGTTGATGTAACTTTTCCTAAACTATCTTTAATTCTTGCATATATAACAAAATCATGATTAGCTGATCTTGCATATGATGCTGAATCCAATGTAATTGGATATTCATGATCATAAGTATAATCCATATAGTTTGTACATGCTATAGCACTATTTGCACTACTACTCTTTGCTCTATAACATACTTGTACTTGTAAATTTAGTGGTAACTCATAATCATCAGTTGCGTCGACTTTATATTTAACATTTTTGGAATTGTAATATGTTGTAGATATTACTTCACCTGCTTCATTTTTCTCTTCATAAGGTGCTACTGTTGATTCTACTGATATAGAATCTTCAACAATTGTAGGAGCTTCATTTTTGTAAACAGTATACTCTTGTGAAACACGTGTAGTAGATTCTTCTGAGTCCATAGCATATACGTATAAAGTATGTTTAGAACCATCATAAACATTATTAATACTTTTTCCTATATTAAATTCAAAAGTCTTTTCTGCTTCAGTAAATTTAGAATATCTAAAATACTTTCCATCTAATATACAGTCATGTACATATTCTTTAGCAGAAGTCTTTGTAGATGTACAAACTTGCTTTCTCTCACATTTACTAGCATCCTCAGTTAAACATATTAATAAATCGTCTAAATCAGGATCTTCTGAATCAATATCATCTTCTATATCAAAATCAACTGTAACATTAGGATTTCCACTATTTAAATAAGGACAAGTATAATTAGCATGACAGTTTCCAGTTTTTGGAGTTATTTTAAAGTATCCTGTTCTTACTTCTTCTTCATCAGGAATTCCATTTCCATCTACATCTTCTTTATATTCTGCAACATAAACAATTTCACATTGGTTAGTATCCGTAGCATTAACAGATCCACAATTAGTTCTAGTAGCCATCTCAGCTTGAATAGTATCTGATAAATAAGGTTTCCATCTAGTAAATACCCAACCTTGTTGAGCTTTTGGCTTTTCAAACACTTGAGGTTCTACAGGCACTGTAGGTTCTTCAGAAGTACCTTCACCATCTTCACCAGTTTCAGGTTCTGGTTCATCCTGCTTTTCAACATATATTGATTTATCTCCAGCAAATTCTGGTGTTGTTGTATCTAAAGAACATCCTCTAAATAATGTTTTCCCTTCTTCACCTTCTATGAAATCACCATGTTCACCTTTCATATACTTAACTGTGAATTTTTCATCTGCATCAGGAATATTATTCTCATTTCTATCATCTTCATGTGCTTCATCAAATTCAAATGGCTGATCATCTACTTCTGCTGCAGGTGTACCCATAGCAAAAATTGTAGGTGGTTGATTAGCATATAATTTGTAAGTTGCCTCTAAATTTTTTGTAGCTTCATTATATGTATCATATACTTCTAAAACTATTTTTTTAGTTTTACCATCATGTTTACCAGGTATACGATATTCTATTCCAGATTCGTTGTTCTCAACTTTTTTAAATGTATTATCTTGATACTCAACAGCTCCTGATTCACTAAGTATTTTAACTTTATATCTTAAATCGTCTACTTTATCAATATCATCCTTAACATTAAAGAATATTCTTGTATCCAATGAACCAGTAACTGTGTAAGACTTTGATTCTGATTTTACTTCATAGTTTGTAACTGCTGGTGCTTTATTTTTGTATAGCTTATAAGTAACTTTATTACCAGTAGTAGCATCATAATTTGTACTACCATTACTATCTTTAGCAATAATGTAAAGTGTTTTAGTTGTACCATCATATGGAGCTGTAGTTTTATTCTTATTGAATACATATTCATGTCCACTTACATAATTTGAGAATGGTTCAAAATTAGCAGTATTTTCAGGTCTACAGTCTGCTTTATTTTCTGACATACAAACTTTTATTTTTCTTTCAATATCATCGTAATCTAGGTCATCATCAACAGCAAAAGAAACTGTTGCCTTTTGATTACCACCTGAACTTAAAGGACATTGTTCTTCATCATTACAAGCAAACCCATTACTCTCTACATTAATATTTGATAATACCGGAGGTTTATTTTGATATACTTTATATGCTTTAGTAACATCTTTATAAACTCCACATTCATCAGTAAGTCTTACTGTTATATTTCTATTTTGTCCATCATATTGACCATTAATAGTAAATGGAGTTTCTGCACTTGTATCTAGCATATCTAATTTCTTAGTAGTACTATTAGGTTCTTTTATCTCTACTTTAATTTTAGAGTTAGTTGAAACATCATCAGAGCCAACTGTTTTAACTCGAATATTTAAACTTCCAGAAGTAACTGAATTATCCATAAATGCTTCTTTTTCAGAAGTTATTGTTACTGAATCTATTACAGGTGGATTATTTTTAGCTATAGTATAACTAAAGACATTTTCTTTATTTATTAATCCCTTTGTATCTCTAACAAATACTCTAACATTTTTTGTTTGACCATTCATAACACATTCATTTGACTCAAAAGAATATAACATTTCATTATCTTCTTCAAACAAATCTCTATAAGGCTTATAATCTTTGCAGGTTTCTTCGCTAGTATTTTCATTGAAACATACTTCAAGATTTCTATAATCATCAATATCATCAGAAACACTTAGTCTGAAGACTGCAGTTGGTCTATTAACTTTATCACCTACCTGTTTAGAGAAACCTGATTCTTCTTTAACAACTGTAGGTGCCCCATTTTCATGAAGTCTATAAACTATATTAGTACGGTCTTCATTTTTTTCCTTATCTCGAACAACTATAAATAAATTTACTATTGAATTATTTTCATAATTGAAATTATATGGTTTTTGATCAAAATTAAACTTTTTTGTGAAAGAATTGTTTATACCATAAGATTCACCAGTACATGTAGCACATAAAGCATCACTATAACTAGTTGTAGATATATATACCTTTAAAGAACTACCAGGAGAATCTTCATCTTCAACTGTTAATGTTAATGTTGCGTCTAGTGAATTGAATGGTTTTCCTGATGTAGAAGTCAAAGTAGCTTTAGTAATAACTGGTGGTTCTAATCCTCCAGAAGATGCATCATCATCTAATTTAGGTTCATTGTATACTTTTTCAATTGAATCTACATATTGACCACCTAATCTACCATTAATATAAGTAGAATTATCAAAATGCGAATCATCAGTTACTTTAACTATATAATTAATACCCTTTACGTACTTAGAAGCCGCATTTCTTTCATGTAATTTGGAACTGCTAGTCAATTCTATTCCTTTGTAGCCACCCTTTGGCATTTTTTCAACTATTGCTCCAGAGTATTCTAATCTACCTCCATCGTTTTTAACAACTACATATGAGGCTTCTTTAACATATTCTCCTCTATTAGGCGCTGTATCAAAATCACTATCATCTAAATAAACCAAACTGATTACAATACAATTTCCATCAGAAGGTTTTTCGATATCTGTATTTGCCGCTTTCATTTTATACTCTGCTTGAGCCATTAGTTTTTGAACATCAGTAACATACATTTTATCTCTATTGCTACCTACCATTCCAGTAATCGCTGGTGCAGCAAACATAAAAATAATTCCTAATATTACTATTGTTGCCAAAAGCTCAATTAATGTAAAACCTTTATTACCCTTTTTCATAATACATCCTCCAATTATTTTCTAAAAATTATTAATTTACTAGCTAAATAATTAAATATGATAACTAAAATATTAGCTATTATTTTGGAGATAGTTTCATTCATATCTAGAATATCTATCATAACAAACATAGATCCAGTATCACATACAACAAAAGATACAATTCTAAATATAATAAAACTTAGACATTCTTTAAGCATTGCTTTTTTGCTATTGCTTTTTTTATCAAAAACATATAGTTTGTTTGTAACATAAGCAAATAAAACAGCTACACACCAAGCGATTGTATTACTTAAATATAATTCAACCCCAAAATATCGTAATAAGCAAAAAGCAAAAATATTTAACAGTGTTGTACATCCTCCAAAGAATAAATATAAAATAACTTCTTTATAGCGATTATACCAAGATGTACTGTTCGTATTTTCTATATAATTCTCTAATAATTTTATCATATTTTGTGTATTACTTACAAACTTTTTTGGCTTAAATTTATTAATTTTTTTAATTATTTTTCCCAATTCATCAAAATCTTCTAATTCAACAATATAACCTTGCTTAGTAAACTCACCAATAATTTGTTTTTGATGATCATTATGATGCTCTTTATACTTTGCTAATCTAGCGGCTGCAATAACCTTTTTATTCTTTTTTATAGCAGATAAAATACTTCCAACCCCACCATGAGTAATTACTAGGTTGGCTTCATCCATTAACTTTTCAAATTCTGGTGCTGGTAATAAATCAAATATTTCCATATTAGGAGATGAATACTTAGTTTGTCCTGCTTGAACAACAACTTTTTCTTTTATATCTCCATTGTCAATCGCCCTATCAACTGCTTTTAATAATCTGGAAAAATCTTTATCTTGAGTTCCTAAAATAACTAATATCATTAGTAAATCCACCCCCCAAATTCTGCATCAGGGTATAGATCCTTCATACTTTCCCATTGAACAATAAATTTATCTGCAATAGGATATATCAATTTACCTGTCGCAGTTTTAGTAACCATATTCGCAAATGTTTCTATATAGATTATCTTAGTTCCAAATATTTTACCAATACAGCACATTGGCCCAGCAGTATGAACACCAGTAGTAATTATATAATCTGGTCTAAATTTCAAATAATAATACAAACTAATAAAACAATTTGCTAATAATTTAAAGGGATACGAAAAGATATGGTGTTTTGTTCCATAGATTAAAAATCTTACTCGGTCACCATATTTTTTCTTTAAATATAGATTAGACTTAGTCTTTTCAGTAATTAAAGAATAATCATATTTCTTAAACATCTTTTCTAGCTGTAATAATTCATTTAAATGTCCACCAGTTGAAGAAATAAACATAACTCTTCTTTTAGTCATAAATATCACTCTCTTCTATTAGTGTAATCCATTCTTCTCCAACTATATCACTTGTGTATTTCTTCACACTATTTCTAGCTTGTTTACCAATTCTTATTCTTTCACTTTTATTATTAATTAAATCTTCTATTTTCATTATCATAGCATCAAAATTTCGATTTTTAATTAAATAACCATTATCTCCACTATTTATAATTTCTCTTGCTCCTTCTGCAGAATCAAATGCAATACAAGGAACACCATGACTCATAGCTTCAATCAATACAATTCCAAATGATTCAGTATATGATGTCATCAAGTAAATAGCAGAATCATCTAGTATTTTATCAATATAATCTTTTCCTTGAAAACCATGAAGTATAACTTTACCATTAAGATTATTATCTTCAATATACTTCTTTAATTTGTCTTTTTGTACCCCATCTCCAATAATATCTAGAACCCAATCAGGATTCTTTTTACTTAAACGATTAAATATTTTAAGTAAATCCAAATAACCTTTTTCAGGAGATAGTCTTCCTACAGAAACAAGTCTTTTATTAGTCAAGGTTGCACTTTTTTTAGGTAATTTATCAATAGAATTAGGTATGTATATACACATACAATTACTATTACGTAATTTTTCAGCATAGAATTTTTGTAACTCAGAAGAAACTAATACTAAATAATCTAAGTTCTTTGCACTATTAGATACTTTTTCTGCATACTTCATATTTTCATGGAAATGATTATGTTCCCATCCAATTTTTAAAATTCCATCCTGACAATAACCACTTACCCAATAATTAAAAATATCTCTAGTTGAAATAATTACATCACAATCAGTATTCCTTATATAATCAACCATTGTTTTTTTTCGATAATATAAGACTTTTGTAGAAAATATTAATTCTCTTATAATTTTAATAATATTTTTACTCTTTAAAGCATTTCTTAAAGATTCATGATTTGGCTTCAAATTCTTATTTAAATATTTTACTTTTACTTTATCTTTTAATTCAAAAACACTATTATCATAAAGCTTGTAACATACAGCTATTTCTACTTCATATTTTTCACACAAGGTATTGGCCAAATTAACAACACACTTTTCAATTCCTCCATACCCTAAATGTAAGGCTAAAATAGAGATTTTTTTCATATTATCACCCTATTCATATTATAGCATTATTTATTATTAATTCAAAGAAAATACAAATAAAAAAAGCATTCATAGAATGCTTTATTGAACTGGTGTTACAGGTGCTTCCACCATTGCTGGTTGTTCTACAGCTGGTGCTACTTCAGGAACTACTGGAGCAACTCCTTGCATTGTAGGATCAGCAGCTGGCGCCATTTCTGGCATTGCAGGTTCACTAGCAACTGGTTGTTCTACAGCTGGTGTTTCTACCATTGCTGGTTCTTGAACAACTGGTTCTGCTGCAGGAGCTACTTCTGGAACTGCAGGTTGTTCTACCATAACAGGTTCTGGAGCAGCTGCAGGTGCAACTGAAGGCATAGTTTGGGTATTTTCTAATGGATCTGCACCACCATAAATTTGGTGATTAGTTTCCTGATTAACATTAATATTATCAACAGCTGGACTAGCTCCTCCATAAATTACTGGAGCTTCTTGAGCAACTGGCTCTGCTGCTGGTGCCATTTCTGGCATTGCAGGTTCTGCTGCTGGTGCAGCTTCTGGCATTGCAGAATCTACTGCTGGTGCAATTGGTTCAACTGCTGGTGCAACTTCTGGCATTGCAGGTTCTGCTGCTGGTGCCATTGGTTCAACTGCTGGCGCCATTTCTGGCATTGCAGGTTCTGCTGCTGGTGCAATTGGTTCAACTGCTGGTGCAACTTCTGGCATTGCAGGTTCTACTGCAGGTGCTGCCATCGGATCAACTACTGGAGCTGCCATAGCGTCCATTGGTTGTTCTACAGCTGGCATTTCTGGCATTGCAGGAGCCATAGGGTCAACTGCTGGTGCAACTTCTGGCATTGCAGGTTCTACTGCAGGTGCTGCCATTGGTTCAACTGCTGGAGCTGCCATAGCATCCATTGGTTGTTCTACTGGTGTTGCGATATCTGCTGGCATTGCCATTGGATCAACCACAGGTGCTGCCATTGGATCAACTGCTGGAGCAGCCATAGCATCCATTGGTTGCTCAACTGGTGTTGCAATGTCTGCTGGCATTGCCATTGGATCAACCACTGGAGTAGCAATTGCATCCATTGGTTGTTCTACTGGTGTTGCAATATCTGCTGGTGCTGCAGCAGGTGCTGCTATATCAGCAGGCGCAGCTTCTGGTTGAGCTGCTGTTTGATCAGTAGGAGTAGTTGCATCTCCGGTTTGTTCTGCTTTCTCCTTCTTAGATTTCTTTCTTGTAATAAATAAAACAACTATTGCTATTAATAATAAAAATATTCCGCCTGTAATTAATAATCCTGGTAATGTTGTAAACCAAGAAAAATCTACTTTCATATCATCTACTCCCTTTATTCTATATAATCTATTAATATGATAACAAAAAATATTTGCAATTGCAAACATTTTATTTTTTTGACATTTTTTTACACTGTAAAAGATGTCCAATATCCTTTATTTTCAGGCTTTTCCTTGAATTCAATCCACTCGTGAGTAACTGGATGTTCAAATGCTAAATAATAACAAAATAAGCATATTTGTTGTTTATCTTCTACTCCATATCTTTGATCACCTAATAAATAATGACCTCGACTCGCAAATTGTACCCTTATTTGATGATGTCTACCAGTTTCCAATTTCACTTCTACTAAGCTACAATCTCCATCTTCATTATAATCTAATTCTTTATATGTAAGAATAGCTTCTTTTCCATTTTTTGAAACAATTGAATTACCATTAGATTTTCTTTCAATAAAATCAATTAATTTACCTTCTTTATCCATTCTTCCATGAATAATTGCTAAATATCTCTTATCAATCTTTTTATTTTGGAAACTCTTAGTTAATCTGGCAGCTGCTTTACTTGTTTTTGCAAAAACCATTATTCCTCCAACAGGTCTATCTAATCTATGAACTAATCCCAAATAAACATTTCCTGGTTTATTATATTTTTTCTTTAGATAATCTTTAATTATTTCAATCATTGAGATATCACCTGTATTATCTCCTTGACTAAGTATATTTTCAGGTTTAATTACTACAATAATATGATTATCCTCATATAATACTTTTAAATTATTCATTTTCTTCCCATCTTCCATATATACCACATGGTAATACTAAATTATTTTCTTTTATAGGGATGCCTACTTCACCACAAGTTACTTTTCCATTATATTTACTATTAATATTTATTTCTAATAAATTACTTAATACTGTAGAAGATAATCCAGTGGTATATGAATTAATTAAAAAGAATAATGGTTTATCAGATAAAATTTCAGAACATCTTTCAATCAAATAATTTAAATTTTTTTCAATATCCCATACTTCTCCATTAGCTCCTCTTCCATAACTAGGAGGATCCATTATTATTGCATCATATTTATTTCCACGTCTAATTTCTCTTTCAACAAATTTAACCACATCATCTACTAAATATCTAATAGAAGCATCTTGATAACCACTAGCTTTTACATTTTCTTTGCACCAGTCAACCATTCCACGAGATGAATCAACATGTGTTACACTAGCTCCAGCTGAAAGACACGCAACAGTAGCTCCTCCAGTATAAGCAAATAAATTTAATACCTTTATAGGTCGGTTACTCTTCTTTATCTTATCTATCATAAAATCCCAATTAACAGCTTGTTCAGGAAATAAACCAGTATGTTTAAAACCCATTTGTTTTATATTAAATATTAAATCATTATACTTAATGGTCCAAGAAGCTGGAATATTCTTTAAATTATCCCAGTGTCCTCCACCCTTATTACTTCTATAATAAACAGCATCTATTTTATTATGATACTTCTCTAACAAGTCTCCATTATTCCATATAACTTGAGGATCTGGTCTTAATAAAACTACTTTTCCCCATCTTTCTAATTTTTGACCATTAGAAGCATCTAATAATTCATAATCTTTCCATTTATCTGCTAATAACATATTATTCCTCTATTCATTATATTTTTGATTCTTATTAATACTCATAACATAACAGAACACACCTACAGAACTCATAAGAATACCTAAGATAACCACTATAAGATTTTGTGTCTTTAAGGTATCATCAACTTTAACAACAGTTTCTTGAATAGTTTCATTTTCATTTTCATTATCCTCTGTTAATTCAACTGGAGCTTCTAATACTGACAAATCAAATTCCAAGAATGATTGCGTTCCAGCGCTATTATAGCCTAAATATATCATATTATCAACTACTGTTATACCTTCAATTTCTCCAGAAAAAACCTTCTTAGGAATATATAACGCTTCTTGATATTCACCTGATTCAGCATCATAAATTAAAATATAATTATCTCCACCACTAACATAGCGAGAAAAATAAATTTTATCATTTGAATAAGCTAATCCTTGTGGGACAAGAGTCATATCATCATAGATTGTATCAACTGAGTTAAGTTCTGTAATCAAATCCATTGAACTGTCTAACTTAGGTAAAGCATAAACCTTATTAACTGTATAATTAAAGAATCTATCTCTTTCAGTATCATAGGCAAAAGCCCCTAGTCTAATATTTGCAGTTATTTCATCTGTATATACAATTTTATTATCATTAATTTTAAAACTATAAACTTTATTATCAGTTAAACCAGATGTCACATAATACGTATCATTATTAGGATTATAAGTAATATCATTACCATGGCCTAATACTTTTTCTCCATTAATATCAATAACTTGACATTCATCCAAGTCAACCAAAGTTAAATAACCAATAGAATCATCAGCTTGATATCCAGTATAAACTGCATACTTTGAAAAGAAATATACACCTTGCATAGAATAAATATTTGCATCTATATCTCTATTAATCTTGCACTTAAGACTAGGATCTATTTCAGTAACATTTTCAAGAGTTTTGGCATTTACTGAAATATTTGAAAACATAAACACACACATAATTAGTAAAAACAATTTTAATTTATTCATAGTAATTCACCTCTATTTTATAATATATCAAAACAAAGAAAAAAGAAAGACTAGCTTTCTACTTCATCACATTTACTACCTTTAACAATAGAACTACAATAAACGCATCTAGTTTTACCAATTAAATCAACATCATTCAATGCTCCACAATTAGGACAATGAACTGTTTCCATATTATAAACAGTTTTTCTTTTCTCTAATGAATAATAAATAATTTTACCATCTATATCATCTATTTTTATACCGTTTAATAAACCTTTTTTATCTAAATATACCAAGTCATCTAATACTTTCTTTTTACGTTCTTCTAAAGACATATAACTAGTAGTATTAAGTAAACTAGCAATTTCTCCTATTTGTACATGTGTACCATATATAAATGGTTTATATATATTAACTAAATCTTCATCTTCTTTAGAACAAGGAACTAATTTATAATTAGCTGTATCTATAAACATATTATTAATCAAATTTTTATTTTCTAAATATTTTATCTTAATTACACATTCTGGAACACTACATAGAGACATTTCTGCAATCTTATTAATATCATCCATATGATGATCTTTTATAAGAATATATATCTTATTTAATTTACGATCAAATTGATCTTCATGTGGATATATTTCCCCATAGAACTTAGCATAGTTTTGAAAAGACTCTTCATTAACATGAGCAGTATCTATCTTTTGAGGTAAATCATCTTTAGCTCCAATCTTTGATGCTCTTCTTATCATATAAAAGCCCAAGCCTACTACTATTAAAGTTCCAATTACTGAAATTACTAATGCTTCCATATAATCACCTATTATTATTTTAACAAATATAAAAAAAAAGTAAAAGCTTTTACACTTTTACTTATGAAGCTACTGTAAACATTTGTTGGTAATCAGTAATTAAACGATTTCCATTAAACATAATTATTCTATCTGGATATTCTACGAATAATTGATCTTCTCCCATGGCATATTTACAAGCAATATCAGCATACTTATTACATTGTTCACTATTAGTTATATGCATACGATATACTTTATTATTTGTTCTAATAAATGTATTTAAAGAATTACCTGCATAATTAAAATCTATTATTTCAGAATCATAATCATTTTTATTATATACAGTTGAGATAGCAGTTACTTTAGAAGGAGAATTATAATCCTTTTTTGCTATTGTATAACTATAAACATTACCATCTGTTTTTAATAAATAATACTCTCCAGTACTACTATTAGCAGTAACTACCTTTACTACATCAACATCTTTTAATACTAAATTATATAATTCATAAGAATTATCTGTTTTAGGTATCTCACTATAACTAGATACACCGTTTTGAGATACTAAATAATAATATTTATCATCAGTACCTTTAATTATCTTATCGTCAAAGATAGCTTTTACAGTAATATTAGTATCTGCCTTTTTACAATTTTGACTATTTTGATATGGCTTATCTAAAGATAATTCATATATATTACCATCACGATCTATTAGATGTGTATCAGTAAAATATCTAATCTTATTATAACTAGTATCTTCTTTGTCAGCAGGATAGAAACTATCACAGATAAACTTTTTATCTATACTAAATCCAGCATGTCTAATATCCCTAGTAACACTTCCGTTACATGCTGTACATAATACTAATACTAAAACTATTAAACTACTTTTTATAATATTCTTCATATAACTCACCTCTATAATAGAAATATATCACATAAACATAATTAATTAAACTACTTATATTTTTTTAATTTCTTTTTTATTAAAAATACTAAATCCATAGGTCCATTCATTCTATTAAGTACTAATAAAGCATCCTGTAACTTAGTTTTATCCGAACTATTCTCTTTTATTTTCTTTGCTTCTTCTTCATAATTATAATTGTCAATTGGATTTGCTTTAACAAAGTCTCTTATATAATCTTCAATATCTTTTAAGATGTATTCTTTTAAAGTATACTCATCCATAAGATATACTCCATAATAGCCTCCAACTAAGTATCGGAATTGATCTTCTAGTTCCATATAATCACCTATTCTCTACAAAATCATTTACTTTGATTAAATTTTTCTTCTTACCATTGACAATAATATTTTCAAAAACTATAACTAAAGGTTCTGAATTGAAAAAATCCATTCCTTTATTCACTTGCATATGAATATGAGCCCCTTTAGTTCTACCAGAATTACCTACTTCTGCAAGTATATCTCCTTGTTTAACTAGGTCACCTACTTGAACTTTAAAACTATCCTTCTTAATATGACAAATAGTACAATACTCTCCATACTTAGCCTTTATTATTAGATAATTTCCTCTAACATCACTAGAGTCCCAAGAAACTCTCATATCAGAATATGCTTTACTGTCAGGTATTCCATCAACTACATCTACAATAAAGCCATCTACAGGAGCTATTATATTTTTTCCATAACCATAATAATTCTCATTGATATTTCCATCATCATGGTAATATTCTCCATTAACATTACAATCAAAATCATAAGCCCATCTTTGACCATAAATATCATATGAATGTGAATCTTTCTTAGTATAACCACCATAGGTAATATACCAAAGACCTTCACTTGGAATAATATATTTATTCTTTGTTTTCTTTTTCATGTTTTCCCCTGTCTTGTGCCTTTCTTAAATCAGGTTTATTTTTTTCTAAATCCATTAAAATACTAGTTTTAAATATTTCTATAACTAGTATTAATATTAGTGGTAATACTATTAATATAAAGAATCCTATTTGTGTTTTCAAAAATTGATTTAATTCTGAAAGAATAGGTACTTTACCTTCAACAATACCAATAATATTCTTTCTATGTATAACAGGATCAGGTAAAGCTATTTTAATACCTTGAGTTACAAACAGAATATCTTTGACATTAGAATTATCTATTCTAACTATTCTATGAATTATTAATCTATTCTCCAACCCATCACTTATTCCATAATAAGCAATATCATCACCTAGTTCTAAAATAGATTTATCAGTATTCTTAACTAATAAAACATCATTTTTCTTATAGACATTTACCATAGTATTATCTGGCATAGTATATAATCTATATCCAAATATACTTTTACCCTTAATAATATTAAAAGCTAAAAAAGAGCCAATAAATATGACAAAGATAATAACAAAAACAGTATAAATAATTTTAAATATTCTACTATTTAATACCTTTCTCATATTAAGCCCCTCTTCATTACATTTTATATTGTCTTAAAAAACCAGTATATATTTCTTGGAGATTATCTATCTTATTAAAATCATCTGGTTTAACTATTTCAGGTAAATCAACATTTAAATCAGAATTATCTAATACATATTTAACAAATTCTGCACAATAGAAACATTTCTCTCTTTTTAGTTTTAAATGTACCGCTACTAGAAATAAGCCTAATACATTAAATCTATAAGTCTCTCTATTAGCATTAAAATCATCTATAGTTTCTACTATTTTTTTATACTGATCATCATTTACTTCCATTGAATATATCTTTGTTTTAGTTTTATAGAATCTCTTAAATGTTCCATGATTAATTGATTCATGTACAAATCCACCTATAAATGGAATATAAGGATTTAATCTACCAAAACTATACATCTCCTCTAAGTCTTTATCTAAAGCTATTGATACATGAGCATACTCTTTTCCAGTATAACCTCTAACTAATTTAGATAATATAGTTCCAGTATATGTTAAAACGATATATATTTTCCTCATAAGTTGCAACTCCTATTCTTAAAAAATTATATCATATCTAAAATTAAAAAAAAAGAAAAACGAACCCTATAGTTCGTTATTTTTTTATGGTGCTTCCATCCGGACTTGAACCGGAACTCTATCGCTAGAAGCAGATTTTGAGTCTGCCGCGTCTACCAATTCCGCCATGGAAGCAGGTACAAAAAGATTATAACATAATCTTTATAAAAAAAGAACTATTAATTTATAGTTCTTCCACATACTTAGAATTATATAAGTCAGTTTCTTCATCTACTTCTTCACTCTCTTCAATTAACTCTTCAATATTAGGTAAATCCTCAGTTGAAGATAATCCAAAATAGTCTAAAAATTCATTAGTAGTTTCATAAAGAATAGGTCTTCCTGGTAGTTCACTTCTACCGCCTTCTTTGACAAAACCTTTCGCAACTAACTTTCTAATAATAGAAACACTACCTACTCCTCTAATCGCATCTACTTGAACTCTAGTAATTGGTTCATTATAAGCAATTATCGCAAGTGTCTCAAGAGCTGCTTGAGATAAAGTATTAGTTTCAGGATTCTCTAATAGTTTTTGATAATACTCTTTATGTTCAAACTTAGTAGTTATTTTAAACTTATTACCTAAAAAGTCTATTCTAAGACCTCTTGTTTCATCTTCATAATCCTTCTTTAATTCCATTATTAATTCTTTAGCTTCATCTTCATTTATTTCTAAAACATCACTTATTTGATCAATAGTTAAACCATCTTCTCCTACGACAAATAAAAGTCCTTCTAAAACAGCTTTTTTCATTATGCCACCTCACATATAATGTCATCAAAAGTATCATTTTGAGTAATAGTTAATTCCCTGTTTTTAGCCATTTCTAAAATAGCCAAGAAAGTAGCTACTATATATTCTCTAGAAGATACAGGGAATAATTCAAAGAAAGAAACTTTACCTTTCTTTTTCAATACTCTTTTAATATCACTTCTTCTAGAAGATACACTAATCTCTTTCAACGTTACTTTAGTATTTAATGGTTTATTATCTAACTTTCTTTGATAATACTTTTGAAATGCTTGAATTAAATCATCTAATGAAACATCACTATGTATTTCTTTATTCTCAGGAATATAATTATTAATATTTTCTGGATACTTAGTATAAATATCTTTTCTTAATAATTCTTTTTCTTGAAGTACTTTAGTTATATTTTTATATGCTTCATATTCTAATAATCTATTAATTAAGTCCTCTCTAGGATCAACTTCTTCTTCCGCTTCTTCTACTTTATTATTAGGTATTAATAATTTAGATTTAATCTCTAATAGTTCTGAAGCTAGAACTAAATATTCAGAAGATACTTCTAAATTCATCTTCTCTTGTTCTTTTAAGAAGTTCATATATTGATCAGCTATTACTTCTATTTCAATATTCATTATATCCATCTTAGATTCTTTTATTAAATGTAATAGTAAATCTAAAGGACCTTCAAAATCATTTATTTTAAAATCCATGTTCATCACTCCGAACTCTATAAGTATTATAACATAAAAAAAGAATAGTTTTAAACTATTACTTTCTTACATATATATGTTGTCTATGTTTTTCCATATTAGATAAGAAATTATCTAATAAATCTAGGTTACCTTTTCCTAATAATAATGAGTCATTAATATAAGATATTTGATTAGCTCTATATGCTTGATTCATAGATAATTCTGAAATAATATTACCATCTATATCTTCAAAATAATAATCATTAGTATCTAATTCATGACTTATTCTAATATCTCCAGGTATTTCATACATAGCTTTGCCTTCAGCCTTTAGGGATGCCCATTCCTCATCAAGTAACTTTTCAGTTAAAACATCATTACAGATATAACACATATTAGAATCTTCTTCATCTCTAATAACCGTATAATGACCAAGTAAAGTATCAACAAGATTAGCTAACCATTCACTTTGATTAATATATTCGTTATCTGAATTATTATTTTTAGTAAGCATATCCTTCTTACCAATAACATGTAATGTATTACCATTAGTAAGTTTAATATTACCACTTCTATTTAAACAATTACCAAACTCATCATAACTAATATTAGCATTATAAGCTTCTGGTAATTGATTTCTAATCATTATTTCAAATAAATATTCTTTATTAAGACCAAATTCATGATTTTGTCTAATAAATTGTCCAGCATAAAAACACTCTTCAAATTCTCTTTCTTCGTAACAATTAATATATTTATCTATCGCATGATATAAACCATAGATATTATAATCAATATAATCTTTATCTTTAGAAGATAATTTAGTACCTATAGATTCCATTTGACTAGATACTTTTCCTTTTTTTAATAATAGTTCTATTTTCTTTTTAGCCATTACTAAATTAGAATATATTTCTTCATTTACAATAGTATTCAAATTAGTAGACATAACAGTCACTCCCTAAACGTAAAATGTGCAATGATTATACCATAATACAAAGGTTTTGTCAAAATTAGAAAGTATAGTATAATACATTTAGGTGATACTATGAAAAGGTTTAATGAACGAGATGAGGGCTTTATTTGCGAGAATTGTAGACAAGAAGTTACTCCATTAGGATATACATCTAGAGATCATTGCACTTATTGTTTATATTCAAAACACGTAGATATTATGCCAGGAGACAGAAAGAATACTTGTTTAGGATTATTAAAACCCATAGGTATAGAAAAATATAAAGATACATATAAAATATTATATGAATGTGAAAAGTGTCATGAAACACATAAAAATATAATTGCCAAAGATGATGACATGAATAAGATAATTGAAATATCTAAAGTAAATTAAAATATCCACAAAAAAATGTGGATATTTTTTATTTTTTATCAGTAGAACCAAAGCCACCTTCTCTATTACCCGTTGCGGAATCATCATCTGTAACTAAGTATTTAGAAAATATAGCTTGTCCAATAGCTTCTCCTTTTTTTATAGTAATATCTTCATCTTTAATATTGTAAAAAGCAAACATGATATGACCATCATTATCAGGATTACCATAATAATCTTTATCTACTACTCCAACACTATTAGCTAATATTAAACCTTTCTTCTTAGGATTAGAACTTCTATTATATAAGTATAATACTTCGTCATCTTCCATATAAACTTTAATACCCGTAGGAATTAATGTTGGAGCCATTCCCTTCTTAAAACTAGGAACAGTAGTATCTTCTGCACATTCTACATCATAACCAGCTGAATATTTAGTCTTTCTTACTGGTAAATTTATATCTTTATCTTCAAATCCTTTTGCTATTTCAAAACCTCTAGTCTTCATATAAAATAATATCTCCTTTTTTTAATGACTTTTTAACATCAATTACTCTTTGATTAGATGATCCTCTCCATTTAAGAGTTGGATCATGCAATTCATCTATGTATTGTCCATCTACTAAGACATCTAAGTATTTTACTACTTCTTTATCTTTTAAATATTCGTCAAATAGAAATCCACTCCAGGACCAAATAGTTTTATTAGGATATGCTTCCTTAAACTTCTTAGCTAATTTAGTAGTAGCTTCAATATTCTTAGGGTGCATAGGTTCTCCTCCTAAAATAGATAATCCAGTTATATGATCAGCTTTAGCTAAATCAATAATTGTATCTATTTCTTCATCAGTAAACTCTAATCCACCATTAAAATCCCATGTTTCTGGATTAAAACAGTTTTTACAATGAAAAGCACATCCTTGAAAGAATATTGATACTCTTACTCCTGGTCCATTAGCTATATCCATTTTTCTTATCTTATGATATCTCATTATAG
>CAMNCL010000006.1 GCA_946534345.1 uncultured Caryophanales bacterium
TATTAATATCAGTATTAGCAGCACTTCTTACTACTTCAGCAGCTTGTTCTGCTTCAAATAATGTTAAGTTAACTCCACCTGTAATATTAATAATAGCATCTGTAGCTCCTTCAATTGAAGTATCTAATAATGGACTTGATACTGCTTGTTTAGCAGCTTCTAGAGCTCTATCTTCACCCATACCAATACCAATACCAATAATAGCACGTCCACTCTTCTCCATTACTGCTTTAACGTCAGCAAAGTCTAAGTTAACAAGTCCAACTACAGCAATTAAATCTGAAATTGATTGAACACCACGACGTAGTACATTATCTACTTCTTTAAATGCTTCTAACATTGGTGTTTGCTTATCAATTATTTCTCTTAATCTATCATTTGGAATAACAATTAAGGTATCAACATGTTTTCTTAATTCTTCAATTCCTTGAACGGCATTTTCCATTCTTCTTTTACCTTCGAATGAGAATGGCTTAGTAACTATGGCAACAGTTAAAGCTCCTAATCCTTGAGCTATTTCAGCAACTACTGCAGCTGCTCCTGTACCAGTTCCTCCACCCATTCCAGCAGTTATGAAAACCATATCTGCTCCACTTAAAGCATCCTCTATTTCTTTCTTAGATTCAAGCGCTGATTCTTTACCAACTTCTGGTTTTCCTCCGGCTCCTAATCCATCTGTAAGAGTAGCTCCTATTTGAATTTTAACATCTGCTTTACTATTATTTAATACTTGTAAATCAGTATTAGCAGCAATAAATTCTACTCCTTTAACTCCTGATTCAACCATTCTATTGATGGCATTACCGCCACCACCACCTAAACCAATTACTTTAATTTTCGCTAATTGATCCATTTCTAATCCGCCAATCATACCTATTCCTCCTTAATTGTTACTGAAAAAGTGCCCAAACACTCTATTAATCATATTTTCATTTGAAATATTAGGGTCTACCATTAGCATTGCTTGAACATCATCATCAGGGATCATATTATAATGCTTATCACGCAATGTTAATTTATCATCAAAATATTTAGTTATACCATAACAACTACTATATTTATTATGTCTAATACCCATAGTAGAAATATTACATACTTTAGCTACAAAGCCAAATTCTTGTTCTACTAAATAATTAAAGCCAGCTAATTCGCTAAGGCCACCTGTTATAATTATATAACGGATTTCTCTATTTGTTAAGTTTTTTATCTCATTTTTAGCTAGTTTTAATATTTCTCTAACTCTTGCTTCAACTATTTTAGATACTCCTAATTGATTAAGTTCTTTCTTTGTATCTTTATCAATAGAAATCTCTATTTTATCATTACTATCTGCATAATTAGCTAAAGCTACTGCAAAATTCTCTTTTAATTTACGAGCTTCATTATTATTAGCTCTAAATACATATGTAATGTCTTTATCTACATTATTACTTCCTACTGGTAAAGTACTATTTTTAATCTGAATACCTTTGTTAAACACACTAACATTAGTAGAACTCTCTCCTATATTTATAATAGCTCCTACTAACTCATCATACTTTTTATTTTTTATTGCAAAATAATCACCTGTAGAAGTAAAAGCTATATCTACAGTTTCAACTCCACTTAGTTTTAATACTTCTAATATTCTATATAATGGTTCTTTAGGCATAGTACCAATAACAACTCTTGTCTCTAATAAAGAACCTTTCATTCCTTTAGGATCTTTAACTGTATTAGAATCATCTATTGTAAAACTAATTGGCATTGCTGTAACCAATTCATCTCTAGTAAAATCTTGTCCTTTTATTGAATCTAATAAAGCATTACTAATATCTACTCCAGTAATCTCATTATAATCAATTACACTAGTAGAACCTAAAACAATATCCATCTTACATTCAGCAGGTGGTACACAAGCAATTACCTTAGTAATTTTAATACCAAGCATTTCATTAACTTGTCTAATTGCTTTCTTTATACAACTACTAGCTGCTTTACTATCTTCAATAAAACCATTCTTTATACCCATAGAAGGACTACTAATAGAAGCCAATACATAATATTTGTCATTTACTTTTTCAGTAACTACAACTTTAATACTATCAGTACCTAAGTCTATACCTGTATATATATTACTCATTTAAATCCTCCTATCTTTAATAATTATACTATAAATAGATTTTTTTGACTAGATTTTTACTTAATTTAGTCTCTTTTCTTATATAAAAGAGTCTTCTTATCTACATATAACAAATTATAATCAGTATTTTCTACAGATTCTAAAAATCTATGCATTGGTTCTTCTTCATCTATAACTAAATACTTAAAATTATACTTTCGTAAAAACTCATTATAATCTAATTTATCATTTAAATATAAATAGAATTCATGAAATAAATCTTCTTTTCTATTATTAACCTTTAAGAAAACTTCTGCTCTAGTATCCATATAAGTTTTATAACCATAATAACTATAAAAACCACCATTAGAACTCATAGTATAAATAGGTTCATCTTTACTTACGTGTTTTTCCATATATTCTAGTACTTTTCTTTGTCCTAAATACTCATCAGATAATACATACTTATCTTTATTAATCACAATAACAGAAGCTGTTAAAGCAATCATCAAAGCATATATAATCTTATATCTTAAATTAAAATCTTTAACATATTTAACTTTAAAATTAATATACTCTATACATGAAGTTAAACTAACTATATAAAAAATAGAATTATTTCTTATATTTAATAAAGCCATATAAAAAGTACCATAGAATAGTAATAATTTATATATTTCTACTTTCTTCTTAGTTTTAATAAAAATATAAGTAACACCAATCATTATGAAAAAAGCTATATAACCAAAAAAATTAGCATAAGCATATTCACCAGATAAGCTTAATCCTTTCATTTCCCAGATAACTGAATTAATATCTCTTACACCATAACTTCTAAGTGAATAAGTCATATTCTCTATTCCATATGGATTAATAAAACCAACTAAAATCATTACTAATATGATACCTAGTAATTTAAAAATAGTCTTATTCTTATCCTTTGAATATAAAATAAAATAATGTACAACATAAGGAGCTAATAAAACAAATAATACTGGCCATAAACTAGCATGTAAATTAATTTCTAATAAACTAATTGGAATTAACCAGTAAATAATCTTACTTTCTTTTTTACGGTATGATTCCATAATATAAAGTAATAGTATAAAAACAATTGAAGAAAAAGTTAAAGGTCTAGCTACAACTGAAGCTAAACATAACAATGAATCTATAATTGCGGTTATAACACAAGAAACAAAGAGATTATTACTAATTTTCATACATAATTTATAAAGTAAAAATACAATTAGTATATTAGATACCCAAACTAATATGTATATTCCTATTGTACCTAAAGCTTTATAAGTAAGATAAAAAATAACACTTGATAACCATTGTTGCATAACAAAGTGTAGATTACTATGCATTGATAAAAAATCAACATGAGGAAAACCATGGTTTAAAACATATCTACCATGGCTAAATAAAAACCAAATATCACATTCTTTATTTTGAAGAATAGTAAAACTATAAATAATAGGTATTAATAATATTAAGTAGCAAGCATATTTATTTATTTTTTTAGTCATTTTTTTCCTCCTGATAACTCTTATCTACATTAACATTCCATAATTTATTTAAATCATGTGAATTATTCTTAATTAAATCTGCACATATCATACCACTTAGTATAGAATGATCCATATTATTATATGAATGAGTACCATTTCTTCCAATACAATATAAATTATCTATCGTATTAATATACTCTCTAACTTCATCAATATGATCATAAGTATCAAAATATGCAGGATATGCTTTCTTTACTTTCACTACTTTACTATCTAATAATTTACCATCATAGAAGCCCATTTTCTTAAGTTCTCTTTTAGCTAATTTTACTAAGTCTTCATCTTTCATATTCCAGAAAGAATCCCCTTCACTACAAAAATACTCTAATCCTATCCACATCGTATTAATAGGATCTTTAACCATATAACTAGACCAATTATTAAAGATTTGAACTCTTCCAATTCTTACAGATGTATCTTGGATATATATCCAATTATCTGGAATATTATTATGAATTGTTTTTATATGAGTTTCATTTTTCAAAGCTAATTTTGGAACTAAAACACCTATAGTTACAAAGTCTCTATATGGAAGATAATTACTTATAGAAAGAATCTTCTTTGGAACACTATTCATATCATTTAATAAATCTTTCATAGGCATTGAAGAAACTAATTTATCACATGTAATAGTTTCTTTCTTCTTATTATGCATATATGTAACAGACTCAATTTTATTATTAGTCTTCTTAATCTTAGTAACTTTACTATTTAATAGTATTTTACCACCCATTTTTTCAATCTGTTTTGCCATCTCTTCATATAGTTCTCCAGGTCCATATTTAGGATAATAAAAAGATTCTATTAAACTTGTTTCTTTATGTTTATCTTTAATATGAAATAATCTTTTAAAATAATCACTAAGTACTTTTCTAATTGATATACCTTTTACTCTTTGACTTCCCCAACTAGAATCTATGTCACTAGGAGTTCTTCCCCATAGTTTTGTAGTATATCCTTTAAAAAACATATTATATAGTTCATTGCCAAATCTATTTATATAAAAGTTTTCTAGATTACTCTCTTCTTTCTTAAAAATAGTTGCGTAAATATAACTAAATCCACATTTAATAGTAGTTATAAAGCCCATATTTTTAATAGTTTTAGCATTTAAAGATATTGGATAATCAAAAAACTTATGCTTATAAAATATTCTAGAAACTCTATTTCTAACAAGCATAACATTGTCTTCTTTTTCAGGATCTTTTTTACCTTTAAATTTCTTATTAGTACCCAATAATTTATCATCATAAGCTGGATATCCTTGTAGAGGCATAATATTAAACCATAGTTTTTCTACATCTTTATTCTTAGTAAAAAAACGATGTCCTCCAAGGTCCATTCTATTACCATTATGATTAACAGTTTTACTAATACCACCCACAGAGCCACATTCTTCTAGAATTGTAACTTTTAGCTTTTTATTCTTCTTTAAAAGTTGATACGCAACTGTTAAGCCTGCAGGCCCTGCTCCTATTATAACTATTTCCATAATTTCACCATTTTTAGTATAACATATCAAAATATCTTAATCAAATTAAAAGATTATTCTGAATTGGAATAATCTTTCTTTTCAAACAGATAAATATCCTTTTGTTTAGATACTTTTTTATAACTAGAATTATTACTCAAATAATCATAAATAGGAATATAATCATATACTACTAAATAATCAAAATCATAGTCATTAATAAACTTATCAAAATTAGCTTTTCCTTTATAAACATTATAATATTCATCTAAAATATCTTTACTATGATTATTCTTCTTTAAATATATTTCTGCTCTAGAGTCCATATAGACTTTATATCCTCTATATTCAATATAAGAACCATTATTAAAACAAGTAAATATCTTATCATCTTTAGAAGCATACTTGTCTAAATAATCAACTATTCTATTAGCTTTAGTATTTCTTATAGTATAATAACCTGTAATACAATTTCTACTATATAGTAAAACAATTATAATTATAGGAACTAAATATAATTTTATTTGTATTTTATATTTAATCTTATTCTTAAAAGCTAATACTAAATAAGGTAATGTTCCTATTAATAAGAACGATATATTTCTTATATTAAGAATAGACATAAAACTAAGTCCACCTAATAAGAAATAATAATGAATAGGATACTTTTTATAATTCTTTTTTAATACAACTAAATTAATAACAATTATTAATAATATTAATACACTGAAACAAGCTACAGAATAATATTTAAAATTTAAAGTAAACGGATGCATCTCAACAATCATTTTATTAATAGTTGGATTACCATAGGAGTTAAATGAATATAATAATGCTTCTATTCCATATGGATTAATAAAAGCACACAAGATACTTAAGAAAATAATAACTAATAATTTAAAGAGACGTTTATCTTTATTCTTAAAATATAAATAAATGTATTCTGCAATAAAAGGTAAACAAAAGATAATCATCATTGGCCAAATAGATGCATGAAAATTTATTAAGAGAATACTTACTAATAGTAAAAACCATATTCTATTACTTTTATTTTTAGTATAATCCTCTAATAAATATAAAGTAATTATAAGTAATAATAAACTAATAATTTGAGGTCTAGGTAATATGAAATTAAGTTCTAATAATAAGTCTATTATACTTGCGATAAGACAAGAACAGTATTTATTATTACTTAGTAACATACATAGTTTATATAAGAAAAATAATATTAGTAAGTTAATAATACCTGTGAAAATATTAACTCCTATACTTCCTATATAGTTATATATCAAATATAAAATAGTTGAAAAAGCCCATTGTTGCATAACAAAGTGTAGATTACTATGCATTGTTAAGAACTCAACATGAGGAATACCATGGCTTAGAACATATCTTCCATGGGCCAATAAAAACCAAATATCTTCTACTTGATTACCACAATTAATAGCTATAAAAAAGAGTATTGGAAGAATGAAAAATAAGTATGAAATACTAACTTTTTTATTCAATACTTTTTTCATTTTCTCACCTACTCTTTTATTTGAAAGTGATTACCATTATCTAGATATAGTATACCTTTATGATGTTCTAATTGTTTTAATACATCATTATAATGATTAATCATTTTAAATTTAGTTAATGTTAAATAAACAACATTTCCATCATCCATATATAATAAAAATCTATCTTTATCATAATCATTTGGTTTGTATTCAATATCACTAATTTTTGATAGAATATCTACTTTTATATTATGCATACCTTCTACAAACTTCTTATATTTTTTATCAGGAACATAATTTAATAATCTAGGTACACTAAAATTATGACTTATATCATCTTCTTTATACTCTTTTTCATTTCCTAAGACATATTTACTATTATTAGTATTATAAAATAATGGTCTATTCTCATCTACTTCAACCACAACAATAAAACCAATTCTCTTTTTTACATGAGCTGAATTAATATATTTATCTTTTTCAAGAGTATTTTCTATCTTTCTACTATTTACTAGAATAAAAGAAGGATAATCTTTTAACTCTGCTTTTTCTAATATATAATCATCATTTAAATAATTAGTATTTTTAACAATAATATTTCTAACAGGAATTTGAATTAGTAAATATACGCCAAAAAATAGTCCTATTAAAACTAAAAGAACTATTAAAAAATTAACTACTTTTAATTTTCTCTTCTTGACTATTTTTTTTGCCATAATTACTCCCAATTAACAAATTCTTGTTCTATCTTCATATCAATATTGTAATTCTTATAAACTGTATCGTGAGCTAAATCAATTAAATATTTAATATCCTCGGCAGATGCCTTATCATAATTAACTACAAAGTTGGCATGTTTATCACTTATCATAGCACCACCATGTTTTTTTCCTTTAAGTCCTGAGTCTTCAATTAGTTTTCCTGCAAATTCTCCTTCTGGATTTCTAAATACACTTCCAGCTGAAGGATATTCTAATGGTTGTGATTCTACTCTTCTTTGTCTTCTTTCATTAATTACTTCCTCTATAGCATCCTTTTTTCCTTTTTGTAATTTAATAATTGCTTCTAAACATATATAATCTGGATGTCTTTGTAAGAATGAAGTACGATAATGGAAATCCATTTCTTTGTTTTCTAAATAAATTATTCGATAATCTGGAGTTAATACTTTTACTCTTTCTACTACATAACCCATATCAGATTTATAAGCACCAGCATTCATAAATACTGCTCCACCGACACTACCTGGAATACCTGATGCGAATTCTAAACCAGTTAATCCTTTCTTCGCAGCCATTAAGCTTAATTTTATTAACGAAAAGCCAGCTTCTACTTGAATTTTATTTTTAGTAAATTTAACATTGTCAAACTCATCTAATTTTATAATTATACCTTCATAGGGTTTACTACTAAACAATAAATTAGATCCTTTACCCATTACTTTATGCTTTATATTTTCTGCTTTTAGAAATTTCATTAATTCTATTAAGCATTTAGTATTTTTAGGATAAACAATTGCACTACAAACACCACCTACACGGTAAGTGGTATATTTATCAAGCGAAACATTTTCTTCTACTTTTCCAATGTTTAACTCTTTGATTTTCTCTATTTTATTGTTCATATAATCACCTGATTATCTTTCTAATTTCATCATAGATTCTTGTTGCAGAATCAGTTATTCCTAATTTTTTACTACACTTAGCCATCTTATCATAAGATTCATCATTAGAAAACAAGTTATCTATTTCTTTAATAATAGTCTCTTTAGAGAAATCTTCTTCAGTAACTATCTTACAAGCACCAGCTTCTTCTAATTCTTTGGCATTCTTATATTGATGATTATTAGTAACATATGGAGATGGGACTAGAATAGCTGGAAGACCAATAGCAGTTATTTCTGCAATAGTACTAGCTCCTGCACGTGATACTATTAAATCACTATCTTTAAGTAAATTAATTAAGTTATCCATAAATGGTTCTATTTTAACATTATCATCTAATTCAATATCTTTATAATCATCATAATATTTTTTACCAGTAATAATTAATACTTGATAATCTTTTCCATTAAATGCAGGAATCAATTCCTTAATCTTTTTAGTCATAGTAGTACTTCCAAGAGAACCCATAACTACAACTACTAATCTCTTATTCTTTTTAAATCCTAATTCTGTTTTACTAAGTTTATCTACTTTGATAATCTCTTCACTACGAGGATTGCCTGTGTATACTACTTTATCTCTAGGAAATAAATTTACACTATTAGGAAGTGATACACATATTCTATTAGCAAAACTACCAATAAACTTATTAGATACTCCTGGAATAGAATTTTGTTCATGAATAAGTACTGGTATACCTTCTTTATGAGCAGCATATAAAACAGGGGCTGTAATATAACCACCTGCTCCTATTACCACATCAGGTTTAAAGTCTTTAATTATTTTTCTAGACTTAACAATTGCTTTTCTAAATTTTCTAAAAACTTCAATGTTAGATAAAGGATTAGATCTATTTAGACCAGTCATTTCAATACCAATAAACTTGATACCAAGTTTTGGAATAATATCTTTTTCCATTCTATCACTAGTACCAATATATAAGAATTCACTATTTTCTTCTTTTTCTTTAATTTTATTCATAATAGCAATAGCTGGATAAATATGACCACCAGTTCCACCAGCAACAATAATTGCTTTCATATAATCACTCCATCTACCAAAATTATACCATATATTGTAGATAAAAAATAAAATATACAATAAATATTTCTTTACTTTACAGCATCTTTTTTAGTAATAACATACTCTTTAGTAGGTTCATTTATACCAACCTCTGGAGTTTCAAAAAAGTCAATGATAAAGTTTCCATAATACTCGCTAACATCTTCATTAATATGTCTAGTATAATTAAGTAATTTATAATAAATTGGTTTAACTCTATCATAATCATTAAAAGCTAAATCTAATAATTTATTGAAAGTATTACTAATTAATTCTTCATCAGTTGTTTTACTTTCAATTAAATAATCAACATATCTTTCCATTGCTAGTATTTTTTGTTTACCTTTTTGCATTAGATAAACAGCCATTGTTTTAAAGTCATCATAATTCATTAATATCTCTCCTTAAAATAAGTATTAGATATATTATAACAAATTTATAATAAATTGTCTTAAAACTTTGAATGTGATAAAATACACTTAGAAAAGAGGGATACTATGAAAGCTATTGGTATTATTGCAGAATATAATCCTTTTCATAATGGACATTTATATCATTTAGAAAAAATAAAAGAAATGTATCCTGACTATACTATTGTTGTGGTAATGAATGGTAACTTTACTGAACGTGGTGAAGTAACTATTATAGATAAATGGAAAAGATCAGATATAGCCTTAGAATTAGGAATAGATTTGGTAATTGAATTACCTTTCCCTTTCTCTACTCAGTCGGCTGACTACTATGCATATGGTGCAATTACACTACTAGAGAAATTAGGTGTAGAAAAAGTAATCTTTGGAAGTGAATCAGACAGTATTGAAGATTTAAAATTAATTGCTGAGACACAACTTAATAATGATGAATTTGATAAACTAGTTAAAATATATTGTAAATTAGGTAATAATTACCCTACTGCATTATCTCTTGCTTTAGAAGATTTAATAGATAAAAAAATAACTACTCCTAATGATTTATTAGGAATAAGTTATATTAAGGCAATACTTAAAAATAATTATAAAATTATACCTGAGTCAATTAAGAGAACTAATAATTATCATGATAAAGAATTAGATAATGAGATAGTAAGTGCTTCTGCAATTAGAGAGAGTTTAAGAAATAATAAAAGTGTAGAAAATCAAGTACCAGTAAACACTTTAAATAGACTTAATAACTTACATTATATGGATATGTATTTTAATATTTTAAAATATAAAATTATTACAGAAGATAATCTAGAAATATATCAAACAGTTGAAACTGGTATGAATAAAAAGTTAAAAGAAGCTATTGGTAAAGCTAATACTTATGATGAATTAATTAAAAGTATTAAGAGTAAGAAAGATACATATAATAAGATAAGTAGAATGTTATTACATATACTATGTAATTTTACTAAAGAACAGGCTAACTCTTTTAAAGATATTACTTATATTAGAATACTAGGTTTTAATAAAACTGGTAGAGATTATTTAAATAGTATTAAGAAAGATATAGATATTCCTATTATTAGTAAAATAACAAGAGAAAAAGACTCTATGTTAGAATATGAATTAGAAACTACTAAAATATATGATTTGATTTATAATGAACATTTAGAAGAACTTGAATATAAGAATCATCTATATAAGGAGGATCTATGATTAAACAGAAAAAACAAGGACAATTAATAGTCATCTCTGGTCCTAGTGGTGCAGGTAAAGACACGATAGTTGAAAATGTATTAAAGAAAAATAAAAATATTTGGTTATCTATATCTGCTACTTCTCGTCCTATAAGAAGTGGAGAAAAAGAAGGAGTTAATTACTACTATTTATCAAAAGAAGAATTTGAAGAGAAAATAAATGATAATTATTTCTTAGAATATGCAATGTATGCAGATAATTATTATGGTACTCCGAAAGATAAAATAATTGAACATTTAGATAAAGGTATTGATGTCATATTAGTAATTGAAATTGAAGGAGCTAAGAAAATAAAAGAATTAGTTCCAGAAGCATTATTTATATTTATAATGCCACCATCTGAGAAAGAATTATTGAAAAGACTAAGTGGTAGAAAAACAGAAGATAAAGAAAAGATAATTAAGAGATTTAATATTGCTTATCAGGAAATGAATGAAGTTACCAAATATAATTATGTAGTTGTTAATGATGAATTAAAAGAAGCAATTTCTAAAGTAGAATCAATTATAAAAGCAGAAAAATGTAGAGTTGATCGTATTGAAGAAATGTTAGTTGCGAATAAAGAAGAGTTAATACATGAATTCTTAATGGAAGTAGAATTTGATAATAGTTTAATATCTGAAAAGATTAAGGAGGATTAATGAAGGAAAGAATGAAAGAATATTTAAATGAAATGAGAGAATTAGATAAAAAGAAAAAGAAACTATCTAAGGATGAATTAAATGATATGTTAATTCATATTAAGTTTTATCAACATGAAAGATTAATACACTTACTAGTAACTATTTTTGTAGGACTTGGTACTATTATGTTTTTTGGAATAGCAATTAATGATAAATCAATAGAATTTATCTTAGTTGGATTAATCACTTTAATATTATTTGCATTCTATATAGTACATTATTATTTCTTAGAAAATTCAGTTCAAGAGTTATATGACTTATATGATTCATTAAAAGAAAAAGATTCTAAATAATAGAATCTTTTTTATATTTCAACTATTCTAATATAATTTGTAGATCTAGTTTTACCTAGTGGAAATCCTCCTGTTACTACAATTAAATCTTTTTCTTTTAGATTTAATTCTTTTTTAGCTACTTCTCTTGCATAATCAACCATTTCATCAGTACTATCAAATACTTCAGTTATTATCGGTTTAACTCCAAAGTTTAGAGCTACTTTCTCAGCCACATGCGATGTTGGACAACAAGCAAGTATTGTACAGTTTGGTCTTAAATTACTTATTTTTCTAGCTGTGAATCCTGTCATAGTCGTTGTAATAATTGCTTTTATATCATTGTACTCAACTGCATCAACTGCAAGCTTAGCAATTGTATCTGAGATATCTTTTTGTCTTTTATACTCAGTATGTTTGGTATAATCAATAGTTGATTCTGTATACTCACAAATTCTACTCATTATTTTTACTGCTTCTTTTGGATATTTACCTACAGTAGTTTCTCCTGATAACATTACACAATCAGTTCCATCTATTACAGCATTAGCAATATCTGTAACTTCTGCTCTTGTTGGTCTAGGATTTGTATACATTGAAGCAAGCATTTCTGTAGCAACAATTGCGAATTTTCCATTTTCACGACATTTTCTAATTATCTCTTTTTGAATTAATGGTAACTCTTCCATTGGAACCTCTACTCCAAGATCTCCTCTAGCTACCATTATTCCATCTGCTTCTTTAATTATCTCATCTATGTTTTTAACACCAGTTCTACTTTCAATCTTGGCAATTATTCTAGCATCTCCACCAAAATCTTTAATTATTTTACGAGCATCTTTTATATCATTCTTAGTATTTACAAAAGATAAAGCTAAATAATCACATGAATGAGTAGCTGCAAACTTAATATCATTATAATCATCTTCACTAATAAATGGTAATTTTAAGTCTACTCCTGGAACATTAATTGTCTTATGATTTTTTATTTCTCCATTATTTAGTGCTTTTAATTCTACAAATCCAGATCCTTTTTTTATTACTTCTAAATCAAGTAAGGCATTATCTATTAATACATGATCCCCTACTTTTAATTTATCAATTGCTTCTGGATGATTAACACTAAATTTATCTTTATTTCCTAAACATTTTTTCTTTTGTAGTTTTATTGTTTCTCCTGTTTTAATACTAATTCCACCATTTTGAAAGTTTAAAGTTCTAAACTCTGGTCCTTTAGTATCATACATAATAGCTATTGGAATACCACTATTAGTACGAACAGATCTAATTAATTCAATTATTTCAGGTATAGCATCTAAACTACTATGACTTAAATTTATACGAGCACAGTCCATTCCATTTAGTACCATATCTGTCATTACATCGATGTTGGCACAAGCTGGACCAACGCTGCAAATAATCTTAGTCTTCTTCATGATACCCCTCCACTATTCTATATTAATTTTATCATATAATTAAAAAAATAGAATAATAATTATTCTATTTCTGACATTTTTTACAATAATGTGTACCTCTACCACCAATTCTAGTCTTTTGAATTACATTTCCACATTTAGGACATTTACTACCAGCTTTTCCATGAACTAACAATTCATTTTGAAATAATCCATGTACTCCCTCTGAAGATGTAAAACTCTTAATAGTAGTACCACCCTTTTCTACTGCTTTATCTAATATAATACGAGTATTATCAATTATTTTCTGGCATTCATTCTTTGTGACTAGATTAGCCTTACGATTTGGATTAATACCACTCATAAATAGTATCTCATCATCATAAATATTACCTATACCTGTAATTATACTTTGATCAAGTAATACTGTTTTAATTGGTAATTTCTTATTATGAATCTTTTCATATAAATATTCTTTTGTAAGATTAGGATCATAATATTCTAATCCTAATTCAGATAGAGGTTTTACTTTATAAGTATCCTCTTTATTTATTAAATACATTTTTCCGAATTTTCGAACATCATGGAATCTAAAACTAATAGAATCATCTAGTATTAATTCTACATGTTCATGTTTATTTAGAGGATCCCCTACTTTTCTAAAGAAGAATTTACCTTCCATTCTTAAATGACAAAGCAGGCTATAATCATCTAGTTCCATAACAATAAATTTACCTCTAGTTTTAATATCATTTATCTTTTGATTAATTATTTCTTTTTTAAAATCATCACTTGTAGGATAAGCAATAATATTATCCCAATATATATTACAGCCAGTAATTCTTTTACCAACTATTTTAGGTATTAAACTTTTAACTACTGTCATAACTTCTGGTTTTTCAGGCATATTATTCCTCCTTATTTTGCTTCATACCAATCTTTTCCAGTCTCTATTTCTACTTTTAATGGAACATTTAATTTATAAGTGTTTTCCATAATATCTTTTACTATTTTCTTAACTTTCTCTACTTCATCGTTTTTAACATTTAATATTAATTCATCGTGTACTTGAAGTAGTATTTTAGATTCTAATTTTTCTTTCTTTAATTCATTATATAATTCAACCATAGCTTTCTTAAGTATGTCTGCAGCTGTACCTTGAATAGGAGTATTAAGAGCCATTCTCTCTCCACTACTTCTAATCATATAATTCTTAGAAGATAATTCTGGTATTACTCTTCTTCTATTCATTAAAGTAGTAACATAACCATTCTTATAAGCTTCTTCTTTTTCTTTTTCCATATAATCAGATATTCCAGGGAATGCTTCTAAGTATTTATCAATAAAATCTTTTGCTTCTTTAACATTAATTCCTAAGTCTTCTGATAATCCAAAACTACTAATACCATAGATGATTCCAAAGTTAACTGCTTTAGCAGTTCTTCTCATTGTCTTTGTAACTTCTTCTATTGGTACATGATAGATATCACTAGCAGTCTTTGTATGAATATCTTTATCTTCAATAAATGCTTCCATCATTTGAGTAGCATTTGCCATTGATGAGAATACTCTTAGTTCTACCTGTGAATAATCACTTGATAGTAGAACACTATCTTCATCTGGAATAAATGCTTTTCTAATCATTCTACTATATTCATCACGTGCTGGAATATTTTGAAGATTAGGACTAATACTTGATAGTCTACCAGTCCTAGTTAGAGTTTGTGTATAAGTTGTATGAATTCTTCCATCTTCTCTTATTTCATTCAGTAGTCCTACTGCATAATTAGAATATAACTTAGATAACATTCTATATTCTAATATTTTATCTACTATAGGATTTACAAAAGCTATCTTATCTAAAATATCTTTGCTAGTAGAATATTTACCATTAGTAACTCTTTTAGGATAAGGTATTTCCATATCTACAAATAACACTTTAGATAATTGAGCTGGACTATTAATATTAAATTCTTGACCAGCCAATTTATATATTTCTTTTTCTAATTCTTTTATTTTTATATCTAGGTCATCTCTAACATTTTCTAAGTATTTATGATCTACTTTAATACCAGTTAATTCCATGTCTGCTAAAACATTTACTAAAGGCATTTCAATATTATTAAATAGCTCTTCTTCAGAATATTCACTAATCTTATTTAATAATTCTTCTTTTGAATCATAAATAAATTTAGCTTTCATAGAAATAGTATTAATTAACTTATCTTCACTTACTTCTAATGGTCTTTTAAGTGTTCCATAGACACTTTCAAAACTAGGTATATCATAACCCATACTAGTAGCTAGATGACTAATATCATCTTTTATTTCATAGTCACTTAAATATCCTGCGATAGAAGTATCATAATGACAATTATTAATTTCAATTCCATAATTATTAAGTAAGACAATACATTTTTTTAAATCATACGTATATTTATTAGTATTATTAGTAAACAATTCTTTATACTTAGGAATATCTTCTTCTTTTAAGAAATAAGCATAATCTCCATCATAGAAACTAATTCCTAGTATTTTACTTTTACTATAAACTTCTCCCATACTTTCAATATAGAATGAATAGTCTTTTGAAGTATCTAATTCATCTAGATTTTTTATTTCTAAATTATCATCTCTTTTTACTACTGTATTATCTGATACTTCTCCCATTAAGTTATATTTACTAAGAAGTGATTTAAATTCTAACTCTTCTAAGATACTTTTTAGTTTTAAATTATTAATACCAGTATATTTACAATCTTCTAGAGTAAAATCTAATTTTATATCTTTAACTATAGTAGCTAATTGATATGACTTGTAGCAATTATCTTTATCTTTAATTAGTTTTTCTCGCATCTTACCTTTAATAGAATCAATATTCTTATATAAATTATCAATTGAACCATATTCACTTATTAGTTTAATAGCAGTTTTTTCACCTATTCCAGCAACTCCAGGAATATTATCTGATGAGTCTCCCATAAGAGCTTTTAAATCTATCATTTTAATTGGTTCTACTCCATAAGTTTCAATAAATTTATCTCTATCCATTATGATATAGTCATTACTCTTTAACACTCTAACTACTACATCATCTTCTATTAATTGTAGTAAGTCTTTATCACTACTTATTATTTCGCAATCAAAATCCGGGTCTATATGAGCTTCGTGTGACAATGTTCCAATAATATCATCTGCTTCATAATAATCCATTTCATGGTATTTAATACCCATTGCTTTTAATACTTCTTTAGCTACTGGGAATTGTTGCTTCAATTCATCCGGAGTATCACTTCTACCAGCTTTATATTCAGTATATTCTTCATGTCTAAATGTTTTTCCTTTATCAAAAGCAACTAAGATATAGTCAGGTTTTTCTTCTCTAATAATTCTATTCATCATATTAATAAAACCATATAATGCATTAGTTGGGAAACCTTTAGAGTTACGCATAATAACTCCACTATAAGCTGTTGCATAATAACTTCTAAATACTAAATTATTACCATCCACAAGTAAGATTTTTTTCATATTAACCACCACTATTAGTATAACAAAAAAAATAATGATTTAAAATCATTATTTCTCCTGATTACTTTTAGGATATATGAAAGAAGAGAGTTAACTTAAACTAAAAGTAATCATATCTTCTCCTCCACCAGATATTAAATATCTGGATTTTTTGGATTAATTATTTAGATAATTTTACAGCTGTATTAGTCTTTTCAACATAAGAGTCATTGTCTAATTTTTCTACTCTATAACTTGCGAATAATAGATATAGGCAAATTATAATATAGATACCTAAAATAATTAATCCTGTTTTTAAACGTTCTGACATAAACTCTCTCTCCTTTCATATTACACTCTCATTATATATCGAATAATTGTTCGTGTCAATATAAAATAAAACATTTGTTTGACATTTTACATATAGTGTGTTAAACTACGTATATGAGGAGGAATACTATGGAAAAATTGACTGATAAGCAAAATAGTATTTTACAAATATTAAAGAAATTAATTGCGGAAAAAGGTTATCCACCTACTGTTAGAGAAATTGGAGAAGCAGCTCATCTATCATCTCCGGCAACCATTCATTTTCATTTAAGTAAATTAGAAGAAAAAGGATATATCAAAAAAGGAGACAATAAAAATAGAACTATTGAAATAATAGTTCCTAATGAATATTTAGAAAAAGATGAAAATGTTGTCGATGTACCTTTACTTGGTAAAGTAACTGCAGGTACTCCAATTGAAGCTATTGAAACACCAGATGAGTACTTTTCACTACCTGCTTATTTAGTAAATAATAAAAAAGAAATATTTACTTTAAAAGTAAGTGGTGAATCAATGATTAATGTTGGTATTTATGACGGAGATATATTAATAGTAGAAAGACAGAATACAGCACGTAATGGTGAAACAGTAGTAGCAATGAATGATAATAATGAAGTAACAGTAAAAACATTCTATAAAGAAGATGGATATTTTAGACTACAACCTGAAAATGACACAATGGAACCTATTATTCTAAAAGAATGTACAATACTAGGAAAAGCAATTGGATTATATAGAAAGTTTTAAAAAAAGTGTTAAGAATTTCTTAACACTTTTTATTTGCATGTATTATCTTCACTCCACTCAGGTGGATCATTCACTACACCAAAGAATAATATTTCATTTGTTTCTCTATCACGTATTAAATAAGCAAATGGTTCATCAAAAGTAAATGTTATTCTGTCATCTTCTTCTATTACTGATTTAACATTTATGTCTGCAGAAGTAGCTGCTGCTGCTTTTGTTCCATTTTCATCTACTGAAATATATGTTTTATGAACAATGCTATTAACATATACTGGAGCATCAATCATTTTACTAAAATTAGCATTATTATCAAATATATCTTTAACTCCAAGATTTTTTAATATACCTGATAAATCATCTATTGAGTAATCATATTCAAATTTTGGAAGATATATTTCTATATATGATTTTAATGGTCCTTCTTCTTCAGTTTGTTTTAAATCTTCAACTGTCAAATTATTCATATATGTCTTAATATCAGTATTTGGCATAATAGCGACAAACTCTAATGATCTTCCACCCTCTTTAACACTCTTTCCATTTGCATTATATGCCTGATAAGGAATCATTAAACCTTTAGCATTGTCTCCATAGAATACTCTTGCCCCATTACTTTTGGTAGTATGCATCATTGCCACATTCTTTTTGATTCCATCTAGTTTAGTAAATTCTTTAGGAACAGTTGCATGACAATCAAATTTATACTTCCATGCCATATCAATCGCAACTGCATTAGCTAAAGCCATGGCAAAATTTGGAGAAAGACTATTAAATACTTTTGGAATCATCCCATTAGTCTTATTATTAACCCAATCATTAATAAGTTTTGGTGATTTAAAATCATCATATATAATTTCAGAATTATATTTATCTATTGAATTTTTATAATATGAATCTAATACTTTATCCTTATATACGTTTTTTATAAACATACCATTCGCAATTTCTAGTTTTCCTTTAACATTTAAATTGTTATTAATAGTTCTTTTTCCAATCAAACTATCAATTTGTTCTTTAGATGATCCATCTGCTCCATCACGTAACATACTTAATACTACTTCAATAGAATAAGGACTTATTAAATAATTACCTGTAGCTGTATTATTAATCTCCTTTATTAGTTTTACATCATAATTAGACACTTCTTTTGCATCAACGTTCTTTGTAATTGGTTCTTCTCTAACATCTTCTGAGTCTCTAGAAGAAAAGAATACTTTTAATAATAGAAAACCTCCAATACATAATAATATTGATATACTAACTATACTTATAATAATTAATTGTTTATTATTATTATTTAGCTCTTTCACTATTACACCTCTCTATAATTGGATTGTATCATAGTATTCCAAAAAATTGTATATTAATAATATCTATTATGATATACTTTTAATAATAGGAGAATAATATTATGTTAGAAAAAGTATTTAAATTAAAAGAAAATCATACTAATTTAAAAACTGAGTTTATTGCAGGTCTTACTACTTTTATGGCTATGTCATATATTATCTTTGTAAATCCTGCAGTATTATCACAAACTGGAATGGATTATAATGCAGTCTATGGAGCAACAATACTTGCTTCAATTATTGGTACATTAATACTTGCATTATATGCAAATGTTCCATATGCTCAAAGTGCTGGAATTGGACTAGGTAGTTTATTTACTTATACTTTATGTGGAAGTATGGGTTATACTTGGCAACAAGCTCTAGCAATGGTCTTTATTTGTGCAATTATTAATTTAATGATTACACTTACTTCTCTTAGAAAAAAGATTATTACTGCAATACCTATTCATATTCAAGAAGCTATTACTGTAGGTATTGGTTTATTTATTACTTATATTGGTTTAAGAAATGCTGGTTTAATTGTCTTCCAAGCAGATGAAGTAACTAAAGGAATGGCTCAAAACGTAGTTCCGATGCTTGCAAATTTTAATACATCTACAGTACTATTATCAATAGTTGGATTATTAATTACAATTATACTTTTAGTTCGTAAAGTAAAAGGTGCTTATTTAATTAGTATCATTCTAACAACAATAATAGGTATTCCAGTTGGAGTAACTACTCTACCTGATTTTTCAAATTATACTATTTTTCCATCACTTGCGCCTACTTTTTTACAACTAGATTTTGTAGGATTATTTAGTGCTAAAACATCAATTATTGTAGTATTAATGACAATATTTACTTTATGTATATCAGATTTATTTGATTCAATTGGAATATTTATTGGTACTGGTAAAAAATCAGGTATATTTAAAATTACTAAGGATAATAAATTACCTAGAAAATTAGAAAAAGCTTTAATCGCAGATTCAACAGGAACAGTATTTGGATCTTTACTTGGAACTAGTAATGTTACAACATATCTAGAAAGTACTGCTGGTATAGAAGCTGGTGGAAAGACTGGCCTTACTGCTTTCTTTGTAGCACTATTCTTTTTCCTAGCTCTATTTATTTCACCAATTATTAGTATGGTTCCAACTGCTGCGGTAGCACCTATCTTAATAATGATTGGAGTATCAATGATAGAAAACATTGGTTCAATAGATTGGAAAGATATTATTATTGCGATACCTGCATTCTTCATAATAATCTTAATGCCTCTAGCATACTCAATTACTACAGGTATTGAAATTGGATTTATCCTATATACATTAATTAATTATGTTACTGGTAATAAAAAAGAAGTATCACCAATCATGGTAATACTATCTATTCTATTTATCATTAATATGATATTTACAGCCTTATAGCTATATAAAATTATAGCTGTTTTTTTATGAAATACTTTACTATATAACTACTTATTAATAATCCAGCACTAGATGGTACAAAAGCAGTACTTCCTGGAGTAGATTCTCCTGTTTTAATTGGTACTTCTTTAGAACTTAAAACTAATATTTTAGAATTAATCTTTTCATCTTTTACAAACTTTCTAATAATTCTAGCTAAAGGATCATTAACAGTTTTTCTAATATCAGTTATTTCTAATTTACTTGGATCTAATTTATTACCAGTACCCATACTACTAATAAACTTAATCTTTCTTTTTAAGCATTCTTTAATAACAGCTTTCTTAGTAGGAACTGCATCACATGCATCTACAAAGAAATCTATATTATAATCAAATAATTCAACTATATTATCTTCATCAATAAACTTTTTTATTTTAATAACCTTACATTCTTTATTTATATCTTTAATTCTTTCTTCAAATACATCAACCTTATTTTTACCTATAGTAGAATCAAGTGCAATAATTTGTCTATTAATATTACTCTCATCTATTACATCAAAATCCACTAAAATAAGTGTACCAATACCACTTCTGGCAAGAGATTCAACTACATAGCCTCCTACTCCCCCACAGCCTAGTATAAGTACACTCTTATTTTTTAAATTATTTAAGTTTTCTTTTCCAATAACTTTTTCTAATCTAGAAAATTTATTGTCTATATTCACTTTCATCCTTCTTCTTAATTAATTGTTTTGGATTTTGTCTTCTTGAATTAATTAAAGTTAAAGGTTGATCATAAATTATTTTATTAATATAAGATATCTTTGTATAAATATCAGTATTGCTTTTAGCTCTACTATAATATTTATTTAATTGACGAAATTCACGAGTATTTAAATCAGCCATAGCATTTATAGTATCTTGTAGACTTGTTTCTGGAATTGTTGAATCCGCAATTACTGTACATTCAAAATTATTAATGAAATCTAAAGTCTCACTTAAATCTGCAATTCCTGCTTCTTTAAATAACTGTGGCCATTTAGAAGTATCTCTCTCGTTTCTTACAATTTCTTGTAATTTAGATATTTTTTCATTTGTTAAATGTTTATCTATTCCTAATTCTTCAAAAGATACGTATCTTCCACGATCTTTTCTACCTGGTATTTCTTTTCTTAAATCTGTTATAGCTTTACTATATAACTTATCCAAATTATCGTTTACTTTCTTCGGAGGTTGGGCAACTTCATAAACATCATAGCATGATGAATCAGCTTCTGACTTAGTAGTTACTAAAAAGCTTCTAGGATGTAATAATGATCTACTTCTAATAAAGTCTACCGCAGCACTTACATCTTTTGAGTCTTTAAAACTAGATTCAGAAAACTTCTCTCTATTAACTATAATTTCACTTTCTCTTGTTCCTTCTGAATAAACACCTTGTCTTATTTTTGCGGCCCCTCTCAATCTAATGGACACATTCATGACACGGTTTTTATTTACGATTGGTAAAATCAACATAGTCCCATCTCCTCGTATGCCTTATTTTACCACAAAATGCTCATTTTTGCAACAAAAAAATCAGATAGAACGTCTTGGGCAAACGATAAAACCTGTCTCATATACAGGTGGGTGTTCGTACGCTATCATTAGGATCCTTAAACTAGTAAGTATTCAACACAAATAGCTGATCGGAACTCCCTTATCGTTAACTTTGGCGGTTTTATAAGTGCCTGTTCGTATCTATCTGATAATCTAATTATACTATAAATAAAAATTTATAACAAGTTTTTTCATCTTTTATATTATCTTATTCTTAAAGTATAATAGCCGATGATTATAAATAATACAAAGAAGAATAATACTAATAAAAATGTATATCTTTTCTCATGAGCTTTTATTTCTTTAACAGATTCTGATACAGCATTATTACTTTTTCTTATTTTTTTAGAAGTTTTCTTTTTAGTTGCCATATAATCACCATACCTTATCTATATTATATCAAAAAATATAAAAGAAAAAAGTATTTGTTTAAACAAATACTTCTTACTTAACACTTATTCCTAATTCTTCTAATTGATATGGTTCAAGTTCACTAGGTGCACCCATCATTAAGTCTTGTCCTGATGCACTTGGTGGGAATGCTTGAACTTCTCTTAGATTTGGTTCATCTTTAATTAACATTAAGATTCTATCAATTCCAGGAGCCATACCACCATGTGGAGGACATCCATACTTGAAGGCTGTAAAGATTGATCTAAATTTGTTCTCTACATGTGCTCTATCATATCCAACTATTTCAAATCCTTTAGCAAGTAAGTCTAAATCGTGGTTTCTAATAGCACCACTAGCCATTTCATTACCATTACATACAAAGTCATATTGATAAGCTAAAATATCTTCTAAGTTGTTTTTATATGCTTCCTTACCTCCGTGAGGCATACTAAATGGATTATGACAGAAATCCCATTTTTCATTTTCTTCATCATATTCAAACATAGGGAAATCATTAACAATACATAATTCTAGTCTATCTTTATCAGCTAAGTCTAAGTCAGTAGCAACTTTAACTCTTAAAGCTCCAAGAGCTGGTTTAACTATTTTTCTATCTCCTGATACAATTAATACTAAGTCATTATCTTCAACAGATAATTCTTTTTTAACTGCAGATATTTCTTTTTCTGATAATACTTTTACAATACTACCGCTAATTTCTTTATCAAATTTAAGATAAGCTAGTCCTGATGCTTTTCTCTTCTTAACTAAGTCAGTTAATTCATCTAATTTCTTTCTAGAATATTTATCAGCAGCATTCTTAACTACAATTGCATTAATAATACCCTTAGATTCAATTACACTTTTAAATACACTAAATTCAGTATCTTTAAAAATATCAGTAATATCATTAATTAACATATCATATCTTAAATCTGGTTTATCAGTACCATAAGTATCCATTGCTTCTCTAAAAGATATTCTTCTAAATGGCTTTGGACTAACTTTCTTATCAGAGAAAGTACTAAATACATCATAGAATATATCTTCTCCAACTTTTAAAACATCCTCTTCTTCAACAAATGACATTTCAAGGTCTAATTGATAAAACTCTAATGTTCTATCTGCTCTTGGGTCTTCATCTCTAAAGCAAGGAGCTATTTGGAAATACTTTTCAAGTCCTCCAACCATTAATAATTCTTTATATATTTGAGGAGCTTGAGGTAAAGCATAGAACTTACCCTTAAAGTTTCTAGAAGGTACTACAAAGTCTCTTGCTCCTTCAGGAGATGAAGCAGTAAGAATTGGAGTTTGTACTTCTATAAATCCTAAATCATACATCTTATTACGTATAAAATGTAATACTTCATTTCTTAATAATAAATTATCTTTTAATTTATTTCTTCTAATATCTAAGTAACGATACTTTAATCTAGTATCTTCTAAAGCAGTAGTATCATCTACTATTTCAAAAGGAATATCTTCTGAAGTTGTTAATAATTCTACTTCACTAACTTCTAATTCTACTTCTCCAGTAGGAATATTTTTATTCTTACTTTCTCTTTCTACTATCTTACCTACTACTCTAATTACAGATTCATTTTTAAATGAAGAAGCAACATCATAGAATTCTTGTTCTGGTCTAATTACTATTTGCATAATTCCACTCTTATCACGAAGATCTATAAATAGTAATCCTCCTAAGTTTCTTTTCTTTTGAACCCAACCAAATAGTTCTACTTCTTCTCCTACATTTTTTATATTAAATTCACCATTATTAAATTTTTTCATTATATATCATTACTCCTTATGACTGCATTTACAGTCTTTTCCACATTTGCATTCATGATCTTCTCCATGATGACCACAATCACATTCATCTAAATCTTCATCTTCCATTGAATTTAATTGTTCATCTAAATAATAAATTATTGCATCTAGACTAATTATTTCTTCCTCTTTTGTCTTATTATTTTTAATTTTAATTTCATGGTTGTTTAAATCTTCACTATTTAATACTGAAACAAATCTAGCATTTAATCTGTCTGCCTTCTTAAATTGTGATTTTAAACTTTTACCATTAAATTCAGTATCTACACTAAATCCAGCTTCTCTTAATTCTTTAGCATAGTATAATGCATTCTTTTTCTCATCTTCATTTACATATAAGAAGAACATGTCAATACCATCATCGATTGGAAGTTCTACTCCTTCTGCTTCTAGTGCATCAACTACTCTTCCTGCACCACTTGCCCAACCAACACCTGGAGTTGGAATTCCATCTAATTGTTCAGCAAGTCCATTATAACGGCCTCCACCTAATATAACTCTATTTAGACCCATATTAGGATTAGTATCTTCTATTTCAAATACTGTATGATTATAATAATCAAGCCCTCTAACAATAGTTGGATCAACTTCATAATCCACTCCTAAAACATCTAGATATTCTTGAACTTTTTCAAATCTTTCGCGACTTTCATCATTTAAATAATCTATAGTTTTTGGAGCACTTTTCATCAACTTGTTTTCATTATCAACTTTACAATCCAAAATTCTTAAAGGATTCTTATTAATTCTTTCTTTACAATCATCACAAAATTCATCAATATGAGGTTTAAAATGATTTACTAAAACTTCTCGGTATTTATCACGAGATTCTTTATCACCTAAAGTATTTAGTCTTACTTTTAAGTCTTTTAATCCTAACATCTTAAAAATTGAAATAGCTAAAGAAATAACTTCTGCATCACTAATTGGATCATCAGAACCTAATACTTCTGCCCCAAATTGAGTAAATTCTCTATCTCTTCCTGATTGAGGTCTTTCGTATCTATACATTGTTCCATTATAATAAAATTTCTTAGGTTGAACGGCATCACCATACATTTTATTCTCAAGATATGCTCTTACTACACAAGCAGTACCTTCTGGTCTGAGAGCAATTCTTCTACCACCCTTATCTAAAAAATCATATGTTTCTTTAGAAACAATATCAGTACTATCTCCAATTCCTCTATGAAATAATGAAAAATCTTCAAATATTGGAGTTCTAATATACCCATAGTTATATTTTTCCATTACCATATCAACTACTGAGTCTATATACTTCCATTTTTTTGCAATGTCTCCATAAATATCAATTGTCCCTTTTTGTTTTTGTATCATTTTATCCCTCCTAAAATAAAAAGATGGCTACCCAAAGGACGAGTTTCCCCGTGGTGCCACCTTATTTTCTACTCTTATTATCTATATCGCGATAAACCGTTGCTTATTACAGGGTGTCTTCATTTCATATTAATTAAGTATTCGCACCAACCATACTCTCTCTTTTAATCTTTATAAAACTACTCTTCCCCAAGCAGATACATATATTATAATACAAAAAGTCAAATTATACAATTATTTCTGTAGTAATTTTAATTCTTTTTGATAACCTTCAGAATACTTTTCTGGATTAACATCATATTTATCTAAAAATTCTTGTGAGAATATTTCATCTCTTCTATCAAACATTTCAAGAATCATATCATTATCAAATCCATATTTATCTACCATATCTTTAATAAACATAGAAATAATATCTCCATAAGCATAAATATAATTATCTCTAACATCTAATGTACCTACTTCATCAAGTAAATACTTAACTGTTTCTTCAAAACTATCTTTAATTAAAGAATAAATATATTCCATACTATACTTTTCATGTTTATGTTTTTTTAACATATCATAGTCAAATAAAGATACAACATAACTAGCAATTAAAGTAGAATATCCATTATATTTAATTCTAATTAATTCATCTTTCGCGTCCCCTGCATAAATATCATTTTTAATTAAATATTCCATTAATAATCTTTCAAATAATTTAGATGGTACTTCTAAATAGAATGATTGATGTAAGAACTTATTATATTCTAGAATATCTCCATCGAATTTAGAAAAGTCATATACATGTCCAAATTCATGAACTAGTGTACAAAGTGATGAAACATTATATTCTAAATCACCAACAAATACATCAGTATCTCTATTAACTGGATTATGAAGCATGTATCCCCCACAATCAGGTTTTAATTCAGTATCATAGGAATAGACACCTACATTTTTTATAAATTTATCAAATTCTTTACCTAATCTTAATTCTTTTAAAAACTCATTAAATATTTCTAAGAATTCTCCTCTAGAAATGTGATCATTAAATCCATATTGATTCTCAACCACTTCGTCTAATGGTCCACTAACATCATGAATAATATTTCCAATTAACCATTGATGATATGGTTTATTTTCAAAGAAATTCTTTAGTATTCTATCATCATCAATAAAAGCTTTTTTATAAAACTTACGATAATTCTTATGACTACCAAAGACATTCTTTTCTGTAGTATATATAGGAATATGAGCAATAACTCCAATTGCTTCATATATATTAAATATATAATTACCTAAAGCAGCTCTCTCTTCCTTAGACTTAGCCTTTTTTAGCTGTTTAGTAGCTGTTTCTAATCTTTCAACCAAACTTTCAATATCTTCTGCAATTTCCATAATTAGCCCCCTAAAAAAAGAAACTTAACAAGTTTCTTCTTATTATACCAAAAATAATTGTTTTTACAAAGAATTATTGAAATATTATTTACTTATCTACAATCGCCGAGCTCTTTCGGCACTCTCGGATATTTTTCTTCGAAAAATTCCTCGTCTCACAAGCATAGCTTGTTCGGATTCTAGATTACTAGATGCCAGTGGCTTACACCACCGGCCCGCCGGGCTGGCCAGGCTCAAATAATCGGGAATCCATCCTCACAGGAGGACGGACCAACATAATTCACGCCGCAGCCCCAAGAGTCACCGTACGCATTGACACAGCCATCCGAACTGGCATTGGCACGCAAGCCCGACACACTACATGTTAAAGATTTGTAATCTCCAACATCATATTCAGAACTACAATTCGCACTTCCAAAGGCACTTAATAATGTTTGTTTATTACTTTCATAATAGGGACTTAGACATTCTCCTGTACTTGAATTATAATATGCAGCTTTACAATAATTTGTTGAACTAGCATTTTCGTCGTAGGTGTCTAATCCTCTTAATGCATATGTCCCGGCTGTCATTCCACTATTCGCATTGGCCATAGCCTGTGTTACTACAAATTCTACATAGCTTTCCGCAATTACATTATTTCTTATTAGATGTTTTAAATAGAACGGTCTGTTTGAAAATGCTGCCATAGCTTCGCTTGCACTACTATATTGTGTTATATCACTTGGTATTGTTTGTCCTATATAACTAGTTGTTGAACTTACTGTATAGACAGTTGTTCCGTGATCTACTGCTTGAGCACTATCATCTGCTTGTTTATATGTAACACTAAATTGTAATGATAAACTTTGATTTGTACTTGGTAAGTCACTTGCACTTATATCATCTTTATAAGCTATTCTTACTTTATATGTTTCTGTTGTGTCATGTAACAATTCTTGATTTATTTGTAATGGTGTACCATCAGAATATGTTACTGTATATTCTAAATATGCTGGTAGTGTTGTGATAGTAGTTCCATTTAGTTTAGAACTAATTGTATCAATCATGGCATCTAATGTACCAGCATTTACTGCATCTACACTAAATTCATAATAGTCTCCTGGTTCTGCTAATGTTACATTAAAATTAACTGTTGTTTTATTTGTATCTATTGTTGGTGTACTTGCACTTACTGATCCACTTTTTACTTGTACATTATTCCAATATACACTCCAATTAGCACTATTAATATTAGCAGTCCCATTAATATTTAATTCTGTATTTAAATATGAGTATCCTATACCTAAACCTAGTATTAAAAGAATAAGTATTATTTTGATATTATCTTTATCTATTCTCATATACTTCACCTATTATAAGTATATATTATATTTGTTTTTATATCAATTTATTTCGTAATTATAGATAATTCTTGTGAATAATAATATATGAAGGTAGTCTTAGATGTTTTCCTTTTATGGGGTTCGGTTACTCTATGAAAGGTGGTGTTATTATGACTTGTAGAGAGAAATCTTTATATTTTATAATTCTCCTTTTATTTAGTTTAATATTTATAATATTATTTAAATAAAAAAAACATCTGGGTTTAGACCCCAGATGCATTCCAAAAGGAATTTGTCTGCACAAAAGACTATCTTCCTTAATTTGATTATATTAAATTAATAATATTTTTTCAATATTAAATTGTTTCTTTAACTATATTCATACCTTTCTTTAAATCTTTTTTAAAGAATTGATATGTTGTCCTAATTAGTAAGTAACATGGAAGTGCTACTACGATACCAACCATACCTGCAAGTGTTCCTCCAATTGATACTGCCATTATTGTTATTAATGGATTAACGTTATTTGTTTTACCATATACTTTTGGTGATATTAAATATCCATCTAATTGAGGGAATATCATACAAATAATAATTGTTAAAATTAATAATTTAGTTGAAACTACACTGGCTAGGATAATCGCAATTATATTTGTGATTAAACCTCCAAAATATGGAATAACAGTTGTTAGACAAGCAAGTATTCCAAGTATTAACCAGTTAGGATGACCAATTATAAAGAATAGAAAACTATATTCAAATAATTGAATAACCATAAATATTTCTAATCCTTTTAAATAATTAGTAATTTCAACATCCATACATTTAATATATTTAACTGTCTTTTTAGAACCTGCTAGTAATTCTTTTAAACCTTTTCTTATCTTTTCCATATCAACCAAGAAATAGATAAATCCTACAAATCCTACAATAAACTTACTAATAAAACCAATTGAACTATTTAGTATTCCTACTGTAGTTGAAGATGTAATAGAACCAACTTCTTTTAAGATATCATTTAAATAATCAGTTACTTTTATTTCAAAGTTTCCAATATTTAAATCAAACTTATTAGATAGATTATTAAATACATCCATTAACATTCTAACTAATAATGATAATTGTTCATAAACAAGTGGTAATGTAATTACTAGTAACCCTAACACAACAATTATAATTCCAAAAATTACAATTAATAATGCAGCTGTTCTTGGAATGTTCTTCTTCTCTAGCCATCTTACAAGAGGCGTAAAAGCATAAGCAAATGCAAAACCTACTATAAATGGAGATAATACTGATACACATTTAGTAAGTATACCCCACCAAATACCAATATTCGCAACTAAAAAATATAGTATAACCATCAAAGCAGCAAAATTAATAATTCTATAATTTAATTTATTATCACTCATATTACTTCTCCAACATTATTGTAACTGGACCATCATTAGTAATATTAACAATCATCTCTGCTCCAAATTTACCAGTTTCAACTTTAACAAATTTTCTTAATTCCTCATTGAATAAGTCATATAACTTAATAGAGTCTTCTCCCCTCATTGCATTTATATAACTTGGTCTATTACCTTTTTTAGTATCAGCATATAAAGTAAATTGTGAAATAGATAAAACATCTCCTCCACTATCTAAGATACTTTTATTCATTACACCATCTTCATCATCAAAGATACGTAAATTAACTATTTTCTTTGCGATATATTGTATCTTTTCTAAATCATCACCTTCAGTAAAACCTACTAGTACTACTAAACCTTTATCTATTTTACCAATAGTTTTACCGTCAACTGATACACTACTTTCTCTACTTCTTTGAACTAAGGCTCTCATCGCATCTCCCTTTCAATTTTCTCAACAAATTTATTTCTTGAAATTGTTGTGATTAATTTTTCTAATTGATCAAGTCCTAAAACATAGCAATTAATTTCATAAATATTATTATCCATTAATTTAATTCCATCTACACTTATATTAAATGTTGAAATTGTTTGAACTATATCTAACATATGATTATTTTCATCATTTGTATGTACTAATAATCTAGTAGCATATCTCTTATTAATATTAGTATTCCAATTAACCTCTACTATTCTATCATCTAAAGATTCTAGATTATGACAATTCATTCTATGAACTGTAATACCATTTCCTTTAGTAATATATCCAACTATTGGATCTCCAAATACTGGATTACAACAGTTAGCTAAATTAACTTTAACTTTATCGATACCACTAACAATAATATCAGCATCTTTACTTTTTTCAGATATCTTAACTTTCTTTGGCTTTGGTTTATCGTCTTCTTTAGTAATTACATTAATAACACTATTTACTGGTACTTTATTATTACCAATATTTAGATAAATTTCTTCTAAGTTATCTACTTTTATTTCTTCGCAGATCTTTTTAATATTTTCATCAGTTAAGAATTCTGAAAATACTAGTTTTTTCTTACGTAATTCTTTCTCTAAAGAATATTTTCCACGTTCAACATAAATCTCTCGATCATTTTTAGTAAAGAAAGCTCTAATCTTATTTCTGGTAGCAGTACTCTTTACCATATTAACCCACTCTTTTGAAGGAGTAGAATTCTTATTAGTATTAATTTTAACTATATCATTATCATTTAACTCATAATCTAGTGGAACAATATTATTATTAACAATTGCTCCTATCATTGTCTCTCCAACTTTAGTATGAATCTTATAAGCAAAATCTATTGGAGTAGCACCTCTAGGTAATTCAATAACATCACCCTTAGGTGTGTAACAATAAATATTATTATTTAAAACTTCATCTTTAACAGTATTAACAAACTCTTCACTACTCATCTTATCATGACTTAAGTCAATAATCTGTTTAAAGAATTGAAGTTTTTGTTCTGTAGTTGATTGAAGATTAGCAGAGTTATTACTTCCACCATTTTCTTTATAAGCCCAGTGAGAAGCAATACCATTTTCTGCTACTTCATTCATTTCATATGTACGAATTTGTATTTCAAATAAATATCCATCTATACCAAATACTGTTGTATGTAATGATTGATACATATTAGGTTTTGGCATAGCTATATAATCTTTAAATCTCTTAGGCAAAGGTCTAAACTTAGAATGAATTAATCCTAAAGCTAAATAGCATTCTTGTTCTGTATTGACTAGAATTCTTATCGCCAACAAGTCATATATATCGCTGAACTTCTTGCCTTTGTCTAGTTTATTATAGATACTATAAATACTTTTAGATCTACCTTTTATTTCAAATGGTATATGGTGTTCTGTTAATAATTCAGACACTTCATTTTGCATTTCATAGACTGTTCTATCTCTTTCAATCTTAGTTGTATTTAGTTTTTCCACTATATCATAAAATACATCTGGTTTTAGATATCTAAGAGATAAATCTTCTAATTCACTTTTAATTTTATGGATTCCTAAGTGATGAGCAATAGGAGCTAAAATATCTAATGCTTCACGTGCTTTTACTTTTTGTCTATCTTCAGGTATTGCCCATAATGTACGCATATTATGTAATCTATCTGCTAATTTAATAATAATTACACGTACATCTTCACTCATTCCAACAATAATCTTTTTATAATAATCTATTAAATATTCATTTTCTGTTGAAAAGTGAATTTTACTAAGTTTTGTAACACCTTGTACTAGCTTAGTAATATTCTTTCCAAACTCTGCTTCCATTTCTTCTTCAGTACAATCACAATCTTCTAATACATCATGCATTAGACCAGCAGAAATTGTTTCATAGTCTGCATAGATTGAGATAAGAATTAAGGCAACATTCATCGGATGATAAATGTATGCCTCTCCACTTTTACGAAATTGGCCATCATGCTTCTCATAAGCAAAATCATAGGCCTTCTTAATAATGTCAATTTGTTCTTTATCTTCAATATATGCTTTAGCCTTGGTAATGATTTCTTCAATGGAAACATTACTTTGTTTTCTTGACAAAGAACTCATCTCCCCTCAGTTAACAATTTATTCCTTTTATTTTCTTTTCTTCAAATTCATCAGTATAAACTTTTTTAGCTTTCTCTTTTTTACCTAAGTTCTTCTTTTCTAATTGCATGTATACAATAGTTGCGATAAAGATAGATGAATATGTACCGGCAATTAAACCAAATAACATAGCCATATTGAAATTAAATATTCCACGTGAACCTAATATTAATAAGATTAATACTGGTAATAGTGTAGTTACTGAAGTATAAATTGTTCTTGTAAATGTTTCTCCAATACTTCTGTTACATATTTCAGTAAACTTCTCCTGTGTTAATTTCTTTCTATCAACATTTCTTAAATTTTCACGAATTCTATCGAAAGATACAATTGTATCATTTATTGAATAACCAATAATAGCTAATACTGCAGCAATAAACATTGAGTTAACTTCTAAACGTAGGATTGCGAATAACGCAAACATAATTAGAACATCATGTACTAAAGCTAATACTCCACCTACTGCATAACTAAATTTAAATCTAAATGAAACATAAACTATAATACCAATTAGAGCTATCAATACAGCAAGTATTGCATTTTTAATTAATTCTTGTTGAACAACATTAGATACAACTCCAACATTTACTTTAGCATCGTATTTTTCTTCAAAATACTTGTTAATCTTTTTAACTTGAGCACCTGTTAAAGTAGTATCAAGTCTAATGTTCATTTCATCACTTGCTTCAGTAATTTCTCCAGATTTTAAACCTAGTTCTTTTATATCAGACTTTAACATTTTTTCAGTTATATTTTGTTCACTAGAAATAGTAATTGAAGTACCTGATTTATAATCTATTCCTAAATTAAATCCTTTAGTAGCAAATACAATAGCACCTACTATAATAATTAATAATGATGCACATATACATGCTTTTTTATACTTAAAGAAATTAACTTTAGCAAATCTACTTGGTTTTGCTTTTTCATTCTTAGATACATCAGGAATATCATTCTTATTAATATTTAAGAATAAATTAACCTTATCATTAAAGTAATCAGTCTTTACAAATATCTTTAATAATTGTCTTGTTAAGAATACCATAGTAAACATTGTTACTAAAACAGTAATAATTAACATAGTAGCAAATCCTTTAATACTTGATTCACCAAAAATAAACATTATAATTGCAACAATTAAAGTAGTTATATTTGAATCAAGTATAGCACTAAAACTTGATTTAGATCCTTCTCTAAAGGCTAAAGGCAAGCTCTTTCCTTTTAACAATTCTTCTCTAATACGAGCAAAAGTAATAACATTTGAATCTACTGCCATACCTATACCTAGTAATAAAGCTGCGATACCAGGTAGTGTTAATACTCCACCTACCAGCCAGAATACTAAGAATACTAAGAATGCATAAATCATCATTGATACTGATGAAATAAATCCAGCAAAATGATAAATAATCATTAATATAATCATAATAGCAGCTATTGCTATAATACCAGCTATTAATGTAGTCTCTAATGTCTTTTCACCAAATGAAGCACCTACTGTATTAGATGAAATTTCAGTTAACTTAGATGGTAGAGAACCACTATTAATTAAATCAACTAAGTTACTTACTTCTTCTTGAGTAAAGTTACCTTGAATAATTACATCACTAGCAAATCCTTGTGATACAGTAGCTGCACTTAAACAGTTAGATTCACTAGTACCACATTGTGCGCCTTCTCTTTCATAACTATCTGTTAAATCATTATAATCTAACCAAATAACGATATAATTCTTTCCAGAACCACGTTCACTTACTTCTTTAGTAACTTCATAAAATTTATCTTTATCTTTTACTGATAAAGCTACTGCTGGAGTACCATCTTCAGCTTGACCAATCTTAGCTCCTCCAGCCTTAAGTACATCACTACTCATAAGTAGATTATCTTCAATATCTCTAAAAGATAAAGTTGCTACTGTAGATAATTGAGTACGTGCTTCTTCAGGATTCTTAACACCTGCAAGTTTTACACGAATTCTATCGTTTCCTTCAACAATAATTTCAGGTTCACTTACACCCAAACTATCAATTCTCTTACTTAGAGTTTTATAAGTAGCTGTAATTTTCTCCTTATTCATTTTTGATCCATCTATAGAATTAGCTTTATAAAGTATTTCAAATCCACCTTGTAAATCTAATCCAAATTTTAAACTCTTAAATAATGGAACAAATAATAAACCAATAATAATTACTAATACAACTAATATACTAGAATTAATTATTACTTTCTTTTTAATATTCTTTTTCTTTTTACCTTTCATGTAAATCACCTCATATAATATCTAAATTATTATTAGAAATATGTGTCCTTTCTTTTTCTTTTAAATAATCAATTACTTCTTTTCCAGAAACATTCATAATATCACTAACGATATCTGAAAGCATTAAACCTTCTCCTTGTTTCCATTTTGTAATTATTAAGTAATTCCAAATATCAAATTCTTTAATACTAGAAAAACCTAATCTATTTAATTCAGAACATTTACTTCTAAGAGCTGGTCTTACTCTTATGAACAATTCTTTTTGAGATTTAAATTCATAATCCATAAAAGAACACATCCTTCTCCGAATCAATATTATTATACATAATAAAAGCAAAAAATTAAAGAGTTATTCTTTAATTTCTAGCATTAATCATCCTTTTTAGCCCTTGGAAAACTATGATAATAAACTTCTTTTAATCTATCAGTAGTAACATGTGTATAAATTTGTGTAGCTTTTATACTTTCATGTCCTAATAATTTTTGAACTGTTAATAAGTCACAACCTTCATTTAATAAGTGTGTTGCGAAACTATGTCTAATCATATGAGGAGAAATATTTTTATTAATACCTGTTTGTTTAATTAACTTATCAAGAATAAATCTAACTCCTCTTTCAGTTAATTCTCCTCCGTTGTTATTTAAAAATAAATAATCACTATTTTTGGTATTTAGAATAATTCTTCCATCACTTAAATATTCATTTAGAGAATCTTCACAATATTCTCCAAAGTTAACCAATCTCTCTTTATTACCTTTTCCAAGTATCAATATATGTCTACTACTAAAATCAATATCTTTTACTTTAATACTAACAAGTTCTCCTACACGTACTCCTGTTGCATATAACATTTCAAGTATAAGTAAATCTCTTTGACCTAAAGCTGTTCTAGTATCTGGAACTTTAAACAATTCTTCTAATTCATTATATTCAAAATATCTAGGTAGTTTTTTACTCTTTTTAGGTCCATTCACAAGAGAGAATACATTACTTTTAACATAACCTTCATTAGCTAAAAATTTATAAAAACCTCTAAGTGAACTTAACTTTCTATCAATAGAAGAATTATTATCTTTCTTAGTATCTTTTAAAAACATTAAATAAAATCTAATATCACTATATTCTACTTTTTTAAAATCAAGTGCTTCACTATTTAAATAATTTAAATATTCTAAAACATCATTTTTATAACTACTAATTGTATAGTCTGAATAATTCTTTTGATATTTTAAATAATCTAAATATTTAACTAATTCTTTATTATCTTCCATAACCGCCTCTCTCATTATTCTTTGTATCTATCATATTACTATGTATTAAATAAAAATTATAAGCTTTTTTATAAAGATCTGTTTTATTCTTAGCGGCATTCATTAAAGTAGTATATATAGTTCTTTCATATGAATTTTCTTCTCTTTTTACTGAAGATGAACGATGATCCATATCACGATAATAGTTTTTCCAATAAGCATTTTTTCTTAATCTTCCATCAAGTAAACTATTTAAGAATTTTCTATCTGCTTCGTTATATTCTATTCCTGTTTCGTTAGTAACTTTATCAAAATCTATTTCATATCGTTCTTTATTACCCCATTTAACTATTTTATATGGCATATCTAAAATACACTTAGCTACATTTGTAATAAAACGATAATCTATATCATCAGTAATAATATCATATGGAATAGTAAGTTTGTCTGCTAAACGGTTATTCATAATACCTATTTTTTTAGCTCTTACTACTTTTTTAGGTGTTTTTTTAAGTAATTTATCAAGATTAGCATAAGTTAAATTAATATAACCAACTTGATTATCAAGTAAAGATATTTGCTCATTAGTATAATTAATCTTTTTATCAAGTAAATGATCAACTTCTCTACGACTCTTTTGTAATTCTTTTTGTTCTCTTAATACTTCTTCACAATCTTTATTAACCATCTTATTAAGTTTATTCTCAAATATATCTATAGTAGCTAGAGCATCTCTACCTACAAAATAATTATTACGCATCCAATTTCTATTCTTACCAATTCTTACGTAGTTAGAACTTAATGAATTTAAAATTAATTCTTTTAAATTACCATATAAATCAAAGTAATTTCTTCTTATTAATCTTTGTAATTCTATATTATTCTGAACTTTATGTAATAATTGATTACATGTATTAGTAACATCTACACTACCATTTCTAGACTTTGAGGCTATAAACTCTAAATCCCCATTATTATAAATTAAATCACGATGATAGATCTCTCTTCTTCCTTTATTAACAACATATAAGTCAGCGTCAGGTGAAATATTATATCCTTCATTACGTAAGTAATTAATAAAATCATCTTTATCTTTAAAATGACTAGTAAATATATCTACTTCTTCTAGATAATTACCGGTATTAATTTTTATTAAATTGAAATTATCATTTTCTTTTGCGACTATATAAAACTTTGCCATAATATCACCTATCTCTTTATATATAATATCATTTTATTAGTCAAATATCAAAAAAGGAGTGCTATTTTGTATAATCGCACTCACTACATTTTACAGTTTTATTTTTTTCTACAAGCATTTTGCCACATTCTGGGCAAGCTTCTCCTGTAGGTTTATCCCAATAAGCTGTTTTACATTTTGGATAATTATTACATCCATAGAAAATCTTACCTTTACGGCTCTTCTTCTCTACTATTTTTCCTGAGCAATTTGGACAATCACATATTTCAACTATTTTTACTTCTTCTTTTTTAATATATTTACACTCTGGATAATTAGAACATGCGACAAACTCTCCATATTTACCTTTTCTAACTACTAATGGATTACCACATTCAGGACAAGTTTCTCCTGTCTTTTCAGGTGCTTTTTTCTCCATTTCAGAGAAAGCATTTTTTACACGTGGTTCAAACAAGTCATAGAATTTCTTTAATACTTCATTCCATACAAGTTTTCCATCAGCAATAGTATCTAATTCTTCTTCCATTTCACGTGTATATTCTGTATTAATTAGATCACTAAAGAATTCTTGTAGTTTATCAGTAGTTTCAATTCCAATACTTGTTGGTTTGAATTTTTTCTCTTCCAAAGTTACATAATCATGACTTTTAATAGTATCAATTATAGTAGCATATGTACTAGGTCTACCAATTCCTTCTTCTTCTAATTTTTTAATTAGAGAAGCTTCAGTATATCTAGCAGGTGGTTGAGTAAAATGTTGTTTCTTTTCAACATCATCAGTAATCTTATCCTCACCAACTACAAAATCAGGAATATCTTTATCATCACTAGATTCATAATCACCATATACTTTTAAGTAACCATCAAAAACGATAATACTACCAGTTGTCTTAAATGTATAACCGTTATTATCTAAAACTACTGTAGTTTGATCTAGTATTGCATCAGCCATTAGTGATGCTAATGTTCTTTTATAAATTAAACTATATAATTTAAATTCATCATTACTTAAGTATTGTTTTACTTTTAATGGTTCTCTTAAAACACTAGTTGGTCTAATTGCTTCATGAGCATCTTGAACATTATCTTTCTTTTTACCTTGTTTAATATAACCAACATATTTTTTTCCATATTGTTCTTCGATATATTTCATTGCTGGTCTAGTAAAATCATCTGAAAGTCTAATTGAGTCGGTTCTCATGTATGTGATTAAACCTACAGTTTCATCTCCCAAATCAATACCTTCATATAGTTTTTGAGCTATACTCATAGTCTTACGAGCAGGGAAACCTAACTTAATTGAAGCTTCTTGTTGAAGAGTTGATGTAATGAAAGGAGCTTTACTCTTTCTTGTACCTTTCTTCTTTTGAACATCTAATACTCTATACTTTTCACCTAAGCTATTTAGAATTTTATCTGCTTCTGCTTCAGTTTTGATAAGATCTTTTTTCTCTTTAATTTTCTCATCAAAGTATTCAGCATCAAATTTATCAAAATGAGCAGTTATAGTCCAATACTCTTCAGGATTAAATGCTTCTATTTCTCTTTCTCTATCTACAATTAGTTTTAAAGCAACACTTTGAACACGTCCAGCACTCTTAGCTCCTATTTTACTTTGTAATAATTTAGATAATCTAAATCCAATAATACGATCTAAAATTCTTCTAGTTTCTTGACTTCTTACTAAATCATCATCTATTACAGTAGGATTTTCTATTGCTTTTAAAACTCTATCTTTAGTAATTTCATTAAATAAAACTCTTTTATAATTCTTATCTTTAATACCTAAAGTATCTTTTAAATGCCAAGCAATTGCTTCTCCTTCACGGTCTGGGTCTGATGCTAGATAGATCATATCACTATCTTTGACATCTTTCTTTAACGCTTTAATAACACTACTCTTACCTTTAATAGGAACATAATTAGGTTTAAATCCATTTTCAATATCTACACCTAAGCCTAAAGGTCCAGTAGTTGCTAAATCACGAATATGTCCCTTAGATGAAACAACCTTATAATCTTTACCTAAATACTTTTCAATAGTCTTACTTTTACTAGGACTTTCCACAATAACTAAATTTTTTGCCATATTACCCCTCCAGCTATTTATAGTTTATACTAACAAAAATATTTTTTGTCAACTTTTTTTATCTTTCTATTATTATTTTACAAAAGAAAAAACAATTTTTACGAAATTAATTGTTTTTTTCTAAATATTCTTTTACTGGTCCGTAGCTTCTTCTATGTTCATCTATTATTCCATATTTATTAATTGCCTCTAAATGCTTCTTTGTAGGATATCCCACATTATTTTTAAAATCATACATTGGATATTTCTTATCTAGTTCATATAACATCTTATCTCTTGTTACTTTGGCAAGTACACTAGCAGCACTTATCGTAATACTTCTAAGATCTCCTTTAATAATAGGTTTAACAGGAATATCCAAATCTAATTTCATCGCATCAGTTAATACATAATCTGGTTTAGGATTACAATTATTAATAGCTTGAATCATAGCTTCTTTAGTCGCTTCATAAATATTAATCTCATCTATTCTTTTCTCACTTACTATTCCTATTCCATAAGATATAGCTTGTCTTTTTATTTCTTCAAAAAAGAAGTTTCTTTTCTTTTCACTTAGTTTTTTACTATCAGTTAAACCATCTAAATTAAAATCATCAGGCAAGATACAACAAGCCGCAACTACTGGCCCTACTAAAGGACCTCGTCCTACTTCATCTACTCCTCCAATTAATTTATAACCTTCTTCTTTTAACTTTCTTTCATTCTGATAGGTATCTAGACAATCTAAGTATAATTCTATTTTCTTTTTTAATGCTTTATCATCAGTACTATCTAGTATAGACTCTAATTTTTGAAAATTATAATCATTTATTTCATCATAATTATCTAATTTATCTACTACCTTCACTATTATTCCAGGAATATTAAAATCTATTAAACTATTAACTTCTAGTTCATCACAGTTTCTTTTTATTCCATGACAAACAATACTAGTATCTCCTACTACTATATATTTACTAGAATCAACATTTATCTCTCTTAATTTTTCAAAAATATCTTTCTTTGTCATTATTACTCCTAATTATATGCTTCTAATATAACAACTTCTATCTTACTATATTTACCTTCTTTTAAATAGGTTCTTTCTTTAACTGTCTTATTTTTCTTAACATCGAATGTGTAATCATCAGAATAATTGATTATTTTACCATTCTCATCATAATATAATAATCCCCATTTTATTGATTCTAATTTTTTATTAGTATTATTTTTTAAAGTTATTGAACCAGTTGCTTCATTAAAAGATACCACCTTAATTTTATCTTCACCATAATAATCATTATGACTACTGTTATATGTAAGAACAACTTTAACTTTATATGTCTTATATAATTTTTTTAATTCATCACTTACATTTATTTCAACATATGTCTTTTTACCTGATCCAACATAACTAAAATAATTATCTTGCATTGTAATAGATTCATTATTTTCATCAAAGAATTCAATATATATCTTACCCGTTCCAGCAAAATCATTTTTATTAATAACTTCTACTAAGATATTTCCATCACTTAAAAGGTAATCTTTTGATTCTACATATTTACCCATTTCTAAATTAACTTTATCTCTATTATCATAATAATACTTATCGGCATCAGTCACTTTATCATCACTATGACTATATTTATAATTGTCAATCTCTGCTGCAATTATAACTATTAATAGTTCAACTAAAATAGTAACTCCTATTACAATTAAAATAAGTTTAAGATTCTTCTTTATCATATTATCTACCTCATTTAAAGTGTACTAGCATTTATTTTTTTATGCAAGAAAAAAGAATATACTATTTGACTATATTCTTTATTTTTTCTTTTTGTTTATTTTCAAAATCTATATAATATTCCCACTTATCACTAGGTATAACTAAACCACGTTTATTATAACTTCTACTTATTATATCTGTTAAATTGACATTTAAATAACTAGCTAAAATCTCTCTAAAAATTGGATACTTTTTAATAAACTCTCTACACTCATCAATATTATCAAAACTATATAAAGAACTTTCATAAAGTTTATTAGAATTTTGGCAAGTACTATTTAGTGAATGTTCAAAGTCATATAATGGAGCTAATCTAATATTACCATTTTTATCTTCTTCAAACATAATATTAACTTCACTACGATCTGCTTGTCCCATAAAAATATCAAGAGCTAACATTTCTAGCATATCTTTACATAATTGTTTTTTGTTTTCTTCACTTCTTGCATGCTTTAACATTGATTCAAACCCGTTATTAGCTAATTTTTCGTATTCATTTATATATTTGTAAGTATTGTCTTTTTCTTTGAAATCAAATGAACCAATTCCAATAGTTGGATTATACTTATCTGTTTTAGATTTAGATAATGTCTTATTAATTTTAAATCTAGTTAATCCTGCAATAAAATAATGTGTACATCTAATATTTCTAATATTAGCTAATTCTTCACCAATAAATTCAGCATGATTAAAACGTTTAAAATATACTTGTGGTTCTTTCTTTTCAAAAAAGCCTTTTTTATTATCTCCGTTTACTAACTTAACTGGTGTATCACTAGTTAAACATTCATTGATATATAACATACCTTCCCATTAAGAGTTATAAACCCTTAATAGTTCCCCCTTTTTATCAATTCACCCTGTACCATCAAATGTGTATACATTATACCACAAAATGCCTTAAAAGTCAAAGAAAACAGGCTATTTAAGCCTGTCTAAAGTAATATTTCCTAAGTATCCATTTCTTAAATCTCTAATGATTATCTCACTTACTCTATCATAATCAGTAACTCCTCCACGAGATAGTGCTCCTCGTCTTTTACCAATTAAATCGTACGCTTCTATTAAATCATCATCTAATTCTTCTATACCATATCTATCATTTAATCTCTCTGGATATAATTCATACATCTTTCTTAAGATAAAACTAGCTATTCCATCGTTATTTAATATCTCTTCTTTAATAGAGGATAATGAAGCTAGTATATGAGCTTGTTCCTGATCTTCTAATTTAGGCCAAAGTATACCTGGAGAATCTAAAAGTTCTAAATCTTTATTAATTCTTATCCAACTAAGACTCTTAGTAAATCCAGGTTTATTACCTACTCCTGCAGCTTTCTTACCAACCAATCTATTAATTAATGTACTCTTGCCTACGTTAGGAGCTCCAACAATTAATATACGAGCAGAACGTTCTTTCATACCTTTATTTACTCTATCTTTATTAATATCATTCATAATAGATTTACTAATATTAATTAACTCACTTACATTACCATTCATTAGATCACACATAACTACTTTATAACCTAAATCTTCATAATGTTTACTAATCTTTTTAGTTTCTTCTTTATCACATAAATCATATTTAGTCATAATTAATACTTTAGGTTTATCTTTAATTAAATCATCTATATCAGCTAATTTACTACTAAGAGGCATTCTAGCATCTATTACTTCAAATACTATATCAATTAAATTAAGTTTTTCTTTTATCTCTCTCTTAGTCTTTGCCATATGACCTGGATACCAGTTTATATTAGTTTTATTTTCATTCATTTGGATCAACTCCTTGTTCTACTCAATATTTTAACAAATTTTTTAGGAATTTTTTCATTTACTTTTTCTATGGTTTCATTATTAATTCCATACATTGCTTCAGCCATACTTCCAACTATAGCACAGTTTGTATCTGTATCTCCACCCATAAGTAATGTTTTTCGAATAGCATCTTCAAAACTATTTGAATCATATAATGCATATAAACAATTTCCTATAGTTTCTTCACATGTCGTATTAAACTTAGTAAATGGAATATATTTAATATCAATATTCATCAATTTAAATATTTCATCTTTTGTATAACCATTTCTAGAATAATATATTATTAATGCCACCATAGTAGCAGAGTTAATTGCTTCTTTTGAGTTATGAGAAGGTATAGTTGCAAGCCTTGCATTTTCTATCACTTCTTTTTCATTATCAAACATGTATCCTACAGGAGATATTCTCATCATAGCACCATTACCATGACTAGTACCAATTATATTTGATTGGCTCCATTTTACCAAGTTAGGTGAAAATGATGATTTAAAATACGGATTAAAATCAGGGTTATACTCACTATATTCTTGTATGTATTTTCGTAAATAATAATCATAATCTTTATTATTAAGTATCGCATCCAGTGTAGCAATAGTTAAAATAGTATCATCACTATAGAAAGCATTATCTTCAATTAAATTATTCATTTGTACTCTATGAACTTTTTTTAATTGATCATATTCATATATACTACCTGCTAAATCTCCAACTATAGCTCCATACATACTATCACCTCTTTTTTATCTGGTCTTGACTAAATTGTTATCAACCAGTTGATATTAGTTTTATTATCGTTCATTTGGATCAACTCCTTTATTATTTACCAATTTTTTTACTTTATTATGACTTTTATTTAAGATTGCATTTAGTTTTCTCTTTAATTCATTACGACTTAGACTATAATAAAATTCTCCATCACTACATGTTGCAACTTCATAATTTGCCATTTCGTTTATTGGCTTTACAACTATAGGTATTTCTTCATTTTCATTAATCATTTCTCTTTTTCTAATTAAGTCACTATACCACCAATCATAAACACTAATTGCATAAGCAATTCCATCATCACCTACGATAGCACAATATTGTCTTGGATCAGCATCTTCTAAGTCTTCTATATCTATATCATTTGACCAAATGGCACGTAATATTCTATATTCATATATTTCATTTCCATCACAGTCATATCCTAATGTATAGTCCATACATTCACCTCGTTTTATTAATATAAAATATGTCGGCATATTACAAGCCAGTATTCTAATTCCTCTCAAAAATAAGTATATTTTACCATATTTTTTATTATTTTTCTTTGCTTTTTAGTAAAACTTGCAAGAGCTTATTTACTAAAAAGTCCTATTTTATAAGGGTTTAAGTGATGGTCGTCATAAATACAAACCAACCATTGTATTAATTTTCCATTATTTTCATTCATTTGAATCAATTCCTTTACTAATAATTTTATTTATATCTTTACTATTTACAAATTTTAATTTACTCTTAAATTCTTCTAAACTTTTTAACTTGGATTTTTCTTTTTTATAATATGAATTAACTGTTGAAATATAATATATCCATTGACTAAACACAGGTGGATGATTGTATCTTTCTTTTCCTAATCTTTGTTTAATCCATCTTTTAGTAACTCTATAATAAGATTTCATTCTTGAAAGTTTAATATAATAAATAATATCTGCTTCAACTCTACCTTGCTTAAATTTTTCTCTGCCAACATCTTCAATTATCCATTTTTTATTATTCAAAATGTCTTTAAATATTTTTTGCGCTTCCTCATCAGTTCTTTTAATATTTCCATGATCATCATCCCATGACACTTTATCAAGCTCATAATATTTAATATTATACATTTCTGATAATTTGGTTGCAAAAGTTGTTTTACCACTACCAACAGGACCTATTATATATATTTTATTATACATAATACTATTCACCTCTTTTTATTAATATTAATATAATGTGTCAGAGTGCTACAAGTCAGTACCTTAATTCCCCTCAAAAATGAGTATGTTTTAACCTATTTTTTCAAATCATTCTTCTTATTCTTATTAAAACTTGCAAGATCTCAATTCTTAAAAGCTCCCTTTTTATAAGGGTTTAAGTGATAGTCGCCATAAATACAAGCCAACCAGTTTATATTAGTTTTATTTTCATTCATTTGGATCAACTCCTTTACTTACTAATTCAAATACTTCAAATACTATTTTTGAATTATTATTAAAATCCATATCAATTGATTTAAAAAAATCACAATGAACCTTTGTCCAATAATCTAATGATAGATCTCCTTCACCTTCTAATTTAGCACATTCTTCTGTCATTTCATTAAACTTCATTACCTTAAAATCAGTTGTTTTTATTATACATGCCTCTGTTCCGTCATCATAACAAATAATAGATTCTTCTCCAATTACTGGTAATTTTTCATTATTATCAAGCAATGATGTAGTAGCAGTTTTTTTACCAGTTAAAACTAATGAAATTAATTCATTATTATTTATTCCAAATTTCCATTTTTCCAAATCAATTACCTCTTTTTTATCTGGTCTTAACTAAATTGTTATCAACCAGTTTATATTAGTTTTATTTTCATTATATATAAAAACTACTTTCTACTAATTTTTTGATAGTTTTCTCTTATAAAATATTCTTCAAAATCTTTATAATTAACTTTAATAACTTTTTTAGGTATTAAATCATGATAACATCTATATTGAGTAGTAAATTGATGATTATCTTTAATCATTTCATCACTATTATCAAAAATATAAACGTAACCACATAAATCTTCTGGTAAATTATCTACTTCAAATATCATTGCGGGTAATTCGCCATTATTATTCATAGAAAATGAATAGTGTTCATTTATTTCTTTTAATCGCCTACTAAAAGCATAAGCAGCAGCAGTATAAATTGAACTAGTTAAAAACACAGCATTATCCTCATTATTCTTATCTTCATTATCTTTAGATTGTCTTATTTCTAACTTTTCAACTTCATGTGCTGTTCCATGAAATAAGAATTTTGGATTAAAAATATCTTGTTCTTTATATTCTTCTAATTCAAACATAAATATGCTTCTCCCTTTTAATAGTTTATTCTTAGAAATCACTTTCTAACGACTAAATTATAACATAAAAGAGCAGATTACTCTACTCTATCTTCTTGAAATACTATTGATTATTTCAAAACTATTATCATGATTAAAATATTCTTCTTTATTATTATAAAAACTTATTCCATAAACTGTTTCTCCAATAGTTCCAGCTCTGTAACTTATACTACTTTCAAGGAAATATGGCTTTTCTTTTCTCTCATATTCAATTGAATATCCTCGTAAATCTTTATCTAAATAATAAAATGTATCATAAGATGGTACTGTAAAAGTTGCATATGTTCTAGCAATATAATTTATTTTAATATCATTACTACTAGTAAAAATATTTTGCTTAAAATCTTTGTGATTTTCATAAAATTTTAATAAATCAATTGAATCACGAATATTATACTTTTCAAGTAAACTATAAACATCCATCCAAGGAAAAACTGTACTATTAATTCCTAAGTGTTCCATATTACCAATATCTATTGGTATACTTCTATTACATACTAATATCATCGCATCAAATGTTTCTTTATCTTCTAATCCTTTTACATATGGTTCACAATCATTCACTACAAAACCACTTTTTGCACGATCAGTAACTAATTCAAATTCATCAGGAATATACATATCTAAGTTTTCATCTAAAACTGTCTTATTTGCCAAATTATTATTACTAATTTGAACTGTTTTTATATTCTGATTAAATGGAAAAGTATTATTTTCATGAGTAATATTATCTTTATAATAAAAATAGGTAATAAATATTTTATATAGTATATAAATAATAATTAATATAATTATAAATATAATAAACTTCTTAATTTTTTTATTTCTTTTCTTATTATTATAGTCAATAGTACTCACAATATTTTCTTCTAATTTTTTTTGATAATTATCCTCATTAAGCTTCTCTCCTGAGAGTAATTCATTAATAGATATATCTAATTCTTCACATAAATCATTGATTATTGAATAATCTGGCATACTATTACCATTTTCCCATTTAGATATAGTCCTGTTACTTACTCCTAATTTTTCTGCTAATTCTAGTTGACATAGTTTTTTCTCTTTTCTTTTTTCTTGAATGAACTTTCCAATTTTTTGTTGATTCATATTTCTCCTCCTTCATAATAGAAGATTATCAAAATTATTTGTTTAAAAACAGGAACTAACCGTGGAATTAGTTATTTTTTCAATTTCATTATACTATATTTTTTTACAAACAAAAAAGCATCAATAAGATGCTTTTTATTTAACAGCTCTAAAAATATAATAAACTTCTTTATTACTTATTTTTAATTTATTACCACTAACTTTAGTTATTCTACCACCGTATCCACTGCCATGTGCTCCTTCAGCGGCTCTACTATTTCCTAAATAAATCCAAACATGACCGCCTTCACCTTTATTTCGGTAATATAGAACATCTCCCCTTCTTAATGAAGATAATTTACCATCATGTGTAATTCTAGTAAATCCTAATTTAACCATTTGATTTTTAGTATATTCATCTCTACTTGCTCCTGGTAATAATGTAAATGAAAATTTCTTTCCCAATGCTTTAACAACACAAGTTCTAGCAAAGTGACAACAACATGTTCCAGCAGCTACACTTGCATCTTTACTATTTTTAAAATTGGGCCAAAATTTTCTGTAGTCAGCCATAAACTGAGGAGTAGAACCTCCCCCATTAAATCTACAATACTTACTTTTGGGAGTTCCTAATGGCCAAGCATAATATTCAGCGGCAGAGGCAATCCTTTCTGCAAGTTCACCATTTGGATTATAAGCAGCACTTCCACTATCAGTAGATTTTGCACTTCCATATTCATAACCACTAGGATCTGAAATTACTGGTTGAGTGTTTTCTTGATATGGATTCATATATTTAGAATTTAGTGAAGGCTTACCTATATTTTGATTCCAACACGCACTAACTTCGAATGAATCATTAGCTAGTAACATAAAAGCATTAACAATTGTTGGTATTAAAAATAATACAAATAATGCAATAAAAGTATTTCTAATTCTCTTTGGAATTTTCTTATCATCAGGATCTTTTACTAACATTGAAAAATGAATTAATAAACCTATTATTGCAAGTATTGGTCCAGCAATCCAAATTATATTTAATACATTTTTAAAATAATACAAAAATATTCCTAATGTTGCATTATTACAATCCATTAATATCATAATATCACTCTCTCTATATATAACTACTATTATATATTTTCATAATAGTAAATATTTTTATTAAATACTTGCCCATTAGGAACATTAAACAAATTAGTACCTACTAATTTACCACCCATATGTTTATAAAAATCATTTGCAACATTTCCTTCTAAACAACCATTTACCATTTTATTATATCCCATTTTCTTTAATTAAAAACAATTTTTTCTATTACTTCTATATTCGTATCAGTTAATTTCTCTTTTAAGCTTAATCCATCTTCTCTATTTCCAATTATTGATCCATAATGAATTGGAATTACTACTTTAGGATTAATTATTTTTACTAATTCAACTGCTTCTATTACATCCATCGTATAGTATCCACCGATAGGTATAAAAGCAATATCACATTTTACTTTTTCTGCTTCTTCTGTTTTATCTGTATCTCCTGCTATATAATAAGAAATATTATTATAAGTTATAACATATCCTAACCAATTATTTTCTCTAGGATGAAAACTTTTTTCATTATTATAAGCTGGAATTGTTTTTATATTAATACCATTTACTTCTATGTCTTCATTGGTATTTAAAAATATATAATCTTTAAATTTAATACTATTTATTTCTTCCTTCATTGATGCAGGCGCAACTACAATAGTCTCACTATTCTTAATATTATTAATAGAATCTAAATCAAAGTGATCATAATGACTATGTGTTATAAAAATAATGTCTGCATCATGTATATCATTTTCAATTTTAAATGGATCAAAGTATATAATTTTATCAAGTATTATCTTTATACTACTTTGAGTATTAACTGTAATATTTTCAGTATTCATATAATCACTTCCTAGATTTATTTATCTCACCATATAATTCATTAAACTTTTCCTTAGATAAAATAGTTTTATATGCTGTAATTGGTATACCATTTTTAACCCAATCATTTTCAATTGTTTCAAAAGGTTCAAAGCCAAGTTTTTCTCCTATTGCTTTTGACTTATAATTACCTTCATCGTATCCACATATAATATTATCATATCCTTTTTCAAATAAGAATCTCATAATTTCAATTAATGCTTCTCTAGTATAACCTTTTCTCCAATAATCAGGATGAGTATTAAATGCTAACTCAATTGAATTTATTTCTGCTTGCTCCCTATCAGCCACAACATTACCAATAGGTTCCATCGTATCTTTTAAATAAATAATCCAGTCATATGTATTTGGTTCTTCTTTTTCCCATCCAGCTACATGATTAGGATCTATTTTTACAAATTCAAATTCATCCGCAATATTTCTAAGTTTACGAAAATCATATTCGTATACTTTTTGAAAATCCTCTAATGTTCCTCTTTTTAAAACTAATCTATCAGTTTCTAAATTTGGTGTTATATAGTTCATATAATAACTCCTAACTAATTATTGCTTAACCCAGCATCTTCTCTAGTAATGTCTACTAGTTGGCATTTACCACCATCTTTTTCAGAATCTTCTACTATCTTTTTTAAAGTATAATTCTCTTTTTCTTGTTCACTAATATCTATTTTTTTATATCCTAATAATGTTGTGATAATTTTATTCTTTTTATCTAATTGATATTTATAAACTATACCATCCATTGTTTCATAAGTATTGGCAGTGTTTATAGCCTCTTCAGCATAAAAATCAAATGTTTTTTTATCATTATATTTATAAATTGCTTTTACTTTCATATTAATAGCATATTTATCTTTATCATAATTAGTAGTTGTTGTACTAGTAAGATTTATTCCATCACTATCATCTTTTTTTGTACAAATAGATGTAAAATCTCCTTTACTTAGTTTTAAATCAAGATTAGAATTTTTCTTCTCACAACCAGTTATAAAAATGATACTTAACATCATCACAATAATCATTATTTTTTTCATTTTAAGCACTCCTTAAAACCATCTTTACATTCTCTTATCATCAACCATTTGCCAAGGTCTAAATCTTTTTCCTTCAGTATGACCACTTAAGTTAAATTCTAAGAAATTATTATCTCTTAATATATCTTCCTCTTTTTCTAGTACTTTTATTATATTCTTAATTATATCTAACCAAATAAAATCTGGTATTTCTTTATAACTTTCTGGAATGTTTTTATTAATAATCTCTTCTTCTATTCCACAACTTTTTAAATAATCAATTCTCTCTTTTCTAGATATTTTATAATCTTCATTATTAGTTAAATATGTTCTATATTCTTTAAATGTACCTATATTTACTCTTCTAATATCACTCCAAGGTATATTATATCTTTCATGACAACTTATACCTTTTAATACTTCTCTACCATCAAATCCTTTACCAACCGCATCAATATAGATATTATTTCCTAAAGATATACCAACACTTATTCCTGCATATCTTTCATATCTTTCACTTGGAGTAACACCTAATTTGAATAGTATTAAGACACCTCTTTTATTTTCTTTTTTGACTTCATCCATTACTTCTAAAATATCTGGATTAATCTCTTTAACAGGAATAGACTTCATACATAATTCTGATGTTGGATTTCCATTTCTAATACTTGTTAATGCTTGTAGAAAATCTTTATTTTTTAAATAATCATCTCTTGATGTAACTACTGCTAAAGACTCAACTGGACTTAATCCTGGAAAATATTTCATAATATTAATCATGTCTTTAGCACGATGATATTTAAGTATATCCTTAATATCTTTTTCTCTACTACTTAAGAGCATATCTATCACTCCTCTATTTATGATAATTATATCATAGTACTAAGGTCTTTTTACTTTTACTTTTCCTAGATCTTTTTCTTCTAAAGAAAAACTATAATCTTTAGTAAGAGCTTCTAAGTATTTAAAACTAGTTCTATTATAGAAATGTTTATTTTTACGATTAGATTTAATCTCTTTAGGAGGATATATTATAGTATTATTCTCATCATATTCAATTAATTCATTATCAATAATATTCTTTAATAATTCTTCTCCATATGATACATAATGAATATATGTATCAGGGTATTCTATATCTGTTAATTTTTCTCTTAAATCTATTTGTATAAAATAATAATAGTCAGCTATTTTATTATATATATTATCTAATTGTTCTTTTAATTTAATATATTCTATAACATTAGTATCCCCTTCTAATTCATTTTTTATTTTTATATATTTAGAAGTTTCTTCCATATATAGTATTTTATCCAAACTATAAGCATATAGAGCTACATTACGATTAAGTTTTAAATCAGATAATTTTCTTTTTAATTTTAAAATATTCTCTCTATCTTTATTTAATTCTTCTTGTATCTCATTTATTTTATATTTTTTTACTATATTTTCTATACTATTCATATTAACCTCCAAAATAGTCTTCTTTTCGTAATACTTTTGTTTTCTCTGAAACACCTTTTTTATATTCTGAATAAGTAACAGGTAATCCATAAGTAATTCTAGTCTCAAAACTATAATCTTTATCATTTACTCTATTCTTTAACCAATAATGATCATGATACATTCCTGTTTTTAATAAGAAATCATATGTAGGTGGATCTAAATAATAACCATTATCTTTATAACCTCTTTGATAGGCAAAATATAACATTCCTCGAGTTATAAGTAAATCTTCTGATCTTCTTTGATTCTTTAATAAATTAACCATGTATTTACAAGCTTTAATATCAGCTAATCTTTCTCCAGGATCAATCTCATAATTTATTTTAGTTCCTATATCTAAGAATTCTTTAATAAGATTATCAGAATTTCTAGTAAATTCTAAATTATGTTCCATTGCATAAGCTCTTAGAGAATAATAAACAATAAGTGACTCTATATCTCTATGATTCTCATATAAAGTCTTTAAGTTTCTTGCATGTTCTAATTCATGTCTTAATACATGTAGTGCATATAATTGATGATTTATAGGTTGTGCTTCTATTGCTTCTTTACTTATTTTTATACATCTATCTTCATTAGAATAAGCACCTAATAATTTTTTTGGTAAATTAGTTATTTGAAAATCTTTTACATAAGGAATTAATTCTTTTTCTTTATCAATCATTACTTCAAATGCATCAATAATAAAGTTTTCATCTAAAGATGTATTCTTGTTTCTTTGGTATAATTCATATACTCTATCAGACATAGATTCACCACTTTTCTTATATAATTATTATATCATATGATATAATAGACAAGAACTCTCTAAAAGAAAATTTCAATAATAAATTTAAATCTTATTTAGATATTAAACCATATAAACCATATAGAAAAAGAAAAGAAAATGAAAATGAAGAAATATTTTCTAGAGCAAAATAAAACAACTTCAATTGAAGTTGTTTTTACTTTTTAGAACCTTGTGGTACTTGTTGTGTAATACAGTGAATATTACCTCCACCTAGTAAGATTTCACGAGCATATACTGTTTCGATCTTTCTATCTGGGAATAATTCTTGTAATAATTCAACTGCTTTTTTATCGTTAGGATCATCAAATACAGGTAGAGCAATGAATCCATTTCCTGTATAGAAGTTAACATAGCTAGCAGCTAAACGATCTCCCTCTTGTCTTGGAAGAGTTCCATCAACTGCATCTACTCCTTCACTCTCCTCTTTAGTAATTAAAATTGGAGCTGGAGTATACATCTTATGAACTTTGATTTTTCTTCCCTTTGCATCTGTTTCACTCTCTAAATATTTAAGAGCTTCCATACTTCTTTCATATTGAGGATCATTTTCATCATCTGTCCAAGCAAGTATAACTTCTCCAGGTTTAACGAAATTACACATATTATCTACATGTCCATTTGTTTCATCATTATAAATTCCTCTAGGAATCCATAATACTTTTTCACAATTTAGATACTCACATAGAGTATTACCAATTTCTTCTTTAGTCATATGTGAATTACGTCCTTCTGATAATAGACATTCTTCAGTAACCATTACTGTACCTTCTCCATCAACATGAATAGATCCACCTTCTAGAATGAAGTCATCTAATCTATATCTATCAGCAGCTTCTAATTCACACATTTTTTGAGCGATTTTATCATCTGAATCCCATGGGAAGTATAATCCATCTACTAATCCTCCCCAGGCATTAAATGTCCAATCTACTCCTCTTAATTTACCTTTGTCATTAACAACAAAAGTAGCTCCACAATCTCTTACCCAAGAATCATCGTTAGACATTTCTACTACACGAACATAATCAGGTAACATATTACGAGCATTAGAATATTGAGCTTTAGACACAATCATTGTCATTTGTTCATATTTACCAATAATACTAGCTACTTCAGTAAATACTTTTTGAGCAGGTTTTGCGCCTAATCTCCAGTTATCTGGTCTCTCAGGCCAGATCATATAACAACCTCTATGAGGTTCAAATTCTCCAGGCATTCTGAATCCGTCTGCCTTAGGAGTACTATCTAATCTCTTCAAATTAACCCTTCTTTCTTTTTGTATTATTAGACAAAGGAGGTATTAAACCTCCTAGTCTTTTTATGCCTTTTTAGTTTTAATTCTAGCAACTAAAATTTCTTCAATTATAAATGATAATACAACACCTGCGATTAGAGGGATATTATCTTGAAGATATTCAGCACTGAAATCACCAAAGATTGTAAATACAACTCCAGCAATTAAAATTACGAATGGCACAATAGCAGCAACTTTTTCCATTACACCACTAACTGGCATTCTATAAGGTCTCTTCTTATCTGCATCTACTTTTCTAAGTTTTAAGAAAGCTAGGAACATTGGAATGTATCCAACTAATAATGTAATCCAGCTTAAGCAGAAGAATAATGCGAATCCTGCACCAAAGTCTTCTGAAACTAAGTTTGCAATTATACCAAATACTACAATTACTGAAGCAACAATACCATTGATATAAGCAGCTGTAGCTGGTACACCTTCACTATTTGTTTTAGCAAATATTTTTGGCATAGAACCATCTTCTGCAGCATATTTAGCTACTTCATTAACTCCAAATGACCATGAAGCAATATTTGCGATGAATGTATAAATAAACATAAATCCAGCAATTACAACAATTACTTGCATAGTAGCAGGACTTAATCCAACTGCTGTGAATAATGCTTTTAATACTTCTACAACATTTTCAGGATCCATATTTCCAACTACATCAGGGCTTAGTGCAATATTAAATCCTGTAGCAGGTAAAACATAGAAAATAGCCATTAATAATCCACCAAAGATTAACGCTTTAGGAATATCTTTCTTTGGATTTTCCATATCATCTACCCAAGTACCAACTACTTCGAATCCCATAAAGTTAAATAGGATAATTGAAATAAATGGTAATCCTGTATCAATATTTAATGATAAATCTGGAAGTAAATCTTTAAAACTAGTAATTGGATTAGCACTTTCTCCAGTCTTAAGAACTGTATAAATTCCTAAACAACCAATTCCTAATAGTAATAATACTTTAAATGCTGTTCCTAAATTAACAACATATTTACTCTCACCAATTCTTTGAGTACTTAATAGTGTTACTACCCATACATATAGTAATTGTAATACTAATAGTGCAATAACACTTAGTTCAATATTGAACATACCAGCAACTATATCAGTTACTGCAACTGCTAGTGAAGCAATCCATAATGGGAAGTTAACCCAATAATTCCATGCTACACGTCCAGCCCATTTAGGTCCGAATGCACGTTTTACCCAATCATACATTCCACCTTCACTTGGATAAGTAGTTCCAAGTTCAGCAGTAATCATACCATATGGAACACAGAAACATAATAGTAAGAAAATCCACCAGAAATATTGTGAGTTACCAATAGCTGCTGTAGGCATAACTGATTCACAAACTAAAGTTAAACATACAGTTCCTAGTATGGCGTCCATCAATTTAAATTTTTTCTTTGACTTTTCAGCCATCTTTCTTTCACTCCTTTAATTAAATTACAATCCTAGATTCTTCTTGCAAATTTCAATTGTTAAATCTTTTTGTCCCATTAAATATACAAGTAATCCACGCATCGCAGTAAGTCTGTTTTCTGCTTCATCGAAACAGATTGAAACTTCTGGATCATCCATGATTTCATCAGTAACTTCTTCACCACGAGTTGCAGGTAAACAGTGCATAAATTTAACATTTGGTGCACATTTGTTTATCATTTCTCTATTTACTTGATATTTAGGATAGAATATTTTCATTCTTTCATCTTTTGGTAATTCAGATTCATATAATCCATACCAAACATCCGTATATACAAAGTCAGCACCTGTTAAAGCTTCAGTCTCATCATCAGTTACAAGATAAGTTCCTCCACTTTCTTTACAGTTAGCTTCTAAGATATCTAAATAATCTCCTCTTAGTTGGAAATCTTTTGGTCCATAATGTACAAAATGACCACCCATCTTTGTAATCATCATACCAAGTGATGCACATACTTGAGTACAATCTCCTACAAAGACTACTTTTAAGTCTTCAACTTTCTTACCTTCTGGCATATGTTCAAAAATAGTAATGATATCTCCCATTTCTTGAGTTGGGTGATTCCAATCACTCATACCATTAAGTACTGGAACAGTTGAATACTGTGCAAGCTCTTGAACAGTTTTGTGTTCAATAACTCTAGCCATCAAAACATCAACAAGTCTTGATAAAACGATTGAAGTATCCTTCATAGATTCATGTTTACCAAGTTGAATTTGTCCTGGTGCTAAGTATTGAGCATGTCCACCTAGTTGTGTCATAGCAGTTTCAAAAGACACACGAGTTCTAGTAGATGCTTGTTCAAAAATCATTCCTAGTGTCTTATGATAAAGTACATTAAGAGCATATCCGGCTTTAATATTCTTCTTGATAATTAAGCTAAGCCTAATGATATCTAATAACTCCTGCTTTGTATAATCTTGTGTTGAAATGTAATCTCTCTTCATTCTCTACCTCCTATTATAATTTTAGAACTTTATAGTGAAAAATTCAACAAAAAAGTAAAATATGTATCATATCTTACTTCATTTTAGCCCATAGTCTGTCAAATCTTTTTATATTTTCTCCTACATTCTTAATATAACTACCATTATTTAGTATTTCTTTTAATTCTTCATCTGAATAATTACTAGTATTTTTATTAGTAGAAATATATGGATAATCATCTATTATTTTTTGACATACTTCGTCTCTTAATAAATAATCTATAAACTTATAGGCATTATCTACATTAGTAGATCCTTTAGTAATAACATAATTATCCATACTAAGAGCATAACCACTTCTAGGATAAACAATTACAATATTTGGATTATGATCTTTAGCTAGAATTGCTTCTGCATTCCAAAGTACTCCAATGTTAGTTTCATTTGTCATTAGGAATGACTTAGGTGAATCACTATCAAAAGCTTTTATATTATCTTTAAGACTACTATAGAATTCATATGCTTCTTCTAAATGTTCATCATTATAATCATTGATATCATAGCCTAGAGCTTGTAGGAAAGCACCTATTGTTATTCTCTCATCATCTAGTAAAACAATATCGTTTTTGTAATCTTCACGAACTAAGTCTTTATAATCGTAAATATCATTAACATTTTCTCTATTATAAGCAATTACACTAGTAGCGAGTAAAAATGGTAATGAATAACTATTAGTCTTATCATATGATTGTTTTAAAAATACTTTATCAATATTTTTATAAGTAGATAATCTACTTATATCTAGCTTTTGTAACATATTTTTATTAATCATTAATTCAACCATATAGTCACTAGGAAAAACTACATCATATGTACCATCTTTAGATGAAGATAACTTAGCTAATAATTCTTCATTAGATGAATATGTACCATAATTAACTTTAATACCTGTTTCTTTTTCAAAGTCTTTTATAACTTCATCAGGAATATATGATGACCAGTTTAATACATTTACTACTTGTTTATTTTTATTACTAGTACAACCTGTTAAAAGTAATAGACAAACAAATATAATTAATAATTTATACTTCTTCATTAATATCCCCTCCTAGCAATTTTACGAGATTGATATATAGCTGAAGTAGTTAAAATAATTATAGTTGCGACTAATAATAATGTTGATAAAGCATTAACATCAGGTGTAATACCTGTTTTTATAATACTATAAATCTGTAATGGTAATGTATTACTACCAGGTCCAGCTGTAAAATAACTAATTACAACATCATCCATTGATAGAGTTAAGGCAAGTGTTGCTCCACTGATAACTCCTGGCATAATTAATGGAAGAGTTACTTTAGTAAAGACATTAAATCTACTAGCTCCTAAATCATAAGCTGCTTCTTCATATTCTTTTGGTAATAAATTTAAAGTAGATCTTACACTTGTAATTACAAATGGAATTGAAAAAGCAATATGAGAAATAATTAAACTAAGCATACCTAATTGTAGATTAGCTATTGTATAAACACTAAGTAGTGATATACCTAATACAATCTCTGGAATAACTATTGGTATATAAATAAGACCATTAACTATTTTCTTAAATGGGAAATTATATTTATATAATCCAATTGCAGATATAGTACCAATAATAGTAGATGTAACAGTAGATACTCCAGCAATTATTAATGTATTTCTAAATGCTTCTAATAAATCAGTATTATGGAATAATGTCTTATACCAATCAAAAGTAAATCCTGTAAAAACAACATTCATACGTGATTTATTAAATGAATAAACAACTAAGACGATTATTGGAGCATATAAGAAGATAAATGTAAGTACAATTGTTAAATTCTTTATAAATTTACCTTTATTCATTACATTCCACCTCCTAAATCATCCATCTTACCACCTAGTCCTTTATATACTCTAACTAGTAGTAATGTCATAATAATTAAGAAGATTGAGATAGCTGCACCAAAAGGCCAGTTTCTAGCAGTTAAGAATTGATTCTTAATTAAGTTACCAATTATCATTATCTTTCCACCACCAAGGATATCTGTAATAAAGAAATATCCTATCGCAGGAATAAATACCATTAATGATCCATTAAAAGCACCTGATATAGTAAGTGGTAAATATACTTTAGTAAATGTTTTAATCTTACTAGCTCCTAAGTCATATGAAGCTTCTATTAAGTTTCTATCTACTTTAGATACAGCACTATATACTGGTAAAATCATAAATGGTAATAATGTATAAACCATACCTATAATAATACCCAAGTTATTATACATTAAACTTAACGGATCATGAATAAGTCCTAATCCTAATAAACCACTATTTATAATTCCATTTTTACGAAGTAGAACAATCCATCCATAAGTTCTAATTAATGAATTAGTTAAGAATGGAACCATTACTAATTTAATTAATAGATTCCTAGTAGTTTCTTTTTTAGACATTAATGATATAGCAAATGGATAAGCAATAAATAAACATATTGTAGTAGTAATTAAAGCTATACCAATTGATTTTAAAAATATTTTTATATAAGTAATATTAAATATTTCAGCATAATTAGATAATGTAAAAGTATAAATCATACCACCATAAGAATCACTCTTAAAAAAACTAATTAATAAGACATAAAGAATTGGTAGTAAGATTAATAATAAACTATATACTATAACAGGTATAGTAAATAAGTATTTTTCTAAACTACTCTTCTTATTCATCTTTGTCACCTATTATAATTACTTTATTTTTATCTATATCAATATTAATGATTTCTCCTTCATTAAATATATCACTATCATATTGATGTACTTTTAATATCTTATCTCCTACTTCTACTTCTAATTTTACTATAGCCCCATCATACATATAGTTTTTAACTACACCTACAAATGATTCTTTAACAGGATTTTTATGTGGATTAAAGTTCTCTGGTCGAACAATCAAAGTAACTTTACCTTTTTTGTAATCATTATTAGGAACAGCTAATTCTACATCATCTGTTAATTTAACATAAGCTGTATCATCTACTATTCTAACTATTTCTGTTTTTATAATATTAGACTCTCCAATAAAGTCTGCAGCAAAAGCTGTTTGTGGTTTAGAATAAATCTCTTTTGGTGAGGCTAATTGTTCAATATTACCTTTATTAATAATAACTATTCTATCACTCATTGTAAGAGCTTCATCTTGATCATGTGTAACATAGATAAATGTAATTCCTAATTTCTTTTGTAATTTCTTTAGTTCTCCTTGCATTTCTCTTTTTAGTTTTAAATCAAGTGAACATAATGATTCATCTAATAATAAAACTTTATGGTTCATTACTATTCCACGAGCAATCGCAACTCTTTGTTGTTGTCCACCTGATAGTTGAGCTGGATATCTATTTTCAAAACCATCTAATTGAACTAATTTAATAGCTCTCTTAATTCTTTTTTCTGCTTCAATTTCTGGAACTTTATTCATTTTTAAACCAAAATTAATATTATCCCAAACTGTCATATGAGGAAATAATGCAAAGTTTTGGAAAATTGTATTAACTTTTCTTTTCGCAGGTATTTCATTAGTAACATCTTCACCTTCAATAAAAACCTTACCTTCTGTAGCTTCTTCTAATCCACTAATGATTCTAAGTAAAGTAGTTTTACCACATCCACTTGGTCCTAAAAAAGTAATAAACTCTCCTTCATAAATATCTAAAGAAAAATTCTTAATAATTTTCTTATCATTAAAAGTCTTACTAATATTTTCTAATCTTACTATTACATTATCCATACTCTCACCTATTATAATAATATCATATAATTAAAAAAAATACAGTATTATTTAACTGTACTTTTATATTACTATATTTAGTTATTTTTTTAATCTTGGATTTTCTTTAACAATCTCTATTACTTTCATTTCTCCATCTACTAATGTTTCGTAGACTGGTTCTTCTCCAACACTATTAGGTCCATTATTCCAATAGTTTCTAGCTAATCTTAAGTTTTCTTCTTTATCATCAGTACCATCAAATGTATTCCAAGCATCTCCTGTAAAACTATTACCTTTTACTTCTATTTTTACTATTTGGTAAGTTTTTTTACCTTGTGAAATATATAAGTTATACCATACTTCTGCTTCTTTTAAAGTACGAGATACATGAAGAGATGCAAGTCTAGATGGATAATTAGGAAACTCTTTTTGTCTTACTTCTTCCAAAGCATATTCACGTAATGCTTTTTTTAATTCTTCATTATTATCTATCTTAGCCTTTTTTTCATACACTCTTTTTACAGTAGTACGATACTTATCAATCTTTTTATAAATAAAATTATGACGATATTCATCAAATACCATTTCTTGTCCTAATTCCATAGGCTTTTCAGTTACTACATGATAAAAGACTTGTTTCATTATTTCACTTCCTTGAGATTGTTTTTTCTAAATAAATTCTCTTTTCAAATCCACCTTTAATTAATTTCTTCTCTTGAGCACTTTCAATTACCTCAGAAAAATGTGCATCTTCTAAACTAGCTATAGCTTTTAAAACTTCTAGTACATCTCCTAATTCTTCAATTAATTCTTCTCTAGAAGTTGCATTTTCTACTTCATTGCATTCTTCTTTTAGTTTTCTAAATAATTCACGACGGAATTCTTCTTGTCCCATGCTTCTATATATAGGTTTTTCATGTTGTCTTTTAATAATTTCAGGTACATTATCCCTTACTAATTTGTCATATATTTTTACCATTATAAAACCTCCCCAAATAATTATAACACATAAAAAGAATAGTTAAAACTATTCTTACTTAGTAAATTTAACTGTAATATTACTACTTCCTAGATCTTCTAAATTATCTATATGACCAATCTTAGTATAACTATAGGTTGTATCAAATGATTTATAAAATATAACTAAACAGTTGTCTCCAAATAACATTACGTCTCCACTATTAATATGTTTAGGATTAGAAGAAGCAGTTGATAGAGACTTATCTAAATATAGATACTTTTCATTGCCATTTAATTCAGTCATTTCTTCTTCTATTGGAAGTAATTCTAATAATTCTTTTACTGTCTTATTATCTTCTAAATCTAGATTATATTCTTTATTATTAATTATTACATTTATCATAGATATATCACTATCCTTATTTATCTCTTTTTCTACTTTTTGTTCTTTTACTGATGAACATGCAGTAAGTAATAGTATTACTATTAATAGACTTAATACTTTTTTCATATTTATTACCTATACATATTCAACTATTTCAGTTAAATCCTTTCTCTTATTATGATTTGGACTAGCTGGGCAGGTTTCATCTTTATAACCAATTGGTAATAAACATATTGGTACTAAGTTATCAGTTAGATTAAATTCTTCTTTTAATACTTCTCCATCAAACATTTCTACCCAAATATTATTAAGTCCTTGATTAGTTGCTTCTAAAATCATATGAGTAGCAACTATACAAGCATCCATTTCATATGTAGAATAATCTCCTTTAGTATAGGCAATATCTTTATCACCACATACTAGTAATACAACAGGTGCATTATATCTACAAGGACTAGCTTTATCTATTTTTTCTAATCCTTCACTACTTTTTACAACATATATTTTTATAGGTTGAAGATTCTTTGCCGTAGGAGCAATTCTACCTGCCTCTAAAACACTATCTAGTTTTTCTTGTTCTATTTCTTTACTACTAAACTTTCTAGTAGCTTGTCTTTCTCTTATTACTTTATCAAATTCCATGTAACCATCTCCTAAACTATTATAACATAAAAAGAGAAATCTTTATTGATTCTCTTTAATTAATCTCTAACAGGCTTTTTATTTACTTCTCTTAGTATTATCATAGTTCCAATCATTATAATTGTAATACCAAAAAGAATTATATTTAAAATAGTTACTCCTGTATCTGGAATATTAGATACTACCTCAGAGACTATAGTATTACTATTATCTTTCATAGTATTACTAGGTCTAAGAACAACAAAAGCATTTTGTCCGATAAGACTATCAATTACTTTTTTGCTCTCTTCTTGACTTAAAACCACAAGTTTTCCTCCTTGAACAGTAACCAAAGAATTATTATCTATATATAAGTATGAACTATTTTCACTATTTGTATGCATATATGTATCAGATTGATAATCATCATCATTTACATATATAATATCACCTATCATAAAGCTATTATTTGACCATGTTTTATTTCTTTTGTCATCTAATACATTATTATCGCCAGTGTCATTTTGAGTTTTTGCAAAAACGCCACCAAATAATCCACTAACATACATATCACGATAATTCTCATCAATATCATTTTTATTCTTTAATATAAATAGTTTTTTACTTCCTGTTTCAAAAGTATGACCATATGTTGTATTTCCTGTTACATCAACAGTAAAATGGTATCCGTATTTATTAAAATAATCTTCTTCATTCTCATGCTTTGCAAATATTTTATTAAACACTTCATTTGCATCAGGAATATCTATTTTTGGATAAATATCTTTTAGTAAATCTTTCATATTAGCATAAGATTTATTATTATCATTGCTTAGTTTTTTTATTTTTGAAACATCTTCATCTGATAGTCTATTTGTTACTAAAGTCTCAATACTATTTAGTTTAACACCATCTACTACTGTATTATTATTAATAATTGTTCCTTTGTTGATTGCTTGAACAGTATATGAAACAGTCTTTTTAGAGTTTGCTGGTACAGAGATTGTCCATGATATATCATCATTTTGTAATCTAGCCTCTCCATCTCCTTCAAAACTTATAAATTTAGTATTAGCTGGAATACTATCTGTAACTAACAAATTGTCATAATTCTCATTAGTAGATCTATTTTCTAAAGTAATGGTATATGTAATAGTATCTCCAATTTTTATAGTTTCATATTTTTCTACAGAGGCAGTCTTTGTTCTAACAAGTTTATCATGTTGCATACGTGCACAAGTCTTTGTAGTAATATTGTCGTTAGTCAATTCATTTAAAGGCCTAATGATTGATATTTCTATTACTTTAGGATCAGAAGAACCTGTATTATGTGTTCCATCTTCAAATACATATTTACTATATTTATCCTTATAATTTAAAACATCTTGTTGTAAACTAACATAGCCAACAGTTCCCCAAGGATCTAAATTATCTGTTTTATTTTGATAGTTATAACTACCACCTGTACCTGTATAATCTCCATTGTAACTTTCTTTGTTTCTTGATGTGCTAGTTGCATTAATTACTAAATCATCACCTAAGTATAGGACTACATGTCCCCATGATTTGTAACGGTATGAAATAACATCTCCAGGTTGTAAAACATTTGCAAAAACATCACGATAATTACTAGCATTTATTGCTAAACCAGCTACATTTACATCAAATGTATTTGTTTCAAGATTAGCATAATATACTGCTATATTACTATTATAATAATTGGTCTTGTTTCTATTTGCCATATTAACAAATTTACCACTCTCAACAAGTCCTAGTTCAGTACCATCACCATATTTAAATGTATAACCAGAACCATTTTTTGAAAACGCTTCATAATAAACATTTGCAACAAATTCAGAGCATACTGAATATTTTATATCTTGCATAGTAGCATCTTCTGGAGACTTAATACTATCACTTCGTCTCTTTCTTACGAGTTTATTACTATTACTGTTAAAAAACATACTATAATCATCATATTGTAGACTTCCGCCTCGATAATAGAAAGCATTTGCAACTGTTTTAACTGCATTAATTCTAGCATTCTCATTATTACAAGAAGTTTCTGCATTTATAGACATTGGAATTAGAAGTACAGCAATTATAAGTATTAACACTCTTTTTCTCATATCATCATATCCTTTATTTGATTATAACAAAAACTGGTAAATACAACAATTACTTTATTATTTAAAATGTAAACTAAAAAAGAGAAGATTTATGCATCTTCTCCGAATTCTTCTTTATAAGCTTTTACTAATTTTTCTGGCCAA
>CAMNCL010000007.1 GCA_946534345.1 uncultured Caryophanales bacterium
ACTCCTGGTCCATTAGCTATATCCATTTTTCTTATCTTATGATATCTCATTATAGATCCTTATTATCTAAGTGAATAACTCTCTCTTTTATTTCTTGAGTTCTTCCTTTATTCCAGAAATTAGCCCCAATATAACCACAAGTTCTTCTTGCGACATTCAATTTAGCATGATCTCTATTACCACAATTTGGACAATACCATTCCAAATCATCATCAATTAATATTTCTCCATCATATCCACATTCTTGGCAATAATCACTCTTAGTATTAAGTTCAGCATACATGATATTATCATAGATAAACTTAATTACTTCCATTACTGAATCTAAATTGCCTTGAAGATTAGCTGTTTCAATATAAGAAATAGCTCCTCCTGGACTTAGTCTTTGGAATTCACTTTCTAATTTTAATTTAGTAAAAGCATCTATCTCTTCAAAGACAGGTACATGATAACTATTAGTAATATAATCTCTATCAGTAATACCTTTAATAACTCCAAATCTATCTTTTAAACATTTAGCAAACTTATAAGTAGTAGATTCAATAGGTGTTCCATATACTGAATAATCAATATCTTCTTCAGCTTTCCATCTCTTACAAGCATCATTCATATATTGCATTACTTCTAAACCAAATTCTTTTCCAACACCATTATCAGTATGAGAATGATCTGTCATATACTTAACACATTCATAAAGGCCTGCATATCCAAGTGATAAAGTAGAATATCCATGATGTAATAATTCATGAATAGATTCACCCTTCTCTAATCTAGCAAGAGCTCCATGTTGCCATAGAATAGGTGCTACATCACTAGTAGCTTTAGATAATCTCTTATGTCTAATTTGTAATGCTCTATGACATAATTCTAATCTTTCATCCATTATCTTCCAGAACATTTCAAAGTCCTTATCACTAGATAAAGCAACATCAACTAAGTTTAGAGTAACTACTCCTTGATTAAATCTACCATAGTATTTACCTTTACCAGGTTCATAATTCTTAGCCTTGGCAATATTACCTAAATGAATAGTTCTATCAGGTGTTAAGAAAGATCTACATCCCATACATGGATAACAATCTCCTTCACCATTTTCATTTTTCTTTAATTCTTTCATTACTTTTTCAGATATATAATCTGGTACCATTCTTTTAGCAGTACATTTCGCAGCTAATTTAGTTAAATAATAATACTTACCCTTAGGATTAATATTATCTTCTTCTAAAACATATAATAATTTAGGAAAAGCAGGAGTTATATAAACACCTTTTTCATTCTTCATACCTTCAATTCTTTGATTTAAGAATTCTTCAATGATCATAGCTAACTCTTCTTTATATTCATCAGTTTCACCTAAATACATATTTACACTTAAGAAAGGTGCTTGACCATTAGTATTAGTTAAAGAATTAATTTGATATTGGAATGTTTGTACTCCATCAGTTATTTCTTTTCTTAAATCTTCATCAACAAATTTTTCAATTTGTTCTTTAGTTAATTTTCTCTTTTTATATTTCTTTTCATAAGCTTCTTTACTTAGTCTAACAAATGGTGCTAAATGAGTAAGAGTAATAGTAGCTCCTCCATATTGTGAAGAAGTAACTGCAGTAATTAATTGAGTCGCAATAGTCATAGCTGTTAAAAATCTATGAGGTTTCTCAATCATAACTCCATTCATATTAGTTCCATTTTGTAACATATCATCTAGATTTATCAAATCACAATTATGTAATACATTTTGAGCAAAATAATCTGCATCATGGAAATGAATTATTCCATCGTCATGAGCTTGTACTATATCTTCTGGTAGTAAGAATCTTCTTGTAATATCAGTACTAGTAATACCTGCTAGATAGTCTCTTTGTGTTGTGACTACTCTAGCATTCTTATTAGAATTTTCTGTATTCCAATATTCATTTTCTCCATCAATCAACTCTTTAATAGATTGATCAGTAGTATTACTACGTCTTACTAATTCTCTAGTATAACGATATGTAATATACTTCTTTGCTAGTTCATACTTACCAATTGACATAAGTTTCATTTCGATAATATCTTGAATATCTTCGACCAATATTCTTTTCTTACCTAATCTCTCAATGTACTTAATTATGTTTTTGATTTGAACAGAAGATGCTTTATCTTCTTCTTCAACTTCTAAATTCGCCTTTTCAATAGCCTCCTCAATCTTAGCTGGACACCAATCGACCATATGCCCATCTCTTTTTATTACTTTCATAATCTAATTTCTCCCTATCTTTATTAAATTACAAATTAATTATATATTAAATATAAAATAACTATTGTTGCATTTGCAACATTTTACATAATTTGATAGAATTATTTTAAGGTGATGTAAAGTGACTAATTTATTTGCTAATTTAAGTGATAAAGAAATAAAGAAATTAATGCAAGTTCTAAAGGCTAATACTTTTACTTATCGTAAAGATGTAAACATTTTATCCAATGTAAATAAAGATGATTTTATTGCTATTATTGATAGTGGTAACATTCAATTAATATATAGTGATTATAATGGTAATAAGACAATTATTGAGGATTTAAGTACTGGAGAAATATTTGGTAGTCTAACCTATTCTCTTAATAATGATGAATTGTCATGTATAACAAAAGAAGAAACTCAAATTACTTATATTGAATATAATCAAATTACTAATGATGAAATAATTAAGAATGACTTCTATATTATCTTTGTAAAGAATCTAATTAAACTATTAAGTGATCAATTAAATAGAAGTAATCAAAGAATAGAATTATTAACTCAAAGAACTACTAGAGATAAATTACTAGGTTATTTTAGAAATCAAGTTGGTTCTAAAAGTAATAAAAGCTTTACAATGCCAATAACTTATACTGAGCTTGCTTCATACTTATCAGTGGATAGAAGTTCTATGACTAGAGAGATTACTTATTTAAAAGAAGATGGTCTAATTAAAACAAATGGTAGAAAAATAACTTTATTGTATTAATAAGCATTTTGTGATATAATCTATACATCTTTTTAACCAGGGGGTTATTTTTTATGGATATCTACAAAGAAAAATCCAGAGAGTTTTTTGAACTTGCGGACTATTTGTTTTCTACAATTCCAAAAACTCCTATTTATTCTAATAAAGCAGATTTATTATGTACAGGTATTAAAGACTACAACAATATAAGAACAATCAATTCTTCTATGTATGGTCTAATATGCGAATACTATTTAAAAGGAATATTACTTCCACTGCTTAATATTGTCTATCCAGTTGGAAAAGAATATGAAGAACTTATTCCAATACTAAATTCACTTAGTGAAGAAGATAAATACAATTTACTTATCGGAAATAGCAAAGAAATAATTAACAACCTTAGTATGAAATACGGAATAAAGAAATCTTTATTATCTTTTTTAAAAGAAAATAATATTACTACTGGGCAACACAATATTAGTAAAATAATCAACCAAATAAGAAGTAACTCTTCAAGAATAATAGAGGAGATAAACGAACGTCTTAAAATTTTAAACGAAAAAACAGTTTTAAGTTCTGAAGAAGAAGAAGAAAAAATTTATTTATTAGATAGGTTAAATAAATTAGATAAAATAGAAGCGATGCCTCTACTTTTCTCTAAATATATTAAGGAATATATTAGAGACAACAATGAGGATGGTAAGCTAGAAAACCCAAGTTTTGATGAAATCCTTCGTATCTTTGAAAAAACTAATATAAACAATGTTTTTCCAGAAGCAAGATACGGTCATTTAAATGAAAATTATACTGTTAATTCTAAATTGTTACTTGGTATTATGAATTCATTACATAGAATAAGCAAACTTTATGACCCTTGCATTTTTATTTCCAATGACAATTATATAAAAAGAATATATCCCGATATAGCTACCAAATTATATATAATGGAAGAAGACAAAATAAAGAGGGTCTATAAATATCAAACACCTTCAAATTTTATAAATGAACTAATTGAAGATTATAAAGACCAAATTGGAGATGATGAAAAACGCGCCCTTAAAATTTGCGAAAAAGTTACAATATATTTAGAATTAACTTGTGTACCTGAATACGGAATTGAGTACATAGCAGATTCGTTATTGAAACAAGGAAAAAATATAGAAGAGGATTTCTTTCTGTTTGACTTAATTAATTATGCAAATTATCCCGTGTACGTTGAAAATGGAGAAACTTTTGCGTATTATGAGAATAGTAAATTAAAAACTTCTCACGAATATCCTGAAATTGTAAAACAAGAAATTGATAAATATGAAAACAATTTTGAATATATTCCATGTAAAAATAAACTTTTAAATTTATTCTCTAAGGATGTTTCGTCAAATTCATTTAGAATAAATATAAAAGATGTATATGATAATTCATTAGAAAAGCATTTAGCAAAAAACTAAATGCTTTTTTATACTATATAAATCTTTTCAAGATCTTTATTACTTTCTAAATCTTTAAGAGCAAAAACTCCATCTTCATAACAAATATAACTTTTTGTACTATCTTGTCTAGGTAGAGAAATACTTCCAGGATTTAGAATAATCTTATTATGATCTCTTTCTAGAACAGGTACATGGGTATGACCTGTAATTAAAATATTATATGTAACATCTGGCAAATGATCTCTATTAAAGTAATGTCCATGAGTCATCAATATTGTTTTATTATCCATTGGAACAGTCTTATATAATTCATCCATCTTAAAATCTAATAATCGTAGATCATCCATATAATCACAGTTGCCTCTTACTGCGATTATTTTATCTTTATAACTATTCAATAAATCAACTAATTTTTCTGGATTATAACCTTCTCTATTTGGTCCTGATAAGATATCTCCTACAAGAAATAAATAATCAAAAGATGGATCATTTTTTAGAACCTTTTCCATATTATTATAATTACCATGTATATCTGAAACTATTAATATTTTCATATTACCTCTCTATTAAACTCAAACTTACTTTATTTTTTTCTAATGAAATATCATCTACCCAACAATCTACTATATCCCCAACGCTAAATAAGTCACTTGGATGTTTAACATAGGCATTAGTTAATTTAGATATATGTGCAAGCCCATCTTCATGAAGCCCAATATCAATAAACAATCCAAAGTCTACTACATTACGAACAGTACCTTGTAATTTATCTCCTATATGTAAATCTTTAATATCTAAAATATCACTTTTTAAGATAGGTTGTGGATATTCATCTCTTGGATCCAAATTGGGTTTCTTTAAACTACTAATTACATCTTCTAATGTATAAACATCTGTATTTAACTCTTTAGACATTTCATTAATATTTATTTTATCTAGCTTATCTATTAATTCTTTAGTACCTATCATACTAATATTACTGTTTAATTTCTTTAATAGATTTAATGCAATATCATAACTTTCTGGGTGAATTGCGGTAGAGTCTAAAACATTATCTCCTTCAGTAATACGTAAGAAACCAATTGCTTGTTCATAAGCTTTATCTGATAACAGTTTTTTCTTTTTTATTTCTTCACGAGAAGATATTCTACCTATCTTTTCACGATATTCGATTAGTTTTTTGATTGCCGCTTTAGTTATCCCCGAAACATAACTTAATAATGAAGGACTAGCAGTATTTACATTAACCCCTACACTATTAACACACTTCTCTACTACGAAATCAAGTGATTCTGATAACTTCTTACCAGCAATATCATGTTGGTATAAACCTACCCCAATACCTTCTGGTGGAATTTTAACAAGTTCTGCTAAAGGATCTTGAAGTCTTCTACCAATACTTACTGCGCTTCTCTTTTCAACTGCTAAATCAGGAAATTCTTCAATAGCAATCTTTGATGCTGAGTAAATTGATGCTCCAGCTTCACTTACTATTACATATTTACAGTCTAGATTATATTCTTTAATCATTTCAGCACATAACTTTTCTGATTCACGAGAAGCCGTACCATTTCCAATCGCAATAATATCTACTTTATATTTCTTAACTAAGTTCGCAACTATTTCCTTAGTCATCTTAATATTCTTCTCTTCTTGTCCCTTTAAGAATGGTTTAACTACAATACTATCTAAATATTTACCAGTCTTATCAATAATTGCTAACTTGCATCCGTTGACGTAACCAGGGTCAAAAGCAAGAACTACTTTCTCTTTCATCGGAGGAGTTAATAGTAATGCTTCTAAGTTTTTACCGAAGTTATCTATTGCTGATACTTCTGCTTTTTCAGTTAAATCACTACGTACTTCTCTTTCTACTGAAGGAACAATTAATCTTTTATAAGAGTCTTCTATTGCTTCTTTAATATACTTAGTTACAAAACTCTTGTCATTCTTAATTAATTTATTATTTAAATAAGCAATTATCTCATCTTTATTAACATCTATACTTACACTTAAAACCTTCTCATTTTCTCCTCTATTTAGAGCTAGAATACGATGAGGTTTAATATGTTTAACTGCTTCATTATATTCATAATACATTTCATATGTCTTATTCTCATCTTTAGCATCTTTTTTCACTTTAGAAATAATTACTCCATTTTTATAGAAATAACTTCTTATATATTTTCTGTATGATGCATTATCACTTATCCATTCAGCTATTATATATTTAGCGCCAGTAACCGCATCATCTACACTCTTAACATTCTCATTAAGAAACTTCTTAGCCATATCTTCAATACTACCTGTAGTTGGGAAAGACATCATCATTTTAGCTAGAGGCTCTAATCCTGCTTTAATAGCTTCTGTTGCTTTAGTCTTTTTCTTCTCCTTATATGGTCTATACAAGTCTTCTACTTCTACTAATTTAGTACACTTTAAAATACTATCTTTTAATTCATCAGTAAGAAGTCCTTTCTCATCAATTAGTCTAATTACATCTTCTTTTCTCTTTAATAAACTTTCTTGATAAGCATAGACATCTCCTATTTTCTTAATAGATTCTTCATCTAAACCACCAGTAGCTTCTTTTCTATATCTAGCAATAAAAGGAATAGTATTATCTTCACTAAGTAGTGTTAAAACTGCATTTACTTGTCTTTCACTTACTCCTAATTCACTTACTATATCTTTAATTATCATTTCATTCATAATTTCACCATCCTGCATTAATAATTATATCAAAATAATAAAAAGGATACAATTAAGTATCCTTTGTTTTTTAATAATAAACTGTACGTGATTTTTGCTGACAAGTTTTAGAGTTTTTATAATGTGGGCAATGGTTTTTAGTACTCCAATTCTTTGAGTATCCACTCCATTTAGCACAACCACATTTACTACAACTACGTTTTCTACTTGAACAATAAGAACTTTCTGTACAACAGCACATGCTAGCATCTGTATTTACATGATTTCCACAAAAACTTGGAGCTACCGGATGCTTGTTACCTTTTCTATAACATGTTGATGCCGTTTTAACACTATATGAACAACTCGTACTCCATGATGCACAAGGTGCTTTTTTACAACTATCACAAGTCTTGCAAGTCCTCTTTTTATATTCTTTTCGACTATTGACCTCTACTTTACAAGTCATTTCATGTTCAAGCTTATCATTTGCTTTCTTCTTTTGGGTCTTCTTAATACCCGTTTGTGTTTTAGGACAAGTTTTTACTCCAACTCCTGCAAGTTTACCATATAAATCATCACATGTATATTTTATTGTAACTCCACCTTCTGTATATCGTTTACTCTTTTTACCTTCACAGTTAGGTACTCTTCCATCAACAAAGACATCCTTTGTTTCTGATGGACAAGTATTTGTATTACCAGCAATATCAGCAATACCATATTGAGGGAATTTATAAGTCTGATATACTTTATCTTTGGTACTTACAGTAGCATCTTTCTTAGCAAATTTAAAACTTTTGGTAGAAGAACTAGTACATCCACTAGATACTTTACCGGTTGCGCTATCTTTTGGATCTGTACATGATCTTTTTATTGTTTTAGTCTTCTTCCACGTTTTAGAATCTCCTGTTGTAACACATTTTGGACTAGTATGATCAATTCTAATTGTTTGATTTGCAGGACAAGAATTATTAACATTACCAGCCTTATCTTTTATTGATCCACCTTTACCATTCCCTTCAGCTCCTGCTTGATTAGTATCGATATCAACTAAATAATTATAATGTGAAATACTACTATAATCACAACCACTTCCATAATCAACATTTGCCTCAGTACAAACTTGTGTAACAGTAGCAGTTTCATTCTTTCCTAACCATCCAGAGCTTAAAGTTGCGCCTTGTGAATATGTCGTTTTCGCAGAACAAGCCGGTGGTTTAGTATCAATTTTTATAGTATCAGGGCCAGTATAATCCGAACAGTTTCCTGCTTTATCACAACTTTTATACCTAAATAAATGTCTACCCTCATCTTTGATTTCATAACCAGCTAAATTTTTAATTTCATTACCAGGATTAGCCTTAGTAGTCGAACCTGTAGCAGCAGGTGCTAAAGTTGCTTCAGTAGTTGCTTCGGTATTATTCTTACCATTTTGCTTTCTGTAAAAATACTTAAAGCTATCCCAACCTGATATATCTCCACCAACTGCACCACTAACAAATGACTTAATTGTTTCGGTTGACCAATTACTTACAGCGGTACCAGGGGTATAATTACTTCCACTAGTTGCTTTCTTATATGACACCGTAGGTTTTGCTGGTGCAGTTCTATCTAGATTAGCAGAAATAATCAAAGTAACTTTGTTATCAGCAGCATCTCTAAGTGTTAACTCTCCACTTCTCATGCCTTCATCTTTAAATCCTACTAATATTTTCTCAGTTAATTTGCCACAATTAGCAGTGCCAGATGTACTTGTTATTTTTTTAACATATTCATTTCTATTTGAATAATTAGTATAAGCTGCTCCATTAGTTGTAGTTAATCCCGGTGGGTTTGTCTTCCAACTCCAAGTATCCATATGAAGATTATCTGACATTTCAATTTCAAAAACTACTCCATGCGGATATTTTTCATTATTCATCCAAGTATTAACAAGATTATTAAATTGATCTACTTTGATTACACCATTTGCTCCAACAGTTTTATCATCAATTGTAATTGACCCTTGTTTATACATATTGGCACCAGATTTACCACCATTGCTATTTGCTGCATAAGCTCCAGTTAACTTAATAGTTGGAGTTATTTTATCTACATTTACTCTTACTCGGCAAAGGTTTGTACTTCCATCCTCCAAAATATCTACTGGAGTAGCCTGACACAAATCAACCGGATTTACAACAGAATTTATTAAATTAACATTTCCAGCATTATCACTAATTTGAATATAAGCCCATTCAGCAGCTTCTTGTTCATCATTTGGCCATGTTCTTGTGAATGTTGGTCTTATACATCCACTACCATTACCATCTTCACAAGTAGCTGTAATAACTCTAGCTAGCGAACTAGTCTTATTGATCCATTCTCCTTCTTTTGCTTGATTACTTATATTAGTACAAGTAGGAGGAATAGGATCTTTATAACCTTGACTTGCTCCACTGCTTGCACTGCAACCATATTCATTAATTGCTTCAACTTTTATTTTAAAATTAGTTAATCCTGTTATATCAACATAATCAGTTATTGGTCTAGTAATAGTAATTTCTGTTTTATTATTACCATTTAATGACCCTGAATTATATACTTCATGTTCACCATGTTCAGAATCAGAAGCATATATCGAATAATTATATCCAGAAATAGCTAATTTCTTAGAAGAATCTACTCCACCTGTTATTCTTACATAAACTTTTGCTCTCTTTATATTAGATAATATTTCAGCATTATTTAGTTCTTTTAAAGTATCATCAGTAAAGTAGGCCTTAAATGTTGGTTTATGATTAGTTGTACATCTACCCTTACAATCCATATCAACTTCATAACTATATTCTGTTTTAGTCTTTTTATAAACATTTACACACCCACCTTTGTCTTCCTTCAAATATCTTTTGTCTTTTAAAGTATGGGCATTTATTACTTTTCTTTCACCTATAGTTTTTGGTAGTTGAGCTTTATTATCTTGCATATAGCTTTCTGCCGATATTAATAAAGACTTTTCGTATTGATTATCTTCTTGTTTCTTGGCCCTAGTAATTAATCTTGATGAAGCAGTGATTGCGATAACACTTAGTACACCTAAAATAACAATAGCTGCAAGTAACTCAATCATTGTAAAACCATTTTTTTTCATGTTATACCTCCTATGATAGTTATTATTTATTATCTTTTATTGCTTTTATTTCTTGTCTTGATAATTTACTAAGTGTAAAATCCTCAACACTACTAAAATCGGCCCCTTTATATCTAATGGTAACTAATTCTTCCTTTTGTGGTTCTAATTCACTATATGAAAGTACTAAACTTTTACCATCAACTAGTAATTTTAAATACCCACTTTTTACTTCAGAAGTTTTATTAATAATCATACATTCTACTCTTCCTACTTTGTCATTATTATAAAAAGTAGTATTAGTTAGACATATATCATTTAGACAATGTTCTGCTTTCATATTATCATTAGTAATTATCTTTGTCCCAGGCATTTCTACTACCTTTTCACTGATAATATAATTATTCTTAACTGTATCTTCTTCTAGATTGTTTTCATCATAAGTTATTACCGATAAAATCACTGTAATAATAAATATAACAACCATTATGATTAATAATATCATTATCTTGTCTATTTTCTTTTCATTATTATCTTTCATCTAATCACTCCTTAATCCATTACTCTAACATATGGAATGTTGGAGTTCTCATTGTATAAATATTGATCTGGATGCATATTATATTCACCTGGGAAAACATATTCATTAGTTGGTTCTAGAACAATTCTATCACTAAGGGAATCATATGAAGTTGTATATACTATATAGTATTCTTTAGTTTTTTCGACAAGTGTTTCTCCTGTTTCTTCATCTATATAGTTAAATGTCTCATATTTTTCTCTAGGGAAAGTATGCTTAGTTAATCCAATAGCTTTAGTCAAATATTTATTATCCGAACTACTGTTAGCATTATAGAAACAGTCTTTGAACGAACAATTAGCTGTATAATCTTCGACCTGTTCATTACCAGAGTCATCTCTTCCAATGCAGCTCTTACTTGGATTAAATTTATCTTTATAGAATAAACGCTTTTTATAATAAGCAAGGATTCCTGTAGTATCTTCTACAACTCCAGATAAATCTTCTTCTCCTGTCTCCTCACCCGGGTCCTCTTCCTCTTCATCTTCTTCATCAGAAGTTTTTGGAGCACCATAGTAACATTGTCCACCTTTAGATCCACATCTTTTACCAGATATGGCAATATTATTAGGTTTAGTATTATCTAATGTGTATTCTGTTTTTTCAACAACACTTTCTGGACTTCGACACTCAACATATGGAGATGCAATAAATTCCATTCCTTCAGACTTATTGCCATGTGAATCTTCAACGAAAGCATAATAAACATCTTTGGTTATTTTAGTATCACTTATATAATATAAATGCTCTGGCTCAACAAAATATACTAATCCTGACTTTTGATCAGTTCCATCAAACCCACTTCCATCTTGTTTACCAATAAAAGTACAAGTATTAACATCATCCACTTTTGTAACACATATTTTATAAGTATCATAGGCATCTCTTGCGATAATAGCTACTTTAATATAATTACCTGTAACTGTATTCCAAGGCCCTGTAACATAACCATTTAATGACATTGGTAATGTTGAATCTTCTTCAACTGCTTCTCCCATACCATTTTGATACGTAGCATTTATATCATAAATAGTAGGAGCTTCATCGTTATGTATTTTATATGTAATAGCTTTTGATGTACTTGTAAGACCCAAACTGTTTCTTACAATAGAATAAATTGTATATTCTTGACCATTATAGGATGGCGCATTAAAGTGAATTGGAAATTCTTCAGCATATGGTTTATATCCAGTACAAGTATAATTATCATTACTGTTAGCCCTCTTATAGCAAATATTAACTTCTAAGTTCACTGAATCTTCATATTCATCAACTGCCAACACTTTATATATAGCATCAACTGAATTATAATTCTTTCCTTCTGCTTCATCTCCCCTAAACTCTACATTTACATCAGATTGTATATTAGGATATAGTTCATCTCCTTCAGAAGCTTCACTTTCGGTAGCTTCTTTATCAAGTAACTGAGGAGGGTTTGCATTATACAAAGTATATTTCTTACTAACATGAGTAACTAATCCACCTGAGTCAAGAACAAATATATGAAGAGTTTTTGTTTCTCCTAAGTAAGGGTTCTGTTTTCCTTTGTTGAAAGTATATGTTTGATCTCCACTTAAATAATCTTTATATAATATATAATTCTTACTATTAGTATCTCTACAGTCAGATTCGTTTTCAGAAATACATATTTTCATATCACCCGAAACAAATTCACTTTCTTCATCATCGCCATCATCAGATATTTTATCAACGTCATCTAAAACTTCAAAAATAAGATTTACTTCAGCATTTTTATTTGAAATAATATTTCCTTCTGCATCTCTTTTAATAAATGGACATTTATAATTTGTTTCACAGTCAGATGCTGGAACAATATTAAAATCATTATCCTTTGTAGTTTGAGCACCTGATTCTCCGTCACCAACATCAACATAATAAATTTCAGGAGGTTTATTAGTATAGACTTCATACTCTACAGTTTTAGTTGCGGCTAGAGAATATTTATCATATACTTTGAAAATAATTTTTCTTTTTCCACCATCATACTCTCCGGCAATTCTATATGGTATACCTTCAACGTTGTCATAATTTTCCAAACTTTTAATTTTTACATTTTCGTTATATCCTTCAGTCTCAATAGAATATTTCATCTCATTCATATCTTCCATATCATCACTAGCATCCAAATAAATTCTTACATTCAAACTACTAGTCGCAGTGAATGATTCAAGATTAGATACTAAATCAAACTTATCTATTGAAGGAGCTTTGTTTTTATAAACCTTATAAGTTTTATGATTTTCACTGTCTACTCCACTTGAAATACTATAGTTAGACTCACCATATGAGTCTTTTGCTATAACATAAAGGTTTCTAGTATTACCATCATATGTACCAGAAAAAGTATATTCATATCCTTCTTTATAGTTAGAATACTTTTTAAAGTTTGCCGAATTATTACAATCAGCTTTGTTTTCTGACACACATACAAGAATTTTATCATCTACATCTTTGTAATCAATATCATCAAAAACATCAAAGTTCACTGTAGCATTAAGTTTACCTCCTGCTGTTTCAACTGGACATTTTTCAACATTCTTACAACCATAACCGTTACTAGTAATTGAAATATTTTTAACTCTTGGTGCTTTGTTTTTATATACATTATATGTAATTGGAGTATAAGCAGTTTCATGATTGCATTCATCTATTAACGATACTGTTATATTTCTAGGTTTACCATCATATTCTCCACTTAATTTAAACATTATTCCTTCCTGGTTATATGGATATATTTCATTAGTAGATCCTTCGCGAATTCTAACTCTTAAATTAGAATCACTAGTCACATCATCACTACCATTAACAACTACTCTAACATTTAAGCTATTAAAACTAGTCTCAGTAGATTGAATATCAACTGGTTTTTTAGAAGCAAATTTAGGAGCAGCATCTGTATGTAGCTTATATGGCAAAGTTATTTCAGATGTAGCACCCAAACTATCTTTAGCAAATACTTTTAGTGAATATTCTTGGCCATTCAAAGCACACTTATTCTGATTAAATGTATGGTAAATATCCGATTTAATTAGCTCAGAATACTTTTCATATTTATCACATGTCTTAGCAGTATCAGTTACCTTTTCAGAATAACATACTTGAATTTTATCATTAGTATCAATATCATCTGAAATAGCTAAATTTAGTAAAGCTGTTCCCATATTAACACTATCAACAGGTCTTCTTAATAGTTTTGTCTCTTCACCAAAAACAGGTGGTTCATTGGTATGAAGTTTATAGTCTAACTTCACCTTACCAGTATTTCCATCAGGATCTTTAACCACAATGTATAGTGTTACATTAGGTTTTTTATAATAATCATATCCCATCTTATCAAATTCAAATTTCTTAATAAAGGTATTCTTATCTCCATATTTTTCTTTTATAGCAGCTGATTCATCATATTTTTTATCGGAAATATAAACTGATAAATCACTTAGAGCTGTATCTTTATCCTCAACAGTTAAACTAAGAGTTGTATCTAATGAATTAAATGGTTTTCCAGAAGTTGATCTCAATACAGCATTAATAATTTCTGGGCTAGCTAAACCTCCAATTGAAGCATCATCATCCATTGCTACATCATGATAAATATGCTCGATAGCACTAACATATTCAGGTTCAGCTTTTGAACCTAATTGATTATTAATATAATTAGTTTGTAAATTGTTTTTAACCCTTACTAACTCATTATTACCTATATTTTTAACATACTTAGTTGAATTATAACTTTGAAGTGATTCACTTCTAATTAAAGGTATACCTATATAGCTACCATTTTTTAATTTTTCTACTATTGCTACAGAATATTCTAGGTTCCCATTATCATTATTTTTTACCACAACATAAGAAGCATCTCTAACGTATTCACCTTCATTAGGAGAGGTTCTAAAATCATTACCTGATAGATAAGCCATACTGACTATAATACAGTCTCCTTGATCTGGTTTTTCGATTGTACTATTTGCAGATTTTAATGTATATTCCACTTTTGAGACTAGTTTTTTGGCATCATTAACATACATTTTTTGTTTATTCCTACTTACAGTACTAGTAAGTAGAGGAATTCCTAATCCAAACAGTATTCCTAGTATAACGATTGTAGCCAATAATTCAATTAATGTAAATCCAATATTTTTTTTCATGACGATAGCTCCTTATTATGACATAATTGTATCACGTAAATCTTTTATTTACAACAAAAAAAGGAGGATTTAACCTCCTTAATAACCATATCTTAAAATTTCAAAAGTTAAGTTATAATGTGTTCCAAATCTCGATGCTTCTGCTTCATTTGTACAAAGTAAATCAAACATAAATCTTCTACCTATTCCAATGTTACCTCCACGGTCCATTACAATAGCATTAAAGTCATTTCCAACGCCCTTAATTCTAACTATAGTTCCAAAAGGATATTTTTTGTCTCCTGCAACTATTCTAACGTTACCATATTTACTATCAGCATAAGTAATACTTTTAGTCGCATCAAAACCAGTTGCTAAATGACCACTACAACCATGACAATCAGGTCCATAAGCAGACATTGTACCAGTTTGTGTTTCTAATACATCACTTATTACCTTTGCTTCAACAATGTTTTCAGTGAATTTATCTTCTACTTTAGTAACTGATTCTTTAATTGTTTGTTCTGAAGTATCTTCAGTTTCCTCTTCTACCTTAGAATCTTCTTTATCTTCTTTATCATCTTTAACTTCTTCTTTTCTAAGAGTAATTTGTCTTAATTCACTTGTTTTAACTACTTTAGTATTATGCTTAGTAGAAATATTCTTATATTTAGGTTGAATACTAAGAGAAGCAACAATCGCGATAACTAAAACTATATTAATAATTATATATAATCGTTTCATAATAAAACTCCTCGTATAATGATTTTATCATTAATATGAAGAGTTTACAACATTAATTATTTTGTCTTTTACATGTATAACCAGAAGCATTCATATTCTTTTCAATTGAATCCATATCTTGACCATTAGTATATTGTGGATTAGTACCACCTGCTTCTGTATAAGCTGAATCTAATCCTTCAGTATCTAAACTAGCATAATCAAAGTCTTGATTTTCTACTAATTTACCTTCAGAGTAATCACAAGTTACATTTACTCCAGTTACACTACTAGTGAATTCTTTAAGCATTTTACAACGATTAGCTAAATCATCCATAGTTTCTGCATCTAATGAAGGATCACCTTTTGTAGTAGTAGTATAATTTAACTTCTCTAATTTATTATTACTAAATCCAAATATTAGTTTATAATCTTTATCTAAATTAGCAGTATTTGTAGAGAATTCACAAACTAATTTACCAGTAGTTATTTTTTGAGCTACTTCTTCTTGGTTCTTACCTAATAGTTTATCAACAAGTGTAGTTACTTCTGGTAAGAATATAACAAATAGTATCAAGAAAATGAAGAACATTATTAAAGCTACTGTCTTTCCTTTACTTGGTGGAGTATATTGTACTTCCACTTTCTTTAAGTTTTCATTAACAAGTCCATTAGGATCCTCAGCCTTTGTAGGTGCAATATTACCTATAACGCCAGGATTTGTTGTTCTATCCACGAAATTAGGATCAACTGGTTTTTCTTCTATTTGAATTGGACCATTTTCTGTTGGATTAGAAACACTTGGAGTAAGTGGTGCTTGGCTAGTTGGACTTGGTGCTGTATTAGTATTAGTATTAACCGCAGTTGGATCAACTATTGGTAATTCTTGAGTTCCATTTGTAGGTTGATTTGCAACCCCTGGAGTAACATTATTATTTAATTCACTATTATTATCCACACAATCAACTCCTATTCTTTTTAAATTATATCACACTTATTTATCTTAAACTAGATATTTTTTCTTGAAAATTATCACTTTTAATTATATAACTACCAGATACTAAAACATCGGCATTACTACATTTATCTTTAGTAATATTATCTATTCCACCATCTACACTAACTAAAGCTTTAATATTATAAGAATTCAATAGTTCTCTTAACTCTTTTAATTTATTTTCAGTATTTGGAATAAACTCTTGTCCACCTTTACCTGGATAAACACTCATAACTAATATATAATCTAAATATGGTAAATATGGTATAAGAGTATTTACTTTAGTATCAGGAGATATTGCTAAACCACATTTAATTGAATAACTTTTTATAAGTTCTAAATCTTTGATAATATCTTCTTCTATTTCTACATGAATAGTAATAAACTCTGTATTTAATTCTGCATATAAAGGTATGTATTTAGAAGGATCTTCTACCATTAAATGAACATCTAATCTCTTAGAAGTATATTCATAAATATGTCTCATTTCTCTAAATGGCATAGTCTTATTCTCTACAAATTTACCATCCATAATATCCACATGAATATAATCAACATCAGTATCATTTAATGTAGATAAATCCTTAGGAATATTTTTACTACTTAGAAATGATGCACTAACTTTCATTCTTATCAACTCCTATAAAATTTAAATAATTTAAATATCTACTCTCTAATATATTATTCTCTAAAACTTCCTTTTTTACAACACACTCTTTTTCATTAGTATGAGTACAATCTTTAAATGGACATGGATAGTTCTTAAACTCTATAAAAGCATTTCTTATTTGTTCCTTACTATAATTAGTAAATTCTAATGAGGAAAATCCTGGAGTATCCATTACTTTTCCTCCCATGAATTCAAATAATTCTACTACTCTAGTAGTATGTCTTCCTCTACCTAAAGCATGAGATATTTCACCTGTATCTAAGTTCCAATCAGGATTTAATCTATTAAGTAAAGTGCTTTTTCCTGCTCCTGTTTGTCCTGTAAATACACTAGTCTTATCTTTTAATAGCTTTTTCAATTTATCCAACTCAGTATTATAAACTACTATATAACCTAAACTCTCATAGTACTTTAAAATATCTTCATACTTTTGAAATTCATTATCATCTACTAAATCTCTCTTAGTAATACAAATAATAGGTTTAACTTTATTTATTTCCATAAGCACAATGAATTTATCCAATAAATTAAGTGAAAAGTCTGGTTCTTTTAAACTAGTAATTAGAAATGCTTGATCTATATTACTAACTTTTGGTCTATTAAAGGCATTTTTTCTTTCAAGTATTTTTTCAATCAATTTTTTCTCTTTACTGAAAAGAACATAATCTCCTACTACGGGAGTAATATGTTCTTTTCTAAATATACCACGACATTTACAAGGATAAATCTCATTTTCATAACTTACGAAATATAAATCACTACTTATTTTAACAATTTGTCCTTTCATAAATCCCCCTATTCGGTAGTTGTTGTACCGGAATCTGTTTTATCTTCTGTTTCGTCTCCTTCATCAGTAGATGGAGTTGGCGTTGGAGTTGGTTTTGGTTTTTCCTTTGGTTTAACCGCAACTGTTACTCTAAGTGTAGTTCCACTAACAATAGTAGTTCCTGCTGTTCTAGATTGACTAATAATAGTTCCTGGAGTATAACCACTAGTTTCTTGTTCTACCTTCTCTAGAATTAAACCATATTTATCACAGAAAGTTTCAACATCGGATAAACTCCATCCTTCTCCAGCCATATCTGGGAATTCATCTACTATATTAGGAATATATAATACTAATGGATCTCCTTTTTTAACCTTAGTTCCTTTTGGAGAAGATTGACCAATAATTTCATTTTCATCATTATATTCTTTTGTCTTATCTTCAGGTTCTTTTTTCTCTATTGTAACTACTAGACCATATTTAGTTTCTAATCTAGTTTTAATCTCAATAGCATTCTTTCCCTTATAATCTTCTAAAGCAATAGTTTCTTCTCCTTTAGATTTATAAATAGTTACTTTTGTTCCTTTTTTAACACTACTTCCCTTTCTAGGATCTGTTTTAACTACTCTATTTTTTCTAATACTAGTAGAGAAAGTAGTTTTAATTTCTTTTACTTGGAATCCTGCTTTCTTTAACTTAGTCTCACATACACTAACTTTTAATTTAGTACAATCTGGTACAGTAGCTGCTTTTTTATGTGAGAAAGCAGGTACTATAAAGAATAGAATTATTAAAAGTAGTGCACTTGCTCCAAAGATACTTGAAAGAATAATAATAAGTTTTTTATTTCTCTTGTTTTCTCTTTCTTCTGCATCATCAAGTATCTTTTCTGCAACTTCTGGATCAGTATCACCTAATCCATCAGTTGTCTCTAATCTAGCAGTTTCTTCTAATCTTTTTAATTTCTTCCCATCACTTTCAGTTTCAGGATATTTATATTGATATACTGGTTCATTCATTCTATCATCATCAAGTGCAGTTAATAAATCTTCATGCATACTACGTGCACTATCATATCTATTTTTTGGATTTTTAGCAGTAGCACGTCTTACAATATTCTCAATACTTTGAGGTATCGCATCATTTTCTTCCCTTAAACTTGGAAGTGGATCTCTCATATGCTTAAGAGCTATTTCTACTGCATTATCTCCCTTAAATGGTAATGAACCACTTAGTAATTCATAAAAAATAATACCCATTGAATAAATATCACTTTTAATAGTACAACCTTTACCACTAGCTTGTTCTGGTGGTAAGTAATGAACACTTCCCATTACACTATTAGTTTGTGTAAGCTGAGTAGAATTAAGTGCCATAGCTATACCAAAATCAGTAATTTTAATTTGTCCATCATCTTTAATCATAATATTTTGCGGTTTTAAATCTCTATGAATAATATATGAATCATGGGCATGAGCCATTCCATCAGTTAATTGACTCATTATATCTATAGCTTCACTTAAAGTAAGTGTACCTCTCTTTTTTAATAATTGTTTTAGTGTCTTACCTTCTACATATTCCATTACGATGTAATAGATTCCATCATCTTCACCTACATCATACATTTCAACAATATTAGGATGTGCCAAACTTGATGCTGACAAAGCTTCTCTTTGGAAACGTCTTACAAATTTTTCATCATTTGATAGATCTCCTCGAAGTACTTTGATTGCTACATTTCGGTCTAGAATTGTATCATATCCTAGGTAAACATTAGCCATACCACCTTCGCCAATTGATCTTATTATTTCATAACGATCATTAATTTTTTGCCCCTTTGTTATCACTTATCTTCACCTTCTTCGCTACGAACTAAATAAGCAACCGAAATATTGTCAGTTCCACCCCTATTATTTGCTTTACTAACTAGACGATTAACCTTTTCTTCAACAGTTCCTTCACCTAGTAATACCTTTTCAATATGTTCTCTATCTAACATCCCAGTAAGTCCATCACTAGCTAGTAATACCTCTGTAACATCCATATCACAATCAAAAATATCGATATCCACTTCAGAAGTAGTACCTAAAGCTTTCATTAAAACATTCTTCTTAGGATGAACACTAGCTTCTTCTTTAGTTAATTCACCCGCACTAACTAATAGATTCACTAATGTATGATCATAAGTAACCTTATGTAAATTGTTATCTTTCATAACAAATCCACTTGAATCTCCTACATTACCAAACAGCAAAAAATCTTTAGTTAATATTGCTGTAACTAAAGTAGTTCCCATTCCTTTACTTTCAGGATGATCTTTCTCATGTTGAAATATTAAAGTATTAATCTCATCAACAGAATCACGAATCCAATTAACGGCATCAACCTTACTCATATTACGAAAAGTTTCTTTAAAATGTTTTCCTAAATAACTAATAGCAATTGATGAAGCAACTTCTCCAGCAGAATGACCACCCATTCCATCAGCAATAGCCATTAGTACACTACCCTCATCATTCTTAACTATAATTACACTATCTTCATTATGATCTCTGACCATACCAGCATCAGTTAAATAAAATGATTTCATAGTTCCTCCTTTTTACTTCTAAGTTGTCCACAGGCAGCACTTATATTACTGCCAAATTCTCTTCTGATTGTAACTCCGATACTATTCTTCTTAAGTATATCATAAAAGCGCATAATTTGAACAGTATTTGTTCTCTTAAATTCAATATTATTAGTTTCATTATAAGGAATAAGATTAATATAACAATTAAGTCCTTTAACTAATTTAACTAATTCTAAAGCATCACTCTCACTATCATTAACATCTTTAAGCATAATATATTCAAAAGTAAGTCTTCTATTAGTCTTTTCAGAGTATACTTTTAAGGCCTTCATTAATTCTTTCAGAGGATATGCTTTATTAATAGGCATAAGTTTGTTTCTTAATTCATCATTAGGAGCATGAAGACTAATTGCAAGATTAACTTGCATATCTAATTCACTAAACTCTAATATCTTAGGAACTATACCACAAGTAGAAACAGTAATATGACGAGCTCCTATACTTATACCTTTAGGATCATTAATAATTCTAAAGAATTTAATTAAGTTATCATAATTATCAAAAGGTTCTCCAATACCCATAACTACTACGTGACTAATTCTACTGCCTAATTCTTCTTCAATTAATAATATCTGTAAGACCATCTCTGATACTTCTAAGTTTCTTACTTTTTTTCTACGACCAGATTCACAGAACTTACATCCCATATTACATCCAACCTGACTAGAAATACATATACTAGTACCATAATCATGAAACATTAAAACAGCCTCTATATGTTCTCCATCTTCAAGTTCAAATAAATATTTATTAACATCTTTATCTTTTTCAACATTAACTATTTTAATATTATTTAGAATATAATTATTCTTAATCTCTTCTAATACATCTTTCTTAATGTTAGTAACTTCATCAAAAGATTTAATTCTTTTAACATATAACCAATCAAATAATTGATCAGCATGAAATTTCTTAGAATCAATACTTAAAAAATAATTTTCTAAATCTTCTCTAGTTAAATTATAAATACTAGTCATATTATCACTTCCAAGTAACTATATTATAACACAAAAAAGATAGTTATTAATTAACTATCTACTTCTACTTTTGTTTTCTTCACTATATTTTTTATATAAATCCTCTTCAATTTCATGTGTGATTTTTAGTAAATACTCAATATCAACAATCGCATTAAAATTATTATTAGTCGAATTGCCTCTTTTGTCATATAAATATACCTTGTCTTTTACAACATTTCCATCGTCATCTTTAACAATTTTAAATCTATAATGAAGATTTGAATTACGTAATTTATCTAAAAGATTGCTTTTTAAATTCACTGGTCTTCCATCTTCATTAAACCAAAATTGATTTATATAAGATTCGCTATCAAATTCAAAGCTATTATGATATTTAACAGTATCCAACAAACTAGAATCTATAAAATCTAATGAATCAAAATTTACCTTATCAGCATCACCATTTTGCTTTTGATATTTTCTAAAGACACTATTACAATAAACTAACATTGCGATTAACTTAGGATTATTTAATCCAAATATAGTCTTAGAAACATTAGCATTATAAGTCTTAAACATTTCATCAACCAAAGAAATATCACAACTAAAAAACTCAATTGGTAATTGTTCTAGTTTCTTATAATCATTATTACATAAATATAAAATGTACTTAAGATTTTCAAAGTTTATTACACAATTATCGGGATGATTATAAAACATATTATTATATATTTTATAAGGCAGTTTATTCATATCGATATCATATAATTTACATTTTTTAAACGTTTCAATTATTTTTGATGTGTTTACATTAAGTATACAGAGATTTGCCACATCAATACCTAGCTCATTTAACAAAAGTATTTTACCTTCTAAAGAATCTTTATATGAGGAATTATAATTTGCAAGATTAACAACATCTATTCCCATTTTTGCAAGTCTTATAGTAGTTTCTGGATATTCAAATAAATGATACGAATTATAATCTTCTAACTCACTTAAATTGATTAAGCTACATATTTCAATCGTTTTTTTAGGATCAGTATATGCATAATATTTTCCTTTTCTATCAATTTCTGCTATATCAATACCATGTTTAAATAATTCTATTGCTTCTTCGGGGTGACTAAAAGCATATGAAATATTAGGAGAAGTTATATCAATTCCAGCTTTATACAGTTTTATTACATTATCAACATAGTTAAAAGCATGATGATTAATATCCATAATTGTAATTCCTTTTTTTTCCAATTCACTTTTTAAAGCATTATTCAATCTAATTATATTATCAGCTTCTTCGAACTCATCTTCTTCAAGTGCATATATGTTGATACCATTATCTAGTAATTTTATTGTTTCTGAAGGAAAATTAAAAGCATCAAAATTCAAATCATCTATCTTTATCCTTTTATCGAGCAACTCAGTTGTAGCGTCTATATTATGGTAAGCATCAAACATCAAGTCTTCACAATAGCCAGTCTTTTGATATAAGTCCCAGGCCTCTTGATAATCGCTAAATGCATAATCAAATTTTGTAATATCAAAGCCCTTATCTTTTAAAAATATAACTCCTTCAGGGTGATAGAACGCTCCATCCATTAAGCCCTCTATTTTTATACCTGTATTAAGTAATTTTCTTGTCTCTTCTTCATATACTAGGGCTTCGTTATTCAAATTATTAAAGTCGATCCCCAATTTACACAATTCCATTGAAAAATCAAAATGATCAATTGTAGTATTAAAGATATTATTAGGCTCAACACCTGTATCTATTAATTCTATAACTTTGTCTATATAATCAGGTTTATTATTGCACCAACTTAAACACCTAATTCTATTGATGGTTTTTAAATCAAGTCCACGCTTTAAGAATTCTCTTCCTGCAGCTTCATTAGATAAAACATTACTGAATTCAGATAGTCTAACATAATTATAATCTGTTTTCTCTAAAATATATTCTAACCAATCAGGACTTACATTATAAAAAACACTATCAGCTTGACGAATGTCACTCCCTAATTTATTAATAATCGGTAATGCTATCGAATTTACTCTTTCAATAATAATTTTATCTTCATCGTTAGCAACTATCCTACCTTTATTGAAGCCATCTAAATAATCAACTGGTATAGAAAGTTTAAAATCTTCACTGTCAATATCAATTATAGAACCTTCTTTTGCAATACCATGGCCAATATTATTACGCAGTTTATGAACAATATTTATAGATTGCTTTAGTATTTTTGTTGCTTCCATTTTTTCTATTTCATCATTAGAATTTTCTAATTTAACCCAATCTATTTTATAAAAGGTATCTATTACATTTTTGTAATTAGCATCAAAGCACCTAGTTGCTAAATTCTCAAGATTCCTAAAATCACCAAATGACGGTAATCTATTCATAGTTCCAGTATAATTTACATTTTTTTGCAACCATTCAAATATTTCTTTTTTCTTTACAGCAAGTTTATTATTTATATTTGCATGATCTGCTCCAGGTAGTGTATGTTCAGCAGCACAGTTACTATATTCATTATAAAGTTTCTTCAATTCATCTAACATTGTTCTTTTAGCAGATTCATAATCTTTTCTTAAACAGTCATTTTCTTTTATATATTCACCTAAAAAAACAACATTCCAAATATCATTAATATTTTTTAAATTGAACAATAATTTATTATTTTCTTTTCGTATGATTAATTCTTTTTTCTTAATAAAATTAGATATTATTTCTCTATAATATTCATTATTATTAAGGAATGATTCTCTACCATATAATATGTCACCTGCTTCTTCCATACTAGGTGCATCAACTACTTTTTTTACCACATCATATAATTCAGACATTCTATCACCTCCTATATAGTATCAATGATAGTTATTAATTAACTATCTTTCTTATTTAGATTGTGTAGTTTCTTCCTCTACAGCACTACTAGATTCTTTATTAACATCATCCATCATTTCTTGGATACCATAGTTTAATGATGTTTCTACTAATCTAGCAAATTCTAATAAATAATTAATATCTAAAATAATATTAAAATTAGTATCTTGTGACATATTTTCATTCTTATCATATAAATGGATTTTATTTGGTACAACATTACCTTGATTATCATACACAGGTTCAATTCTAAAATGAATAGCTGCGTTTCTAATCTTATCTAAAATATTTGCTTTGACATTAATATACCTACCATTATTAATATCACCAGCTACTCTAATTTCACCATTATTATGTAAAACAAATTGTTCAATATACTTTTCTTTGTCCATGTTTATATCAGTAATATTATTTTTATAATCCATTGTATCGTTATAAGCATTTTGAATAAATTTAATAGGATTAAAATCAATTTTATCAAAATCTTCATCTTGATAGTTTTTAAAAACATTATTGCAATAAATTAAAAGGCCTATTACTTTAGAATCATTAATATGAAAAATACTTTTAGCTACATTCAAATTATAAATCTTACATAAGTCTTCTATTTTTGATAAATCACAAGCAAAAAATTCTTGAGGGAACTCTCCTAATCTACTATAATCATTATCCACTAAGTTTAGTAAATATTTGATATTATCAATATGCAAATCTATCTTATAATAATTAATAACATCTGTTGGTAATTTGAATAAATCTATATTCTCATCCTTAAACAAATTATAAATGCGAATACACTCTTCTGCATCAAGGAAATATATTTTATTCAAATCTTCTACTTTTAAACCTTCTTCTAATAATCTAGTGCTTTTTTCGTAATCTTCTAGCGCTAATTCTTTCATTTTATTTACTTCATCAAACGGCAACCCAATAGATAAAAAATATAAAAATTCTTTAGGATGTCTAATAGCTTTATTTGATAACTTAACTAATTCTTTAACTGACAAATTGCTCTTCAAAAAAATCCTCATCTCTTCCTGAAGAAAAAATGCTTCTTCTGATAATCTTTTAATATCATCAAATTTAAAGCCTTTTTTGATTAAGTCGATTACTAATCCTGTAGGTTCAAATACATATTCAGGTAGTTTCTCAATATCTTCTAATGAATAATGATTATCTAATAAGTCAAATACTATTTTAGGATTTACAATTGCTCTAACTGGTAAATTACTAATTTCTTCGACAGAAAATTTCTTTAATAATTCTTTTACTTGTTTTGTATTTGACACTTCTTCTTTTGGTAGATATCCTACGTAATCGTCACCACTTAAATAATAATCAAAGTCTTTTTCAAAAAAAGCATCTTCTGGTAATTGGAGTATTTCATCCATAGACCTTCCTTTTTCTAGTAGTTCTTCAACTAATTTAGTATTTAAAAATGCTCCATCAGGTAAACTGGCAATTTCATCAATCGACATTTTTTTCTTTACCACATAATCTCTTACTATAGAATCTTCCAGCTTATAAACTGGTAACTTCGTTATTTCGTCTATAGTTATCCCTTTTTTTAACAATTCTTCATATCTATAATAGTCGTCAAAAACACCATCTGGAAGTTGAGACACGCTTTGAATTGCTTCATCAAGCAAACGCATACATTCATCATAATTGTTAAATACTTTAGGTGGCAACTGTCTTATTTGATTTATTAACAATATATTTAAATTACCATAATATTTTAACTTTTTTATATCAATATCTTTTAATTCTTCTGGAGGTAATTCTTGTATTTTAGAAAGACTTATTTGTTTGTTTAAATCTATTTTTTCTAATTCTCTATTTAAAAAAGTAAATAGTACCCAAGGTTTTTCAAATGCTTTATCATTCAGTTTTGAGGCGTCTGATATTGTTAAACCCCCACGCAACATGCGAATAAATCCATCGGGATTTTCAATTGCTCCTGGAGGTAATTCTTTTATAGTTTGTATAGATAGTCCTAAATTATATAATTTGATTCCATTTTGTGTACAACAATTCTTATCCGAAATAATTTGTACTAGAATATTTCTAGGTAACCCTTTAGATATAATATCTTTATACCAATTTGAAAAGAAGAAATCTCGGTTTGCTATTAAATTTAAATCAGCAACTGTTAAACCAGCTTTTAAAAACTCAGAAGTTTTATCAGGAAAACGGAAGGCTTCGTACGGCATTTCTTTAAGTTCCTCAAAACTTATGCCACATTTATCGAGAAAAAACCTCGATTCAGCGCTGTTCTCAATTATATCTTTATTTAACTTATAGAGTTCATTATAATTATTATTAACTTGTTCTAAAAGATAATTTAACCACTCTGGTCTTACATGATGAAAGAAACTCTGTAACTCTATCATATTATAATTCAAAGACTTTAAGATTGGAGAAGCAACGCTATTAGTTTTTTCAACGATGTTCTTATCTTCTTCTCTAGGTATTATTTTACCTTTACTATAACCATCAATATATTCAATAGGAATTGATACTTTAAAATTTTTACTATCAACACTAAGTGTTTTAGCTTCAGAAATCATACCATGTCCAATAGCATTTCTAAATTTATGAATAATAGTAATAGCCTGTTTTAAAGAATTGACTGCATCTAAATTATTAATTTGATTAGAAGATGTACCTAAATCTACCCAATCAATTTTATAGAAAGTTTCTATAACTCCTCTATATTTTTTGTCTAATAATTCTTCTATGAAAGATTCTAGTTTACTAAAATATGCTAATGATTTTGGAAAAGACTTTTCACTTTCATCATAACCAAGTTCTTGTGCTAAAAAATCTTTTATTTCTTGCAGTTTTTTTTGACGCAATTTATTTATTTCTTCATGATCAGCACCAGGTACTCTATTTAAAGCTATAATACTAGAATATTGATTGTATAATTCATGTACTTTGTCAATAATATCTTTTTTTACTGTTTCGTATTCTTTGTTTAAAGTATCATGCTCTTTTATATATTCTCCTAAAAATATTGTATTCCAAATATCCACAGCAGAATCTAAATCAAATATTAACTTACCATGAGCATTCTTTATAGTTAATTCTTTTTTTTGAATAAATGTAGAAACTAAATTTTGATAATACTCTTTACTATTACTAATGATAATGCCATTCTCACCATATAGTAATTCATCTGCCTCTTCCATACTAGAGGCATCTACTACTCTTTTTACTACATCGTATAATTCAGACATTTTATCACCTACTTCTATACCACAAAAGATAGTTATTTTTTAACTATCTCTTCTATTTCTCCAAATTTATCATATGAAAGATTTATTTCTAATTTATCTTTACAATTACTATCATATTCACAATAACTATCTAAGTGATATGTTATTTCATTAACTATACTATCTTCATCACTATTAATAATTATATTATTAGGAACTTCATCTATATCAGTTTCTTTATTATTAATTAGACTATTAATAGTATTACTAGATATTAAGAAACTATATTTAGTAATACCACTTCTATAATCTGTTTTATAGTCTAACATGGCATTTTCAATTAATAATGAAGTATTATTAAAATTAATAAAATCAGAATAAATATATGGATTATCTACTTCTTTATTATCTAAATAATACTTATTTCCATCATAGTAATAAGTTTTATTATTTAAAGTAAATAATTCATTATTACCATCTCTGTCTCCTTCATAAACATATTTAATATTATCTTTTGTAATAGTATATATAAAATGATAATTACCACCAACTATAGGAGCAGTATTAAAGAATGCTTCTTCTCCTACTTCATAATCTTTCTCAACATAACCAGTTTTTTTAGAGAAAGAAAGCACAATAAATAGAATTAAAAAAACAATAAAGTAAAAAGCGAAGAAAAGAATTCCTTTTCCTCTAGGAGTTTTACGTAATTCTTTAATTAATTCTATAAACTGTTTCATTCAAACACCTTACCTATTAATTTATCTTTACCTATACCATTAACATAACTAAAGGCATCCATCATCTTTTTACCAAATGGTTTTACTTTAGTAAGTATAACAGATCCATCATTAGTCTTAACTATAATACCTTGTTTTGTAATATCTACTATTTCTCCACATGTACCTTTATACTCTTTATCATTAATAATAGATTCATATATTTTCATTTCTTGATTAAAAATATATGCATTAGCTCCTGGTACTGGAGATAATCCTCTAATTAGATTAAATATCTCTCTACTACTCTTATTAAAATCAATATGTTCTTCTTCTCTTTTTATATTATAAGCAAATGTTACTTCATCTTCATTTTGTTTAGTTCTTGTATTAGTACCTTCAATTATACTAGGTAGAGTATCAAGTAATAATTCTTTACCTAATAAACTTAATTTATCATGTAAGCTTTCTAAGTTATCATTATCAGATATTTCTATTTCTTTTTGACTAATAATATCTCCATTATCCATCTTAGTATCCATATACATAATAGTAATACCTGTAGTTTTATAACCATCTATAATTGCTTTATGTATAGGTGCTCCTCCTCTTAGTTTAGGAAGAAGTGAAGCGTGAACATTAATACAACCAAGTCTTGGACAATCTAAAATAACTTTTGGAATAATTTGTCCATAAGCACAAGTTACTATTAAATCTGGTTTTAAATCTATAATTCTTTCATAATCTTCTCGTATTTTAACTGGTTGAAAAACTTCAATATTATTTCTTAAAGCAACTTCCTTAATAGGAGTATTTCTTAATTCTTGTTTTCTACCAACTCTTTTATCTGGTTGACTAACAACTAAAACAACCTCGTAATTATCAATTAAACCTTCAAGTACTGGAACAGCAAAATCAGGTGTTCCCATAAATATAACTTTCATCTATATCCCTCTTATAACCATAAATATTGTCACAATAACCCCTAATGTTATTAATAATGATCCAGCTATTAAAAGAATAGAAACACTACCATAAGTATCCATAAATTCTTTATTTTCTTGTTCTAAACGGTATTTATCAAATTGTTCCTCATACTCTTTATCAAAATCATCATCAGTCTTTTCATAATAAGTATCTAAAGTAATAATTTCTAACTTATCACTTGGAATAGTATTAGAACACTCAATCTTATTCTTCTTAGAGCTAAGTAATCTATCAACTACATCATATAAGTCTTCATCACTATTAATATATTCACTTAAAGAAATCTTATCTTTTGATATTTCATCTCTTTTAACTAATAATAAACTAATCTTCTTATCTTCTCTATGTAATAAATCCCATTCATCTTTTACTAAGTCTAAAATAAACTTCTTATCATCTTCTTTAAACAAATTATTATCCATAAACCTTTTCAAACGACTAATCGTAAGATTATAGTCATCTATCAAATAACCATCTTGTTTCTGTAATCTACCAAAATAATCTTCACTCTTTAGAAACTTAGAAAAGAAATTAGGACCATATGTAGAGTAATAACAAGCCATTAAGAAATTATCAGTAAAAGTAACTTCTTTTTTAGTAAAATCTTTATCGATTATATTAATTACATTGTATTTTGCAAATATCTTATTTAGTTTAGAGAATTTATCATAATAGTTTTGATATTCTTCTGGATTAAATCCTTTTTCTAATATTTCTTTAGTATAACTTGTATTAAATCCATGAATATAATAACCATCCACTATATATTTATCATATACATATTCAATAATTTCTCTTCTAGAATCAATATCTTGTTCATCTTTTATATCTAACTTTATAGTTAATAGTTTACATAATAACTTATTTATCCCTACTTCTATATCATCAAAGTTATCTATTCTTTTATATAATCTATCTAATTGAATCATATATTCATCAAACATATAGACATCTTCAAATAATAATTGAAATTTATATAGAGATTCATAGAAAATATAAAGTGCTAGTTCTTTGCCTACAGTTATTTTTCGATCTGCAATCTTCTTGAATTCTTTATCAAAATAACGATCATTATTTTTTAATATTTTAATAAAACTATTTACGTCTTCTCTTTTTAATAGTTCTTCAAGCACTTTATCACCTCCTATAAATATATTCTTTTTTTTATGGTCTAAAATAAGCTACTGCGTAATATATTACTCCTAAGATTACTATTGCGGCTAAACATAGTAATAATACTCTTACAAATATATTATTTTTATCCCAATAACCATCTAAATTAGTAGAAGAATCTTTCATTAATTGTTCATATTCTTCTCTCTTTTTTTTGTTTACATCTAATTCATTATTATTATCGTTCATAAACACACCTCTATCTTATATAAGAATACCATAAATTAAAGAGTTTGACTAGGATTAAAGTCAATATCAACCTTAACTTTACTATTAGTTTTATAGTGTTCTAATATCTTATTAAGTATTGGATATAGTGAATCATCTTTTTTATATTTTAATAAGATATTAAATCTATATATATTATTCATTTTAAATATACTAGAATTACTTGGACCTAGAATAATTGTTGAAGATAAATTTCTTTCTAAACTTCTTTTTATTTTATTAGCCTCTACTAATAAATAATTAGTATCTTTTCCACTAATTCTAATATTACATAAATAGTAGAATGGCGGATATTTCAACTTTCTTCTAATTTGCATTTCTTCATTATAAAATTCTAAATAATCATGTTTTTTTACTAGTTTGATTGCATAATGATCTGGATTAAAAGTTTGAATAATTACTTTTCCTTCTTTTTCACTTCTACCACTTCTACCTGCGACTTGATCAAGTAATGAGAATGTATTTTCACTACTTCTAAAGTCTGGAATATTTAGTGAAGTATCAGCATTAATTACGCCAACTAATGTTACATTAGGAAAATCTAATCCTTTAGAAACCATTTGTGTGCCTAGTAAAATATCATAGTTATGATTTTTAAAATCTTCAATAATCTTTTCATGCATACCTTTTTTACTAGTAGTGTCAAAATCCATTCTAACTATTTTATTATTTGGAAACAACTTATTTAATTCTTCTTCTATTTTTTGAGTACCTACTCCTAGATTACTGAGAGCTTTCTCTCCACATTCAGGACATTTATCAAATACTTTTTCTCCATGTCCACAATAATGGCATCTCATTGTATTACTACTCTTATGATATGTAAGAGTAATATCACAATTAGGACATTTAAATGTAAAACCACAGTTCTTACAACTAACAAAAGATGCATAACCACGTCGATTAAGAAGTAGTATTACTTGTTCATTCCTATTCATACAGTTACTAATTGAAGTAATTAAATCAGGTGAAAAATAACCCTTACTCTTTCCAAGACATTTATTCATATCTACTATTTCTACTTTAGGTAATTCTCTTCCATTAATACGATTAGGTAATTCTAGTAGTTTAAATACTCCTTTTTTAGCTCTTGCCATAGCTTCTAGTGATGGAGTAGCACTTCCCATAACAACAGGACAATGATGTGTTTTACCACGGATTAAAGCTACTTCTTTAGCACTATATCTAGGACTAGGATCACTTTGTTTATACGAATCACTATGTTCCTCATCAATTATAATTACACCGATATTTTCAAGTGGTGCAAAAATAGCACTTCTGGCACCAATAACTATTTTAGCTTCACCACGATATATTCTACGCCATTCATCATATTTTTCTCCTTCACTCAAGGCTGAATGAATAGCTGCAATATTATTACCAAATCTTTCACTGAAGCGTTTAACCATTTGTGGAGTTAAACTAATCTCAGGGACTAGGACAATACTAGTCTTATTCTGTTTTAAATAATAATCAATTATCTCCATATATACTTCTGTCTTACCAGAACCTGTTACTCCATACAATAAATATGCATCATCATTTCCATTAATAACAGCATTAACACAAGCTTTTTGATCAGGAGTTAGCTCCTTAACAGTAATTTCTTCATTACTATAATCAACTCGGTAATGTTCTTTTTTTACTTCTAGCAAAGCTCCTTTTTTTATTAAAGTGTTCAAACTACTCAATGAAATATCAATTAAATCTTTACGAAGAACTTCGCCTTTTTCTTTTACTAAATTAATTATTTCTAACTGTTTATTATTAAACTTACCACTAGTATTACCTAACATATAATAAGTATCATATTTAATATTAATAGTACTATTCTTTTTAGCCTTAAGTGCCTTAGGTAGCATTGTTTGGTAACAAGACATTAAAGTAGCTAGTGTCTTATCTTTAATGGTTTTACCAAGTTCTAATAATTCACTATTTAATACAACATCTTTATCTACTATATCTATTATTTCTTTTAAATCAGATAATTCACTAGACTCTTTTATTTCCATAACAAAACCTTCAATAGTCATTCTACCAAAAGGAACCGATACTCTGATTCCTACTTTAATATCATTTTCTAAATTCTTAGGTACTTTATAGTCAAATATCTTATCAACATTACGATTAGTAATCTCAACTAAAACACCTACTATCAAAGTATCACCTCCACTATTTATATTATACCAAACAAAAAGAAATATTATTAATTAATATTTCTTTATCCAATTCGGAAAGCTGGCGAGACTCCGCGAGTATCATCAGCATGGTAGTTGATCCAATAACCAGCGATGGCCACACGGTAGAAAGCGAAAATAGTAGAGGAAAGGGCCGAGCGCAACCACCAATCAGAATTGGAACTATTTCTTTGCTTAATTGCTCCTGAGTAATTACTTGTTGTTACATTTTGTGAACTATAATAATCTAATTGTCTGGTATTATTATATGCTGTGTCATAGCCTGTATCACCTTCATATACTTCATGAGCTGATAGTAAGTATAGCTTATCCGTTGAGGTGAAGTTTGTCTCTCCACTTGTTGATCCATGTCCTGATACTACTGTTGTATTGATTATTCCGCTCTTTAATTCAGATGGCAATGCATTATATATATCACTATTGACATATGTCCTCATCTCACTTGCTGGCCATCCTCCTATATTTCCATTTCCTGGTGTTGTTACGCCTGAAGTATATGGATTCATTATATGTGTTGTAATGATATCTGAAAACTCTAAAACAAAGCCACATGCACTTTGGGAGAATCCTTCCTGAGAACATTCTGCTGGTGTACTCATATTGGCTATTCTTAGCGTATGCGTTCCTAAACTTCCCATATCAACTGTTTTTGTATCACCAACATTGTAGTTTTCAGTTTTACCTCTTTTTACAGCAGAAACTATTGTTGACCAACTATCAGTAGAAAATGAAATTGGATTAACCACTGGAATTGCATCTTCATCTGCTTGTTTATATGTAACAGAAAAGCTTAAGTTTAGTGTTTGTTCAGCTCCAGGTAGATCACTAACACTTATATCTTTTTTATATTCTATTCTTACTTTATATGTTTCTGTAGTGCCGGCTTTTAATTCTTGATTTGCTTGTAATTCTGCTCCATCACTATAAGTTACACTATAATTTAAATAATTAGGCAAAGTTGTTATTTCTACATTGTTTAATTTAGATGATATTGTATCTATCATTCCATCTATTGTTCCAGAATTTACTGCGTCTACTGTAAATTCATAATAATCTCCTGGTTTAGATAGAGTTATATTATAATTAACTGTTGTTTTATTTGTATCTATTGTTGCGGGTGTTGTGACATTTGTACCAGTCACACTACCTGTAGTCACTTGTACATTATTCCAATGGATATCCCATTTCGCATTATTTATTCCAGTTGTACCAGTAATATTTAAATTACTTTGTAATATGGCATATCCTACACTAATAAACAGTATTAGTAACAATAAAAGATATTTTGTCCTTCTCATTGTTCTTTTCATACTCTTCACCTAGCATAATAATACCATATTATTTTTTTTTATACAACATTGCAATAATACTTATAATTATACACAAATAAAAAGGGATTAAATATCCCTTTTATCATCTAACATTTCTTCCATCTCATCAGATGGAATAGCAACATGCCTATATTTAGGTCTTGTATATAACAATACTGTTATACTAGCAGTAAATAATATTACTATAATAAATAAAATTACTGTTATCATAAATCACCCAAATAATCTTAGAATATCATTAAATGTAATTACTACCATTAATAGCATTAACAGTACTAAGAATACTGCATGTATCTTATTTTCTAATTCTGGATTTACAGGAGATCCTTTAATCTTCTCAATAATAATAAATAAGATATGTCCTCCATCAAATGCTGGAATTGGTAATAAATTAATTACACCTACATTGATACTTAAGAAAGCCATTAAATATATTAAATTAGCTATTCCTGCTTTACTTTGTTCTCCTACAATTGAATAAATACCTACTGGTCCAGCTAATTGATTTAATCTAATTCCACCAGTAAATAAATATCCTAAAGTAACAAACATTTGCTTAAAGATAGAACAAGTCTTTTTATAAGTATATACAAAAGCTTGTCCTAACCCCTTAGTCTTCTTTTGTTGTATACCAATACCATAGCGATATGTATCTTGACCTTTTACTTTTATCTTTTTTGGTTTAACTTTATAAACTACTTCTTCTCCATTTTCTTTTTCTACTTTAATTGCATTATTCTTTTTTTGATTAGCTACTGCTAGATATAAAGATATATCATCACTAGTACTTATCTTATGATTATTAATTTCTAGGATTGTATCTCCTTTTGACATACCAACTTTTTCCGCAACAGAATTAGCTTCTATTTCAGTAACAGTTGGATTCATAGTAGATCCACCCCATATTAAAGCAATTAAAAATATTAATATGACTGCAAGTATAAAGTTATTCATTGGACCAAATACCATTATTAAGAATCTTTGCCAAGCAGTTTTTGATTGTAATCTTCTCTTCTTTGGTACTTTTTTTAATTCATCATCATCTAGATCTTCTCCAGCCATTGAACAAAATCCACCAATTGGGATAGCTCTTAAATTATATTCAGTTTCACCTTTTTTAAATCCCCATATCTTTGGACCCATTCCAATAGCAAATTCAAACACATAAACTCCTGCTATTTTAGCAAAGATAAAATGCCCAAATTCATGAACAAATACTATTATTCCTAAAATAACAATAAATAATAACAAGTTAATTATAAATGACATAACACCCTCCTAAAGTATTCCAACAAGTATAATAAATGCTAGTGTTACAAATATTAAACTATCAAATCTATCTAATATTCCACCATGTCCAGGAATAAGATCAGAGAAATCTTTTATTTCATAGTATCTCTTTATTGAAGAAAATACTAAATCACCTAATTGTCCTATTAAACATAATAAAGCTGTTATAACAACTAATAATACTAATGATATATTAGAATTAATAACTGTTATATAGAAAGCACTAGCCGCAAAAGTTCCAAAGAATACTCCACCTACTAAACCTTCTATTGTCTTTTTAGGACTAATTTTAGGACATAATTTATTTTTACCAATTAAACTACCTGTTACTAAGGCAAAAGTATCAGTAATAGTACTAATTAATAATAAATATAAAATATAAGTAATATCATAATTTCTAGTAACTATTATTAAATTAAAACTTAAACCTAAGAATAGTACAGAACCAATTAAAAACAAAGCATCATCAAAGTTATATCTTTTACTATTATTAATAAATACCATTGGTGATAAGAATATAAATATTAAGAATGTCATTACTCGATAATCAAAATTATATTGAAAGTCTATTGATCCTACATTATACAAGCAAAAAGCTACTGTTACTAAATAAGCTATTACTTTTAATAATTTAGGAAATTTCTTTTGTTGTTCTCTTACCTTTAATAATTCATATACACTACATACACTTAATACTGTCATTAAAATAGCAAATGGTAGTTTACCAATAATTAAAAATGGTACAAATACAGCAATTACTATAATTGCTCCTAAAATTCTTGTTTTCATTTTATTCCTCCAAACCTTCTATTTCTATTATTAAACTCTATAAGTGCTTTATCAAATTCTTCATTATTAAAATCTGGAAAATATACTTTTGGAAAATAGAACTCTGCATAACTAGCTTGATACATCATAAAATTACTTAGTCTTAATTCACCACTAGTTCTAATTACAAAATCTAATGGAGGTAGATCTTGATATAAGTTTTTACTAATTAATTCTTCATTTATATCATCTAGTTCTATCTTTCCTTGTTTATATAATTCACATATTTTCTTTGTAGTATCAACTATTTCTGCATGAGAACCATAATTAAGACAAATATTTAATACCAATTTAGTATTATCTTTAGTTTCATCAACTAATTTGTCCATTGCTTCTAATACTTTTTTAGGTAATGGATCTCTTCTTCCAGAAAAGACTATTCTTACTTTTTTCTTTTTTAAAAAACTAAACTCTTTATTAAAAGTAGTAATAAATAAATTCATTAAAAAGTCTACTTCTTTTATATCTCTTTTAAAATTCTCTGTAGAGAAAGCATATAATGATGCATATTTAACACCTACATCAACCATATGAACACATAGATCTTTTAAAGTAGATACTGCAGTTTTATGTCCAAAGGTTCTACTTTTACCTCTTTCAACTGCCCATCTACCATTTCCATCCATGATAATTCCAACATGATTAGGTACAATCATTTCATTTCCCATAATCTTACCTCTCTTAAAATTATATAACAAAGGCAAAAAAAAAGAAAGTCTTTATAACTCTCTAGAATTTATCAATGTCAATCTTTATATACTTATTATCATGTAATGCACTACTAGCTTGAACTAAAGTACGTATAGCATTAGCAGTTCTTCCTTCTCTACCAATAACTCTACCCATATCAGATTCATCTACCATCACTTGAATAAGAATAACATTTTCTTCTTCTGTTGGAAATTCTTTAACACTAACAGCATCAGTATTAATTACTAAAGACTTAACTATTTCTTCTGTTAATTCTACAACGTTCATAATTAATTACCTTTCTTTTTAGAATCAGCAAATTTCTTCATGATTCCTTCTTTGCTTAAAAGATTTCTTACAGTATCAGTTGGAATAGCTCCTGTATTTAACCATTTTAATGCAACTTCTTCATTAATTTTTACTTGTTCTTCAAGTGGTGAATATGTACCGATTAATTCTAGATATTGTCCATCTCTAGGACGACGTGAATCAGTAGCTACTATTCTATAAGTAGGTCTCTTTTTAGCACCCATTCTTGTTAATCTTAATTTAACTGCCATAATATCCCTCCATTTCTAATAACATAGATATTATAATAAATATTATTATTAATGTCAACATTTTTTTGTTGACATTATAATTATAATTTAAATATAATTTAAAATCTTTTTATGCTATAATAAATATAGAATGGAGGGGTATGATGGCATCATCAATTATTCATCTCGCAATTGCGAAAAAAGTATTAGAACATGTAAAAGTAGAAGACCAAAAAGATTACTTCTTAGGCGCAATCGCACCAGATATAGCTAAACAAATAGGATTAAATAGAGATATATCTCATTTCTCTATGAATTCTAAATTAGATGTTCCTAATACAAATCTATTTATTAAGAGATATCCATATTTTAAATATAATTCTTTTGATTTAGGTTATTTTACCCATCTATATGCTGATAAAGTTTGGTTTAGTGACTTTCTACCTAATAGAATTCAAAACTGTTCAATTAAATTATTAGATGGAACTATTATAAAAACTGATCCAAAAGAAATAACTGAAATGATTTATGCTGACTATACTAATTTAAATATTAGAGTTGTAGAAGAATATGATTTAGATTTATCTTTATTCTATGAAGACTTTAAAATACCAAAAACTAATATGACAGAAATACCTATAGATAAATTAGATATCTTAATTAATAAAATGGGAATATTACTTGAAAACTCTAAAAAAGAAAAAACTTATACTATTGATATGATAGATATTAATAAATATATAGATGAAACTTCTAAAGAGATTATTCAAATATTAAAAAAATACTAGATTACTAGTATTTTTTATTTAATAACTCATCAAAATAAATATTCAAACTATCTTTAACATAATCTATCATATTATTAACTTCTTCAAGTTTTTGTAAATAAATATTATATATAGGTATATCATTTAATTCTCTATTAGATTCATCTAATTCTTTTTTTATATTAGAATCATAATTACTTCTAATATATTTTTTTTGAAATTCTTTTACTTTATTAATTAAGTTTACTAATTCTTCATTAGAATCCATTTGTTCTTTTATTTTTAAACATTCTTTATACTCAGGTGACTCTTTAATACAAGTAATAACTTCATCTAAACTTTTATATAGCTTTTCCATCTAGACTCCATGTTTTAGCAGATTCTATTTCTACATCTACTATATCTCCTAAGTTTAATTCATCTTTACTAGTAAAATTAATTAACTTGTTAGTTTCACTATATCCATAATACATATTCTTCTTATCACTAATACCTTCTACTAATACTTTTAGAGTTTTTCCCTCTAATTTTTTATTATTTTCTAAGAAATATTTATTTACTACTTCATTTAAACGATATAGTCTTTCTTCTTTTTCTTTTAAAGTAGTATTATCTTTTAATTTACAAGCAGGTGTTCCTTTTCTTTCACTAAAGATAAAAGTAAAGGCATTATCATATTTACATTCTTCTACAAGACTCATAGTTTCTTGAAAGTCTTCTTCAGTCTCACCTGGGAATCCTACAATTATATCTGTTGAGATTGCGACTCCTGGAACTGTTTCTTTAATCTTTTTAAATAATTCTAAATAACTTTCTCTAGTATATCTTCTACCCATTAATTTTAATACTTTAGAAGATCCACTTTGTACTGGTAAATGAATACTAGGCATAATATTAGGATATTTACCAATTACTTCTATCATATGATCATTAAAGTCCCATGGATGACTAGTCATAAATCTAATTCTTGGTATATCTTTCTTAGCTATTTCTTCTAACAAATCACCTAAGTTATAGTCATCATATAAGTCTTTACCATAAGCATTAACATTTTGTCCTAAAAGAGTTACTTCTTTATAACCATCTTTTATTAAATCATCTACTTCTTGTAGAATATCTTCTTTTTTACGACTTCTTTCACGTCCTCTAGTATATGGAACTATACAATAAGTACAGAATTTATCACAACCATAGATTATATTAACATAAGCTTTATAACTATTGGCTCTTACTACAGGTAATCCTTCATATAGATCGCCTTCTCTAGAATATACTTCTATTTGTTGTTTATTCTCTTCTATTGCTTTATCTATTATTTCAGGCAATTCGTATAAGTTATGAGTACCAAGTACAAAATTAACAAACTTATAGTCTTTCATAATCTCTTCTACTACACTAACCTCTTGTGCCATACAACCACAAACACCTATAATTAGATCTCTTTTTTCTGCCTTTAAATGTTTTAGTCTACCCAACATACCAAATGCTTTATTATGAGCGTTCTCACGTATACTACAAGTATTTAAAAGTACTAAGTCAGCCTCAAGGTAATCATCTACTTTTGTAAAACCAATGCTTTCAAGAAGTGCCCCTATATTTTCACTATCATGTTCATTCATTTGGCAACCATAAGTCTTAATAAAATATGTTTTCCCTTTATATTTATCTTTAATACTCTTATCTAATTTATAATCAAATCTTTTTAAATCTCTTTTATCACGAGTTTTAGCTTCTAAAAAATCTGGTAAATGCACACATACCACTCCCATCAACATAGATATAATATCAAAATAATTAAAAATAGTAAATTAAAAAAGCAGATTACTCTGCTTTTTTGATTACCCAATTCGGAAAGCTGGCGATACTTCACGAGTATAATCGGCATAGTTGCTGTTAGGGTTAGCAGCAGGGCCCACAAAATAGAAACCGGACGTAGAAGTGGAAAGAGCCGAACGCAACCACCAAACAGCATTTGAGCTATTATTTTGTTTGATTGCTCCTGAGTAACTTGATGTTGTTACTTCTTGAGATGCATAATAGTCCATTTGTCTTGTTTGAGATGACGCTGTATCATATGTTCCTGTATAGTTCCATACTTCTCTTCTTGATAATAAATATAGTTTATCTATTGTTGTATAATTCGTTGTATCCACACTTCCATGCCCTGACACGACACGAGTATCTATTATGGCATTTCTTAGTACTTCTGGAAGAGAACTATAAATTCCAGTTGTTGAATAATCTATACTTTCATTTGCATAGGTTGTACTATTTAAGAAGGCTCTCATATCGGAATATTCCCATCCACCTTTATTTCCTGTTCCATTTACGGTTGATCCATCTAAATTCGCATCTCCACTTGTATATGGATTCATTCTATGCGTCGTGATAATATCGGCAAACTCTAGCACAAATCCACATGCTGTTTGACTAAATCCTTCAGTACTACATTCTTCTGGTGTTGATTTGTTGGCTATTCTTAGTGTATGTGTTCCAAATGTTCCCATATCTACTGTTTTTGTATCTCCAACATTATAGTTACTTATATTTCCTGATCTTACATTATTTATTATTGTTTCCCACGAATGACCATTAAATGAATGGTCAACTGCAACTGCATCATCTGTTGCCTGTCTATATGTTACTGTAAATTGAAGACTTAATGTTTGATTAGTTGCCGGTAACTGATTCAATTCTATATCTGTTCTGTATTCTATTCTTACTTTATACTTTTCTGTTGTATTATGTAATAATTGATGATTTGGTTCTAGTGCTACTCCATCAGAATATGTTACTGTATATTTTAAATAGTCTGGTAATGTTGTGATGGTTGCGCCGTTAAGTTTAGAATCTATTGTATCTATCATTGCATCTATTGTTCCACCATTAACGGCATCTACAGTAAATTCATAATAATCTCCTGGAGTATTTAATATTATTGAATAACTTACTGTAGTCTTACCTGTATCTATTGTTGGTGTTGTTGCTTCTACTGAACCATTTGATACTTGTACATTATTCCAATGTACACCCCAGTTTGCACTATTTATATTAGCAGTTCCATTAATATTTAATTCTGTATTTAAATATGAGTATCCTATACCTAAGCCCAGTACTAATAGAATAAGTATTATTTTAATATTATCCTTATCTATTCTCATAATATTCACCTAGTATAAGTTTACTATTATCAATATGTATTTAGTATAAACATGTTATTTACAAATAAAAAAGAGGATTACTCCTCTATATTGTATTATTAATAAGATTATCTAAAATAACAGTTCTATTATTTAGAATAGTATTTTTAATAGCTTCCATATTATTTCTAATAAATCTAATTAAATCTCTTAATTCTTTATCTAAATCTTTCTTTTCTAAATTATCTACTATTATTTCTAGATTACTTATCTTTGAATATTTACCATATAATTTATTAGTAACTGTTACATTAAATAAGTTTTTAAATGATAACATACTAATACTATTAAATCTTTTATCTTCTAATATTTTAAAGGCTAAACATAAATGGTTATTACGAAGAGCTAAATCTAGGGCTGTATCACCATTATTATTCTTTATATTAGGAATATAATTACTCTTCTTTTTTAAATGTTCTGCTACTTTTACCGCCATAACTGAGTTGTCACATGCTAAGATATGAGCAAAAGTATTACCTTCTATATTTTGATTATTAACATTCCAATTTTTCTTTTTCATTAAGTTCATCACAACATTATATTGTTTTACTTTTAGTAATCTTGTCATTACATCATTACCAACACTATCTAATAAATTAATACTTACTATATTATTCATTATTAGATCTTCTACATCACTATATCTACCTTGTTTAATATAAGTAAATATCAGGGATGGATCTTCCTTACAAGAATCAAATAAACGTTGTCTTTCACCAAACATTAAAAACACCTCATTTTCTTCCGTGACAGTTTTCTATTCTAACAAAGGAGGTATTTTGAGTCAAACCAAGTATTATTTATTAGATATAAAAAATTTTTATTAGTAAATTTTTGTTGATATTAAAGGAAATAAAAAGAACAAAGTAAATTAATTATGTACTTTGTTCCTTCTTATCATTGTGCTTTTCTTTGATTATTTCAATACTTTTAAGACTTTTATAAGTATTTTTTATAGTTAATCAGTAAATGTATTAAAGTAGTATTTACTATGCTTAGAAATCTCTTTTTTTACCTTCTTATAACCTCTTTCTTCTATTAGAGTTTTCTTATTACTAAACAAATTAGTACCTAAACCTAATCTATCTCCTTTAATATTTACTCCTAGACTAGCTAGTGTAGAAGGAAAATAATCCATTGTAGAAAACTCTCTATTAGAAGTATTATTAGTAGTTACTACTGAATTAATAAATAAATTATAAATACGTCTATTAGCACTCCTTGGATAAGCATTATCTTGCATACTCACATGATCTCCTACTAATACAATAGTAGTATTATCATAGAATGGTTGTTTTTCTATCCATTCAATAAATTCATCTATTTCTCTAGCACTACAATATACTGAATTATAATACGTATTTTTATACTTTTTAGGACAATTCTTTTCTAAATAACCATCAGTGAAATGGGTATTAGTAGTAAGCATTGTAAAATTAAATGGTTTGTCTTCACTTGCTAAAGTAGTTATTTCTTCTTTAGCATATTTAAATAATTTAGAATCTTCAAAGCCCCACCAAACATAATAATCTTCACTTATTTTTTTCTTATCTATTGCAGTATTATAATCATATATTTGGTAGTTACCATGCTTTTTAAAGTATTCTCCACGGTAACCAAAACTACTATCTGAGCCTATCATAAACATTTGATTATAACCATTATCATGTAAAATATCACCTATTGTAGTAGCATTCTTTATCAATGTAGATTTATGTGTTTCAAGACCTTTAAATTTTAAAGGAATTCCTGCTGTTTGAGAAATCATTGCTCCTGTTGTCCAAGTAGTACCAGGTATAGTTAAAGCCCCTCCAAACTTATTAGTATCAGAGAAATTAATATTATTCTTTGTAATATCAGTTATTGGTTCCAATAAATTAGAATTAGTCTCTCCTCCTAATTCTTTAGAAAAATAAGTACTTTCTAAGGACTCAACATAAATATATATTAAATTTCTTTTATTCTCTGGAAATTTTATATCTACATCTTTTGGATTAACATAATTATCTTTAATAAAAGAAGATTCTTTAAAATAGTTATTAACATAATTTACAAAATCTATTTTATAAAGGCAGGTATAAACTATTACTATTGATATTACTAATAAGAATATTTTTAAATACCTAGGTTTAATCTTATTAAGTAGATATTTGTAACTTAATAAAACAATTATATAAACTAGTATTGAAACTATAAATCCAAGTAATAGACCTTTAGTAAGATAACTTGTAATAATAGAAGTTTCAGCACTTTTTATTGGTGAAGTTAATTGAAATAATGTTTCATCAAAACTTAAAAATGCAAACTTATTAACAGCCCATCTAGTAGATGTAATAGCTAAGCTAAGAAAAAACACCAATAAATATAAGCCTATATATTTCCCCTTCTTCATTGCAATCACCGTTCTTATTATAACATATTAGTTTACACAAAAAAAGAGCACTACAGTGCCCTTTGTTGCTTATTTTAACTTATTTCCACACTTAGAACAGAATGCATCATCACCTACTGGATTACCACATTTAGGACAGAATCCTCCAGCCTGATTATTTTGTCCTTCTGGTGCAGCTCCTGCAGCTCCGTTCATTTGATTAACATCAGTACCGCCATTGAATGCTCCAGCTACAGCACCTTGCATCATGCCTCCGCTAGCCATTCCTACCATACCAACACCCATCATACCATTCATAGAACCATTAGGGTTGTTTGCGGCATCAACAACAGCATCTCCAAAGCTTCCAACAAGTTTTCCTTGTTGCATGTAAGCATTTGAAGAAAGTTCGTATTGATCAATTTTCTTATTAGATTCATCATCTAGAGTAACACTTTCAATTACGAATCCAACTAGACTAATTCCACGATCACGAATTGGTTGATCGAATACTTTTTCATCCATTGCCTTTTTAATTTCATCAGTAGCACTTGGTAATTCAAGTACTGGTGTTTTGTGTTCAGCAGTTCCTAATTCATTTAAGACATTTTGGAATGCTCCTACTACTTCACTTCTCATTTGTTCTAAGATTTCATCTTTTCTATACTCTTCAGCAGTACCAGCAATCTTACTCATAAATGTAGCTGGATCACTAATTTTAAAAGTATATTTACCAAAACATTTAACTTGAACTCTTAATGGAGTCATTTCTTTAGTCATTTGATTTGGAATTGGATGTGACCAATCTTGGAATGGAACTGGTGCAGGTGTTCCAAACTTATTATCTATAATTTCTTTAGCATTAATATAGAAAACAGCTTGTTCTTTAGCAACTCCACCATTATAAGTAAAACGAGTCCACATTTCTTTGAAAACTTCACCAAATTGTCCAGCAAAGAAAGATGGTGATTGAGATTGATCAAAAGTATAAATACCTTCTTCAGCAGTTGCGTCTAAAATTTTACCATTTTCAAAGATAATAGCTATTTGTCCAGGTGCAACCTGAATAGCACTATCCTTTGAAATAATACCATTAGGAGTAGATACTTTTCTCATTAAAATATCATTTCCTAAATCTTCACATCTAATATACTCTTTCCATTGATCGTGAAGAGTACTAGCTGTAGCTTGTACAGCAGCTTTAATTAAACCCATATAATCTCTCCTTCTATCTATAATTAATTATAATATAATAATATATTTTTTTAAAGATTTATTTTTTCATTAGACACAGATTGAACAGCTTCATCACTATTAAGCTTAACCATCATTGTACTTTCATTTATATTCTCATCATAATTAAATAATCCCTTTGTTTTAGGAGTTAATTTATAAACAAATAGAATAATAGCCACTACAGTTAAACCTATTCCTAATATAATTAATTCTATCCATGGTATTCTCTTTACTATTTCACCTTTTTTATTTAGATAATAACTACTATCACTCAATTTATAAAATCTTTCCATAGTATTTATATATTTATTTGTTCCTTCAAAGTATCTTTTTTCTTTTAAATCTGGATAAATATATTTAAATATTCCATTAATTCTATCATCTGTATATATTTTAAGCACTCTACTATCACGACCACCACAAGGATCTATATATAATTTAGGTTTTTCTTCTCCTACATATATTAGAAATGTAAGTGCATCATTTTTAAACATATTATAGTTATGAAAATTAATTGTATAATCTTGTGTACTAAATCCTTTAAGATCTTTTGTAGTTACAATTATTAATTCAATATTACTATTATCTATATAATTATCTATTGCTTCATATAATTCTTTTTCTTCTTTATCTGTATAAATATCTGCAAAATCATATAGTTTTTCTTCACTATTAACCGCAGGAGTTTTCAAAATACTTTCTGTATTTTCAGGAGTAACTTCTACTCTATCAGGTACTAATAAATTATCTTTAGTTCTAGTTAAAGTCTTATCACTCGCAAAACAATTAATAGGAAAAATAACTAATAATAATATTATTGTAATAAACTTATATTTCATATTAACCTCCTATATAATTATAGAAATTAAATATCCTAGTAAGAATACTATTCCAAATACTAATAAACCAAATATAATAGTCTCAATAATACCTATTGGATATTTATAATATACTTTTCCATCAACACCATTATATAAATAATGATATTCTTTATTACGATATTTCATATTCATTAAATATATAGGTATTAAAACTGGTTGTACTAAATCTATCTTAGTATTTAAATTATTATTAGTAACCTTATGTTTCTTATGATTAATATCTTTAGATACTATATCAATTGAATTCTTACCAAGTACAGTTTGTATCTTTTTAATTATTTCTTCATCAGTACAATCTGATAATATAATTGTTTCATCTTCTAGAATTGACATTCTAAACTCTTGAAGAGTATCTAAACTACATTTAAATGTATTAAAAAACTCTCTCTTAGATATCTTTTTATTTATATTAATTAAGCACTTAGTATAATCAAAACTAGTATCATATGAAACATTATATTCTTGAACTACTTTTTTATTTTTATCAGTAGCTAGATATTCAATATTACCACTTATACTCGCATCAACAATATAAGTTAGATAATATATTTTTTTCATATTATTTAAATATTTCTTTGATTTTAAAGAAAAAGGAATTAATGGATTAAATCTAGTATGTTTACGATAATCTTCTTTTGCTTCTTCTATCTTTTTATTAAAAGGTATAACACTACAATTATTTATATTAGCATTTAATTCTGTAACATTATTACTTCCACAGTAACCACATATATTATTGTTTTCAGTTTTACTTAAAAAATTAGTACCACAGTCATTACAATGGTAACCATATAGACCTAGAGATTGTGAAACACTTTCAGTATTATCTTCAACTAATTCATTAACTAAGTTATCCATATCTATACCTCCATCCTTTATAATTATATCAAAATCTATTAAATAATTAAATAGTCTATATGTTATAATAATATTAGAATTAGGTGATATATATATGAATAATGAAGAGAGAATAAATAAGATATTAAATGTATTTAAATCAAGTATAGAAAAACATCCAGATTTTGATTTAACAGGTAAACAAGGAATTAATACTATTTATAACTATCTATTAAAACTAGGAGTAAGCACTACTGACAAAGATATTAACTTACTACAAACAATATCTACTAGTAATCCTAATAATAGTATTATGGGTAATCTATATTATACGTTTACTAATAATTCTAAAGTAAATGTTATTCCAGTTAAAGACTTTGTACATTTTGTATCTACAGATGTTGATACTACTAAATTATCTAATCACATAAAAATATATATTCCACTTGACTCAAAACATATTGAAGAAGGCACAAAACAAATACTAGATTTTATGATTAATAATAAGATTGCATTTGAATCAAAAATAGCTCAAGAAATTAGATTTGATGATTTTGTAGTTAGATTAGTTATGCCAGAAGATGCCAAAAAACTATTGGGTTTTATAAATAGTAATCAATATATTCAAGATGGGTTAATAAAAGCAAATCCATTTGCGATTAATACTGATAATATTGCGGTAATATCTGATGGAGATGCTTCTTTTAATCATGTTGTATCTAGAATAATTGCTCACTATATAGCTAAAAGAAAAGAAGAAAATAAATTAGATAATATTTCTTTTAAAGATCTATGTAATTATCTAAGTAATGAATATGAAAACTATTTTAATCATTCAAACAATAGTGATTTAGCCACTATAAAAGAAAGAGAAGAATGCAAGAAGAAAGATATTCAAGAAATAATTATCTTATTACTATACAAAGATAAACTTACATTTGATACTTACTTAAAAATCTATGAAAAGTTCTCTGATATTCCTAAAGATATAGATAAAACTCTAAAAGAAAAATATCTTAATAGTAATTCAGAAGATATATACAAAGAATTATCAAGTATTTTAAATAATAAACCTACTGAAGAGACCAATCATGTTCTAAGATTCATGATACAAAGAATTCTTAATGAAAAAGGAATAAATCTAGAACAATATTTAGAAGAGTTAAATATAAATAATAAAAAGATGTAACTAAGTTACATCTTTTCCTTTTAAATTGGCGTTTCTTACCCATAAATTTTAATAACTTACTCATAAATTGTAAGAAAGTTATTTCTAATTTTCTGACATAGCAGTTTAAGCGTATCTAAAATTATCGATTTAAAGTATCGCAATATCTTAATCTTACGATTATTTTTGCTTTAAATTTTGTTTATTTATAATTTCATTAATCAATGAAGGTATTTCATCCCAATTATCTGTCTGATACCCAGCATAACTTCCATCTTTTCCAAATAGAATTGGAATTACTCCAACTAACTCAGCTTCTTTAATATAACGCAAGTCGTTATCAATTAATATGTCATATTTATGTTCTTCTAAAAATTCTTTTTTTGAATGAAAGCCTAAATTCATGTAATTATATTGAATACCATTCAATTCGAAATATTCCACAAGTTTTTTCTTTAATGATGCATATTTATCTAATGGTCTAGCAGATAATAAATCAACTTGAAAATTATTTTCTAATAACAGTTGTAGTGAATTTTGAACACCAGGCTTTACTTTTCCAAATGCCATTTTTTCTCTATACAATTTCCAAAATAATGCTAGTTCAGGATCACCCCATACATATTGTTTATTTGGATTAACATCAGGATTATTTTTCAAAAATTCTTGCCAATAAAATTCTTCTAATTCCTTGGTGCAAAGTAAAGTATCATCTATATCAACTGCAATCTTAATTTTATTATCATTTTCTACTTTAATAGTCTCAAGTCTTTTCAATTCCTCTTTTACAAATTCCACTGTTTCTCTAATTTGTGATACTATTTGATTGATGTCATATATTTCTGATTCTTCAATTAATTCCCCAGGCATAATATCTGTATTAATGTAATTCAGTGTCCCATTTGATCCAAATAAACCATTTAAGTTTAATTCATCAATATTACACTCAAAATTACTCAAATCTTCTCGATTAATAGGAAATGCATCTAACTTATAAAGTTTTGCAATTTGTTTTTGCATTTTTAAAGAATCAAAATATCCCCACCAGTTTTCATTATCGTGAAAACTACCATTTTTAAGTTTAAATCCCTTAACTCCATTTTCAGTTATTTCATATTTTGGGTCAATATTTGTTTTCCAATATTGATCTACAATTAGGTGAACTAAATATCCAAAATAAAATGGTTTATCTAATTTATTATAATATTTTAAATAAAACTCTTGGTAATCATTTGCTTGACCATCTTTTACTCTAAAATCCCAAAAATGAGTTAAATATTTATCCTTTACACCACTTTCAGGTTCTACATTTCTCCAACAATCAGGTGAAACAGTACCAATTCTTAATAATAAGTCATCATATTTTTTATCAGCATTTAATTCTTTAACTATTGCTTCATGTATTCTAGCTGAAGGCATACTATCACATCCCTACATATTCATTATATCATGTTTTTTTCATTTTTAATTACATCGTAAGATAACAATATTACGATTAAATAAGTTTCGAAATTACAAAAAAAACGTATCTAAAACGTATCTAAACTTATTAATTTAATGTATCGTAATATCTTAATCTTCCGAGCCTTTTATTTATCAAATTTAAATAATTCAAGAACAATTGAAACTATAAATAGAGTAATACCACTATATAAAAATGTATATCTAATTATATTCCAATGTCTATCAT
>CAMNCL010000008.1 GCA_946534345.1 uncultured Caryophanales bacterium
ACTTGGTTTGGGACCAAGGGGTTGCAGGTTCAAATCCTGTCTTCCCGACCATTTTATTAAGACAATTTAATATATATTTTTTTCGGGAAGTGGCTCAATTTGGTAGAGCACTTGGTTTGGGACCAAGGGGTTGCAGGTTCAAATCCTGTCTTCCCGACCATTTTAATTATTAAGCGTTGATTATCAATGCTTTTTTATTTGAAAAATAAGCAAAAACAATTGCCAAAACAATATACTTTCATTATAATAGAGTATAGTTTTTTAAAGGAACTTTTAGAAAGAATAACGGTGAATAATATGACAAAAAAGCAAATTGACACAATTAGTAAAAGTATTAAGCAAGTATTACCTTATGAATTGTTTTTCTTATTAGGAATCAGTCTACTAATAGTTCCTGGTTTCGTTTATATAGGTGATTTAATAATAAATAAACATAGTTTTTCAACATTAAATTTTCTATACATTTCGTTTTTAATAGTATTCCTTTTTATAGCACTATTATTTAATAAAATTGCTTTAATTATTATGGTTGATAGAGTCTCTAATAATAAATCAATCAAATCTAAAGAAGTTATTTCACAATCTATTTCAAAATTATTATCATATTTAAATTATAAAAATATCAGTAGTATAGTTTTATATTTATTATTTATACCATTTCTATATTTTACTATATTTGGTTATGTCACAATATATATATTAAAACTATATGATATTGAATTAGACTTAATATTGTCATTAATTATAGCTTATGTTTTATTAGTACTACTTTTCTTTAAAAACTTATATTTCTGTAACTACATGGTTATTGAAAATAAAAATAAAAACAAAGCAGTAAAAGCTAGTACAAACCTAATTAAAGGGAATATTACTAAAAATATAAGTAATATTTTAGTAATACATTTAGTTATGGTAATTGGTTTATTATTAATTGCTTCGTTATACAAAATATTATTCTCTCATAATTTATTAAATACTGTGACTAATTTTAATACTATAATGTTTACTGTATTTTGGGTATTTACTACTTTAGCAATTAGTCTATATACTACATCTATAAATAGTAGTATAGGGGTAATGTTTAATAATTATAAAAGAGAAAAACATGAATTGTTTAAAAATAATAAAAGTTTAAGAGCAAATAATTGGTTAATTATTCCTAAACTATGTAAATATACTTTTATCTTATTTTCTGTAATCTTAATCTATGATAATGTTCATAAAGAACTAAGTTATGAACCTCCTAAACCAATTAATACAGAAATCACAGCTCATAGAGGGTTTAGTATGGTATATCCTGAAAATACTATGGCAGCTTTAAAAGGAGCTAAAGAAGAAGATGCTAAGTGGATAGAAGTAGATGTTCAAAAGACAAGTGATGGACAATATGTTATCTTCCATGATGACGATTTAAATAGAATAACAGGTTATTATGGACATGTTGCGGATTTGAGACTGGCTGATTTGAGAACTCTAGACTATGGAAGTTATTTTGATAAAAAATACTCAGGAGAAAAGATCCCATTATTATCTGAAGTATTAGATTATTCTAAGAAAAATAAACTAAATGTAATTTTGGATTTAAAAAATGATTGGGAAAAAATCGACTATTATGAAAAAGATATTATAGATATGATTAATAAGTATCATTATGCAAATCACTGCGTTATAGAAACTCCTTTTTATAAGCAAATAAGAAATATCAAAAGAATTGATTCTAAAATAAAAACAGCTTATTTAATTGCGATGCCAACTGAAGAAGTATTTGATTTAACTGATGCGGATATAATATCAATTGATTCTATTAATATTAATAGTTATTGGATTAATAATATTCACAATGCCGGTAAAAAAGTATATGTATGGACTCCTAATGATGAAGAACAACTTAGACAATTATTAACATTAGAAATAGATAATATTATTACAGACAATGTTGAAGTTGCATTAGAATTAAAGAATAATGATGAAGAGACAACTAATAATTAGAGGTCTCTTTGTTTATGCTATAATATATATGAGGTGTTTACATGCTTGAAGATAATGTTTTTAAAAGAAGTATTCCTAATTATAATAAGTTGGAAAAATATGGCTTTATAAAAAAAGGTAGTACTTATATTTATGAAAAAATTTTTATTGATAGTTTTAAAATAGTAATTGAAATTACTGAAAATATTACATGTAGAGTATATGATTTAGATTCTAATGAAGAATATTCTAATTTTCGTACTAATAGTAATGGAGAGTTTGCAGGTACTATTTGTGATAGTGTTGAAAAAGTATTATTAGATATTAGGGATAAATGTTTTGATAGACAAGATTTTATAAGTAAACAAGCTAATCGTATTAGTAAATTAATAAATGAATACTATGGAGATAACCCTATATTTGAATGGGATGATTATCCAGGATTTGGAGTATTTAAAAATAATTCTACTAAGAAATGGTATGCTCTTATAATGAATATTACAAAAGATAAGCTAAAAGCAGGAACTGGTTCGTTTGATATTATAAATGTTAAATTAGATCCTAAAGTAATAGAAGAATTATTAAAAAAAGAAGGTTTTTATCCAGCTTATCATATGAATAAAAAATATTGGATTACTATATCTTTGGATGATAGTGTTCCTGATAAAGAAATATTTGAATTAATTAAGACTAGTCACTTATATACTGAAAAAGGTACTAGTACTAATGAATGGATTATTCCTGCAAATCCAAATTACTTTGATATTGATGAAGCATTCAAGAATATTAAAAGTATTATTTGGAAACAAAGTACTAATATTAAAGTAGGGGATACTATTTACTTATATGTTGGTAGTCCAGTATCTGCTATTAGATATAAATGTAGAGTAGAAGAGGTAAATATTCCATATGACTATAATGATAAGAATGTTAAAATGAAGTATGTCATGAAAATAAAACAATTAGATTCTTATGATAAAAAACTATTTCCATTTTCTAAATTAAAAGAATATGGAGTTAATGCAATTAGAGGGCCTAGATTTATGCCTAAAGAATTAAGTAATTATATAAATAAAAAAGAAGGATAATTCCTTCTTTTTGTTTTTAATATGATTTTCCCCAAATAACCATGTGTTTAGCTTCTTTACCACAGAAGATACATTTATCACTAAGATGTTTTTGTTCTTTAGGGATACAACGAGATCCACATCCACCAGTTCTATACTTGATTTCATCTTCACAGTCTTCACTTCCACACCACATAGCTTCAATGAATCCGATTTTATTATTAGCTAAATCAATCATTTCATCCATTGTAGTTGCTTCATAGATATGATCATTTAAGAACTTAGTAGCTGTTTCTAACATATCATTTTGAATATCTTCTAAGATCTTAGGCATTTTCTTAGCTAAATCTTTGATTTTAACAGTTATTTTTTTTCTGTCATTTCTTCTAACTACTACAACTTCACCTTTTTCAATATCCTTTGGTCCAATCTCAATACGAGTAGGGATACCTAACATTTCTTGTTCAGCGAATTTGAATCCTGGACTCTTTTCAGTATCATCTAATTTAGCTCTAATTCCAGCTTTCTTTAATGCTTCTAATAATTTATTAGCTTCATCAAGAACTCCTTCTTTATGTTGAGCAATTGGAATAATCATAGCTTGAGTAGGTGCAATTCTTGGAGGTAATACTAATCCAGAATCATCACCATGTACCATAATTAAAGCTCCAATAGTTCTAGTTGAGAATCCCCAACTTGTTGTATAACAACTATGTAATTTATTTTCTTTATCTAAATATTTAATATCAAATGTATCAGGGAATCCTGATCCAAAGAAATGTGAAGTAGCAGATTGTAAACTCTTACCATCATGCATCATAGCTTCTAATGTATAAGTGTCTTCAGCGCCAGCAAATCTTTCACTATCAGTTTTCTTTCCACCGAAAGTTGGGATTGCTAAATCTTCTGCTAAACAATCTTTGTATACTTGATACATCATTAATGTTCTTTCTTCAGCTTCTTCAGCAGTTGCATGAACTGTGTGTCCTTCTTGCCATAAGAATTCACGACTTCTTAAGAATGGTCTAGTAGTCTTTTCCCATCTAAGAACTGTATTCCATTGATTCCATACAAATGGTAAATCTCTATATGATTTTACCATTCTATGCCATAAATCATAGAATAATGTTTCAGATGTAGGTCTAATACACATTCTTTCTTCTAATTTTTGATTACCACCTTCAGTTACCCAAGCAACTTCTGGAGCAAAACCTTCAATATGTCTAGCTTCTTTTTTTAGAAGACTTTCTGGTATCAATACCGGTAGGTAAACATTCTCCACACCAGTGTCTTTGAATCTTTTATCTAAAAGATTACGAATGTTCTCCCATATGGCATAACCATTCGGCAAATAGTTCAAACATCCTTTAACACTAGAATAGTCACATAATTTTGCTTCCCTTACAACATCTGTGTACCATTGAGCAAAATTTTCATCTCGCGATGTTACTTTTTGAACAAATTTATCATTTGCCATAAAAAATCTCCTCTCTTTTTTCCAAATATAGAACATTTTACCATAAACTATTTATTAAATCAATTAATGAAAAATAAAAACTAGTATTTTTTTTACTATTTTGATAAAATTAATACTAGGTGATAATATGGAAAAAGATGTTTTTATGCGTTATGTACAATTACTACATCGCTTTGAAGAATTATCAAAAGAAGAACATAGTATTTATTCAAATACTATTGAAGCAAAGACAATATTAGAAGTAAGACAATTAGTAGAAAACAATCAAGAATTATTAGAATTATTAAAAAAGATACATTCATTACCTGATTCTGAAAGAGAAAAAGCAGTTGAGGAATACTTTTCTAAACAAAATAAAAAAGAGGAACAAGAAGAACCTAAAAAATCAGAAGAGGAAGAAATTGCAAAAACATTTGGAGTTAATGTTAATGAAATTGATCATAAATACTTAAAAAATGGTAATGAAATATTTTCATTCTATGATAATGTTTCAAATAGACAAGTCGTATTAGAAAACAATAAAAAAGGTAAATCTTTACTTGAGTCTCTTCAAGATATTCAAAAGCAAAATGAAAAGTATCAAACAGAAGATGAGTATGATAATTCAAAAAATATTTTAAGAGATAAGTCTAGTACTGAAAACATTGAATTAAAGTTTTATACTAGAAATGAAATTATTAATCTTCCATCATTAGATAATATACGTGGAAAAGATGCTTTAATTCTTACATTTTTATTAAAACACTATGACGAATTAGGAATTAAAGGTATTAATTTAGATAATTTAATATATTTAGATGCAAACAATAATATACAAGAGGCTGTAGTAGTAAATGATAAGGTAATAGTTGGAGAACCAGATGATGCAAAATCAAATAATGCTGCCGAGACTTCAAATGAAGCAGTAAAGGAAGAGGTTGAAGAAGAACCAGAACTTAAAGAAGAAAAAAAATCTGAAGTTCAAGAAGAACCAAAAGAATCAAACAATGAAGAACTTAATGAGATGATGGAAGAGTCTAAAGAAGAGGTAAAAGAAGAAGTAAAAGAAGAAGACAAAAAAAATGAAAAAGAAAAGCCTAAAACTCTAATAAGAAATATTAAAGATAAAATGAAAGATACAGATAGTAATGGATTTATAAATAATGTTTTATTTATATCTATTGCGACGGGTGCTGTATTATTAATAGCTCTTGTTGTGACAATTATAAAGTATTATGCATGAGAACGTAAGTTCTCTTTTTTTATTAATAAAAAAAGATTATCATTTATTTGATAATCTAAAGAAATTAATAGATGGTCTACAGAATAGTCTAAAACTATTTTTAGTTCCTAAACCACTAGATATATATAATTTAGAATTGTTTATTTCATAATAATCTTGATCATATTTTTTAGCTCCATCAACCTTAAAGAATGAATATTTAGCAAATGGAATTCTAATATTACCATTATGTGAATGACCTGCTAAAAATAAATCAGAATTATAGCTACCAACAATATCATCTACCGCATCAGGTTCATGTAATAAAGTAACAGAATAGATATTAGAATTATGAGTAGGTTCTTTATAATAACTATAAGCTTTATCTATATTTTGACCTTTTTTACTAGAACCTAATCCAACTAATAAGATTGGATTATCTTTAGAATTATAAATTAATTCATATTCGTCTCTTAAAATAGTAAAATCACTTTGATTAAATATAGTAGCTATTTTTTCATTATCTTCATCGCCTAGAATAGCATATTTACCAGTAGTTGATGTAATATTTTTTAAATTATTAATAATTTTTTCTTGTTCTTTAGAATCTAAATTATAATCTTTATTAATTAAATCACCAGTATATACAACTAAATCAGGTTTTCTTTCATTAATTAAATTAACTATTTTTTTTAAATCTTTATCAAACATAGTACTTCCATAGTGTAAATCACTCATTTGAATTATTTTATAACCATTAAAATTATTAGGAATTTTCTCATTAGTTACTCTATATTCTCTTACATCTATATGTGTAGTTGATACATAAGTTGTATAGGTATAGAATATAGTTCCTATAATAAATAAGATGATTAGTAATTTAACTGTTGTTTTTATTATTTGTTTAGTATTTTCTTTATTACGTTCGTGAGATACTTTACTATGAATGTCTTTATTTAATTCTTCACGTGTCATACTATCACCATCTTCATTTTATCATATTTTTTAGTGATTGTATTAATTCTGTCAAAAAACTTTATCATTGGGTGACAATTATGTTAAAATTAAATTGGTGATTAAAAATGAAATATGATGTAGCAATTATAGGTGCAGGACCTGCGGGTTTGTTCGCAGCCTATGAATTAATTACAAAAAACAAGGATTTAAAAATAGTATTAATTGATAGAGGATTTAAAGTTAAAAATAGAGTTTGTCCTATGAATCAAAAGAAAATTCCATGTCAAAATTGTAATCCATGTGCAATTCTTTCTGGATATGGAGGAGCAGGTACTTTCTCTGATGGAAAACTTAATTTTATTCCAAAACTTGGTAAATCTGATTTAACTAAATATATGCTAGAATCAGAAGCTTATCAATTAATTGATGAGACAGAAACTATATTTACTAAATTTGGAATGGATGCAGAAGTATACCCTTCAAATATGGAAGAAGCAAATGCAATTAGAAAGAAAGTAGCTATTGCAGGAGCTAAATTATTAGTTATTAAACAAAAGCATTTAGGTAGTGATCATTTACCTGGATATATTCAAGGAATATGTGATTATTTAGAAGATAAAGGGGTTACTTTATTAGATAAATGTGATGTTATAGATATTAAAACTAATTCAGAAGACTCACATACAATTATTTATGAAAAAGGTAAAAAAGAAGAAAAACTTAGTGCTAAGAAAGTTATTGTTGCACCTGGTAGAACAGGAGCAAAATGGATTCAAGAATACGCTGATAAACATGAAATAGATTATTTATCACAAAGTATTGAAATAGGAGTTAGAGTAGAAGTAAGAAAAGATATTATGGAAGAAATAACTAATGTTATTTATGATCCAACTATATTTATTAAGACCAAGACTTATGGTGATGAAATTAGAACTTTCTGTACTAATCCAGGAGGCTTTGTAGCTAAAGAAAACTATTATGGATATATTTGTGTTAATGGTCATGCTTTAAAAGAAGTAAAGAGTAATAATACTAATTTTGCTTTTATTTCAAAAGTTAATTTAACACAACCTGTTACTAATACAAGACTTTATGGAGAAAGTATCGCAAGAATTGCGAATGTATTAGGAGATGGAAAACCAATTATTCAATCATTAAAAGATTTACGTAGTGGTAGAAGAAGTGAATGGCATCGTATAAAGAAAGGCTTTATTGAACCAACTTTAAAAGATTGTGTTGCGGGAGATTTAGCTTTAGTAATGCCACATAGAATTATTACTAATATCTTAGAAGGATTAGAAATACTAGATAAAATTATTCCAGGTGTTAATAATGATGATACTTTGTTATATGGACCTGAGATTAAATTCTTCTCAAATGAAATAGAGACAGATAATAAATTTAGATTAAAAGATGATAATATTTACTTTGTAGGTGATGGGGCTGGTAAAGCTGGTAATATAGTTACTGCAGCTGCGACTGGTCTAGTTGCTGCTAGAGATATTTTGGAGAGGTTGTAATATGAAGAATAAAGTATATATAATAATTGGAATTGTTGTAGTAATAGGATTATTAATAGTTGCTACAGTACTTCCTACTAAAGAAAAGAAAGAAGTGAAAGTAAAAGTGGATTTATTAGGAATAGATTATAATGTTGAAGGACATGAGACTAGTCTAAATTATGATACTACTAATCCTGTAGTCGCAATGAATATTGAAAAATATGGTTCAATAGTAATGGAATTATATCCAGAAGTTGCTCCAAATACAGTTAATAATTTTATTTCACTAGTTAAGAGTGGCTTCTATGATAATAATTCATTTCATCGTTTAGTTCCAGGATTTGTCTTACAAGGAGGAGATCCTGATGGTAATGGAACAGGAGGACCAGGATATACTATAAAAGGAGAATTCACTAATAATGGTTTTCAAAATGATTTAAAACATGACCAATGGGTATTATCTATGGCTAGAAGTCAAGAAAATGATTCTGCTGGAAGTCAATTCTTTATTTGCTTAGATGCAGCTAATAGTTTAGATGGAGACTACGCAACATTTGGTAAAGTAATTGATGGATTTGATTCACTTAAAACAATTGAAAAAAATGAAGTAGTAGCTGATCAATCTTCTGGAAAATTACAAAATAATTTAGTTATAAAGAAAACACTAATAGATCTAAAAGGAAAAGAATATCCTGAAGTAGAGATAATTACTGAATAAAAAAAAGATATAAATATTTATATCTTTTTTATTTCTATTTCTCTAATTACTTGATCAGGTTTTAATGATAAATTAAAATCCTTCTCAGATGACATTTCTCTATAAGCGACTCCACAAGTATTAAACATTTTTTTTGAAGCTACTGTAGAATCACTATCCCTATATTTATCTGATAAATAGATTACTTCTTTAATACCACATTGAATAATTCTTTTAGCACATTCATTACAAGGGAATAAATCTACATAGATTCTTGCTCCTTCAAATTCTTTTTTATAACCACGGAAATTATCAATTGCATTGGCTTCTGCATGACAAACATACATATATTTAGTATCTAATGGTTTGCCTTCACGGTCCCATGGAAAATTATCATCTTCAAAACCATTAGGAGCTCCATTATAGCCACAAGACAAAACTCTGTTGTCACTACTTACAATACAAGCTCCAACTTGTGTATTAGGATCTTTACTACGACCAGCGGTTAGCTTTGCTATTCCCATAAAGTACTCATCCCATGAAAGATAATCATTACGTTTTTTTGTTTTACTCATATAATACCTCCTAGTAAATAATATCATAGAAAAACTTATATTATTAACTATATAAACTAATTTTATAAAGATTGACATATTTATAAAAATATGTTATAATATGCCCACATATGAAGTAGTAGGGGTTCTTCTATGTTGGGGGTTCGGTATGAATAAATTAAAAAGTGTGGTACTAGTGATACCTATAGTTTTAGGTATAATTGGATTTAATTATTCAGACATTCAAACATTAAAGTCTAAAAAAGGTATTTATTATGATAATTTTAAATATACAGATAATGTTGAATTAATTAAAGCAGAAGGTACTGATATTAATTATAATGCTAGTTTAATTAACGTTGGAGATTATTATGAAATAGTCTTTGATGTAATTAATGATAGTAATGTAGATATTAAAGTAACTGATTGTATTTATAATAAAGATGATTCTTATATAAACTATGAATTAACATATAGTAATGGTCAAAGAATTAATAGTGGAGACATTATTAAAAAAGGTGAATCAAAAAGAATAAAGTATTATGTTTCATATGATAAGCCAATTGTAGAAGAAAGCTATGAAGTAGATTCAAGTTTTTCAATTGGTTATGAACAAGTATTATAGGGGGATTAATATGTTGAACAAAAAAGAAAATAAAATAGTTATTGGTTTAGATATAGTTCAATTAATATTATTATTTTTTACATTAATAGTTTTTACATTTGTATATAAAATTGTGGCTGAACCAGTAAGATATGTATTTTTACTTGGAGATGTTTTCTTAATATATGGTTTTTCTAAAACTTTAGAGAGTATTGAAAATCATTTAAGAATAATAAAATAATAAGAAATCGATAGATTTCTTTTTTATTTATTGACAACATTAAAAAAAGAGTTTATATTTAATGCATAAGTGCGATGACGGGTGTGGAAAGCCTAACAGCAGTATAGATTAAAGCTGATTCTTCTAGAATAAGTAAGGTGGAACCGCGGGTATTACTCGTCCTTACAAAATTCTAGAAGTTTTTATTTTTTAGGAGGTAATTATGAAAGATTTAACAATGGAAAAAATAGTTAATTATTGTAAACAATATGGATTTGTTTATCAAGGATCTGAAATATATGGAGGACTAGCTAATTCTTGGGATTATGGTCCTTTAGGTAAAGAAATAAAAGAAAATATTAAAAGAGCATGGTGGAAAAAGTTTATCCAAGAAGAAAGAAATAGCTTTGGAATAGATGCGGCTATTATAATGAATCCACAAGTTTGGGTAGCTTCAGGTCATGTTGCTAGTTTCTCAGATCCATTAATTGATTGTAAGGCATGTAAGAGTAGACATCGTGCAGATAAATTAATTGAAGACTTTACTGAAGGAAAAGAAACAGGAGATGGATGGGATAATAAAAAGTTAGAAAAGTTTATTAGTGATAATAAAGTTCCTTGTCCTAAATGTGGAAAAAGTGATTTTACTGGAATCCGTCAATTTAATTTATTATTTGAAACACATATGGGTGTTACTGAAGATTCTTCATCTAAAGTATATTTAAGAGGAGAAACTGCTCAAGGAATATTCGTTAATTATAATAATGTTTTAAGAAGTGGTAGAGCTAAAATACCATTTGGTATAGGACAAATTGGAAAAGCTTTTAGAAATGAAATTACTCCAGGAAACTTTATCTTTAGAACTCGTGAATTTGAACAAATGGAATATGAATTCTTCTGTAAACCAGATACTGATTTAGAATGGCATGCTTATTGGAAACAAAAATGTTTGGATTTCTTAAAAGAAGTTGGTTTAAAAGAAGAGAATTTAAAATATCGTGACCACTCTCCAGAAGAATTATCATTCTATAGTAAAGCAACTACAGATATTGAATATAAATATCCAATGGGTTGGGGAGAATTATGGGGAATTGCAGATCGTACTGATTACGATTTATCAGTTCATGAAAAACATTCTAAAACTGAATTAAGATATCTAGATCCAGAAACAAATGAAAAATATATTCCATATGTTGTAGAACCAAGTGTAGGTGTTGATAGATTATTCTTAGCATTGATTTGTGATGCTTATGATGAAGAAGAGATTGCAGAGGGTGATACTAGAGAAGTATTACATATAATTCCTAGTTTAGCTGCTTATAAAGTTGCAGTATTACCATTAGTAAAGAAATATCATTCAGAAAAAGCACTAGAAGTATTTAATGATTTATCAAAACATTTTATGACTACATATGATGAATCAGGTTCTATTGGAAAAAGATATAGAAGAGAAGATGCTATTGGTACACCATGGTGTATTACAATAGATGATGAAACTATTAATAATGGTACAGTTACTATTAGAGATAGAGATACAATGAAACAAGAAACAATAGAACTAAGTAAAGTGATTGAATACATAAAAGAAAGAATTAATTTTTAATTCTTTTTTTATGTAAACCGGTATAAAAAGCTATAAAATAATTGCATTGTAAAAATTAATATTATATAATTATATTAGAAAATAGGAGGATGTTATGATGAGAAAAAATAATAAAAAGAAAAAGAAAGTTTTAAGTGTATTAGTATTACTATTATTAGTCTTAGGAGTCTCAATTGGGTATGCTATATTGACACAAACATTAGCAATTAATGGTACTTCTAGAATTGGTGTTTCTACTTGGGATGTACATTTTGAAAATGTAGCAGTAACAACTGGAAGTGTAACTGCAACTACTGCACCAGTTGCTGCCGCAGCTGATAAAAAGACTACACTTACTTATGCAGTAGATCTTAATAATCCTGGAGATTTTTATGAATTTACTGTAGATGTAGTAAATGGTGGAAGTATTGACGCTAAACTAAGCGCAGTTCCAACTATAAGTGGTGTATCATCAACTCAAGATGATTATGTTAATTATTCATTTACTAATTCTGATGGTACTGCAGTAACTGCAGGACAAACTATTGCAGCAGGAGCTAGTAAAAAATATAAAGTACGTGTAGAATTTGATAGTAATATAACAGCAGATAAATTACCAACAAGCGCTCAAACTTTGAATTTAACTGCATCTATGAACTGGGTTCAAGCATAATAAAAATATAAATTATACAAAGTAACTACTGAGAAGTAGTTTCTTTGTAATTATGTATGTCTATTATTACGATAATAGGTGTATTTAATTACAAAGAAGAGAATAATAGAGGGAAAAATATGACAAAGAGAAGTATTAAAAATTATATTTTGTTATTTCTATTTGTTGCATATATGATTGTTTATAAAGCATTTTTATTTACAAACTATATGAAGTATTCAGAAATGATAAATGTCTCTTTTCTAGCTATACTTTTATGTGTTTCTATTATATTATTGGGATTTAGAAAATGTAAAAACAATTACATGAGTCAAAATATTACACAAATATTATTAATCTATTTAATGATTACATTTGCACTCATGTATGGTTTGGGATTATTTACGGGTTTTCTACAAAATGCTTATTCAAGATCAGCTGTTGGACTGTTAAATAATATATGTGCTCCAATATTAATAATTGCTTTAATAGAACTAATTAGATATGTAGTAATATGGGCAAATAGAGATAAAAAATTATATGTTGTTTTAATTACAATAGCAATTACTTTATTTGAAATTATTATTGGAAGAAGAAGCATACCATTTAATAATTTAGAAGAGTTATTTAGAATGAGTGCTACTTTTATTATTCCAGTAATAATTAAGAATGGAGTATTAAGTTATTTATGTTATCATGTGGGTTATAAAATACCAATGATCTATCGTATGATAATGGATGTTTATGTATTCATAGTACCTGTTATCCCTAATTATGGAGAATATATACAATCATTAATATTGATATCATTGCCGATAATAATATATATAAGTGCTTTCTCTTTAATAGATGAAAGAAATCAAAAAGTTGAACATATATTTACTAAGACTAATTTTACTTTGTTAGATGTCCCAGTGGCAGTAATAATAGTAGTCTTAGCTTGTTTAATATCGGGATTCTTCCCACATTTTATGATGGGTATAGGTTCTGAATCAATGAGCCCTAAGATTAATAAGGGTGATGCAGTAATAATAGAAAAATATAATGGAAAAAAAGAATTAAAAAAAGGTCAAATAATCGCTTATAAAAGAGATGAAAAAATAATTGTACATAGGATTAAGGATATTACTAAACAAAAAGGAAAAACAGTTTATGTAACTAAAGGTGATACTAATAAGAGTGTTGATTCAAAGGTAGTTACAAAAAAAGATATCCAAGGTGTAGTAATTGTAAGAATTCCTTTAATCGCCTATCCTACAGTATGGTTAAGTGAATTATTTTATGGTTAGGAGTGATTTTCATGCAAAAGTATCTTAAAGGAATATTATTTATAGTAGGAGCTGTTGCTTTATTAATAATTGGATTAGTTCTTAAAAATACAGATTATGCAGGTTATGCTATTCTTGGATTTACAGGAGCTGGTATATTATGTGTACTTGGTGTATTTTCACTATTTACTAGTAGTAATCCTACTAAATTATATGATAGTAAAGTTAGAAATTTACTAAATACATATGATTCTATTTTAGTACAAAGTAATAGTGTTCCATCTTTAGAGGGTAGAAATATAGTTAATCTAGAGAGAATGGAAGACTTAGTAGATGCTCAATTAGAATTAAGAAAACCAATTTGTTATTTAAAACAAACTGAATCTTGTTCATTTATTCTTTTAGATGAAAAAGAAGCTTATGTCTATGTTGAAAAATTAAACGATGATGTAATATCTCCAGTAGAAATAGAATTAAATAATCTACGTATAAAAGAAAAAGATAAAGATGATATGGATTCTGAAATGTTAAAAGGTATAGATAAAACTACTATTGTTAAATTATCTAATCGTAAGAGTTATAAAGTCTCTCCTGTACGTAAGAAAACAGTAGAAAATACTGAAGAAGAAAAGACTGAGGAAGTAAAAGAAGAAGAAAAAGCTCAAGAACCTGAGAATGTTGAAATGCATCCAGTAAACGATAATTTAGTACAACCAGAAGTAGAAAAAGAAGATGAGTATAAATTCCAAATAAATCCAGAAGAAATTGCTAAAGCACAAGAAGAAATAAATGTTGAAGGAACAACAGAACCTTCAAACGAAGAAGTAGTAGAGAAAAAAGAATCTCACATTAGAGAGGATGAAGAGATAATATAAGCTACTACTAAAGGTGGTGCTAATATGGCTTTTAAAAGAAGATTAAAATTTGATAAAAGAATCAAACATAAAAAGAAAATGGAAGTATTATACATACTTCTTTTTGTCATTTTTGCATCTTTAGGAATAGGGTATTCTTATATTAGTACTAATCTAAATATAAATGGAACAGCTAATGTAACTGCAGCTAAATGGGATGTGCATTTTACTAATTTAAGTGTTACAGAAGGATCAGTTACTGCGACAACACCAGCTAATATCACAAGTGCTACTACGGTAGAATTTGCAGCTACACTAGAAAATCCTGGAGACTATTATGAATTTAGTGTAGATGTAACAAACCAAGGTACAATGGATGCGATGATAGATAGCTTTTCTCTTGAACCAACACTAACTACAGCACAAAAGAAATACTTAGAATATAAAGGAACATATAGTGATGGAGTAGAGTTGGAGAATAAGCAAGAGTTAAAAGCAGGTGCAACAGAAAGTTTAAAAGTAAGATTTAGCTATATTGAAAATGAAGATAAAACAAATTATCCAATTGAGGATCAATCGTATAATGTATCATTTGGTATGACTTATACGCAGGCAGATGATAGTGCAGTAACGATTGATCATTCGTTTTCAGGTCATCCCTGGGAAGTAATAATTAATAATGTTCGTTCTGGAAATACAAATAATTATAATGTGGGAGATACAAAGACAATAGATATGGGAATATTTGGAACACACACGTTAAGAATAGCCAATATGAGTACACCAGCAGAATGCTCTACAGCAGGATTCTCACAAAGTGCCTGTGGATTTGTCTTAGAATTTGCAGATATAATTACGACACATGTAATGAATTCAACATATACAAATGTTGGAGGTTGGCCAGCAAGTGAAATGAGAACATATGTAAATAATGATATATATAGTGCACTACCATCCGAATTATGGAACGGAATAATAGATACAGCAGTAGTATCAGGACATGGAATAACTGCTGGAGAGGTCAATTTCACTTCAACTGATAAATTATACTTACTTAGTACTAAAGAGGTATGGGGAAAAGAAGGAACATCTAGTATAATCAATGAAGACAGCGCAGAAGCAGAGACAAGACAATTAGACTATTATAGTATCAAAGGTGTTACTACAAACAATTATTTAGATGTAATAAAAAAATATAATGGATCAAATTCTATGTGGTGGTTGCGTTCAGCCCACAATTTCGGTTCTACAAGTTGTTTCTTCTATGTACGTAGTGGAGGAGATTGGGATTATCGTGATGCTGATAGTACTATTGGAGTATCGCCAGCTTTCCGAATAGGGTAAGAAGAGGTGGATTGTTCTACCTTCTTTTTTTTGCTATAATTTAAATGGTGATAGTATGGTTAAAATAGGAATTCCTTTAAAGTATAATAGATTGCCTGATGGTAGATGTATTTTGTTTTTAGGGGAGAAGATAAGACGGTGTGTTCAAAAAGCAGGTGGGTTTGTAATACCTATAGTTCAAGTACAAGATGTTGATTATATGGATACACATTATAATGAATACCCTGAGTTAACTGAAAAAGAAAAAGAAGATATTGAAAAATATCTAGATATGGTTGATGGAATAATATTTCCAGGTGGGAATAAAATAACTCCATATGATCAATATTTAGTAAAAAGATGCATTGAAAGAGATATACCAACTCTAGGAATATGTTTAGGTATGCAATTACTATGTTACTATGATAGAGATTTTAAACCTACAAAGATTGAATCAAAGAACCACTTTCAAGATAATGACGATATATTGACACATAAAGTACAACTCAAGAAAGATTCTTATTTATATAAGATACTTGAAAAGGATGAGATAATGGTTAATAGTTTTCATAATTATTATGTAGATGTTAATAATGAATATATTGTTAATGCTACTAGTGAAGATGGTTTAATAGAAGGTGTAGAATTAAAAGATAAGAAGTTTAATATTGGTATTCAATGGCATCCTGAAATTAGTTATGACTTTGATGATAATTCTAAAAAATTAATAGACTATTTTATAAATATATGTGATAAAAAGTAAGAACTTGTAGTTTTTACTTTTTTGTGATATTATATGCTGTACTTGGAGGGATAGTATGGAAGTTAATAGTAAGATTCCGTATATAGATGTTATTGCTGTTACAAAAGATTTATGTGAATATGTAACAGGTAAGGATCAAGAAATTGTTTATGGACAAGTTACATTAAAGGATGGAGAAGACTATAATAAATATCTTTCAGCAATTGTATGTAATAAAGAAGATGTAGAAAAAGTTTTAATAGAAACTAGTAAGCTTAATGGTAAAACAATGGAAGAGTATCTAAAATCTCTTAATAAAGATTTTTGTCATATCGCAACTTTTAAAGAAGATGTTAGAAGATATGAAATAGATTTTAATCCTAGAAGTGATAGTAAAATTAAAGCTAATATTGATGACGAACATGCTTATGTAGATATGTTCTTCAGAAGATTTATTAAGTTCAGAAACAATTTAATTGAAAATAAACAAGTTGTTAAAAGAGACGATATTTATCAATATTTCTTATCTATTACAGGATTTGAACAAAATAGACCTAATAATAGTAAGAAAAGTAAATAAAAATGTTGACAAATAGTTAATTATTTACTAGAATATTACTAGTTGAAATGAGGAAAGTGATTTATATCCACCTGATTGCCAGTAGCGATAGGTAAAAAGCCAAGAGAAAATAATTATATTTTATTGTGGTTTTTAAGTGGGTATAGATTATATATCCACTTTTCTTATTTATGGAGGTGTTAAATATCGCAAAGGATAATAATAACATGTTGATTAACGAACAGATAAAGGTTCCAGAAGTATTAGTTATTGGACCTAATGGAGAACAAGTGGGAGTAAAGTCTATTAATGATGCTTTAACTTTGGCTAGTTATGCTGCCTTAGATTTAGTATTAATTAGTCCTAATGCTAATCCACCTGTTTGTAAAGTAATGGATTATAATAAGTTCCGTTATGAGAAGCAAAAGAAACAAAAAGAGGCTTTAAAGAGACAAAAAGCTAATATGAGTGAAATTAAAGAGTATCGTTTATCACCTGTTATTGATGTAGGGGACTTTGAAACTAAGCTTAGAAATGCTACTAAGTATCTTGAAAAGGGAGATAAGATTAAGCTTACAATTCGTTTTAAAGGACGTCAAATGGCTCACACTGAATTAGGAAAAGAAGTTTTAGAAAGATTTGCTGATCGAGTAAAAGATTATGCTGATATCGAACAACATCCTAAATTAGATGGAAGAACTATGACAATGATGTTAATACCAAAAAAATAAATTGAGGAGGAAAGAATATGCCAAAAATTAAGACACATAAAGGTACTGCAAAAGTATTCAAAAAACGTAAAAATGATATTAAAATAGGTAAACCAGGAAGTAGACATAATACTGGTGCTAAAAGTGCAAACTTTAATAGAAGTTGTAGAAAGGGATCTAACCTTAGTAAGGCAGATCAAAACAGATTAAAGAATTTAATTTAATCTAGAAAGTGAGGATGAAGAGACATGGCAAGAGTTAGAAGTGGAGCAGTTACAAAAGCTCGTCATAAAAAAGTATTAAAAGAAGCTAAAGGCTATTTCGGAAGTAAACATAGATTATATAAAACAGCTAAAGAACAATTAATGCATTCTGGACAATATGCTTTTAGAGATAGAAGACAAAAGAAAAGAGATTTCAGAAAATTATGGATCACAAGAATCAATGCTGCTTGTAGATTAAATGATATTTCTTATTCTAGATTTATTGAAGGTTTAACTAAGGCTGGTGTTGAAGTTAATAGAAAGATGTTATCAGAAATCGCTATTAATGATCCAAAAGCATTTGCTGAATTAGTTAAAGTAGCTAAAGATGGAAAAGCTGGAAAGATTAAACCTGCTACAGAAGTTACAGGTAATGAAGTAACTATTGGTGGTGCTAAGAAAGCTACTGCTAAAAAAGAAACAACTAAGAAAGAAACTGCAAAGAAAGAAGTTAAAAAGGAAACTAAAAAAGTAGAAAAGAAAGAAGAAAAGGTTGACTATTCTAAAATGACAGTAGCTGAATTAAAAGAAGTTGCTGCTAAAAAGAAGATTAGTGTTACTGGTATGAAGAAAGCTGAAATCATTGAAGCTTTATCTAAATAAAAATAAACATATTAGTGAATTTACTTATCTAGTGCCTTATGGTGATAAGTTTTAGAAACTAGTAGAAGATTAAACGAAAAGGAGATTAAAAAATGACTGTTGTATCAATGAATTATTTATTAGAAGCTGGTGTTCAATTTGGACATCAAAAGAGAAGATGGAATCCAAAGATGAAGGAATATATCTTCACTACAAGAGATGATATTTATATTATCGATTTACAAAAAACTGTTAAAAAATTAGAAGAAGCTTATGAAGCTATGAAAGAAATAGCTGAAAAAGAAGGAAAAGTTTTATTTGTAGGAACTAAGAAACAAGCTCAAGAAGCTGCTGAAGAATGTGCTACAAGAACTAACATGTATTTCGTAAATGAAAGATGGTTAGGTGGAACTTTAACTAACTTTAAAACTATCCGTTCTAGAATTAGAAGAATGGAAGATATTGAAACTATGGAAACTGATGGTACTTTTGAAGCATTACCTAAAAAAGAAGTTATCCAAATTAAAAAAGAATATGAAAAATTAAATAAAAACTTAAGAGGAATTCGTGATATGAAGAAAATGCCTCAAGCTATGGTAATAGTTGATCCTCGTAAAGAAGAAATCGCTATTAAAGAAGCACGTATCTTAGGTATTCCTGTATTTGGTATCGTAGATACTAACTGTGATCCAGATATGGTTGATTATGTAATTCCTGGTAATGATGATGCTGTTCGTTCAGTTAAATTATTAATTGGAGTTTTAACTAATGCAATTGCTGAAGTAAATGGAAATGAAGTAATTGATTATATTAGTGAAGATGATAAGAATAAAGCTTCAGAAAAAGTTGAAGAAAAAGAAGTTAAAGAAGAAAAGAAAGCTGAAAAGGAAAAGGCTGAGAAGGCTGAAAAGGCAGAAAAGACTGAAAAAGCAGTAAAGGTTGAGAAAAAAGAAGCTTCTGAAAAAGAAGAAGTAAAAGAAGTTAAAGAAGAAAAGAAAGCACCAAAGAAAAAAGCAGAAAAGAAAGAAGAAAAAGTAGAAGAAGATTTAACAAAACTTACTTTAGCTGATTTAAAAGCAAAAGCTAAAGAAGCAGGAATTAAAGGATATTCTACTATGAAGAAAGCAGAAATTATTGAAGCTTTAACTAAATAATTTTACTTATTAAAAGGAGTGGATTTATCATTCCTTTTTATGTATAATATAGATGTTGAATAAAGGAGGATAATTATGTTTAGTGCAAGTGATGTAAAAGAATTAAGAGAAAAAACAGGCGCTGGAATGATGGATTGTAAGAAAGCTCTAGATGCTTGTGAAGGAAATATGGATAAAGCTATAGATTGGTTAAGAGAAAAAGGTATAGCTAAAGCAGCTAAGAAAGAATCAAGAATTGCAGCAGAAGGTTTAACAATAGGTGCTGCTAATGATAATGAAGCTATTATCTTTGAAGTAAACTGTGAAACTGATTTCGTTACTAAGAATGAAAAGTTTATTGATTTAACTAAAGAATTAAGAGATGCTTTAATGTTTAGTGATTGTAAAGATTATGAAGAAGCAAAAGAAGTTAAATTAGAAGATGGTAAGACAGTTGCAGAAAGAATAGTTGAAGAAACAGCTACAATCGGAGAAAAAATTTCATTTAGACGTTTTGAAAGAATTACTAAATCTGATGATGAAGTATTTGGAATTTATTCACATATGGGTGGAAAAATCACTTCAGTAGTAGTATTAAAAGGCGCTGATAGAGATGTCGCTAGAGATGTTGCTATGCAAGTATGTGCTATGAGTCCAGTTGCTGTTAATAGAGATAGTGTTCCAGCTGAAATGGTTGAACATGAAAAAGAAATGATTAAGAGCGAAATGAAAAACGATGAAAAGAATGCTAAGAAATCTGAGGAAATCTTAGATAAGATGGCTACAGGTAGATTAAATAAATTCTTTAAAGAAATTTGTTTAGAGGAACAAGACTTCATTAAAGATTCAAGTCTTAATGTTAAAAATTATGTTAAGAATGCTGGTGGAGAAATTGTTTCAATGGTACGTTACTCAGTAGGTGAAGGAATTGAAAAGAAACAAGAAAACTTTGCTGAAGAAGTAGCTGCTCAAATGAATATGTAAATTATTGTAAAAGACTTTGTAAAGTGTACATACGTGTACACTTTTTTACTTGTTTGTATGGTATAATGCAAGCATAGAGGTGAAGTTTATGGATAATAAAGAAGATATTGATAAACTTGATAGACAAATTAACCAATTAAAGAAGACTGAAGAAGTAAAGAAAGAAAAAAATTTAGACAAAGAAAGAGAAATAATTATAGATCGTAAATTTGTTTTTGATGATATTAAAGATGGAGATACAAAAAAGATTGATAAAATAGAAGATATACCTGAGGATAATGAAGTAGAAGAAGAACCTAAAAAGACTCGAGTAGAACGTATTGAAGAAGAACAAGCTAAAGAAGCAGAAGAGGTTGAAAAAGAAGAAGTAGAAGTATTAGATGAAGAACCTACTGAAGAAAAAGAGTCTCGAGTAGAGCGATTAGAAGAAAAGAATAAAGAAAAACTAAGTAAAAAGAAAAAAATAATTATTATTTGTTCTGTCATAGGAGTATTATTATTAATATTAATCCTTGTATTACTAGGAAGTAAGAAAGAAGAAACAATTGATGTAGAAGCAGAAGACAAACTAAGTCCTAGTGAACAAAAAGAAATACTTGAAGATTACGGTGATGCATTAAAAATTGTTGTTGCTATAAACTATGAAAAAGACAAAAAATTACTTGATTATTCTGATGCTATTAAATTAGTAGATTTTGATTATAAAGTAGTTTGTAGTGAACACGAAATATATGAAGATGGTGAAGTATATTTAAATAAGTGTAGTATTGATAAACAAAGAACTAAATATTCATATGGTAAAAAGCAAAAAAAAGTTGTACCAGAGACTGGTAAAAAAGTAAGAGTATATGTTAATAAAGAAACAAAGAGGGCTACTTTAAAAGAACCTCCTTATAAAGATAACTATGATATACATGAAATTAGTATTGAAGGTACATATAGTGAATTATCATTATTAAGTGAATATGGATCTGACTATGTTTATTATGTTGATTCTGATAATAAAGTTCATATGATTAACTTTAAAACAGGTTTGAAGGCCCTTAATCCATTAAATTATACAAATATCTTACCAATTAAAAATGCAGGAATAATGGATACTTCATATGTTGCGGTAGAAATCAATGATATGTGGGGAATTTATAATCTTAATACTCGTGAAAGAGTAGTTAATCATAGTTATAAGATAATTGCTCCTAGATTATCATATGGAGTAAGTGGACCACAGTTTTATATAGAACCACTTGAGTTAGATAAAGTTGCGGTTAATGATGGAGAATATTTTGGGGTTATTAATTATAAAACAGGAGAAGTTATAATACCTGTAAGTTATAAAACTATGTTAATAAGTGGTAACTATTTATGGGTAGTGGATGATAATGGTAAAGGTCATATTTTAGATTTATCTAATAATGAATATTTGAAAGATCAATATGATGAAATATATGGTATTGCTAGTGGTAGATATGTTTTAGTTAACGATAAAAAAGATATTAAGATGGTTAATACGGATGGGAAAGTATTATATGATTATGGAAAAATAGAACTAGGTAGATTTATTTCCGCTTATGAATATAATGCTGGTGTAATATTCTCATTTGAAAAAGACGAAAAAAGTATTGGATGTACAGAAGTGGTATATGATCCTAGTACTAAAAAAGGCGAAGTAAAAGATGATATAACTTATGAAGTTTTAGTAGAAAAACCAATTCTTTACTTATATCCAAAGAAAACTACTGATGTAACTGTAACTTTTGAACATCCTGAATATTTAGAAACTACTTATCCAAAATACATTGATAAATGGGAAGTAAAAGCTAAATCAAATGGAGATTTAATAGATAAAAACAACAAAAAGTATTATGCCTTATACTGGGATGAAAAAAAAGTTCATACTACAGATTTTAGTACAGGATATTATGTAACTAAAGAGAATGCAATCCATTTCTTAGAAAGTAAATTGACTTATATAGGATTAAACTATAAAGAAAGAAATGAATTTATAATGTATTGGTTACCTGTATTAGAAAAGAATGAAAAAAGCTTAGTATATTTTGAACTTACTGAAGAGAGAGAAAGTTACAATAAGATTAATATTGATCCGAAACCAGATTCATTATTAAGATTAGTTATTCATATTAAGAAAGTAGATAAGAAAGTAACTATCCCAAAACAAAAACTAGTTAAATTTGAAAGAAGAGGATTTACTGCTGTTGAATGGGGAGGAACTACTTATTAAAAACAAGTAGTAAATACTTGTTTTTTCCAGTATTTTTGATATAATAAGTCGCAAATAAGGGGATGATTGTGGTGGCAAAGAAGAGTTCCAGTAATGCAATTAATAAAATTGATAAACAATTAAAAGATTTAGAGAAGACTACTAAAAAAGATAGTACAGAAAAAATAGAAAAAATATCTAAAAAAGAACTACAAGAAAAAGTTAAAGAAGTAACTACAAAAGAAACAGCTAAGAAGAGTACTAATAGTAGTAAAAATACTAGTACGAAGAAAAGTAGTAGTAATAAGTCTAATACTAAAAAGAAAACTACTAAGAAAAACAACACTTCAAAGAAGAGTACTGGTACTAAGAAAAAAATAACTACTAGTAAAAGTACTACTCAAAAGAAAACAACTAAGCAAGCACCTAAGAAAGTAGAGAAAAAAGAAGTAAAAGAAGCAATTGTAGTAACTGAAAGAAAAGAGAAAGTAGTAAAAGAAGCGCCAGTTGTAGTAACTGAGAGAAAAGAAAAGCCAGTAGAAAAACCAAAGAAATTTGTAATGGCTGAGCCAGAAGAAGTAAAAGAAGATGTTGTTGAAACACAAATTGATTCTGAAGAGCTAGTTGGTAAACATGTTTATAAAGAAGAAACTCCAATAGAAGAAAAACATGAAGAGAAAAAAGAAGAAACTGAAGTTGAAGTAAAAGAAGAATCTAAGGAAGAAGTAAAATCTGAAGAAAAAACTGAAGCTAGTGAGTCTACTTTAAAACTAAATAAGCTACAAGATGAAATGCGTAGTTTATATGATAAAGTTAATGACGTAGTAGATGATATTAATTATGTTAAAGAAGTTAATAATGCTCAAGATATCATAATATCTGATGTAGTAGAAAGTAAAGAAGAAACAGCTACTAAACTAGATGATATTAGTAATAGATTATTACGTAATCTTACAATAGCTTTAAGTATAATTTTCATGTTATTATTTATATTTGTAATTGGTGTAATTATTTTTGTATGTACTTATTAATTTAATCTTTATTTTATTTTACTTATATAATATAATTGACATAAGGAGAGATGATTATGGATAGTGATATGATTATTTTAGAAGTTACTGAAAAAATGGATAAAACAATTGAAAATTTAGAAAAACGCTTTGGAACTGTTAGAGCAGGTAGAGCAAATCCTTCTAGTTTAGATGGAGTAAATGTTGATTATTATGGAGTAATGACTCCTCTTAAACAATTAGCAACTATTTCTGTTCCAGAAGCTAGACAATTATTAATTAAACCATTTGATAAAGGGGCTTTAAATAATATAGAGAAAGCAATCTTAGCTTCTAATTTGGGATATAATCCTGGTAATGATGGAGAAACTATTCGTATTGTTATTCCAGAACTAACTGAAGAAAGAAGAAAAGAATTAGCTAAACAAGTAAAAGCACTTGCTGAAGATGCTAAAGTATCTGTTAGAAATAATAGACGTGATGCTTTAGAAGATATTAAGAAAGCAGAACTTCCTGAAGATGAAGAAAAGGGAATGGAAAAGGATGTTCAAGATTTAGTTAATGATTATAATAAAAAAATAGATAGTTTATTAAAAGAAAAAGAAGAAGAATTACTTACTGTTTAGTAAGTAATTTTTTATTGTTAAAAGACCCTCGTTGTGCTATAATATCTTCTTACAAACAGGGTGATATAGATGGAGAAGAAGAGATTTATTTTTGATTTAGATAGGACATTACTAACATGTAATTATGAATTGGTAGAGAGAAAATTATTTGAACCTAAGTTTAAAGATAATACCACTTGGTTGATGGAAAACATAGGTAAATTATTAGATGAATATGAAACTATTTATCCTAGATATAATGATCAAGTATTAAGTGAATATTTAGTTAATGAGACAGGGTTAGCTTTTACACCAGAAATTATTAGAGAATGGGCACATACAATGCGTAGTGAAGCTGATACTATGGAAGATGGTGTAATTGAAGTACTAGACTATTTAAAGAGTAAAGATAAGAGTTTAATAGTATTAACTAATTGGTATGGTTCTGCTCAAATACAAAGATTAAAGAATGCTGATATTTTTGATTATTTTGATGAAGTGTTAACTGGTGAGTATCAATTAAAACCTCATCCAATGGCATTTCTTAGAGCTATAGGTGATTATGATCCAAGAGAATGTGTAGTAATAGGAGATAGTATTAGTAAAGATTATAATGGACCAAGAGTACATGGAATAGAATCTATTTTATATGATAAAGATGATGTTCATAGTAATAATTACGTAAAAATAAAAAAATTAACAGATTTAAAAAAGAGATATTAATGTAAAAAACTAAAATATCTCTTTTATTTTTAAATGGTATTTGTTATTATTAAACTAGAGGAGTGTGTCTTATGGATAATAATGAAAATAATGTTAAAACTATATCCCCAGAAGAAATAGGGCAAGCTGTAGGTGCTACGGTTGATTCACATAATATTGCTCAAACTCCTCCAGCACAATCAACTGTACAAACAGCCCCAACAGTACAGATTCCTGTTCAACAAATAATTATTCCACCAGTACAATCTACTTCAGAAGAAATAAATATTGGTGAGGGAAAAAAGGAAAAAAATATATTCATAATTTTGATTGCTGCTTTAGTAATACTAATTTTAATCGCAATCATTGGAGTATTTGTTTTGCCAAATATGAATCAAAAAGAAACAGAACCTACTGAAGAAAAGACTCCTAGTTGGGAAGAAATAGATATTGATGATAGAATACAAGAGGCATTTAATAATACACGTGTCGCTACATTTGGAGTAGATAAGACATTGTATTCTTCTAAAAAGCTAAGTGTAAGTGAAATGAGTGATGAATATAAAGGTTTAATTGCTTCTAATATATTTGCTTTACGTGCTAATACAGGAAATACACCAAATCAATACATAGTATCAGAAAATAATGTAAAAGAAGCCTATGAAGAAATATTTGGTGAAGGAGCATATACATCTGGTCAGAAAATATACGATATTTGTATTCAAGATTATACTTATGACGCTGATAAGAAACAATATATTGGTACAAATAATGGTTGTGGAGGAACTAGTGCTATACTAGCTACAGAAGAAATAATAAAAGCTGAAATGAAAGAGAATGTATTAAGGATCACAACAGTTGTTATATTTGCTGCTATGGATAACTTATATAAAGACTATACTGATGCTGAATCTGAAACTAAACCATTAGGTAAAATTGAAGATTTAATAGGAAAAGACAATGTAACAACAGATGATTATACAACTAATGAAAAAATAATAGAATATGCAAAAACTAATGCTAAAAAGCTAGAACAATATACCTATAGTTTTGAAGTAATAGATAAAAATAAATATAAATATTTAGGTTTTGAAAGAACTAATGAATAATAAAGACTAGTTTACTAGTCTTTATTTTTTTATACATTTATTGTAAAATATAGATGTGGTGGTAATATGCATCTTGAATATAATAATAAGGATTATGAAGTAGTTATTGAAAGAAAAAAAGGTCAAAAAAATACTTATATTCGCGTTAAAAAAGATTTAAAAATAACAGTAACTACTAATTATTTTACACCTGAGAGATCTATACGTAATTTACTTAGAGATAATACAGATAAGATTTGTAAGATGATAGATGAACAAGAAATAAAGAAAAAGAATAATACTGGTTTTTTCTATTTAGGAAAACAATATGTAGTTATTTATTCTGATAATAAAGGTATTACTTTTAGTGATGATAAAGTATATATAAATCATGATTTTGATATAGATGCTTGGTATAAGAAACAAGCTAAGAAATTATTTCAAGAAAGATTAGATTATAATTATGAAAGATTTACTAAGTCTATTCCATATCCAAGACTTAGAATTAGAAAGATGACTACTCGTTGGGGTGTATGTAATGTAAGTACACATGTAATGACTTTAAATCTAGAACTTATTAAGAGAGATATTAGTTATTTAGACTATGTTATTATTCATGAATTAAGTCATTTAATACATGGTGATCACTCTAGTAGATTTTGGAAATTAGTAGAAGAAAATATGCCTGATTATAAGAAATATAAAGAAGAAATGAAGGAGTTCTAATGATAATTACTAGTTTAGAAAATAATAAAGTAAAAGAAGTAGTAAAATTACAAAGTAAGAAGTATCGTGATTTAACTAATACTTTTGTAGTTGAAACTGAACATTTAGTAGAAGAAGCAGAAAAAGCGGGTATCGTTAAAGATTTATTTCTAGTAGAAGATGAATTTGTAGATAGAGATGATACTTATTTTGTTACCAAAGAAGTTATGAAAAAGATGTCTTCTATGGAATCTCCTAGTAATGTTTTAGCTATTTGTGAAAAGAATAATTCTACTGAAATTATTGGAGATAAAATATTACTATTAGATGAAATACAAGATCCTGGTAATTTAGGTACTATTATTAGAAGTAGTGTTGCTTTTGGAGTTAATACTATTATCTTATCTCCTGATACAGTTGATTTATATAATCCTAAAGTAATTAGAGCTAGTGAAGGTATGTTCTGTCATATAAATATAATTACTATGGACTTAGAAGAAGCTATTAGAATTATTAAAGATAGAAATATTACTATATATGGTACTAATGTAGTTAATGGAGAAGATGTTAGAAATATTAATAATAAAGTTAGTTATGCATTAGTTCTTGGTAATGAAGGCAATGGAGTAAAAAAACATATTCAAGAGTTATGTGATAAGAATTTATATATTCCTATGAATGAAGAATGTGAAAGCTTAAATGTAGGAGTTGCTTGTAGTATTTTATTATATGAATTGGGGAGATAATATGAATAAAATTTATATTGGTAAAATTGTATCTACTCATGGTATTAAAGGTGAATTAAAAATTAAAAGTAACTTTGATTTCAAAGATAAAGTATTTAAAGTAGGTAATAGTTTAATTATTGATGATAAAGAATATATTATAAAAAGTTATCGTGTTCATAAAAACTTTGATATGGTTACTTTAGATGATTATCATGATATAAATGAAGTATTATTTCTTTTAAAAAAAGATGTATATTATGATAAAGATAAATTAGATTTAAATAATAATGAAATATTAGATGAAGATTTAATTAAGTATACTGTATTGACAAAAGATGGTAAAAAAGGAATAATAAAAGAAATCTTTTCCGCAAGTGAATCTAATAAAATATTACGTGTTGAGTTTGATCATGAAGTATTAATTCCTATGAATTCACCAATGATAGTTGAAATTAATAAAGAAAATAAAGAAGTAATAGTAGAATTAATAGAGGGGATGTAAAATGAAAATAGATGTTTTAACATTATTTCCTGATATGTTTGAAGGAGTACTTAGTGAATCAATTCTAAAACGCGCTATTGATGAGAAAAAAGTAGAAGTTAATTTAGTTAACTTTAGAGATTATACTAAAGATCCACATAATAAAGTAGATGATACTCCATATGGTGGAGGAGCTGGAATGGTACTTACTTGCCAACCAATATTTGATTGTGTAAAAGATTTAAGAAAAGATAATTCTAAAGTAATTCTAATGACTCCTCGAGGAAATGTTTATAAACAAGATATGGCTTATAACTTATCAAAAGAAGAACATTTAATAATTATCTGTGGCCATTATGAAGGTTTTGATGAGAGAATTAGATCTATTTGTGATATGGAAATAAGTATAGGTGATTATATATTAACAGGTGGAGAAATACCTGCGATGATTCTTATAGATTCAATCACAAGATTATTACCTGGAGTTATAACTGAAGAAAGTTATATAGAAGATTCTTTTAGTAGTAATTTATTAGATTACCCAACATATACTAAACCAAGAGTATATGAAGGTATGGAAGTACCGGAAGTATTACTATCAGGTGACCATAAAAAAATAGAAGAATATCGTTATAATGAAAGTTTAAGAATAACTAAAGAAAAAAGACCAGATTTATTAGATAAGTAGGTGGTGTTATGTACTCTGTAAGAGAAAAGAAAACTAAAGGGAAGATAATAGATATAATTAGTATTAATGGTTTTCCTATGGCTTCTAATGATAAAGTGTTTAAAATAGAAGGTAATAAGATTAGAAAGATTAAAATAATGAATAAGAACTTAGCTAATCCTTTAGTTTCAAAGAAAGTAATGAAAAAATATGATAAACTTATAGAGTATTTAACAGAAGCTGTATTAGATGAAGATGATGATGGAGAAACTTGTAGAGAAGCTCTTAATCAAATAGAAAAATTTAGATTAATAATTAAGAATAAATATCGTGATTTTTTAAAGAAAAAAGAAATAGAGAAAATGTCTAAACAACTTGTTTTATTTCAAAAAGAACTAACTAAAAAAGAGATTCAAATTAGAGAAAGTTATTTAGAATATATGGATTCAAATAAAAGAAGCAGATAGCTTCTTTTTAGTTTAATTTATTTTATAAATATTTAGAAAAAGTGTTTTTAAAAAGAAGAAAGTGTGTTATACTTTTTATATCATGATGGGGTAGTAGAGTATTGTGTGTTATGGTGGTGATTAATACATGGATAAGAATAAAAAGGATAATAAGTTCGTTTTTATTACTGATGAAGATAGTGTTTCTAATGAGAAAGAACTTTCATTTAAAGAAATGCATGAAAAAGAGTTTGAGACTAAATCACTAAAAGATTTAGTTGAAGCTAGTCTTAAGAATCCTAGAAAAGTACCACCTAGAGAAGAATTAGATAGAACTGAAGAATTTAAAAATAGAAAAAAATATATTAGTTTTGAAACTAGAATAGCAGTTAGAATAGTAATTATTTTAGCACTATTTTCAACAGCTTGTTATTTCATATATTTAGCTCTTGGTAGTAATAAAAAAGATATTGTTACTTACAATGAAATAACAGAAGCAAATTATAGTGTATGTGAAACAAATAATCCTAGTACTTTCTATGATAGTAAATGTTTAGATGAAGGATTAAATTATGATAAAAGCACTGCTAATTTTATAAATATATTATTTAAATATAATATGGATTATTCAAAGAGTATTCCATATGATATTGCATATCATATAGTCGCAATTACAAAGATATTTGATAAAGATAATAATACTAAGGTATTATATAAGAATGAAGATGTTTTAGTAGAAAGAACTTCTATAAGTGATATATCTGATCGTATATTCTTTGATAATAATATTAATATAGATTATGATCATTATAACGATTTAGTTACTCAAAATGCTGATAAGTATGGAGCTAATGCTGAAAATGCTGAAGCTGATGTAGAAGTTGCTCTATACTTGGATACTGATGAAGAAACTACTAATGTCGCATCTGTCACAATCCCATTAAATGAGAATTCATTTCAAATTAGAAAAAGTGCTCTAAGTAACTTAAATAAGTCGATAGAACTTGACAATAAGGGCTGGAATGACTATAATTCTTTATGTGCTGTAATTGCAACTATATTAATTGTTACTTCATTAATAATCTTATATAGAACTACTAGATTAGTTCTTAAAGTAGTAAATAATCGAAGCGAATATGATAAATTACTTGATAAGATATTAAAAGAACATGATGATGATATTGTTAATGCTAAAGATGGATATGTAGTAGAAGCTACTAAAAAGATTATTAAAGTTGCTAATTTTAATGAATTATTAGATGCAAGGCACTTATTGAATCAACCTATTATTTATTCTAAAATAAATCCAGTTAAAAGTGAATTTGTTGTAGAAGATGAATCAAAGGCATTCAAATACGTATTAAAAGATTCTGACTTATAAGGGAGAAGGTGAAATTACATGGGTTTTTTGAATTCTAAAAATGCTTCATTATTAATAGCTTTATTAGTAGTTGTAGTAATCACATTTACTTATGTAATTATACAAACTAATCTACACAAAGATATTTATACTGATATGAATGAAGTTAGTTTAGTAGGAGAAGAAGATTAATTCTTCTCTTTTTTCTTGATTTTTTTAAGAAATGTGATATAATTTTATACGTCTAGTGGGAATGATCCGCTTGTTAAGGATGATTACTTAATTATGATCATTTGTAAATATATATAGAGAGGAGACTTAGAATATGAACGTTATAGACAAAATTAATGAAAGACAAATTAATCCTAATATTCCAGAGTTTCGTGTAGGAGATACTGTAAGAGTAGACGTTAAGATTATCGAAGGTAAGAGAGAACGTATCCAAGCTTTCGAAGGTGTTGTAGTTGCTCGTAAAGGTGGAAGTGTTTCTGAAACTTTCACTGTACGTAAAATCTCTAGTGGTGTAGGAGTTGAAAGAACTTTCCCAATCCACTCACCAAAAGTTGCTGGAATTACTGTAGTACGTAAAGGAAAAGTTAGAAGAGCTAAACTTAAATTCCTTAAAGGTATGGTTGGCGGATATCGTATTAAAGAAAGAGGACAACAATAAGAATAAGGCCAAGGCCTTATTTTTGTTATGGGGTTGATATAATGAAAAAGTTTATTAAAGAATACTTACCATATTTATTAATAATTATTCTAGTAATTCTATTTAAAAGATATGTAATGTCACCAGTAAAAGTAAATGGTACAAGTATGATGAATACTCTACATCATGGAGATATAATGATTTTAAATAATTCAGCTTACTATTTTAATGATATTAAAAGATTTGATATTGTAGTAATAAAAGAAGATAATGAATATATTATTAAAAGAGTTATAGGTCTTCCTGGAGAAAAAGTAGAATATAAGAATAATAAATTATATATTAATAATAAATTAATAAAAGATAATTATGGTAAAGCTAAGACAGATGATTTCAAATATAAAGTAGAAAAGAATTCTTACTTTGTTTTAGGAGATAATCGTACTAATTCTATGGATAGTAGAGTATTTGGATCATTTAAGAAAAAAGATATTCTTGGAAAAACTAATTTAATTATTTTTCCATTCAACCGTTTTGGTACTAAAAATTAATAAATAAGAGTAGAAATACTCTTATTTTTTTTGTATAATTAATAATAGGGTGGTATGTCATGAATGATAGAATTCTATTTATGATAATTGATGATCAAGTTAAGTATTTAACTGAAGGTAATATGGATCATCGTGAATGGTATAGTTCTCTAGGATTAGATCCTAATAACTATGAAAATATAGTTAGGGGATTTGTCTTAGATGGTAAGATTATTTTCTTCAAAGGAACTAATTTCATTGCAGATCAAGAAGTAATTACCATGGCTAAAAGACATGCACCAGGTATTAGATTACAATTAAATAATACATATGAAGTTTATTGTGGAATAGAAGCTCATTCACTAGGAGGTAAATGGGAACCTATTGTTAAAATAAATGATAATGAATTAACTGGTATTGTTCAAAAGAAAGAAGAAGTAAAAGAATATGTTCCTAAAGAATTAAGTTCTTCACTAGAATTTAAAAATAATTATGAAGATCCTAAGTTTATAAAAAGAGCTATTCTTGTGACAGTAATAGTATTAATTATTAGTTTATTGGTAAATATCTTAGGTATAATTAAAGATCCTAGTAAATTAGATCTATTAGAAGTTATATTTATTGTTGGACAAGTAATAGCCTTAATACTTACTATAGTTGGTTATATAAAGAAGAAAGAATCTGTTAAAGTTACTGGTATAATCGCAGCTTTATTATTAGTACTTACATTTAATATTATTAATATCATATTAGGTATATTTTACTTTGTATTTAGTGTAGACCAAGGTTATTTTATAAAGTTAAGTAATATGATAAATGGATTAAAAGGAAAGAAGGGGTAATATGTATAAAGTTTATTACAATAAGAAGATTAGTTCTAATTCATATGAGATGAAAGTAAAAGCTCCATTAGTAGTAGAGAATTGTTTACCTGGACAATTTGTAATAGTAATGGCACATGAAGATAGTGAGAGAATTCCTTTAACTATTTATGATTATGATAAAGAAAAAGGTATTTTAAAATTAATATATCAAGTTATTGGTGCTTCTACTGAAGAATTAACTACTATTAAAGATGAATTATTTAGTGTTACAGGGCCACTTGGTAATGCGAATGAAATATGTGCTAATCCAAAAGAATTTAAGGGTAAGAGAATTTGTTATGTAGCTGGTGGTGTAGGAATTGCCCCTGTTTATCCACAAGTTAAGTATTTAAAGAGTAAAGGTTTCAAAGTAGATATTATTTATGGCTCTAGAAATGTAGATTTATTATTAATACGTAAAGAAACAGAAAAAGTATGTAATAAGATTAGTTATGCTACTGATGATGGATCATTTGGAACTAAAGGTTTTGTTACTGATATTTTAAAGGATAGAATTAAAGATTATGACATAGTAGTAGCTATTGGACCTGTTATTATGATGAAAAATGTTTGTAATTTAACTAAAGAATATAATATTCCAACTATTGTTAGTATGAATCCATTAATGGTAGATGGTAGTGGTATGTGTGGAGCATGTCGTTGTGAAGTTGATGGAAAACCAAGATTTGCTTGTATTCATGGACCTGAATTTGATGGACATAAAGTTGATTTTGACTTAGCCTTAAAGAGAATGAATATTTATAAAGAAGAAGAAGCAATCAAATGGGAAGAAATGAAGAAGAGACTTGCAAAGGAGGTAGCTTAGATGGAAGATAAGAAAGTAATTGGTAGATTACAAGATCCAAAAGAAAGAGTTACTAACTTTGAAGAAGTAGAGTTTGGTTATAATGATAAAGAAGCTTTAGCTGAAGCTAGTCGTTGTCTTCAATGTGTTAATCCTAGATGTATGCAAGGATGTCCAGTAAGTATACACATTCCAGAGTTTATAAAAGCTATTCGTGAAGGTAATTTAAAGGAAGCTTATGAAGTTATTTCAAAGTCTTCTTCATTACCTGCAGTATGTGGAAGAGTTTGTCCACAAGAAAAACAATGTGAAGCAATGTGTGTAAAAGGTTTAAAAGGAGATGCTATTGCGATAGGATCACTAGAAAGATATGTTGCTGATCAAGCTATCATTAATGAATTTAATAGTGTAAAACCAGCTAAAAAGAATGGTAAGAAAGTAGCTGTTGTAGGAAGTGGACCAGCAGGACTTACATGTGCAGGAGATCTTGCTAAAGCAGGTTATAGTGTTACAGTCTATGAAGTACTTCAAAAAGCTGGAGGAGTATTAACTTATGGTATTCCAGAATTTAGATTACCAAAAGCAATAGTTGCCAAAGAAGTAGAAAGTTTAAAGAAACTAGGAGTAAAAATACTTACTGATGTACCAGTAGGAAATGCTTTAACTATTAAGAGACTACAAAAAGAATATGATGCAGTATTTGTAGGAACTGGTGCTGGACTTCCTAAGTTTATGGGAATAGAAGGAGAAGATGCTAATGGTGTATTCTCTGCTAATGAAATATTAACTCGTATTAATCTTATGGGAGCATTCAAAAAAGACTCTAAAACGCCTGTTAAAGTAGGTAAAAAAGCCTACGTTATTGGTGGAGGAAATGTCGCAATGGATGCTGTTAGAAGTCTAAAGAGATTAGGAGTAGATGCCCATATCATGTATAGAAGAAGTATGGATGAGTTACCTGCTCGTAAAATGGAAGTAGAACATGCTAAAGACGAAGGAATCAAATTTGATTTATTAAAGAATCCAGTAAAAATACTTACTGATGATAATAATAATGTTACAGGTATGGAAATAGTTAATATGGTTTTAGGTGAACCTGGAGAAGATGGAAGACGTAGTGTTGTAGAGGAAGAAGGTTCTAATCATGTTGTTAAATGTGATATGGTTGTCATGGCTCTAGGTACTAGTCCAAATCATGAAGCATTAAAGCATTCTGATATAGAATTAAGTGATAGAGGATTAATTGTAGTAGATGGTACGAAAACATCTCTAAAGAATGTTTATGCTGGAGGAGACGCTGTAACAGGAGCAGCTACTGTTATACTTGCTATGGAAGCTGGAAAGAATGCAGCAAAAGAAATAATGGAAAAACTAAAGTAATAGTATTGAAATCTTCTTATTTAAGTAATACAATTATTGTAATTACTTAAAAAGGAGATTTTTTATGAATAAACAAGATATTTATAATTTATTAGAAGAAAAAGGAGTATGGCACGAAATAGTAGAACATGAAGCTGTTTGGAACATGGAAGATTTAGCTAAAGTAAAATTACCATATCCAGATGCAGATGCTAAAAATGTATTTGTTAGAGATGATAAAAAACAAAATTATTACTTAATTACAGTTAAAGATGATAAGAGAGTAGATTTAAAGAAATTTAGGGAAGATCATAACACTCGTAAATTAAGTTTCGTATCTGAAAATGATTTGATGGAAATACTTAATTTAATACCTGGTAGTGTATCTCCATTTGGATTGTTAAATGATAAAGAATGTAAAGTAAAATTCTTCTTAGACAAAGCTTTTACAGTAAATAAAGCAATAGTTGGAATTCATCCAAATGATAATACTGCTACTGTATTTGTTAAAGCAAATGACTTAATTGATATCATTAAAGAACATGGTAACGAAGTAGAAGTAGTTAAGATTTAATTGACAAATTGACACTTTTGTGGTATAATTTACACATCAATTGAGGGAGTAGTCCTTAAACGTTATATTTCGTCATTCGGTAATACCCGGAATATAAGAAGCAATTCGGACAAGACTTATTGAAATAATAGGTCTTGTCTTTTTTTATAGATAAGACCAAGGAGGTGGATTATGAGCACAACTAGAGTTTATGAACATGAAAAAGCAGACTTTAAGAAAATGGTTAAAGAAGATATAATTGATTGTTTAATTAAAGCAGGAATAAGTGATACTTTGGCATTTGCTTTACTAAGAACCCTTTCTGAAAAAATAGATAATATTCCTGATTTAATTACAGCACTTACTGCTTTAGCCTCAGGTTTCTACGGATTTGGTGCAGCTTTAGCTGCTTGTATGTTACTTGGAGAACTTATAAGAATAGATAATAATTACTCATACTTATATGATTATAATGATTTAAAAGAATACAGAGAAGAAAAGAAATTACTTTTAAAAAACAAATATAGAGAAATAAAATAAAGGAGGAATTAAAATGAATATTGAATATATAAAATTATGTAAATTTATTGAAGATAATAAAGAATTAAATAATTATATTGAAAGACTATTAAGTACAGTAGAATATAAAGATATTGAAAAAAATCAAATTATTTTAGATAACCTACAAGAATTAGGAGATAAATATATACAAGCAGAAAGTGAAATAGAAAAAAGTAGGGAAGAATTAGAATCATTAGGTATGGTATTTACAGAGGATACTATGTTTTATCCAGAAGGACGTATTCCTGAGTATGAAGAAGACTCAAATGATGCATTAAGAAAATATGGACATTATTCTTTTTGTCATAATGATGAATACTGTTGTTACCATGACCATGAATGGCTAAATGAAGATAGAGTGGGATATCCTACTTCTATCAATGGTATTGAAATATCTAAAGAAAAACTTGAAGATGAAAGAGTTAATCATACATCAAAAAAAGAATATGAAAAATGGTTAAATGAACATTCTAATTTAAATGAAGAGCTAAATGAATTAGCTAAAGAAATAAATAAAGATTTAGAATTATTAGATAAAAAAATATTTGGTAAGACTAAGTTAGATAAAAAAATAAAAGCTAATAAAGAAAAACTATTAAAATTAAATAATATAAAACTACAAGGTGATAATTTAAAAAAGAAAAGTGAATTGTTTGAAAGTTTAGATGATCATAAATATGATTTATTAAATAATTATTTTAATTCAATAGAAGAGTGTAATAATATTTCTAAAGAAATAAATAATTCGTTTAGAAAACTATATGTATCCGAGGAAAGAGAATTGATTTCTAATGTTGATAAACTTGTAGAAGAAGCTATTCGTTTTGAAATTGTTACTCCTGAGGAAGTAGAAAAATATGATTATATTTTAATGAATATTGATACTTCTAATGTAGTAGTATCTGATGATTATATAAAAGGGTTTGATTCTTTATCTTCTTGGTATAGAAATAGAACAACTCAATCTTTAGTAGATAGTTATGGTCGTAAAATAATGGAATTAAGAATGCAACAAGAATTTGATAATTTATCTAAAGAAGCAGAAGCTAAAGTAAAAACTAAAAATAAGTAATTTTTTAAAAGCCATTGACAATGGCTTTTTTAAGTGATAAAATTCATTTATTCGGGCAGAGATTAATTCAAAGTAATATTAATGTTCAACTTAATAGAGAGCTAAGGGTTAGGTGGAACTTAGTGAGTAACGTTAATATGAATTACAAATTAGGAGTCTGAAGCGGTTTTGCGCGTTATAGCAATTAGAGTGTATGATCAAGTTCATAAATTAAGGTGGTACCACGGGTTTATCTCGTCCTTAGTTTATGAACTTTTTTCATATTATAATGACAGAAAGGGAGGAATATAAAATGTCAGAAATTAAATTTTACAAACATGAGCAAATACCTATGGAAATGCATAAGGTTAAAATTGTTCAACAACTAAAGCTTTTGCCAGCAGATGAAAGATTGGCAAAGATGAAAGAAGCAGGGTTCAATACATTCCAACTTCATAATGGTGATATTTTCATGGACATGTTAACAGATTCTGGTGTTAACGCAATGAGCGACAACATGTTAGCCGCAATGATGAAAGCAGACGATGCATATGCTGGAAGTGAAACATTCTATCGTATGAGAGATAAGTTAGAAGAGATTTTTGGCATTAAGTATTGCCTACCTGCACACCAAGGACGTGCTTGTGAAAATATACTTGCCAATCGTTTCGTAACACCAGGAAAATGTGTCATCATGAATTATCACTTCACTACAGCTAAAGCTCATATCACAAGACTTGGAGGTCATGTTGAAGAGCTTGTTAAAGATGAAGGATTAGTATCACAAAGTGATTTACCATTCAAAGGAAATATTGATCTAAAGAAAGTAGAAGAATGTATAAAGAAAGAAACACCTGAAAACGTAGCATTTATGAGAATTGAGTCTGGTACTAACTTAATTGGTGGACAACCAATCTCATATGAAAACATGAAAGAAGCTACAAAGTTAGCTAAGAAGCATGGAATTACAACTGTATTAGATGCATCTCTATTACAAGATAATTTATACTTTATTAAAACTAGAGAAGAGAGTATGAAAGATAAAACTATCAGAGAGATTACAAGAATGATTGCAGATCTATTTGATATTATTTACTTCAGTGCTCGTAAATTTGGTTTTGCTAGAGGTGGAGCTATCTTAGTAAGAGATGAAGAAATGTTCCATTCAATGGAAGACTTAATTCCAATGTTTGAAGGATTCTTAACATATGGTGGAATGAGTGTTAAAGAGATGGAAGCTATGACTGTTGGTTTTGATGAATCAATGGATATGGATGTTATCTCTCAAGGACCACAATTTATTGATTACTGTGTAAAAGCATTAGATGAATATGGAGTACCAGTAATTACACCAGGTGGTGGACTAGGAGCTCACTTAGATGCAATGGAAATATGTAAGCATATTCCACAAGAAGAGTATCCAGCAGGAGCCTTAGTTTGTGCGCTATACTTATGTGGTGGAATCAGAGGAATGGAGAGAGGAACTCTATCTGAAGAGAGAGAACCAGACGGAAGTGAAAGATTTGCTTCTATGGAATTAGTTAGATTAGCTTTCCCAAGAAGAGTATTTACACTATCTCAAACAGAATATGTAATTGATAGAGTAAAATGGTTATATGATCATAGAGACTTAGTAGGTGGATTAAAGTTCGTTCATGAACCAAAAACACTACGTTTCTTTACTGGTAGATTAGAACCAACTTCTGATTGGCCAGAAAAATTAGTAAAAGCTTATAAAGAAGAATTCGGAGAAGATGCATAA
>CAMNCL010000009.1 GCA_946534345.1 uncultured Caryophanales bacterium
GTTGAGAAGTTGGCCTTTCAATGTTCAAACGTAATGGGAACAACATTTAATAATGCTAAACCCTTTCTAGATGCAGAATCTGCTGAATTACGTATGAACTTCGTACACCAATCAATTGCGACTAATGGAATTGCATTAGTTATTCGTAAAACTCCGGCTAAGATTAGATTGGAGAAAGAAAAATTAATTCAAGAAGATTATTTTACTCCAGCTATACATGACTTTTTAATTAAATGTGTTGAAGGTCACTGTAATATAATGGTTGCTGGAGAAACTGGTTCTGGTAAAACAGAATTTGTTAAATACTTAGCTAGTCATACAAAGACTAATGAAAAGATTATTACTATTGAAGATACATTAGAGTTACACTTAGATAAGATTTTCCCTCAAAGGGATATAGTAGCAATGAAAACTAATAACGTTGCTTCATACTCAGATGTATTAGTTACATGTATGCGTCAGAATCCGAAGTGGATTCTACTATCAGAAGTTCGTTCTGCAGAAGCTGTTTCTGCTGTGCGTAACTCTATTTCATCAGGACATAATATCTTATCAACAATCCATGCGGATAAAGCATCTGCTATACCATATCGTCTTTATTCATTAATGGAAACTGACTTGGATGTTCACCAATTCTTAACGACTATTTATCGTTATATTCAATTAGGTGTACATATTAAAGCATTCTATAGTAAAGAATATGGTAAATTCCATCGTGAATTAGATGAAGTGGCAGAATTCTATGTTGATGATCAAAATGTTCCTAAATCAAGAATTATATATCAAAAAATATTTGGTAAACCTATGATGTGTAAGCCTAGTGCACATTTAATAGAATACATTGAAAATCAAAATATTGAAGTTCAAAGCATAATTAAAGACTTACCTGATGAATTACCAATTCAAGAAGCTAAAGATGAATTTGAAAATAAGCAATCTGAAGAAGCTCAAGCTGAAGCTACTCCAGATGTTAATAATACAGCAGCACCTGCAGATGCTGGACAAGAACCAGTAGCTGCACCACAACCAGCACAACCTGTAGTTACTGAACAAGCTCCACCAGCTGCACCTGTTCAAGAGGCACCTCCACAAATGGTTGAGACTCCAAAAGAACAGCCAGTTCAACAAGGACAAGTTAGTGAACCAGTAATTACTAATGGAGATGTTCAATTAGCTGCGCCAGTAGTTAATTCGATGGTTGATAATCAAGTTGCTGCACCACAACCTAGTGTTGTAAGTGGTAATATACCACCAACTGTTATGAAATTAGAAGGATAAAAGGAGTTGATATTATGTATTTTACAGAATTATTTATCATAATTGCCTTTGTTCTCGGTATTTATTTATATCGTAATTACAAAGGAGATAATGTTGGTAAATACGTAGTAGGGCAAGTACAAGGAATGTATGATAGATTTGCTCCATATTCTTTTAAAGTTGTTCGTGAAAAGACAAAACAATTAGGTCAAGAATATACACCAAGACAATATACTATTCAAGTAACCTTATTCGCAACGTTTGCTTCAGTAATAACATATTTATACTTTTATAATTTAATTATAAGTATTATATATGCAGTTATTGCAGTATCATTTGTACCATATTTAACATATTTAAGATGTAAGAAGACATACTCAGAATTCTTATTTGAGCAAGTACAAGTATATACATCTAATACTATTATGGAATTCGCAACAACTCAATCATTTGTTAAAGCACTAGAAGGAGTTGCTGATTCAGGAGTATTAGAAGATCCAGTACTAAGCGATGTTAAACAAATGATTACAATGAGTTATGACAATGGTACTATTGATGAAGCGTTAGAGTATATGAGTAAATTATATCCATATTATATAGTTAAGAATATGCATCAATTATTCTTACAAATTACTAAAGAAGGTGCTCAAAACTCTGCTGATTCATTAGAAAATATGCAATTAGATATCGATATGTTAGTAGAAAGTGTTTATCGTGATAGAATTGAAAGATCTTCTTTCCATAAAAACTTCTTAACATTCGGTATAACATTATATTTAATGGTTATGTTAGTTCAATACCTATTAGGAAGAGAAACATATTTGGTATTATTAGAAAGATGGTATATTCAATTCTTAATGCATGGAGTATTAATAGTTAATACATATTTCCTTTTAAAAGGAGAAAAATACTATAATGAGAATGTAGGTGCTGAATAATGGAGATATTAATAGTAGGAGCAATAATTATGTTTATCTTAGTTTATAATAATACTATTGATAAAGATAAGTTTTATGCTGATAATCAAAAATATTTAGAAGCCTTAAAAGAAGATGACTATCAATTCTTAGTTTATGCAAGGTATGGAGAAGATGTTGATATTAACCAATTATATTCAAAGAGAGTTAGTAATGCTATTATAACTTTCTTGGTAGTATTAGTTTTTACTATTACTAATAATAATTCATATGAGATTATTAATTCACAATTCTTTTTAAATTTAGTTTTAGCTATAGTAATTGCTGCAGTAGCATTTAAAATGCCATATATGCAATTAAAAAGCTATTATAAGCAACACTTACATGAAATAGATGTTATGTTGCCATATTACTTAAAGAGTTTGGAAATCTTAATTCAACACTATACTGTACCAGTTGCTATTGGTAAATCAATTGGAGATGCTCCTGATATATTTAGACCAGGACTAAGAAGAATGATTGATAGAATAAATTCTGGAGATGCAACAGTAGATCCTTATATGGAGTTTGCTAATACATATCCAGTTAGAGATTCAATGCGTATGATGAGATTATTATATCGTTTAGGTATTGGTTCTCAAGAGAGAAAACAAGAAAGACTTATGATGTTTTCTAGGACAGTGTCAAGTTTACAAAATAAAGCACGTGAAACTAAGTATAAAGAAAGACTTAATCATATGGAAAGTCAAACAATGGTTATGCTTGTTGTTACTGGTGCTGGAGTTATGGTTGTAATCTTAATTTCTATGATGATGATGTTCTAAAAAGTATTGTTTAAAAATTATTAATTTGTTATAATGATAATGGTGATAATTAAGAAAGGATGGGATGTTTAGATGAAAGCTGCTACAGGTGAATTAAACTTAACTGTAATCACATTAATTGCAATTGCTGCTGTTATTGGATTTTTCTGGGTAATGTGGCCAAGAATTCAAGAATCTATTAATAATCAATGGGATAAGATTAGTGCAGATAATAGTGGACTATAAAAAATAAAGTTAATATATGGGGATGGTATAGATGCAAGAGGCCTTTGGTGGTATATTGAATATTGTGTTGATTGTTATATTTTTAGTAATTGTTGAAGGCATTCTTGGATTTGCTGTATGCTATACTAAAGCATTTAGAATGAAGAATTACGTCATCTCTGTTGTTGAACAGTATGATGCTGCTGGCTGCCTTGAAGAAAAAGGGGGTACAGCGTGTGTTAATAAGATAATAGGACATGCAAATAGTATCCACTATGCTCCAAGTAGTATAACATGTCAAGCTGGAGAAACTAATGTTCAAGGATTATATTGTATTGGAGAAGTTTCTGATTCAGAAGAAGCAGTAGTAGGTGTTAATAGTGCGTCATATAAGTACTACAGAATAGTAACTCAAGTTGATATTGATATTCCTATTGTTAATCAAATAATGGGACTTAGATTTTTTCAAGTATCTGGAGATACTAGACTAGTAAAAATCAATTAATAAGGGGCGATAAATAATGAGAGATGCTTTAGGTGGTACTGTAAACATTGTTATAATTGTTGTATTTATTGTGTTTGCTTTAGGATATATGGCGTTTAATGTCAATTATACTAAAGCTTTTCGTATGAAAGATAAAATTATTTCTGTTTATGAAAAATATAAAGGTACATGTACTAGTAATTGTCAAACAGAGATAGGCAATTATGCGAAGAAAATAGGATATCAACCTGATACACTTAATTGTGGTAGTGGTAAACCTGTTTCTGTTAATGGAAAAAATTTGTATTGCGTTAAAGCTAATACTGTTGGAGATAGTAGTGCAGATGTTATAGCTGATCGTAATGCAAGATGTTATTATCGTGTTAGCACAAAAATTAATATCAATATTCCAATCTTAGAAAATCTATATGCACTTTCTAGGAATGGACAGGGTGGTAGATTGAATGCTTTTTATGTTTCTGGAGATACTGCAACTATTGAAAAAGCAGATAGTACTGGCTGTGGAGATTGATAAATATGAATGTAATTGTAGCAAATGAAAAACAAGATATGTTAGCTAATATTGATATAGATATTATCAAAAATATTAGTGGAGTTTATGAAGCATCTGAGATAGTAGAAATGTTTAAGAATTTCTTCTATAGTAAGATGATTTTAGACGTTACAGCAATTAAACAGTATAAAGATGCCAGAACATATGAAACAATTATTCAAGGATTACCTGCTGAAAAGATTATATTTTTACTTCCAGAAGGTAGTTCATTATGTACACCTAATTTTTTAAGTCAATTAATAAATATTGGTATATATAATTTTACTACTAATGTTAATGGTATTAAATATCTTATAAAGAAGACTAATACACTACAGGATGTTGAAAATATAGTTAAAATGGCTAGTAAATCAGCACCACAACCTGTAAATGATTCAAATGTAAATAATATTAACAGTAATTCAGATTTAACTGCGCCAGCTTCAGTTGCGCCTAAGGCAGGAGGAAAAACTACAGTAATTGGTTTTAAAAATGTAACTCTTAGTGCTGGGGCAACTACACTTATTTACATGTTGAAAAAAGAACTTATAATGACATATGGTTCTGAAAAAGTATTAGCTATTGAAGTAGATAAAAAAGATTTTGCTTTATTCAATGATAAAGATATGGTTAGTAGTACATCTACAACAATAAAAACAGATTTAGAAAGACATAGTGATAAAGATGTGATACTAGTTGATTTAAATAAATGCAATGACACTAGTTTTTGCGAAGATGTAATTTGGTTAATGGAACCTAGTACTATTAAGTTAAATAGGTTAGTTAGAGAGAATAGAATTATGTTTTCAAAACTAGTGGGTCAAAAAGTAATTTTAAATCAGAGTTTATTACTTGCTAGTGATGTTTCTGATTTTGAAAAAGAGACTGGATTGAAGATATTTTATAATATGCCACCTTTAGATGAAAGAAAAAGAAATTCTATTATAAACGACTTCTTAATTCAATTAGGATTATTAACTAGTGGTTTACATGACGATGGTGGTTCTAATAAAATATTTGGTTTATTTAGACGTTGATTTGATTGACAAAGAACGTTTAATAATATTATAATGTACTAAAGGAGATGAAATTATGGATGCTTGTGGAGGATTATTACCAATTGTAAAAGTTATTGTTAGTATTATGAAGGTTGTTACAATCGCAATTCCGATTGCTTTGATTGTTTTTGGTACTATCGATTTAGGAAAAGCAGTTATTGCTAGTGAAGAAAAGGAAGTTAAAGCTGCTCAAAAGAGATTAATTCAAAGATTTATTTATGCTGCACTTGTATTCTTTGTGCCTACATTAGTTTATTTCGCAATGAATATGGTGGCTAGTGGAGCAGAAGATACTGATACTACAAATTGGAGAGCTTGTTGGAACGCGGCTAACAATAGATAGTTAGGTAAAATAGACAGTAAAGAATAGTAATTTCATTGCTATTTTTTTTTTGCTTTGATATAATTATTATGATATATTATGTCATTAGGAGTGATAATATGAAAAAAGGTTTTATTTTAATGTTTTTAGTAGTAGCAACTATGTCATTATTTGCTCCTATGAAAGTATCTGCAATTGATTATAATCATAGAATGACTGATACTGTAAAGAAAGAAGCAGAAACTCATGATCAACCTCAAAATTGTGATTCAATCTTGGGTAGCCCTAGTGATGAGAGTTCAGTAGCTTGGTTAGTTCAAAAGATTTTAAATTATATACAAATATTAGGACCATTACTAGTAGTTGTTTTAAGTAGTGTAGATTTTGCAAAAGTAATTATTTCAGGTGATGATGATGCTATGGCTAAATCAACTAAGAAATTAGGTATTAGATTAGCTTTAGCTGCAAGTTTATTCTTCTTACCTGTGTTAGTTTCTGTATTACTTAATACATTCGGATTAACATCTGATCCAACATGTGGTCTTAAATAGAGGTGATACATAGATGATATTATATTCTGAGACTGAATTAAAGCCTCAAAGTGGAGTTAGAGATGCCTTTAGAGATCTTTTTGGTATGATAGATAAAGCTATCTTTGGTTTACTTAGTATCGTATTTCAATTGTTTTTTAGTATAGCCTCTGCTGATATTTTTAGTTCAGGAGTCATTACTAAGTTTTTCGGAAGAGTCCAATTAATAATTGGAGTTTTTATGATGTTCCAACTTGCAATGACAATATTAAAAGGAATTGTTAATCCAGATGGATTTATGGATTCAAAAACTGGTGGAGGAAATATTGTAATACGTATTTGTACTGCCTTAGTTATGTTAGCACTAATTGTACCAATAAATATTCCTTCTGCTAGTAATGAATATGAAAAACAAATTAATAATAATGGATTATTATTTGGTACTTTGTATTCACTACAATATCGTATTTTAAATAATAATACTATTGGTAAAGTCGTAATGGGTGTTGGAGATAGTAAAGATAAAAGTGATAACTTGTTGCTTAATAACGGTAATGAAGGGTTTAAAAAAGCATCTAATATCTTTGTCTCAACTATTGTTAAAGGGTTTTATAGAATTAATTTGATTCCTGAAGAAGATCGAAAAACACCGGCAGGTAAAGAAGATGATCAAGTAAATGCTAATAGAGTTTGTAAAGATATTGATCAAAGTATTATAAACGAGTATAAAAAAGTAGATGCTGACTATTCTGCAATTATAGATTTTACTAACGAAACTTGTGACATAGATAGTTCTTTAGATGGTAGTGTTGAAACAAAAAGTGGAGTTTGGGCTTGGCTAACTAGAAAAGTAAGAACTGGTGATGGAAGCGCTAAATTATACGCCTTTACTTATATGCCGGTAGTGTCATCAGTTATGGGTGTAATATTTGTTATAATTATGCTTAGTTTCTGTATTGATGTTGCGACACGTGCTATTAAATTAGCAATATTACGTTTACTTGCACCTGTTCCAATTATTAGTTATATGGATCCTAAAGGTGGAAAAGATGGAGCATTTGGCGCTTGGACTAAAGCAATTGCTTCAACATATTTAGATTTATTTATTAGAGTTGCATCTGTATATTTTGTAATATATATGATTCAAGAAATGTTAGCTCATGGTATTGCTACTAGTAGTACAGGAGCATTAAAAAGATTTACAATACTATTTATTTGGATAGCATTATTCTTCTTTGCTAAAGAAGCACCTAAATTTATTAAACAAGTTCTAGGTATGAAAGATGATGGCGGAGGCGGTATGTTCGGCGGCATCGGAAAAGTTTTAGGTGTAGGAGCTGCCGGAGCAGGTGCAGTTAGTGGATTAGTTTCTGGAACAGCAGCTGGAGTTATGTCTGGAAAAGGTTTAGGAAAAATAGGTAAAGGTATAGCTGGAGGAGTTACTGGTGCTATTGGTGGTGGTGTAAATGCAGGTAGAGAATTATGGAAACAGGATAAACCTAATGCCAGTGCTATAATGGCCAATAATAGAGCTAGAGCAGAAAAAAGGTATGCTAATGCAGCTGATGCATCTACAGCACATGGTAGATTTATTGCTGCTGTAGAATCTGATGTTGGAATAAGAAATAGTCTTCAAAGACAAGAAGCAAAAGCAAGTTCTTATGATGCAGCTGGAGCTGCTTGGAAACGTTTGGATAGTGCTTTAGATAATGTAGAGTCTGTTAAAAATGCTAAAGATCATTTAGAAGCAGTTATGGCTATGGGAAAATCTGAAGCAGAGATAAATGAAGCTAGAAGAGCGGTAGGCACTGCGAAGAAGTATGCTTACGAAGATATTGTTAAGATGAGTAAAGATGATCTTAAAAATGCTTCAGCTGAAGAACAAATTGCTCATGAAGCAGCAGTTCAACAGCTTGAGTTGGCTAAAAGAAGAAATAAGAACGATACAAGAGATCAACAAGTCTTTGGTGCTTATGGTAATGTTACTAATATTGCAAATACTACATTGGATATGGCAAAACAATCTGGAAAGGCTGCAAGTCCTATGGCAGAAGCTATTAGGGGAAGTGGTAAGTACAATACTGCAAAAGCAAATGCTAAAAGGGCTGCAGATAGTAAAAAATAAAAAGGAGTGTGATAATAGATGTATGATCAATATTTAATACCCGCTAATACTAAAAGGGGACAATTGATATTAGGATGGTTTAGACCATTTGATTTAGCACTATTTGGTTCAGGAGTGTTGATTTCACTTTTATTACTTGCACTCTTGCAATTTGATGATGTAGTAGAAGTTATAATTGGTTTGGCTCCGGCACTTATTACTGGTTTCTTAGTAATGCCGGTTCCTAATTATCATAATATGTTAAATATTATAGTAGAGGCGTATGAGTTTTTGACAAATCGACAAAGATATGTCTGGAAAGGTTGGTGTTATAAGAGTGGCGGCAAAAGATAAAAAAAGTACTGGAAGTTCTAGTAAGTTTACTGAAGATTGGTTACCTGTTAGAGCTATACAGAATAATATGATTATTACGAAAGATAATTATAAAGTTGGTGGAGTTAAAATATCTCCACGTAATATATTTATTTTAGACCCTGATACTCAAAATAATATATTAATTGGACTTCGTAATTTTTATAATACTATTGATTATGAATTCTGGTTAGTAGTAGCTGATAGACCAGTAGATATTTCTGTATATATGTCACAAATGCAATTATTATTGAATGAAACAAATTCACCAGCTATTCGTAAATTAATAATGCAAGATATTGAAAAAGGTGAAACATTTATCCGTAATAATATTGTTGATACTGAATATTACTTTATGTTTAGAACTAAAAATGTTGATGAATTACAAAAAAGAATTCGTCAAATGATTAATGGTTTAGCAACTTGTGGTCTTAATGCTTCAATGATTAGTAATTCAGATTTAAGATTAGTTCTTGAGAACTTCTTAAATGGTGGTAATACTACCGAGTTTGGAACGGTGATGCCTGTATGAGTACAAGTTTAAGAGGGCAATTAGCTCCAAAAGGATTACATTTTAACCATAGTGATTTTGTTATTAGTGATAAATATGCAACTATTTTAACAGTAGTATCTTATCCTAAATACATTATGCCAGGTTATTTATCAACTCTTACTAATATGTCTGGTATTAAAGTTGTTGTTAAACATATACCAGTACCTTGGGCTGATATGGCAAAGATGTTAAACAAACAAGTTGCAGAGTTAAAAGAAAGATATCAAAGTGAAAAAGACCAAACAGTAAGAGAAAGAATTAGACAAGATGCTGAAAGTTTGGAATACTTTACTTCAATGTTAGCTGGATCTCAAGCCAGAATATTCGATTTTCAAATGCATATTATGATTACAGCTGATACTAAAGAAGAATTAGAATTAAAGAAATTAAATGTTAAGAATTATCTTGATTCAATGGAGTTGAGAGCAATATCACTTCGTTTTGAACAAGAAAAAGTATTAAAATCAATTATTCCAATATTCCCAGATAGGGATACTCATGAATTGGAATCAAGAATTGGTACTCCGATTCCTTCAGTTACTATCGCAGCTATGTATCCATTTATCTTCGATAGTATTAAGGACCCAGGATTATCTACATTACTTGGAGTAGATTTCTCTGGAGGAGTAATTCTATTTAATCAATTCTTATATAAGATACGTAAAGAAACTAATAGAAATAATGCTAATATGATTATTCTAGGTACATCTGGTTCTGGTAAATCTACCGCAGCTAAATTATTACTTAGAACTCATATTCGTAATGGATGTCAAATAGTTATAATTGACCCAGAAGATGAATTTAGAGATATAACTAGATCTTTTGGTGGAGATACAGTTGATATTGGTAAAGGTGGAGAATTTGGATTAATCAATCCACTTGAAATAGTTATTGATGCTGATGAAGACGAAATTAAACAAGGTTTAGGATATACTGTTCTAACTAGAACATTACAATTCTTAAAAGCTTTTATGAAGTATTATGATCCTTCTATTGAAGAAGCAGTTTTAACAATGTTTTCTGAAATAGTACAAGATACTTATAAGAGATTTGGAATAGACTTTACTAGTGATTTTTCTAGATATACATCTGCAGATTACCCTACATTTAGTGATGTATATGCTACTATTAAAGGTAGATTAATGTCTATGACTGAACAAACTCAAGAAAGAGAAATAATGGAAAAACTTGAGTTAAAAGTTAGACCTATTGTTAATGAATTGAAATTCTACTTTGATGGACATACTACTATAACTAAAGGTAGTGACTTCATGGTATTCAATATTAAAGAGTTAATGAATAGTGATTCTACTATTAAAAATGCATTATTCTTCAGTGTATTAAAGTATGCTTGGGGATTATGCTTAGATTACAATGTAGATACAGTTTTAATGGTTGATGAAGCACATGTTTTATTAGGTGATAATAATGCACTTGGAGCTGATTTCTTAGCTCAAGTACAAAGACGTGCTCGTAAGTATAATACAGGTACAGTTATTATTACTCAACAACCAAGTGATTTCTCAGATCCAGCTGTTATTACTCAAGGTAAGGCAATCTTTGATAACTCTTCTTACTATTTAGTAATGGGCTTAAAGAAACAAGCTGTTGAAGATTTATCTTTACTGATTGATTTAAATGAAAGTGAAAAAGAAAGTATTAAACATTATTCTCAAGGTGAAGCGCTGTTCGTTTGTGGACACCGTCGTATGAGAATAAATGTTGCAGTTACACAGGAAGAATTAGATTCCTTTGGAACAGGAGGAGGATTCTAAAATTAAGAGTTAGGTGGTGATGTTGTGGCATACAGAGCAAGTAGACGAAATGATCCTACAGATAATAGTACTCAAAACAATTCCGAAATGGTAAGTAGAGCTGCTGATGTTGCCCAACATTCAGCTAATCCTTATGCTAAAGCTGCAGGAACTGCAATTAAAGTAGGAGATAAACTAACTAAAGGAAAAGTTAGTGATAAAATGGGCCAAATGCTAGGAAATTCACCTGCAGAAAGATTGATGGCTCTAAAGAATAGACAAAATACTGATTCTAGATTTTCTGAAATGCTTCAAAAGAATGGTTTGAGAAAAAATAGAAATAATCAAAATACTGAATCAGAAGGAGAACAAAAAAGTTCTCCTTCTTCTGATTCAAAAAAAGAAGATAAGAATAAAGAAGAAAATAAAAATGATTCTAATAGTAATAGTGGAGAAGAAAATAAAAGAGGTTTAGTACCAAGTATACTTGATAATAAGAAAAAAAGCTTTATGGCTGATTTTAAAATGAAAGTATTAAAGGCCAAACTTATTTTTATTTCAATTGTAGTAATCTCTGGATTTTTACTTCTTTTATTTATGATTATAGCTATTTCATCAACTGTTTTAAGTGTAGTTACAGGATATGATGATGCAATTGGAATGAGCACTTATTCTGGAAAGAGTACAGGTAATACTTCTTTTAGTGGAACAGAAGAACAAAATGAATTCTATAAAAGAGTTAGTGATGTTGAATTAGATTATTTATCTAAAGGACAACAAATTGATTCTTTAAAAGTAGTTGCTGTTTATCATGTACTAAAAGAAAATGGGGCTAATGTTAGTTATACTAGTATGTCTGATTCAGATATTAGAGAAATTGCAGATTCTATGCTAAATGCTGGTATTTATGATGAAGAAACTTTTAAAAGTAATTTGGTAAATAGTATTTTTCCAAAATACTTTCCTAATTCTTCAAAAGAAACTCATAAGAAAATGGCTAATAGTGTATTTTCCTATACGAATGGTTACTATCAATTTATTAATGAAGAAGAACCAACTGCTACTATGACATATTCTAATTGTTCTAATACTGGAACATGTTCTTATGATATTAAAGGATACTATATAAAAGGAAAAGGTAATATTACAGAAAACATACAAGTATCTAATCTATATGTTAGATTAATGCAATGTGGTACGGCTAATGGACATAATTATGGTGGTACATTTGGAAAACCTCTTCAAGGAGAACAATTAGTACCATTTGAAAAATACATTTTAGGAGTTGCTTATCAAGAAATAGGTCCAAGTGCTCCAGCAGAAGCTGTTAAAGCCCAAATGGTTGCGGCTAGAAGTTATATTTTAGCTCGTCATGCTGATATGGGTGGTTGGAGAACTTTAAAGAAAGAAAATGGTCAATGGGTTTTACAAGCTGCAGCTTGTACACAAGACCAAGTATATTGTGATCCTGATAAAGGATGTTCTGCGACAAATGGTCAATGGGGACAAGTTTATAGTGGACAAGGACATGGAACAGGATTATCTAGAGGATCTTTAGCACAAAGTTCACCACTTCGTACTTATGCAAATCAAACAAGTGGAGAAGTTCTTGTTAATAATAAAGGAAATATTATTTATAGTGGATATACATCTACTGTACAAAAGAAAATGAATTCTCTTGCTAGCCAAGGTTTATCATATAAACAAATACTATTACAAATATACAATCAAGGTAGTCGTAATTATGGGGCTACTGATGTTAAAAAAATGGCATGTACAAGTGGTAGTGCAGTTAATTGTGGAACTTCAAGTGGAGCTTTTACAGGATGGAAACAAGCCGGTGCCTCTTGGTCTAATGTTAGAATGGGTAACAGTGGAAGAACAATTGGTCAAATTGGTTGTTTGGTTACATCAATCTCAATGTTAATTGCTAAGAGTGGAGTTCAAACAAATATTGCTAATTTCAATCCAGGTACTTTTGTCCAATTCTTAAACAAAAATGGTGGATTCGATAGTAGTGGTAACTTACAATATGCTCCAATTAGTAAAGCTGCACCTAACTTTAGATGGGTAAATCAAATAGATTTACGAGGTATGAGTAGATCACAAAAACTAAATACAATTGCTAAATACCAAAGTCAAGGTTATTATATGACTGCAGAAGTTTCAACTAATGGACAACACTGGGTCGCTATAGATTCAGTTAATGGAAACACTATTAATATACTAGATCCAGCTACAAACATTACAAATTTATGGGGTAGTGGTAAATATACTCCTCAAAGTACAAAAACATTGAATATATTTAAGGTTGGTTAGGTGATAATATGAAGAAAGTTTATATTGGATTAATATTGTTTTTTATCCTCCTAGGAGCAGTAATGTTTTACTTACATGGATATGATTCTCTAAAACAAGAAAACTATGAGACTGCTATTATTGTAGGAGATAATACTACTTGGGTTTATCAAAATAAAAGATGGATGCAAGGAAATAGTACTAATATGTATGATAAATTAAATTGGCAAAATTATAATATTTATGAAAATAATAAGCGAATAGGTACTTATAATTTATGGCATAGTGATAAATGGTACTTATTTGATAATAATAAAAATGCTGTTAATATAGAAGGAGAATTATTAGCTTATAATTCAAATCATGATGTTAATGTAGAAGGTTTTTCTAAAGAAGATATAGAAGTTGATAATTACATTGAAAAAGTATTGGAAGATAATGATTTAGATTTAAATAGTAAATTTACTAAAATATATAAGTCTAGTATTGATTATGACCATGATGGTTCTATTGAAGATTTTTATGTAATTAGTAATGTATTTCCATTAGATTTTGAACCTAGTACATTATTCTCATTTGTCTTTATGGTAAAAGATAATCAAATATATTATTTATATGAAGATGTTAGAGATTATAAAGCTTATTCAGGATGTTCTCCAGATATAATGTCTTTTATAAATACTGATGATGATGAAACTGATGAAATTATTCTTAGTTGTTTTCAATATAGTAATTTAGGAAGAATAGATATGTTATATAGTTTTACTGGAGAAAGTTTTAAAATACTAATTTCTAATCAATAAAATAATGACAGTTTTCAAAAGTTAAGTTATAATATAGAGGAGAAAGAAGGGAAAGTGTATGAAATTTAGGTTTAGAGCAGATCCTGATGATTTACTTATTTTCGGTATATTTGCAGGATTCTTATTTTTCATAGTTGCTTTAATTGTATCTAATTTACAGATGGTTTCATCTGAAGGTCATTTAGCTGGATTAAATCCATTTCCAGCATTTGCTCCAGATATGATTTTATCAACATTAGCTTTGTATTTTTTAGTATTACTTGGTTTATTTGCTAGTGTTAGTTCTATGTTCTTCGAAAGAGAAGAAGGTATAGGTATTAGAGCAGATAAGAAAGATAAAGGTTATTCTAGATGGGCTAAAGCAAAAGAAATTCAAGAAGAGTTATCACGAGTAGAAATAAATATGAAGAGTACTAAAGCTGCTGGTATTCCTATATTATTAAATGAACATGAGATGTGGGTAGATAATGGAGAGTACCATTCATTAGTAATTGGTGCTACTGGTTCAGGTAAAACTCAAACTGTTGTATTACCAATGGTTCATAGTTTAGCTAAAGCTAAAGAGTCTATGATTATTACCGACCCTAAAGGTGAAATTTATGAAAAGACTTCTAATATGCTTAGAGCTCGTGGATATCAAATATTATTATTAAATTTCCGTGATCCACAAAATGGTAATGCTTGGAATCCGATGGCTATGCCATATCAAATGTATAAGTCAGGTAATCAAGATAAAGCAATTGAGTTATTAGATGACTTAGCCTTAAATATCTTATATGATGATTCTAATAAAAACGCTGATCCTTTCTGGGAAAAAACATCGGCTGACTACTTCTCAGGAGTTGCATTAGGATTATTTGAAGATGCTAAAGAAGATGAAATTAATATTAATAGTATTTCATTAGCAACTACTGTTGGAGAAGAAAAATTTGGAGGATCAACTTATATAAAAGAATACTTTGCAGGAAAAGATCCTAATAGTGCAGCAAGTATTAATGCTTCTAGTACTATTATGGCTCCAAGCGAGACAAAAGGAAGTATTTTATCAGTATTTAAACAAAAAGTTAAATTATTTGCTTCTCGTGAAAACTTATCAGAAATGTTAAGTCACTCTGATATTGATTTGGAAAGTATTGGAGAAAGACCAACTGCTGTATTTATAGTTATTCAAGATGAAAAGAAAACATATCACTCTTTAGTAACTATTTTATTAAAGCAAATATATGAAACATTAATTAGAGTTGCTCAAAAACATGGTGGTAGATTACCAGTTAGAACAAACTTCTTACTAGATGAGTTTGCTAATATGCCGCCTTTAAAAGATGTTACAACTATGATTACAGCTGCTCGTTCAAGAGCAATTAGATTTACAATGATTATTCAAAACTTTGCTCAATTAGATGATGTTTATGGTAAAGAAGAAGCTGAAACAATTCGTGGTAACTGTGGTAATATTATTTATTTGATTACTACAGAGTTAAAAGCCTTAGAAGAAATATCTAAGATGTGTGGAGAAGAAAAGTCTAAGAAAGATGATAAGACTGCTTCAACTCCATTAGTTACTGTTTCAGATTTACAAAGAATGAAACAATTCGAAGTAATTATCTTACGTATGAGAAAACAACCGTTTAAAACAAAGTTTACTCCATATTTTAAACTTGATTGGGGAGTTAAATATCCTCCAGCTAAGTATCCAACTCGTAAAAAACAAGAAGTTCATACTTTCGATATAAAAGAATTTGTTAAGACTCAAAAGAAGAAAAAACTATTAGAGATGATGAATGCTGCTGATGAAAGAGATAATGAAATTGCTGCTTCTGGAAGACCTGGTCTAGGTAATCCATTTGCTGATGCGTTACCTCCAGAGTTAAGAGCAGTAAGAGAAAATAAAGAAGAAAGAGAAGAAATTCCTAGTTTCTTACGTAGAGAACCAATTAAGAGAGAAGAAGTTGAAGAAAAAGGAAAGACTCAATCTAAAGCACCTAAGATTCCTGATTTTGAAACATTTAAGAAAGAAATGGAATCTACTGATATTGGATTTAATCCATTTGAAAGAATTACATCAGAAAAACCTTCAATCAGTACTGTAGTTGAAACAGATGATGATGATTCAGATGATGGACTAGACTTTGATGTAGATGAATTAGTTAAGAAAATAGATGCTAAGATTGCTGAACTAGAAGCTGAAGAAGCAAAAGCTAAAGCAGAGGAAGAAAAAGAGAAAGCAGAAGCTCAATCTAAAGTTGAAACTAAGGTTGAGAAAGAAGTTAATATTCCAAATATAAGTGTAGACTTAACTAAAGAAGAGAATAAAGAAAAACAAGAACCAAAGAAACAACCAGCCCAAGCTCCAGTTAATTTAAGTCTTGATGAAGAGCCTGATGATGATGATGATTTCTTTGATGATTTCTTTGATAATTAGAAAGGAGTAAATTATGAATCCAAATGAAAATTTAGTAAAACATCCTGAAAAAGAAGAAGAATTTGAAGAGGAAGAAGAATTCGAAGAAGAAGAGGACTTTGAAGATGATAAAAAAACAAAATCTGTTTCTAGTTCTTCTGCCGCTAAAAGTAAAATGATTAAGTTTATGGGCTTCATTTTACTTGGTACAATTATATTACTAGTAATACTATTTGTATTTTCTTCATTGAAACCAAAAGTTTATAAATATACTGATATTGAGAAAATTATGAAGACTGCTGCTCAGAGTTATTTTAAAGATTTTCCTGAGAGTTTACCTCAAAATGAAGGTAGTATTGTAGAAATAAATACAAGTAACTTAGTTGCAGCTGGTAAAATGAAAGAATTATCTGAATATACTAAAGAAGGTGTAGTATGTTCAGGTTCTGTTCAAGTTGAGTTAGCAGGATCTGATTATGTATATACTCCATATTTAAATTGTGGAGAGAATTATGCTACAGTTGAACTTTATAAAAAAGTAGTTTCAGATGAAAATATAGTTACTGCAGGATATGGATTATATGCTAGTCGTGGTAGTTATGTATTTAAGGGTGAAGAAGTAAATAACTATGTGCAATTAGATAAAAGTTTATGGAGAATAGTAAAAGTTACTCCTGATAATAATTTAGTATTAATATCTAATGACGGAGTAGGATATGGTACTCTATGGGATAATAGATATAATGAGAAACAATCATTTGAAGCAGGAATTAATCAATATAGTGTAAGTCGTATCTATGATTATATTAAAAAGATATATGATAATCCTAGTAAAGAAAAAGAAGATAAAGAAAATGTACTTTCAAGTAGAGATAAAACAAGAATAGTTAGTTTTGATTTATGTACAGGAAAAAGAAGTGAAAACGAAGAAGGAAAAGACAATACTATTGAATGTGCAGAAAAAATGAAGAATCAAAAGATTGGTTTCTTAACAGTATCTGATTATATGAATGCTAGTTTAGATCCTAATTGTAAAAATACAGTATCTAAGACATGTAAAAATTATAATTACTTATCTAAAGTAGGTAATTGGTGGTTAGTTACTGCTGATAAGAATGATAATTCTAAAGTATACCAAGTTAATCAAGGTGGAAAAGTTATTTCTAATACAGCTAGTAATTATGCTGGAGTAAGACCTATAATATATTTAAATAGTAAGGTTTTATATAGAAGTGGAAAAGGTACTTTAGAAAACCCATATAAAGTAAAATAAGAATCTTTTAGATTCTTTTTTTATGGTATAATTATATTAGAAGGTGATTATTTGGATATAGTATATAATATGATAGACTATAGTACAAAATTTATTGTTACTGGAGGAATACCATTTGGTTTTTTTCTAGTATTTATAGAATGTTTTATTCCAATATTACCTTTAGGAGTATTTGTTACATTAAATGTTAAAGCTTTTGGTTTTCTAGTAGGTATAATAATATCATGGCTAGCTACTTCGATAGGAAGTTTCTTGTGTTATTTATTATTTACTTTGTTAGAAGAAAAAGTTATAGAGAAGTATTTAAGAAGAAAAACAATTAAAAGGATTCAAAAAGGAATTAATAAGTTTAATAATATAAGTTTTTCAGGATTAGTATTATTAATTACTTTACCTTTTACACCTTCTTGTTTAGTTAATATTCTATGTGGTTTAACTAAGATGAGTAAGAAGAAGTTTATGGCTGCAATCTTAATAGGTAAGATATTTTCAATTACTTTTTGGGCCTATATTGGTAAAAGTATATTAGAAAGTATAACAGATATTAAATCAATTGTTTTTATAGCACTAGCATTATTAATTGCTAATATAATATCTAAGATAGTTAATAAGAAATTTGAAATAGAATAGGAGTGGTAAAATGATAGATATAATTATAATAATTCTATTAGTAATATTAATTATTATTGGAGTAATTTCTTTATTTAAGAATATTAATGAGTCACATATTACTGAAAGACTAGGTAAATTAGAATTAAATATGATGAAAGAAATGGGAGATTTTAAAACAGATATAAGTCGTAATTTTAGTGATGATTTTAATAAACTTAATAATCAAATGGAAAAAAGACTTATGATGATTAATGATAAAGTTAATGAAAGATTAGATCAGAATTTTGAAAAGACTAATAAGACTTTTGTTAATGTAATTGAAAGATTATCTAAAATAGATGAAGCTCAAAAGAAAATAGATAATCTATCTACTGATATTGTAAGTCTACAAAGTATTTTAACTGATAAGAAGACTAGAGGTATCTTTGGAGAAGTTAATTTAAAACATATTTTAGCTAATGTCTTTGGAGAAAGAAACGATGATATCTATAGACTACAATATACATTAAGTACGGGAGTAATTGCTGACTCTGTATTGTTTGCTCCTGAACCACTTGGTACTATTTGTATCGATTCTAAATTCCCATTAGAGAATTATCAAATGATGGTAGATAAAAAGTTACCAGTTGATATTAGAGATGGTTATGAAAAGAAGTTTAAACAAGATATGAAAAAACATATAGATGCGATTAGTGATAAATATATTATTCCAGGAGAGACAACAGATCAAGCTATTTTATTCTTACCTGCAGAAGCTATCTTTGCAGAAATTAATGCTTATCATCCAGAAATAATAAATTATGCTTATAAGAAAAAAGTATGGATTACAAGTCCAACTACATTGATTTCTACTTTAACAGTAATTGAAATGATTATTAAGAATATGGAAAGAGATAAATATACTTCTATTATTCATGAAGAATTAAATAAACTAGGTATAGAATTCTCAAGATATAAAGAGAGATGGGATAAATTAGCTCATAGTATTCAAACAGTTAATAAAGATATTGAAAGTGTTCATATTACAACTGAAAAAATAACTAAGAAGTTTGATAGTATAAATAGAGTAGATGTTGAAAAACTAATTGAAGATAAACATAAAAAATAGACTATATTAATAGTCTATTTTATTTGTCAAAAATGAAAACATCATATATACTTATAATAGGTGAAGAGTATGAGAATAGATAAAGATAATATCAAAATAATACTAATTCTCTTAGTAGTAGCATTAGGTATAGGATACTCATATTTAAATACAGAATTAAATATCAATGGTACAGCTAATATAAATAGTGCAAACTGGGATGTATATTGGAATAATGTACAAGTATCAAATGGATCAGTAGAAGCAACAACACCTACAATAGATACAAATAAAACAACAGTAAGTTTTAATGTAACTCTAACAAAACCAGGAGACTATTATGAATTTACTGTAGATGCAGTTAATGCAGGAACATTGGATGCCATGATAGAGAGTATTGATTCTAAACTAAATGGAACTACTATCACAACACTTCCGGCATATTTAGATTATGATGTAACATATTCTGATGGTACTGCATTAGCTACAAATCAAGAATTATTACATGATTCTACTGAAACATATAAAATAAGAATAGCTTATAAAGATAATATAAGTGCAAGTGACCTACCAGATACAAATCAAAGTTTATCATTACAATTTAGTGTTACATATAAACAAGCAACAGATGCTGCAATTGCAGTGGATCATTCATTCTCTGGACATTCATGGGCAACAATAATAAATAATGTAAGATCAGGAAATATAAGTAACTATAATGTAGGTGATATAAAGACAGTAGATATGGGAAGTTTAGGAACACATACCCTAAGAATAGCAAACAAATCAACACCATCGGAATGCTCTACAACAGGATTCTCCCAAAGTGCATGTGGATTTGTCTTAGAGTTTGTAGATATAATCACAAAACATAATATGAATTCAACAGATACCAATGTTGGTGGTTGGCCAGCAAGTGAGATGAGGACATATGTAAATAGTGATATATATAATGCATTGCCATCTGAATTAAAGAGCGGAATAATCAATACAACAGTAGTATCAGGACATGGATCAACAAGTGGAGAGACAAACTACACATCAATAGATAAACTATATTTGTTATCAACACATGAAGTATGGGAAGATGTAGATGGAAATACAAATAGTGGAATAGACTTTGAGGATACAGCATATAATAATACAAGACAATTAGATTATTATAGTTCACAAAATGTAACAACAAGTAATTACTCAGGAGCAAGAAAACAGTATAACAGTTCAAATGCTTATTGGTGGCTGCGCTCGGCTCATTCTGACTTTATTAGCAATTTCTACCGTGTGAACAACAATGGTATTTGGAACTACTACACTGCTTATAGTACTAACGGAGTCTCGCCAGCTTTCCGAATTGCGTAAAAAAATAGACTATATTAATAGTCTATTTTCATTGCTTTACGAACTTTTTTCATTGTTTCTTCAGCTTTCTTTTTCGCAGCTTCTGTTCCATCCTTTAGGATCTTTTCTACTTCTTCTGGATTTTCATCATAGTATTTTCTTCTATCTTTGATTGGCTGTAAGAATTCTTTCATAGCTTCAATAAGTTCTTTTTTACATTGAACGCATCCACGTTCACCTTTCTTACATTCACTACATACTTTTTCAACATTATCTTTATCATTAACTAATTTATGATAGTAGTAAACCATACATACATCTGGATTAGCTGGATCATCTTTTTTAATCTTATTAGTATCAGTTAAAGCACCCATAATTTTTTTCTTAATAGTTTCATCATCATCTACTAAGTAAACAGCATTACCTAAACTTTTACCCATTTTTTCATTACCATCTAATCCTTTAACTCTTGTAGTTTCACTTAATACTGCTTCTGGTTCTACTAATATTTCTCCATAGATTGAATTAAACTTTCTAACTATTTCACGACATTGTTCAATTAGAGGTACTTGATCATCTCCAACTGGAACTAGTTCTCCTTCAAAAGCAGTAATATCTGCAGCTTGTGATACAGGGTAACCTAAGAAACCATATGTAATACTTTCTCCTTCATTACCAAATAGTTCTTTCTTTTGAGCTATTTCAGTCTTAATAGTTGGATTTCTTTGTAGTCTAGATACTGTTACTAAGTTACTATAGAAAACAGTTAATTCAGCTATTTCTGGTATTTGAGATTGAATAAATAAATGCATGTTTTCTGGTTCCATACCAATAGCTAATAAGTCTTTTGCTATTTCATAAGTATTCTTTCTAACTTTTTCTGGATTATCAAAATTATCAGTTAAAGCTTGAACATCAGCTATCTCTAAAAAGAAATCATAATCTTTTTGCATTTTAACATAGTTTTGTCCAGCTCCAAATAAATGTCCTAAATGTAAATTACCAGTAGGTCTTAAACCGGTAAGAATTGTTTTTTTCATAAAATTTCACTCCTTCAATTATTTTATCACAATATTTACTAAATTCGTAAATATATTTGGATTATGTAATAGTAGGAAACCGAAAGCTAATCCACAGAGTGCTCCAATTAAATGTCCATCATGGTAAACTTTTTTATTTCCTTCAACTAATCCATTCTTTAATTCAGTTGTTATATAGAATAAGAATATTAATACTAGTGTTAGTGGTATCTTTCCTTCTGCTATATTAGAAAAAGAACTTAATATTATTAACATATAAACATTACCACTTGCACCTGTAATAACATAATTACTAAATATAGTGTTAAACAAACCAATAACTAGAGATGTAAGTAAAAGCATAACTAGTAAATTAACGCTTCCATATTTTTCTTCAATCATTGGTCCAATTAATAATATATATAAGAAATTACTAACTAAGTGATTCCAATCTTTATGTCCAATACTATGTGTAAATAATCTTACATACGTAAAAGGATTTAACATAGAACTTCTATAGCTAGTAAATAATAATTTATTTGTTTTACCCTTAGTTATTACACTAAGGCACCAGGCACCCATAGACACTAATAGGTATGTAATAATAACTGGTGAATTGTAGTCAAAATTAATATCCATAGTACACCGTCCTTATAAACTATAAATATAATTATACTAGAAAATAATACTTTGTAAATGTACCAATTGATTTTTTTGATATTTAATGGTATAATAAAGCCACTTTAGGGGATGGTTGTATGAAAAAAAATATGTCTGATTTTTCATTATCAGAATTAAAAACTATTAAGAAGTTTATTGATAATTTTGACTCAATTGGAGATTTAGAACTTATGATGTTTGTTCTTATCTGTGATAAAGAAAAACATCCTAGTCTTAATATGTTATATACAATTGATATGTTAAATAAACAAGGTGAGTTCTCTCCCTATGAATTAGAAGTATTAGCTAATAATCAAATAGACAATCTAAATGATTTAATTGAAGCTGACTTAGAAACTTTTGATACAACACATGAAGTTAAAAGACATTTTGATTGGGTAAGGAAAAATTATGATGCATCAAATCTAGAACAAGAAAGAAGTGCAGAACATGCAAAAGAAAAACAAATACACAGAAATAAAAAATAAAATACGTGAAGCTAGTAAAAACAGTGAATTAAGTGATAGAGATAGAGAATTAGCTAGAGATGCTTTTACTATGATGGAAATAGATAAATTAGCTAAGTTAAGTGAATGGTCTTTATCTGGAGGTTATTTATATAACTTAGAAAATTCTATTGATGGAGCTATTAATGGTTATGATATTCATTTAGATAATTTAATATCTGGTGATCATAAAATTATTCAATTGTCTGATTATATTGATACTAAAAATAAGATTAATGCATTAAAAGAATTAAAAGAAGAAATAAAAGATTATTATAATGAGCTAATAGAACCTTTTTATTATAAGAAGGATGAATTGTTTGTAGAATGTAGTGAACATATTGGATTATCACCTCAAACATTAAATAGATTATTAACTCTACAAGAAAAAATGGGTAATGAAGATTTATTTGAAGCTTTTGAAAAAACTAAAATAATTGTTGATTTAAAAAGATGTCTTAATTTTGTAAGAGAGAAGCGTAAAAGTACTAGAATAATTGAATTATGTGATGGTATTTTAGCTCGTAGAAATACTCTAAGAGAAAATGTTGATAAAATTATTAAACACAATGAATTAAATGATAAATTATTATCTTCTATTGGAGTTAAGTCAATAGAAGAGCTTAAAGCTTTAAAAGAAGAAGTTGTGGAAAGTAATAAAAGATTAATGAATACTGGATTAAGTGATGTTTTATTTGGATTAAATACTAATTTAAAACTAGCTTTAAATAAGAGTAATACTCCATTAAGATTATATCTTCAAGATGTTAAAAATGAAGAAGAGTTGATTGAATATATTGCGGCAGTAAAAGAACTACGTGATAATTTAGATAAATATATGAAAAGAACTTTCATATTTGAAGAAAAATACTTATTTAATACTGCTAGCCCAATTTCAGTAGAAATCGCAACTTTAGATCCAGAAGCTGCGAAAGATATTATTAGTATTTCTGAAGATGGTAATCCGTCAATAAAATCTTTATTAGTTGAAGCTTTATTAGTAACACAAACTAGTACATTAGAAGATATGACTATTGATGATAAAGAATTAAACAAAATAAATAAACATTTTTCTAGTAAAACTAATTCTAAGTTAGAAGAGTTATTTGGAAAGTTTAATAATATTGTTATGGATGATATAATTCCTGAAAAGAAACCACAAAAGACAAAGTAATTTGTCTTTTTTTTGTAAATAAATGTAAACACTAGATATTTTATATTTACTAGTGTTATAATTGTGATAGAATAAATGTCCGTTGGGGTGATTATGTGAAACTATTCGATAATTTTTGTGAATATTTAAGTGATATTACAACTATTAATAAAGATATTATTTCAGTTATATTATTAACTGTTTTTACATTAGCTTTCTTTTATTTAGTAAAAATGATTATTACTTATTTTGTTAAAAAGAGAATGACTGGAAGAGGAGAATATGTAGTAAATCAATCTTTAAGAGTAATAGTTAATATTATTGAAGTAATTTGTTTATTATTAATATTTAGTGAATATATTAAGAGTTTAATGACTTTAATATCTGTAGTGTCTGCCGCAATGACAATAGCATTAAGGGAAGTAATACTAAACTTCTTTAGTGGTATTTATATTAAAGCCAAGAGACCATTTAAAGTAGAAGATCGTATTCAAATTGATAATATTAAAGGAGATGTAATGAATATTTCTATGTTATCATTTGAAATATTAGAAGTATCTACCAAGGAAGATAATGGTCAATCTACAGGTATTATAGTAACGTTTCCTAACTCAATTATTTTTTCTACACCAATTAAAAATATTAATAAAGGTTTTAAATATATTTGGAATGAGTTAGTAGTAAAAGTAGAAATGAACTGTGACTTAGCTAAAAATAAACAAGAGATTTATAAAATAGTTAATAATTTAGAAACTATTAAAAGTATTCCTCGTAAAATGAAAAGTCAAATAGCAGAAGCTAATACTAATAATCGTATATATTTTAATAAATATGATCCTATGATTTATACTAAGATAGTTGATAATCATGTAGAATTAACAGTTAGATACTTAATGCATCCTAAAAAAGCTAGATATGTAGAGAGTGTTATTTGGAATAAAATATATTTAGCGTATAAAGATAAAAAAATTGACTTATATTTAGGAGACTAAGAGATGATTGAACAATCATCTCTTTTATGTTATAATATGACACTAATTAGGAGTGGTACTATGTCTAGTATCTATAATGAAAAAAGGTTATTAAACGGTGATATTGAAGCTTTAGATGCTATTTATGAATTAAGAAAAGAACATTTAGATAACATAAATAGGGATGCTGAAATATATAGTAAAGCAATTAGTATTTATGATACTTTTTTAGACGAAATAATAGATGAATTATTAAAGTTTAACTTAAGTAATTCTTTAGAATATTCACTTGCGTTAAATTACTTGATTGATAAAGGCTACTTTTCTGAAAGTAATTTATTTAAACATAAAGAGACATTTGAAGAGGTTGAAGGTAAACTTGGAATGAGTATTGTTACTGGAAAAGGTTGTTGTAGAAATATAAGTGCTTTTCATAAAGATGTATTTGATAAATTAGATTTATATAGTAAGTTATTTTATTGTTATGAAGGAATGACGAGTGGAGTAAATAGTTATGCCAACCATGTTATTAATTTAGTTGAATATAAAGATAATCTCTATGGTGTTGATCTACATAATAATTGTGTTTTATTTCATTTTAAGAAACCAATGGTAATGGAGTTAGTTTCTTTACTTAATTCTGGTAAATTAAGATATAAACCATACTATGAATTAGTAACAGGTGAAAGTGATATAGAAGATATTAAAGATACTATTGAATTGTTTAAAGGCTATTCAAAAGTAAAACCTATTAGTCCTTTAGAATATAATCATGATATTGTAAATAGTACTAAAGATCTTCTGAAAAGTAATAAAAATAGATTAGATAATTTTTCAGAGAAAACAAAAATATTGAAGAAAAATCTGGTTAATAATATGCCACATATTGATTAATTTCTTATTTTGTGGTATAATATGGCCACTTTAGGGGGATAATAGAATGACAAAAATTGAAAGAGATGAATATTTAAAAGTAGTTAAAAAGTTAATAAAAGAAGATGAAGAAGGAAATATGTTTATTGATTTTAATAAGTTTAATTCATTATATTTTACCGATAATATAAAAAGAGAACTTATTAGTATCTTACTAGATAATAATGTTGAATTAAGAACAGGTGATAGTAAAAAAGAAAAATTTGACTTAACTGGTATGATAGATGAATCTTCTTTATTAAAAGCTGTTTTTAAGGCAGAAGATGACTTAGAATTAGTATATGGTAGAAGACCTACTTCTTCTGAATTAGCTAAATACTTAAATATGTCTGAAGGTTTGTTAGCTGAAAGAATAGAAAATATTATTGATGAAGATTTAGAAGCTATTGAAGAAAATGGTTTGACTGATTTACTAATTAGTGATAATGGTAATCTATCTAATATCGAAGATGATATCAAGTTATTTGTGTTAGAAGAATTATCAAAAGATTTTCTTGAAAAACAAGTTAGTTTCTTTATACGTTGTAATGCTTTAGATGGTGAAGAAAAGCCATCTTTAGAAAAAGCATGTAAAGAGTTTGGTTATCATGTTGATGATGGTTATGATTTATTAAAAGTATTGAATCGTAGAGCATGTATTGCCATAATAAAATATAATTCAGTAAATGAAAATTCAAGTAATAAACAAATATAATTGATAGGACTTAGTTCCTATCTTTTTTTATCATCTTTTTAGCACTCACAATTGACAACTGCTAAAAAGAGTGCTATAACTATTTTTAGGAGATGATTATATGGCAAAACAAGAATTTAAATCAGAATCTAAAAGATTATTAGATTTAATGATTAATAGTATTTATACAAATAAAGATATATTTTTAAGAGAGTTAATAAGTAATGCAAGTGATGCATTAGATAAACTATATTATCGTAGTTTAACTGATAAAAAAGTAAAGGTTAAGAAAGATGATTTGGAAATAGAGATTAAGTTTAATAAAAACAAACGTACTTTAACTATTAAAGATAATGGTTGTGGTATGACTAAAGAAGAATTAGAAACTAATTTAGGTACTATAGCTAAGAGTGGAACACTAGCCTTTAAAGAAGAAATGTCTAAAGAAGATAAAGCTAATATTATTGGACAATTTGGTGTAGGATTCTATTCGTCATTTATGGTAAGTGATAAAATTGTTGTTAAGTCTTTAAGTGTTGATAGTGATGAAGCATACTCTTGGGAGTCTGAAGGAGTAGATGGTTATACTATTAAGAAATGTAAAAAAGATGATATTGGTACTGAAATAATTCTAACTATCAAAGAGGATAATGATGAATTTGAATATTCTAAATATTTAGACGAATATGAATTAAAAAGTTTAATTAAGAAATATTCTGACTATATTAGTTTTCCTATTAAGATGGAAGTTACTCATCATGAATTAGTAGATGAAGAAAAGAAAAAGTATGAAGATCATAAAGAAATAGAAACTATTAATAGTATGGTTCCATTATGGAAGAAACCTAAGAATGAAGTAAGTGATGAAGATTATGAAAACTTCTATATGGATAAGTTTAGTGATTATGATAAGCCATTAAAAGTAATTGCTACTTCAGTAGAAGGAATGACTTCATACAAAGCATTATTATTTATTCCAAGTCATGCTCCATATGATTACTATACTCAGGATTATGAAAAAGGATTAGCCTTATATTCTAATGGAGTAATGATTATGGATAAATGTGCTGATTTGTTACCTGACTATTTTAGTTTTGTAAAAGGTGTAGTAGATAGTGAAGATTTAAGTTTAAATATTTCACGTGAATTATTACAAGAATCTAATAGTTTGAAATTGATCGCTAAAAATATTGAAAGTAAGATTCGTAAAGAATTAGAGACAATGTTAAGAGAAGATAGAGAAGCATATAATTCATTCTTTAAAACATTTGGTGTTCAATTAAAATATGGTGTTTATAATAACTTTGGACAAGATAAAGATAAATTAAAAGACTTAGTAATGTTCTATTCTGCTAAAGAAGAAAAACTTGTTACTATTTCTGAATATGTATCTAAGATGCCTGAAGATCAACCTAATATTTATTATGCATCTGGTTCATCAATTGAAAAGATTAAATCATTACCACAAGTAGAACAAGTATTAGATAAAGATTATGATATTTTATACTTAACAGAATATGTAGATGAATTCTGTATAACTGCTCTTCAGGATTATGAAGGAAAGACATTTATTAATGTAAGTAATAATGATTTAGATTTAGAAAGTGATGAAGAAAAAGAAGAGTCTAAGAAGAATAATGAAGAAAACGCTGATTTATTAAAAACTATGAAAGAAGAACTTACAGAAGTAAGTGAAGTACGTTTTAGTAATAAGTTAAAATCTCATCCAGTATGTTTAACTACTAAAGGTGATGTATCAATTGAAATGCAAAAAGTATTTGATGCTATGCCTAATGATTTAGGTATTAAAGCAGAAACTATTCTAGAAATAAATGAAAAGCATCCAATTAGTAATAAATTAAAAGAGTTATATAAGAAAGATAAAGATGAATTCTTAAAATATACTAAGATATTATATAGTGAAGCTAAAATGATAGCAGGACTTCCTATAGATAATCCAACAGAGATTAGTAAATTAATCTGTGATGTAATATCTAAATAAGGTCAATTGACCTTATTTTTTTATAATCTTTGACTTTTATTTTTAGTTATTTTTTGTTATACTATACTATAGATAATAGAGGGTGATTAGGATGCTAGGAAGAATTGAAGAAATAGTTGATAATAGCGTAACAATTAAATTAGATATTGATATTACAACTCAACCTAATTTAGTTAATTTACATGTTGTATTTGAAGATGGAAGTCCTAGAAAGATAGTAGCTGAGATAGCAAATGTTACTAAAACACATATGATAGTTAACTTAGTTGGTGAGATTAAAGATAATGTATTTGTACCAGGTTCTAATGTTAAACCTAGATTTAGTTCTGTTGTTAGGATGATTAAGGTAGAAGAATTGGAGTTGTTATTTGGAAAACAAGAGTTAGCTTTCGGATACACTAATTTTGGAACTAGTAATGTTTATGAAGGTTATAAGATTAATGTTGGAGTTAATGATTTCTTTAATAAACACTTTGCTATTATTGGAGTTTCTGGTTCTGGTAAAAGTTCCACAGTTTCTTCTATTATTCAAAAGTTATATACAAGCAGTCCTAAACCACCAATTAATTCATCATTAATATTCTTTGATGCTTATGGTGAATATACAAATGCTTTCGCAGGTATTAGTCAAACTAATCCTAATGCTATTTATAAAGCATATACTACAAATGTAAATGATACAGAAGTAGAAATGTTAAGAATACCACCTTGGTTATTAGATGTTGATGATTTGGCTCTATTATTAGATGTTGATTCTCCAGCACAATTACCAATTATTGAAAAAGCATTAAAATTAGTTACTATTTTAACTGGTCAAAGTCCTAATGTAGTTAGAAGAAAAAACGATATTATTGCTAGAGCTCTACAAGATATTTTATTAAGTGGTAAAGATTCTACAAAAATACGTGACCAAGTAGTAGGTATATTAACTAAGTTTAATACAGAAACATTAAATTTAAATAGTAAAATTGTACAACCAGGATATGTAAGAACTCTTAAACAATGTTTATATATTGATAAGACTGGTAAAATGCAAGAAATGGAATTGGTTGTAGAATTTGTTAGAGGATATATTTTAGAGGAAGAAATAGATATTCCAGAAGAAGACTTAAATAAATTCTATACTCTAACTGATTTAGAGTTAGCTATGGAATTCTCTCTTGTTAATGAAGGTGTCTTAAAGAGTGATAAAGTATTTGACTCAGCAAATGTTTTAAATGTTCGTCTACATACTTTAGCAACTGGTGATAATAAAGAGTATTTTACTTATCCAGGGTATGTTTCTAAAGATCAATATATTGAATCATTATTATTTGATAAAATTAGTCATAAACATGCACAAATTATTAATTTTAATATAAATTATGTTGATGATAGAATTGCGAAAGCTATTACTAAAATATTATCTAGAATGATATTCCAAAAAGCTGCAGTTTTGAAGCCTAGAGGTAGTAGAGCTTTCCATATAATTATTGAAGAGGCTCATAGATATGTTCAAAATGACTCTGATATTAATGTATTAGGATATAATATTTTCGAGCGTATCTCTAAAGAAGGTCGTAAATACGGTGTATTCTTAGGATTGATAACTCAAAGACCTGAAGAATTATCTAGTACTTGTGTTTCACAGTGTGCTAATTTCGTTATATTACGTACAATACATCCTACAGACTTGCACTATATTAAGGAAATGGTTCCAAATATTACTAGTGAAATTGTATTACAATTAAAGAATTTGAAACCAGGTAATTGTATTGCGTTTGGTTCAGCGTTTAAAGTTCCTACGGCATTATATGTTGACAAACCAAATCCAGAACCATTATCTAGTGATGTTAACTTAGAGAAGGTATGGTATGAAGAACAACAGACACCAGAGACTATTATGGTTCAAAGATCAATAGATGCTAATAGTGTTCAAGAAATAATGAATCAACAAATGGCTTCTCCTAATCAAAGTGCTGTAAATGCTGCTCCACAAGGAAATAGATTTATTCAGAATTTTGGTGATAATGAAGCACAATTAGTATCTCAACCAACAGAATTACCACCTATAGGTTAGATAATAGTAGATGTAAATAAAAGTATAATTAATAATTATTACTTTAGATTTTTAAATAATTATGGTAGAATGAAATAGAATATGATATTAATTTGGAGGATAATGTATGAAAGATAAATTAAAAGGTTTATTTGGTGGCGAAGAAACTACTGATATAGCTGGAGAAGAAGGATATTACACAACTAGTCGTGAAGAATTTCATGAGAAGAATGGAATAGCTGGATCTAAAATGATGTTACTAGAACCACGTGCTTATTCTGAAAGTCAACAAATTGCTGATTATTTAAAAAATAG
>CAMNCL010000010.1 GCA_946534345.1 uncultured Caryophanales bacterium
AAAAGATCTTAAAACTAAACACGCCGAACATTCACTAATCTCCAACATGCAAAATAATGAACAATCAGATAAAAAGGAATAAGAAAAGACCTGAAGCAAAGCTTCAAGTCTTTTTTAACATAATCTGATTGTTCAATCGAACACACAACAGAAGTTTTGGAGACCATTATTATACCATTTAACTAATCCCCTGTATCTTACTAATACATTGAAATTACTACATTTTTACTCAACCTAGTGATAGGTTTTGGAGAGTTGACCTCGATCAAGTTAGTCCCTTCTCTAGTAATAGAAATGGTATTATAACTTCCTCTTCTATAAGTTGTAAGTTCAGTGTACTTGTTTTTGGAGATGGTGTCAAGATTAAAATAGACCTTTCTTCACCTTTTTTGGGGCTGGAGCGCGAGAGCCCCAAAAATTCGCGGGCTTCGCCCGAAAGTGGTAGGATTCCTATAGTTCCTTCTTTTTAAAAAGTATTGATAAATAGTAAAAAAAATCAAAAGTCACAATTTCAATAGGTGTGGGGGAAGGCGGTTCTTTTATTTTTATAATTATATAAGTTCTTTTGACTATTAAGTTAGTACCTAAAGATTTCCAAAAACACCATTGTTATATTTTTGATGGAGATGGTTTTGGTAATCCATTAATTTCGATTATTTCACAATTTGGTATTATTTGATTTCTCTTTTGATAGAAATCTTCAATCTTTTTATTTTCTTCTATTTTTATAATTACATAAAACGAAGATGTTGCTTGGTATCTTTTTATATATTCAGCTAATTGATTATCATATCCATGGATTAAATCATTTTTATTTAATTTAAATTCAATAAGTATTATCTCATTTAGATTAGTAATTTTAAACTCTATTCTTCCATTTCCTACTTTGGATTCAAATGAATAGTCAAACAAATTAAATAATTTTGCTGTTTCGAGAACTAAAATAAATAATCTATGGGATGTATCCTCTTTTCTACTTTTCTTTCGTTTTGTTTTTGGATCTATATAATATAACTCTTCGCTTAATCCTAGATCTTCTATACATCTCTTATACACTTCTAATAGCTTACTAATGAAATCATTTAGGTTATTTGAATTTTTTGTTGTATTTTCAAATAAATCCCTGTTTGTTTCAAGTTTTTCCCTGATGATTTCATAATTGTACATTATTCCCATTGAGTCATGTGTATAATCGTATGACTCTGCATTCTTTTCCTTTCCAATTTTAAGTAATTCTGCAATTAATGTTTTGTTTCCTAATAAGCATTCCCTCATTTTATCTTTTGTCTGATCTCTAATTATGGAAATATTTATAAGCGCTTTTTCAAAATAACTACATAAAAACTCTCTAATCTCTTGATTGTAAGTGCAAATATGACAAATATCGTATCCATCTATAACATCTGGTATTTCACTTAATAATTCTGATGGCAATAAAAGCATTTTATTACCATTTGGTCTTTTTAAATATTTTAAACCAGTTTTATTATCAATATAATATTGTTTGATTCCTAACCTCTCAATCATATTATTAGTATATAGACATATGTCGTCATAAATAATTCTACATATCATATCACTAATTCTATCAACGCCAACATTATCTTGAACTAGAAAAAGGATTCTATACATTGTAGGATCATATATTTCCAAATCAACTATTTCTTTTAGTGTTAGCAAACATTTTTCGGCGATTATTCCCGTTAATCCTTTTCCATTTACAGAATCAGAACTAGTTCCTAATCCTACTCCACTAGGTTCTGGAAAATTGAAAAACTTTTTTACTGCTTTCCAATACATATCAGCTTTATTTGTTTTCTTTAAAAAATTAATAGTTGTCGTATAATAGTCAATTATTTTCTTTTCTGAATTTTTAAACTCTTCTAATTTGCAAGCGGACAATAATTTTGGATTAAGAAAAAGAGGAATATCATAATTCATAAACGGATCCAATACCCCTAACTCTTCAAATTTTTCTGGTTCTATTTCAAAATAATCGCTAGCTCTTATTAGCAAACTACCTTTTTTCATATTTTTTCTCCTTTATTCTTATAAATAAAAAATAGAGCTTTTCCATCTTAAATGAAATAAGCTCTATCTTATTTATCTCATTATACCATCTTTTTATTTGTTATTCAAGAATTATAAAACCAGTATATTAACCATATAAATCTATTTTGATTATTTCCAATACTCTAAATCATTAATTTTTGTTTTAAGATTGAGATATCTCTTGAATTATTTCTTTTTTTCAGTTGATCAAAAATTTTAATTTGACTTTCAGAACTCCAAAATATTTTTAATTGCTTTTTTGTACGAGTAATTGCTGTATAAAAAATGTTCTTGGTAATTTCATCTTCAACATTGGAAGTTATTATTATTTTAACAGAATCATATTCTAATCCTTGTGCTTTGTGAATTGAAATTGCATACGATAAATTAAATGGGATAATGTGATCATATCCACTTTCATCATCATTAGTATCCTTAAAATTATTAACATAAAATTTTATTAGTGTTTTATTATCGATAAAATCAATTATTTCATATTTAAATGGCTCATCGTATAATATATCATCAACTAAAATTGTAAAATACACTCTATCATTTTCATCATCTAGTTCAATATTTTTTATTGTCCCTTTCAAATTGTTATGCAGATTTTTAAAACGAGGACAGTCATTAAAAACAATAGGGTCATCAATCTTATAGGAATCAACACCTATATTTACTTCTTTATTGGGATTTTTTTCTTGAAGTAGTTTATTAATATTATTTATTCCAAATAATCCATCATAATTTAAGCAAAGTATTATTTCATCATCACATACTCTATTAAATATTTCTTCGTTTGGTGGAGAAGAATATTCTTGATTACAAATCTTATTATATGCTTGATCATCATTATCTCTAATCATTCTCCATAATTCCAATAAGTTTTCATCATTGGTTCTATTATTTTCAATTAATTCATAAACAAAATCGTTTTTAAAAATATTGTATGATAAAGAAAACCAATTGCCATATTTTATAGACTCAATCTGAAAAACATCTCCTGATAATACTATCAATTTATACTTTTGCTTATTTAAAATCTTTACCATCTCTTCATTACTTACTGTACTTCCCTCATCTATTATTAAAATATCATATTCACTATTATCATTTTTAATATAATATGCTGTTGTTTCAAAGTATGAATTCTCTTCATCAAATTTTGATATTCTCCTCCTAAGATTTTCAACTGATGTATTTGTATTTGATAGATGAATTTTTTTATAGTCTTTAAATGCAGTAGCTATTAGTTCTAGCATCTTTGTTTTTCCAGTTCCTGCAGGTCCATGAATGAATACAATAGAATTATTTTTAAACATTTCATTTGTAATTTCTATTTTGTCTTCTGTTAAATCTACTAAAGGATAATTCATAATATTAGTCGTAAAACTATCTATTATCTCTTGTGATGGTTTCATCATATAGTTTTTTAGTTCATTGATAATATTAATAGAATTATTCTCATATGAATTTATGAAAAGTAACTTATTTTCTTTTTTTATTTTTCCTTTTCCTATTAAATCAATGCCATTTAACACAAGTGCTTTATTATATTCTTTAATAAGAAATTCAACATCTCCAAATTTCTCAACTTCACCTATATCTGTGTATAATTTATTATTTAGTTCTGAATTATCTTTTATATATTTTCCAAGCATCTCACATTCTCTATCACTACTATCAATTGCTCTAACCAAATGAAACCAACTAATATGATGATTAGAAAGAGACATTGCATATGGCATAGAATCAAACGGAATACTTTTATTTTTTAAATATAGATTTCCAATATGTTCATTAGGTTCATACTGAAGCTGATCTTTAATTACTATATTTTCCATTTTTACTAAACAATACCTTAAAATATTATTTCCAGGTAGTTCTTGTTTTAGTCTCTCACGAAGTAAATTTAATAGATCTGAAATATTGTTGTTCTGAGCCCTTGATTTTATTATTTCTAAATAATTGTTATACTTGCTATTATCAGATATTAATAATTCTAGTAAATCTATCTCATCTTCCTTTAAAAGTTTCATTAAGCACGAGTATTCACTATAAGAATCTTCTATATTATTATTAACTCCAAATATTTTTCCTATATTTTTAATCTCACATGGTCTAATAGATATAACATAATTATCTATTACTTTAATTTTTGACTCATATGAGAACACTTTTACTATCTTTTCTATATAAGATAATTTTATTGAATAATTATCTGGGATATAATATTTTGAATACATTAATATTCGTTCAAACTTATTAACATAATTTGTTGCTTTGGTTAATGTTAATTCATAGTACAATTTGCCATTAGCATATATAGGTCTACATTTATTAACATAGAATCTTCCTCGTTTTAAATGCTTATTTGTTTTGTCTTTTACTTTTTCTATTTTATCGCATATTTCTTTGTAATGCTTTTTTGTTAAAGTATCTTCATATATTGGAAAATCTTCAAGTTTATCAAGAACACTTAATAAACATTCATCCGATAAAGTTTGCTTAAACATGCATAAATATCTAAAATAATATAGCATTAATCTTTCTGCATCATTTTCTCCTGGAGTATAGTGTGATACAGTAGATTGAAGAAAATCGTGAAATTGTTTTATATACTTATACTTGCTTTTACTTGAAACAAAATCCATTGATGATTCAACATTTTCATAATGGCAATCTAAATCTAAATGATTTTCTTTATTATTAATCAATATTGCTATATCTTCAGTTAAATTTCTTAGTTGTGAAAGAATATTTTCTGATAATAATCCTCTATCTTTTAATATTGAATGCGCTTTGATGTTTTTATCAATTACACTACAAATATATTTGATTTCTACTTCTGGTTTAACTCTGCTCATAACTCTTCACCTATTAGCAATTTTCTTTTTATTATACTACAAAAACGGCATCTTTAGTCGATTTTCTTTTAATACTTTTGGAATTTCTTATTTTTGTATTTCATTCCTTTTATAATTAATAATTATATAGATATTAATTACTAAAAAAAGAACTTTTTATCCGGATTATATTATGATATAATTTGTATGGTGATGATATGAAAAAGAAAATCGGAAGACCAAAAGGTCAAAATAAGACAAGCAGATTAGAAATAATGATTAATCCTGATACAAAAGAAAAATTTGTAAATTTAACAAAAAAAATGGGCTCTAATCCATCAGTAAAAATTAATGAGATGATTATAAAATTTATTTTGGAAAACGAGGATAAAACTAATGAATAATAAACAATTAATTTCTACAATTTGGAATTTTGATACTGCCGAAGATTCTTCTTATCTTACTCATGGTATTTACAGATGGTATGGAAAATTGGTTCCTCAGTTGGTTGCAAAAACTTTAGACCAATATGTAGAATCTGGAGATACAATAATCGCCAACTTTTCTGGAAGTGGAACTATTGCATTAGAATCTATGATTAGAAACATTAATTGTATAGGAACTGATATTAATCCGTTAGCTATATTGATTAGTAAAGTAAAAACAAAACCAATATACATTAAAGATATAGATGATTATTTAGAAAGAATAATTAGTGGGGCAAAAAAAGAAGAAATGAAATGCGATATCTCACATCTATATCAACCAGATAAGTGGTACAACGGAAATGATGCAAAAAAGTTGGTTGCCTTAAAAAATGAAATTGATGAGATTACTGATGAAGATATTAAGAATTATTTATTAGTTGCTTTAGCTAATATAACAAGAGATTGTTCAAATATTGATTCAAGATGCGTAAATCATATCGTAGTAGATAAAAATAAGAAAACAAAAAATGTTTATGATTCATTTATAACATCTGCACTATCTATATATAATAGCATTCAAGAATTAAATAACCATAAATCAACTTCGAAAATAAATTTTATTAAACAAAGCGCTGATGATATGTCATATGCAGAAAATGAATCAATAGATCTTGTTTTTTCACATCCACCATATTTGAATGCGATTAATTATTATAATATATACCGTCTGTCAACAGACTTGCTTGAACTAGATTATGATGAAATTAGAAGTGAGGACTTTTCAGCAAAGAAGCTAAATATCTTTCTTGACTTTATGGAAAAAACATTTAGAGAATCATATAGAGTATTGAAAAAAGGAAAAAGATGTATAGTAGTAATTGGAGATACTCGCTTTCATGGTAATCTCATTACACTTGGAGTCGATTTTATAAATCTATTAAAAAAAGTAGGCTTTGAAATCGAGGATATACATATATGGGAACAAAATAGGAAAGCAGGAATGAATGTTGCTAGAAGAGGCAATTATATTGATCACAATTATGTAATAGTAGCAAAAAAGGAGGAATAGCAATGGCAAAAAAGAAATTATCTGAAGAAGAAAGGTTAAAAAAACAAGAAGAAGAAAAAGCGTGGATTGAAGAAAATTGGAGTAAAATTTTAGAAAAACAAATGACTCATACTTTATATAATGGTGATAGTAAAAAATTAAAATTTATAAAAAATAATTCAATCGATTTGATAGTAACATCTCCTCCATATTACAATGCTAAAGAATATTCACAATGGGATGATATAAACAGCTATTTAAAAGATATGCGCAAAGTTTTTGCTGAATGCTTTAAAAAATTAAAACCTGGCAGAAAACTATGTCTCAATATTTCAGATATACCTATAAAAGGAGACAGTGGTGTTAAATGGGTCCCTCTGGGAGCTTATTTGACTCAGGAATGTGAAAAAATTGGTTATGAACTTGCTGATAGAATTATATGGTTCAAAACACCTATTATGGGATTTCAATATGGTTCTCTTCCTTTTCCACCATCTCCATTAATATGTGATAGTATGGAATATATTTATGTTTTCAGAAAACCTGGAAAGGCTGATTATAAATATGTTGAAAACGATAACAAAAATGCTAGCAAATTACCAAGAGAAGAATATGCTGAATTTACCAAGCAAATATGGTCAATGAGAAGAGTAAGATTAAAAGATAATATTAATGGTCATACTGCTCCATTTCCGTTTGAATTACCATATAGATGCATAAAGATGTATTCCTTTGTTGGTGATACTATATTGGATCCATTTGGAGGTTCAGGCACAACTTCCTTAGCAGCATTAGAATTAAAAAGAAATTCTGTTATTTCTGAAATTAATAAAGACTACTATCAATTGATAAAAAGAAATATAGAATCTAAACAAAATATATTTAATAATGATATAATTAAAGAAATAAAAAACGAGGATACTAAATAGTATCTTCGTTTATTTCATATATATCACTAACTTTTAAACTGCCATCAATTATTTTATTATCCCATTTATCTATTTTACTTCTAACGCTAAAAATTGTTAGATTCTTTTGATCAAAATATTTTTGCTTAATGTTATCTTCGTATGGTACTGCAACAGCATATCGAATATCTAATTTTTCAAAATCAATTTCCTTGCCTAATGCCAACATTTGATTGTGACATATTTTGAAAAGAAGTTTTTTTCTTTTGGGATTAGCTAACATATTTTTTAATTTAATTATGTCATCATAAGATGATTTAATATTATCCTTGGCTTCAACAAATAGCATTTCTTTATCCTTTATTGCTATTAAGTCAGGGGACTCGCTTCCTGTTTGACCTCTATAAGTAGGATCTTTGTCTGGATTTGGAATTGTAAAAGTTCCTTGTGAACCAGGAGGATTCCATGTAACTATAATATAATTCTTATTAAACAAATACTCTTTAGTTGCAAAACAAACATCATATTCTGTTAGTGCCATTATTCTTCACCTCTATTATAGTATATTTCATCATCGAATATAATAACATCTGCTACCTCTCCATATATTCTTCTATACTTTGCTTGAGTAAAACAGCAAGATATCAAATGTTTCTCATCTAATTCCATATTTTGATTAATAAAAGGACATTGTTTGCTTATGTGAACGGTATCTTCAAAACTGATTTGTGATTTTTTTACATTTTTTGCAATCAGTAATAAATTAACAGTTCTTTTAAATTTTTCATCTCTACAAAACATAATATCAAACGCACAAAGCATTCCTGCATAAGGATCTGTTCTAAATTTGGAATTTCGACATTTTAATCCATTAGGTGCAAAAATCAATGTTTTTTTATTTGACAAAAATGATTCACTTAATTTACTCTTATCTAATTTAAACTCTTTTATGACATTTTCAGTATCCAATACATCTCGAATTGTATCAAAATCTTCTGGAAGCTTTACTTCTGCTTTGGATTTCATTTTATCTAAAATTGAACTGTAATCAGATTCATTTATAATTCCATTTTTTTCTATACACGTATTTATAAATTTAAACCATTTTGATATTTCATCATCAATAAATGGAGATGTTTGATGTTTTTCATCATACAATAGGTATCCCTCAAAATTAGGCCAATTAAAAATAAGTGTTGGAGTATTATTCTTTTTAGTCGCATCTACAAATAATTGATACACTGATGGACTACAAGAATAAAATGTTTGCTTATAATCTGATCTACTTCCTTTTTCCCATTTAACTTTTCTTTGAGGAATTATTAGAGCTGTTGGGGTCTTAAGTATTGATGAAGTATATAATCGTGTAAATCTTTGAGCTGGATGCTGCCATTGTGGTGTATGAGTCATCAATTCAGTAACACACAAAACAGGATTTGTATTATTATCTATTTTTTGAATTATTACATCAGGTGTTTCATACTTTATATACTTCATAACTGCTTTTGTACAATCATCGTTAAAATAATTCATTATTTGTGATGGTTTATTAGTTTTAGGAATACATCTTAATTGAACTTTTTTAGTATTTAGTACACTGTTATTTTTAACCCAGAAAGCTAAATCAAAATCATTATCATGCCATATAATATAATCATATTTCATCTATAATTACCTCCCAAAGTTACAAATTCAATAAAATTATATCATAATTCGACATTTTTTAAAAATCGAGAACTATATTTTTAATTAATTAATAGTTTTATGATTTTTTTATGCTAAAAAAAAGGTTAAGAGTTAACCTTTTTTAATTTTTAATATAAAAATGCATCTTTTATTTCATTATACAAATCTCGAGTTCTATTGCATATTCTTTCTTCATTCCATTCACCACCATTATCGTAGTAATCTATTACATCGACGGTTGTGATTTTAAAATCAGTATAGGTTCTGATCCCTGGAATATTATCTATTCCCTCTATTTTAATATCAAAACTTCTATTTTTGATTTTATTATTAAGTTTATCTTTTAAAATTGTCATATTACCCAAACTTTTAATTTTTGAATTTCTATATCTTACTTTATCATCTATAGTAATCAATTCATTGCCTTTATCATCTTTTTCTGGAAGCAAATTCCAGTATGTTTGCCATGTCTCCGGCATAATATGTTCTAATTGATAACTATCTTTGAATTCTAATTCATGAAAATCATTCATAGGATCTCTTCTTCTATATAATTCAATTAGAAATAATAGCACTTTTGCTTCGCCATTTGTTATTCTTTGAAGGCCAACTAATCCCGTATCTAAATCTTCCATATTTGCAATTTCATCATTAATTCTTTCGGGATTCTTAATAAAGTCTACACATAATTTGTTATAGTTTTTGCTTCTTGAAGTATTCTTATTTAGGTATGTTAATACTATTATTTTTTCAATTTTATGTAACTCTTCATTCAATTTTTCTTCATCATTTGAATATTGCTTTATCAAATACAGAATATATGGATTGAATGTTTTTGTCCCTAATTTATCACAGAAAAATAATAATCTTGGAAGTATATTATCTCTAGAATAAGAATATTTATAGTCTTCATCTTTATCAATAAAGTTAGTTTTATATAATTCTGCGTATTCACACATTTCATTCAAAAATGATTTTATTTCTTCTTCGGTATTCATTTTATTAATGTAATCTTTATATACATTTGGCAAATCAGATAATGTCTGAACAGGATTATATAATTCTTTAATCGTAGCATAACAATGTAAAAACATATCAATATTTGTTCTTTTAATTCTTCCTGTTACAAATTCCTTATTCCATAAAGCATCTAGATTGTCATCTTTGCAAAAATAATTTTCCCACGTAGAATTATATAAACTTATTACTTTATTGGAAAAATCATTTCGTTCAGTTCCATCAATAAGATTACTAACTCTATTAAACAAAAAGTTTTTAATAGTATCGGCCATAGTTAATCTTACTCCTGCACTATTTAATGTATCAAATACCTTTTGCTCATCTGCATCATCACTTATACTTATAACAACTAATATTTCTATTGGTGTAGTTATCAATGCATTTAATAATTTCTTTTTATTATCATAATCTTCTTCAAGGAACCTTTTATAAAAGTATGTATAACATTGATTAATTAAACTAGGATCATTTTCTTCTATTTTATTATTTTCATATAAATTAATTACTCGATCAAATTCTGTCTTATCTAAATGTGAGTGAACTACTCTTGGAACATATATTGGGTTTCCATTTTCATCTTGTACATTATCTTTTCTAAAGATAACATTCTTCAAATCATCATAAAAAAACTTTTTATCATTTTCATTCAATGTATCATACAAGGCCATAACAAAAATTGATAAAGTTGTTAATCTTTGCTGCCCATCTATAACTGAACATTCTGAAGGATCCGTTACTCTAATTTTTTTCTTTCCTTTTAAAATAATTGAACCTAAAAAGCCTGGAATCTCTGAATCAAAAAAATTATCATATAAATCACTCCAGTTTTCTTCTTTCCAAACATATCTTCTTTGAAAAAAAGGAATTCTTACTATACCAGCTTCACTCAAAAAAGTTAATGCTTTTGCTTCTGCATCAAACATCTCATCACTTCCCATTTTAATTATAACATATTTCGACAAAATTCGATATAAGTGCTTTTTCTTTAGTTTTCTCAACTACTAATAATAAAAGAACCGCCTTCCCCCACACCCCTTGCGGTTCTTTTGTTTTGATTTTTTTTACGATTTATATACTTTTAGTAAAAATAAGGACTATTTCCATCCTACAACTTACAGGCGAAGCCCGCGAATTTTTGGGGCTCTCGCGCTCCAGCCCCAAAAAAGGTGAAGAAAGGTCTATTTTAATCTTGACACCATCTCCAAAACCATTAATGGGAGTTTGATTTCCTTAGCCTATATCATTTAAAATTAAAAGAAGCATACATATGCTTCTTTTTCATAAATAACTATTTTATTATATATTCTTTATCATCTGCCATATTAACAAAAGCTTTTTCCCATACATTAAATACAGTTGCATATTTCATTCCTTCTTTTTCTTTTTCATTGTATTTATCTAAACGTTTATTGACTTCTTCATCTAAATATGGTTTGTATGCTTCATAAATATCATTATCAACGCATAATCCATTACCAAATCCCATGTATATATATGTATATTTATCTTTATAATCTTTCTCATTAGCATGTTTCCAGGCTTCTGACCATTTAGGGAATTGATTAGCAGTTTCAGCCATTGTTATTTTATATTCTGGTTTTTCTTTTCTACTAGGATACATCCAACCATCCACTCTATAAACAGAAAATTCATTTCCACTTTTTATAACAAAAGTAATACCATCTTCGTCACCCATTCTACCTGGATTAGTAATAAACATTACATCTTTTTCTCTTATTTTTAGGAAATCTTCTTTCTTTATTTTTTTAGGTTCAAATAGATTTATAATTTTATCTTCCCAATTATTTGCTTCTTCTATATATGATTTCAAATCTTTAGAATAACTTATTCTACAATTGTTGCAGTGATATTCTGGCTGATTATCTTCTATGATACAGCCACCCAGAAATAATTCTTCTCTTTTTGCTCTTTCAATTGTTTCAGTATCTGGCATACCATATACAATATTTAACAATTTTTTGCCACAAGTAGGGCATACAGCACTACTTCCATCATAGAATATATTCATTATTAATTCATCAACATCTTCGACCACAGGTACACCAAAGCTTATTTCACTATTTTTGTATTTATCTCTAAATTCATCAACTATATCACATATTTCATATAAAGAGGAGTTGATTGGAGCTTCAAATATTATAAACATCTTTTTACATTTATTTGAATCAAATTCTTTAAATGCCTTATCCTTATCTTTTGCTGAAATTCTTTTATATTCTATTCTGCCATTCAAAGAATTAACTATATCATATAAATCTATTGTAATTAATCCTGTATAGAATAATCCATAGTGTATTGCTTTAATCATTTGAATATAGTCATCTTCTTTTGCAAGATATGATATTACTGTATAACTGCCACTATTAAGTTCATTATTTATGTTAATAACATATTTGTTTGATAAATCATATTTAGTAATATCTACGTTTCCGACTGTTACAATAACATTGCATTTATTAATTAGTTCTTTTTTATTAGTTGAAGAATTATTTATAATAAAACATCTATCTAGTTTTAATTTATCTAATATAGCATTTGAATCATGGATAATAAGCATATATTCATCAAAAGAATCTCCAAAGTAATTCCCTTCTTTGTTTTCTTCTACATGCTCAGCTTTTTCCAATATCTTAATTATTTTCTTCGTTTTATCTATTGGAAATGGAACATTTTTCTCATCATATTTTTCAACATCAATTACTATACCAACAACATCTTTTCCACCTCTATTAACTAACACTTTATCATCTATATCAATATCTTCAAAATCTGTTAAATAATAAAATGATGGTTCATTTATTGTTTTTGCTACAATGTCATCATCATAAACAACTGAGACATACGTATATTTTTTCATGAGATCACCACACTTCTAATTTTATTATATAATATTTTTCGATTTTTCGACAAAATTGCTTGTTTCTTTAATTCTCACAACTACCAATAAAAAAAGAACTTTATTCATAAGTCCTTTTTTAGTATTCTCCACTAATAGTATATCTTTTAAAAACAGTTAGCTTTGCATTATTTTCTCTATCCCATGCATCATAGCCAGTATCATCTTTTACAATTAGTTTATAATGGGAAACGTCAATCTGTTCATTATGCATAAGTTTTGATGAATAATATTTAATATTATAATTTTCATTTCCAGTTTTTGATAATACTATTTTGATATAATCTGTTTCTTGTATAAAATCTAATATATTAGCGGAATTGATTTGTTTTAAATCATTTTTGCATAGATATCGCATATAATCATATTTGTTTACAAATACGTATACATTACTAGAATCCATTCCCAAAATATTAGCATAATAGTCTCTTACTCCATTGAATAGTTTATCATACAAATAATCATCATCCTCTTCACAGACTGTAATATCTTGATCCTTATATTTAAATATGACATAAGCAGGTATCACTTGTTTGACTGTGCCAATACATTCTCCGTCAGAGCACATTCTTTTATTATGTTGAGGTACTACCTTTTTAAGAATTAAATCATTTTTAGGGATGTTATACTTTTCACTTAAATAATTTCTACTTTCATTTTCAAGTTTTTTATTACTTATAGTTTTAACAATATAAAAAACAATTGCAATACATATAATAATTAATAACACTTTAAAATATTTATTTTTAAATATCTTATTCATAATCAGTTTCACTCTCTCTATTTTTATTAATTATATCATAAGTATAATAAAAAAATATGCATTTTATAAAAAGTATTATATAATAACAACCAGAAAGGAGCGATTATAATGAGAGAAATACTTAATAGACAAATTAATTCTTTTATTGTTTCAGCCTTGTTGGCTTTTGTTATGGGATTAATAATGGTATTATATCCAAAACTATCTGTTGAAACAATTGGAATACTAGCAGCTGCTTATATTATTACTCATGGTATTGTTTTAATATATTTAGATGTTAAAGCTACTAAGTACTATATCCCATTTGATGGTTTTCTTCCCGGTGTTTTTTCAATTTTAATGGGAATTGTTCTTTGCTATAAACCAAGTATATTACCAGTTATATTTACAATAGTATTTGGTTTATGGATAATATCTGCAAGTATCAGTTTTATTAAAGTAGCACTACATTTACGCAATACTAATCTTCCATGGGTATTAATACTATTACTTGGTGTATTAGATTTAATTGCAGGATTTGTTTTATTAATAAACCCATTTGCATCAACTATTTCAATTGTTGTATTTACTGGTATTATGCTTATGGTTCATTCTGTTATTAATATAATTGATATATTAGTAATAAAGAAAGATTTAAAAGATATTAGTAAAGTATTTAATAAAAAGCTTAATGAATTTACAAAATAAAAAATCTACACATAAAAGTGTAGGTTTTTTTATTAATTATTTGATATAATTGTTATGGTGATAATATGCAGTGTCCAAATTGTAATATGAATGTATCAGATAATGCTAAGATGTGTCTTCATTGTGGTTGCTCTTTTGAACAGCCAGTTGCTCCACAACCAGTACAAAACAATGTAGTAGGGCAGAATAATCCACAACAACCAGTTAATCAAACACAACAAGAAGTTCCAACTCAAACTGCAGAAGAAAAAGCTAGTGAGAAAAGAGATTTTTTAATTGCTTATTATGGTGAGAATAGATACAAAAAAATCCAAAATGCTAGTTTTTCTGTAGGTAATTTCTTCTTAGGATTTGTATGGCTATTACATGAAAGACTATATAAACCAGCTCTTTCAGAGGCTATCAAAACATTAGTTCCTATTATAATAACAACGTTTATATACTTTTGGGTGCTTTTAACAGATAATCCATTTTATTTAGGCGCAATAGCTGAATTCATAACCTTCATTATAGTAGTCGCTGTTACATATTCATATTCTAGAGATTTTTCTGATTACTCATTAGAAAAAGCTCATAAAGTAATTGATGAAATAAGTGCTAAGACTGATAATAAAGATGAGAGAATTGCTCTTCTAAAAAAAGCCTATAAGAAAAACTATTTTGCTTTTCTTTTAATACCTGTTATAATTGCTGGCTTTTGTCTTATAGCCTTTTTAATGCTTAACGCCATAGCAAATAAATCACTAACTACAGAGGAATTTGAAAAAGAAGCAAAAACATATTTTCAATCAGCAGCTCTTTTAGCAGAGTCTGGAGTTTTAGAATATGATGGAAAAGAACCTAATCCTCAAGAATTTTACTATGTTCTAATAGATGAAGATATTAAAGATAATGAACATCCTCTAACTACTGAGACTAATAAAGATAGGGGAAAATTTGATGGTAAGGGATATGTAATAATTATTATGGGTAATTATTCATTAAATACTCACGGATTTGTTTGTTTAAATAATGGAGATAGTACAAAAAGATATACTTCAATAGAAACATTAAATGTATATGAATCTATTAGTGGTGCTAAGAATAGTTTTGATACTTTAAAAATAGATAAAAAAGGAAAGTGTGATATTTCAGAATTAGTTGGTCATATGAATTATCCACTTAATCAATTAACTAAAAAAGCAGAAGATAAGAAATCATAAAAAAAGCACTATTTAGTGCTTTTTTCTTGTTCAAATCTAGAATATCCCCACCAATTAGGCATTAATTCTTCCATAGTAACTACTTCATATGTTTCTTCATTATTTAGTATTTCTATGTTCTTAGAATCAATATCTAATTGCATTATTAATTCTCTACATGCTCCACAAGGACTTCCTGCATGACCAGTAGAATCAATACATACTATTTTATCTATTTTAGATTCTCCATTAGTTATCATAGTATGAATTGCATTTCTTTCTGCACATATTCCAAGAGAAGAAGCAGTATCTAAACATACTCCAGTATAGATATTACCATCTTTAGTAAGAATAGCTGCTCCTACTTGTCCTCCTTCTATAAAGGGAGATATCATTCTAGGATTTCTAACTTCTTTAGCTTTACTAATAAGTAAATCCCATATTTCTTTATCTTTCATCTTAGATCCTTTCTAAGATTTAACCACTAATGTGATTAAATCTATTTAATTTTGTAATTTTAAACATATTAATCACACTCCTTTCATAAATTACATCTATATTATATATCAAATATATAATTATTACCAAATATATGGTATTAATTTATATTTAACTTTTTTCATATATTCTTTATATCCTTTTAAGTCTTTTTCTAAGACTTTTTCTTCATTATTTATTCTTTTAATAATTAAAACTGGATATATTAAGAATATTATAAATGATATAGGAGAATTTAATATTATTGGCATTGATAAGAATAGGGGAATAGTTATTGCATACATTGGATGTCTTACTATTCCATAGAATCCTGTATCTACAACTTTTTGATCTTTTTCTACTTTAATAGTTCTTAATAAATAACTATTCTCTCTTAATATTTCTCCATATAATATATAAGATATTATAAAGATAATAGAAGCTATTATAATAGTAGTATTAGATAAATTAATCCAGTTATAACGATAGTTTAATCCAGCTATTATAAAGCCTGAAAGAAACATAATACCACTAGTTATTATAACTTCTTTTTGTTCTTTTTCATTTTCTTTAGCATCTAATCTTCTTTTTAATAAATCAGGATTTTTGATTAATAAGATAAGTCCTACAATAAACATCGGTATAAATAGTAATCCCATAAGTAACCAAGCATTTATATAATTTAGAGTACCTGCGGGTACAAATAATAATACTCCAATAAGTAGTACTCCTAATATAAATCTACTAATAGCTTGTATAAACAATTTCATATTATTACCTCCAATTATATTTTATCATATATTATGATATAATAATTGAAAAGAAGGTATAATATGGAAGATCAAGAATTTATAGTTGATTTGAAAAAAATGAAAAAAATACTTAGTAATATAGACTCTGGATGTGATTTTGAATATCTTGAAGATAAAATGGGATTTGCTCTTAAAATTGGAAACAAATATGATGAAAAAAGGGGTTCTTTTTCACAAGAAACAAGAAACCAAAGAAGTATTTATTATTATTTTTTAGCAACATTTTTTATGGCTTATATTTCAAAGAAATATGATAAAAAAGTGGAATATGAATTATTTTCTGATCGTGACACTAGTTGCTTTGTACATTCCGAAGATAAAATTTATCTATCAAAGAACTTATTTGATTTGAGTTTTGCAAATATAATATTTACTATTTTTCATGAATTCAGACACAAAATGCAAGCCGATGATATAAAAAGTAGTGAAAGCCTAGATAATATATTATCTATAGATCCGGCAACCATTCTTTTTTATAAGGAACGATTTGCTAGAGGAGATATTTATGACAACAATCATAATTGCTTTATTATAGAAAATGATGCTAATCTATTTGCTCTTGCTGAGTGTAAAAGATTCAGTAATCTTCAAAATGAAATAAAGGAAATTGCTAATGGATACATTGATATGGGAGAGCTTAATAATTATGCATTATTTATTATTGAGGGTGGAGATATAACTACAGAAGAGTTTAATGATGAAAGAAATTTGCCTATTGTGTATGAACAGAACTATCTATGCAAGAAAAAAATCTTCATGACAAATGTTCCTCAAGATTCTTTACTAGGACTAGTATATGACTCTATGGGTTATCCAAAATCATATGAAAAAATAATAAAAGAGAAAGAAGAATTACTAGAGAGGTTTAGAGGGCAAGTTGCTACTATAAATATAGGACCGGTTAATCACTATCAGACAAATTCTTATACTGTTTCTAATATAGAATTTATTAATAAAATTTTTAGAGCTATAGTTAATAGTGATCCAATGCTAACTATAGAAGAATGTTTCCATTTATGTAATATGGATAGTGATAAGTTTTATTCAAAAATGCATATTGATAAAATAAGAAATATCTTTGATAACTGTCCTAAACTAGTTGAATTATATTTCAACGAACTAAAAATCATATTTACTAGAGAAGTAGAAAAGGGAAATGCTGAATTAGCTTTAGAAATTGTAAAAGGAATTCCTGATCTAGAAGATATGGTTGAGAATATTATTAAAATTCATAAAATGGAAAGTGGTAATTCAACAGGAAGTTTTAAATAATTATAAAACACTAACTTAAGTTAGTGTTTTTTTATAAAAAACTATTTTTTAGCAGTTATTCCATAGTATCTTCTAAGTAATCTTATTTTTCCATCATAAGTGTTGTCTTCTATGTACTTTTCTAACAATTCATCATCAAGTTCTTCTGAAAAATAATCTTTGTTGTCTCCTTCTATTTCACTGAAAGAATCAATTATTGGAACTTTCTTTAAGAAACTTTTGAATAGATATTTGTTTTTAAAATATTCTCGTTCATGTAATGGTACTAGTTCTACATCTTTAAAACCTGCATTTATAACATTTTCATAATCTATTATACTTATTGGTCTTGAATCTGTATAACCTTGACCTTTTCCAAATATCATTTTTAATCCCCAACAATCATCTTTGTCTACTCCATGAATTAATAAGTAACCTCCAGGTTTTAAACATTTATAAATCTGTTTTGGATCAGTTACTGTGTTTCTAGCAACTACAATATCAAAGTAATTATCAGGTACATTCATTTCTAAATTGTCCATTAATCTGAAAGTTATGTTTGAACGACCACTTTTTTCTAAATTCTTGTTTGCAGTTTCAATCATTCCTTCTGAAAAATCAGTTCCAAGTATTTCTGCACAGTAGGGGTATCTTTCTATTACTTTTTCTCCTCCACCAGTTCCTAAATCTAATATTTTTGAATCTTTGTTAGAAAGTTTTTTTAATATCTCATATAAATCCCATTTAGTAAGACTTTCTGATTCTATTTCAAACATGCTAAAATCCCAATCTTTTATTTCTTCATAATATTCTAATTCTTTCATAATTTTACCTCTTTCTTTTTTTATTGTGGTATTAAAAAAGAACCTCCTTTCATGAACAACAAAAACTACCACAAATTTTTGTGTACTTGTATTTTGTCATTCATGATGAGATTCTTAGGTTCTTATCATTATTAACCCCACTTAATAAAGTGTCACGGTAATAAAACGCGAATAACTAATTGATTTATTACGAGCAAATTATATCAAAAATAAGCGTTTTTGTCAATTTAGCTATTAGTAATCATTTTAACAATATCTTTTATTTGAACATCAATTGCTTCTTTATCTGTTCTTTTCTTAAACTCAACTTGTTTATCTGCAATCTTTCTACCAACAGTAATTCTTAAAGGTATTCCAATTAAATCCATATCTTTAAATTTAACTCCTGGTCTTTCTTCACGATTATCATATAGTACTTCAATACCTTTTTTATTTAAATCATTATATATTTTCTCAGCCACTTTAGTTTGCTTTTTATCTTTCATATCTATTTGTACTAAAGCTACTTTATATGGAGCTATACTATTTGAATAGATTATTCCCCAGTCATCATGATTTTGTTCTACAAAAGTAATAAACAATCTACTTAGATTAAGACTAAATTTAGCTAATGCTGGACTCTGTTCTTGATTACTTTCATCTAAATATGTAATATTTAATTCTTTAGTTGTATTATTTAATGTTCCTACTTTAATAGATTTTTTTATAGATAATTTATTTCCACAATCTGGACATTTATCATCTTCTACAATATCAGCTATATTTCCTACTAAATCATAGTTTATATCTTTAATATTAGCATTTATATAGTGATAGTCTTCTTTATTAGCTCCTACACAGAAATTCTTCATTTGTAGTATTTCTTCATCAATTACTATTCTGCATCCTTCTAAACCAACTGGTCCAGTAAATCCTGGATAAGCATTTGATTCTGCAATTTGTTCATCAGTCGCAAATACCATTTCTTTTCCATCTAATAGATTTAATACTTTATCTTCATTTAATGATCTATCTCCACGAACAAATAGAATAGTTAATTTATTATCAACACTCATTAATAATGCTTTTACTGAATGTTTTATATCTAGTTTTAAAAACTCACATACATCATCTATAGTATGAGCATTAGGTGTATGAACTAATTCTAATTCTTTTTCTTCTTCATCTACATTTTCAATCTTATGAGTTGCGACATTTAAGTTACTTGCATAACCACATTTATCACATAAGACAACAGTATCATCACCATTCTCAGTTAATACCTGATACTCTTTAGCATTATAACCATTTACTACTTTATAATCTAATCCAATACGATTACATATATTATTATATGCTTCATAAATATTATCATATACATTAGTTAATTCACTATCGTTTTTCACAAAAGAGTAGGTATTACTTACTATAAAATCTTTTGTATTTATTAAACTATAACTATCCATTTCAATTTCATTTTTCTTAGTAGTAGTCTCATATAAATTAAATGGTAAGTCTTTATAACTTTTAATATTTAAAGAAGCTACATCTTCTAAAATACTATCATCTTTAATTGATAATTCTTGAATATCTAATTTATTCATTTCTTCATCAACTATATTTTTAATATTATTTAATACCTTTAATCCTAGTGGTAAATAAGTATAATTACCTGAACCTATCTTTTTTATCATTCCACTTCTTATTAATAAGTTTCCTATTTTACTATCTTCGTCTTTTGTATCTTCTCTTAATGTGAAGAAATAATTTCCTTTTATTTTCATATTATGCCTCCTGTTTCTTATTATAACATGATATAATTATTATGGTGATAATATGATATTAAATCTATTAGTTGCGTCTCTACCAGCTTTTATATTTATTATTTTATTTAGTTTATTAGATAAAAAGTTTATTAAGAAAAGATGGGTACAATTATTATTAATATTAATAATAGGTGGAATTGGTTCTTATATCTGTTATAGGTTTGAGATGCACTTTGGATCATACTTTAAGAAAGTAAAAGATTCTACTTATTTAGAAGTTTTATTCTATGCAATATTTGGAGTAGCTATTTTTGAAGAGGGATATAAGTGGTTAATATCAACTGTCGCAGTTACTTTAGATAAGAAATTAAAACCTTTTCAAGTGCTAATCTATACAGTATTTTCTAGCATTGGATTTGCTTGGTTTGAAAATATTGTCTACTATGCTTTAAAATATGGATTAGGTACATCCATTACTAGAATATTTACTGCTTTTCCAAGTCACGTTTGTAATGCTATATGGATGGGTTATTTCTTAATACTATATAATAAGACTAAGGGTAAGAAGAAATATATTTATTTAATATTAAGTTTAATTGTCGCTACACTAATACATGCTGTATATAATAGTCTTTTATATGGAAGAGATCCTGTATTAATGCAATATAATATTACTTATATAGGATTGTTATATTCATTTACAATTTTATTATTTGTGAAAATGAAAAAGGAGTTTAAATAACTCCTTTTAATTATTAAGTAATCTACAATTATGATCATATAAGAATTCATTTATTTGATTTAGATCATAAATATGTTCTTTAAAACAAAATCTAATTATTAAGTCAAATGTACTATTCATTGGAAGAGAGTAGGAAGCACTTTTTAATAAGTCTTCTATTTCTTCTTCATCTAATTCTAAGGCTAATCCTAATAATATTATAGTTTCTTTCTTTGGATGATAGTTTATATCACTTCTAATCTTACTAAATAATCTTCTATCTATATCTACTTTATTATAGACATCTGAATCTTTTAAGTTTTTACTATCTATATAATTAAATAATTTAGTTTGAAAAGTATCTTCTTCTTTATTATCTTTTATATAGTTATTTATATTACTACCTGCTTCTTCCATTGACATATATTCGTACATTGGTTGCGCAGCAGCTCTATAACGTAATTTTTCTTCAACAACTAAGTTTTCTTTTAAGTAAAGATCTAATCTTTTCTTTATATTCATAAATGTCCCCTCCAAAGCGACCAATTACTTCTTTCTTTGTTTTATTATTATACCATGAAAGGAGAAATTATTATGAAAGAAAAATTAGATGTTGTCTTTATCTTAGATAGAAGTGGTTCAATGAGTGGTAGTGAAGAACATACTATTAGTAGTTTTAATGAATATTTAGAAAGGGAAAAGAAAAATAAATATAATACTAAAATAACGACAGTTTTATTTGATCATGATTATGAATATTTGCATAATAGAGTAGAGGTATCTAAAGTAAAACCTCTAACTAATAAGGATTATTATGTTAGAGGCTGTACTGCATTATATGATGCTTTAGGTAATTCTATTAGTTTAATGGAAAGAAAAGATACTGATAAAGTATTATTTATAATAATCACTGATGGTTATGAAAATGCTTCTAAAGAATATGATAATAAGAAAATAAAAAGATTAATTAAGAAACACAGTGATTGGGAATTCATCTATATAGGTGCAGATATTGACTCATATGCAGCTGGTAGTGAAATTGGTATTAAAAAAGAAAATATTGCGAACTACAAAAAAGATAGAAAAGGTACTGCAACTCTATTTAGAGCAGTTGGTTCGTTTGAATGTTCTATGATGGAAGATGCTTCTATTAATTGGAAAAAAGATTTAGATAATTATATTGAAAATAATAAAAGAGCTTAAAGCTCTTCTTTTTATTTTTTTACTCTAACATAATCTTTAATCATGTATGAATTTAAATAACCAGCTAAAGAATCTAAGTTATCAAATACTAAAACTCCATTTTCCGCAACTAATTTCATTGTTTTTAAAACGCATTTTTTAGTATGACCTTCAAATTCCTTTCCATTGGCATTTGGTAAAACACATAATATTGTTTTTTCTGGTCTTTTGTTACTATCATCAGTAACTTCTACAAATGAGTAAAAACCTTCTCCTTCAGGAGTTATTGTGTATAAGCAAATATCATCTTCCTGTCTATGAAGATCTTCAATTTCTTGGCATTCTGGTGTCCAATCTTCTACAACCGGATTAAATACTTCAATTAGACTCGAATCTAATTTATCAATTAATTCCTCTCTCCAAGTAGAACTTCCACAAGTACCTCCTAAAAATACTGACAATTTTTTCATCTTTATCACTCCTTTATAATATTTTTATAAAGGTCTCGAAGACTATAAAAATTGTACAAAAAAACGAGACCTTTATAGTTAAAGTCTCGTCCAGATTTATACCTTAATATACCGGTTATATTATATAACGAATGACGATATATTACTTTTAAGGACTACTCCCTTTGAACGGTTAATATTATACCACAAAATGCCTTAAAAGTCAATTTAAATAAGCTTTTTAATACCAGGAGTTTTCTTCAACAGATAAACAAGTACTACACTACAGACAAATATGTAGATTGAAAACATTGGTAGTCCAATTGCTGAATGAACATCTGGATATGAGAAGAATTTTCTAGTAATATCTAAGAATATACCATGGAATAAATATACTCCTAGTGATAAATCAGATAACTTCATAATATTATCACTTACATAATCTTTTTGATAATTACCAACTACTAATGCAAAGAAAGCAAATGAAGGTATCATAATAAAAGGTGTTCTATATGCAAAATATAAATTATAAAATCTATTAAATTGTAGTGACTTAGTATAATTTAAATATATACTAGCAACAAAGAATATAATCATAATTAGTATTAATGGAATATTATATTTTCTTATATCATGACTTTTTATATAGTCATATAAGTATTTACCAATTACAAAGTATCCCATATAACCAATTTGTGAAAAGATACCAAGAGCTAGTATTTTACTATACATTCCTCCAAAAGTTATAATAAGCCAAATACATAGTATTATTATTTTTACTGTTTTGTTACATTTATTTAATACTAATCTAAGTACTGGTTGAAGTAAATATAATAAAACAACTGTATATAAATACCATAAATGAGCTCTATAAGGTATATAAAGTAATTTATATAATTTATCGTAGTTATTACCAAAGATAAAGTATTCCCATACTAAGTAAAATACATCACAAATTATTATTAAAATAACTATCTTTTTTATTCTATTAAAATATTTCTTTAAATTAAACTCTCTATCTAATAATAAAGCTCCACTTATCATTAAAAAGATAGGTACACTTACTCTAGATACTGTATTAAATACTAATGATAGTAAATAGCTTGAATTATTAATTAGTAAAAATCTTCTTCCATAGACATTAGCTACATGAATAATAATTACCATAGTCATGGCTACCACTCTTAAGATGTCAAAAGAATATTCTCTTTGTTTTACTTCTTTTTTCATGTTACCTCCTAATAAAAATGTGTATGTTTAGTTTTCCATTTTTTAATAGCTATTTGAACCCAGAATGAATAGATTCCTAAAGTAATTATTCATAGTAATAACCATTTAATCCAATTACCAAATAATTGAGTAGCTGTTCCATCAAAATATAATCTTTTACCATTAATAACAGTATGTTTAATCTCCCAATTATAGATCATACATATTGCCCAAGGAGTACAAATACCTAAAGTTATAAAAGTAACAATTCCTCCTAGTAATCTCCAACCAATTAGTTGTAGGAGACCACCATCAAAGTATGATTTATCTTTCATTCTATCTCTCCTTATCATTATTGTAGCATATTTAATTATAATAAGTCTTTAAAAAAAATAGTTTTATGTTATAATAACCTCGGGAGATGAGAAAATGAAAGTACCTTTTAAGGCCGCAAATATTTTAATTCCAAAAGATGTAGATATGTATAAATGGTGTGTAGTTGCTTGTGACCAATATACATCTGAACCAGATTATTGGAATGAAGTTAAAAATATCGTAGGAGATAGTCCTTCAACTCTAAATCTTACTTTACCAGAGATTTATTTGGAAGAAGCAGATGTTGAAGATAGAATTAAAAAAATAAATGAAAATATGAAAGAGTATTTAGATAAAGATTTATTTACTGAATATACTGATTCAATGATTTATCTAGAAAGAACTCAAGATGATGGAAAAGTAAGAGAAGGTTTAATAGGAATGGTTGATCTAGAAGACTATTCATTTGAAAAGGGATCTCAAACTTTAATTCGTGCAACTGAAAAAACTGTTATTGAGAGAATTCCACCTCGTATGAAGGTTAGAGAAAATGCTCTATTAGAATTACCTCATATTATGATTTTAATTGATGATGATAAGAAAGAAATCATTGAAAGTTTAAAGAACAAAGTTACTGATGAAGATATTGTATATGATACTGATTTAATGCAAAAGGGTGGTCATATTAAAGGATATAAATTATCTAATGAAGTAATGAATGAAGTAATGGCTGGATTAGAAAATTTAGCTGATGAAGATAATTTTGCTAAGAAATATGATGTAACTGATAAAGGTGTATTATTATTTGCTATGGGAGATGGAAACCATTCACTAGCAACTGCTAAATCATGTTATGAAAAATTAAAAGAGACTATGGGAGATGAAGCTCTAAACAGTCCTGCTCGTTATGCTTTAGTTGAACTAGTTAACTTACATAGTGAAGCATTAGAGTTTGAAGCAATCCACAGAGTTATCTTTGATGCTGATGTAGAAGACTTAGTTAAGAGTTTAAATGAGTACTATACTATTAATGAAAATGGTAATGGTCAAAAGTTTGAATTAGTTACTAATGATTATGATAAAGTTTTATATATTGAAAATCCTAAATCAAATATAGCTGTTGGATCAATTCAAATGTTCTTAGATGAATATTTAGCAAATCATCAAGGTAAGATTGATTATATTCATGGAGATGATACTACTAAAGAAATGGCTTCAAAAGAAGGAAATGTTGGTATTATCTTTGATGCTATGAGTAAAGGTGATTTATTCAAGACAGTTATCTTAGATGGTGCTCTTCCAAGAAAGACATTCTCTATGGGACATGCTCATGATAAGAGATTCTATTTAGAAGCTAGAAAGATTAAATAATTTATTTAATCTTTTTTTATGTATTAAAAAGTGCTAAAATATATGGAACAGGAGGTGGAGTATGAAATTTGATATAATAGATCCTAAAGAACAAGCTAGAAAAAAGAAGAAGAAAAAGAAACAGGATGATAAAAAGTTCTTTATGATTTTAGGTTTATTACTTTTAGTGTTAATCTTATTAGCAATATACTATGTATCTATAGATAGTAATTCTAATAATGTTGCTCCTGAACCACCTAAAGTTATTCAACGTAGTAATTTAAAAATAGTTAATGAATATAGTAATGAAAGACCAATTGCTGTAATGATAGATAATAATGTTGGGAATAATAGTCAAGCAGGACTACAAGACTCATATATTAATTATGAAATGATTGTAGAAGGTGGCCTTACTAGAATAATGGCTATATATAAGGATAAAGAAGTAAGTTTAATTGGACCAGTAAGAAGTTCAAGACATTACTTTTTAGATTATGCAATGGAACACGATGCAGTTTATGCTCATTATGGATGGAGTCCTCAAGCAGAGAGAGATATTAAAAACTTAGATATTAATAATATTAATGGTATGAATGATCCAACTCCTTTTTCTAGAGATACTAGTATTAAAGCACCACATAATGTTTTTACATCAAGTACTAGATTAAGAAACTATTTTAGTAATAAAGATTATGAAGAAGAAACTGCTAATTGGAAAGTTTTAAATTATAGTTATGCTGAAGTAGATTTAGGAACAGATATACAAGAGGGAGCATTAGAATCTCAAACAAGTGATGCTATTAAGGCTAACAAAGTATCTATGACTTATTCTAATAGTCAGATAAGAAGTTATACTTTTGATGAAAATAATAATTATTATTTAAGATATATGAATAATAATCCACATCTAGATAAAGAGACTAATCAACAATTAAATTATAAGAATATTATTATAATGGTAGTAAATAATAAAACTATAGATAATGCAGGAAGACAAGAATTAGAAACTACTGGATCAGGACCAGGGTATTATATAACAAATGGTTATGCAGTACCTATTACTTGGTCAAAAGATAGTCGTTCTTCAAAGACATTATATACATATAATAATGATGAAGAAATAAGAGTAAATGATGGTAATACATTTATACAAATAGTACCTGAAAATAGTAATATAGTTATTGAATAGGAGGATATAATGAAAATAGGTTTATTTGGAACAGGGGCATACGGTATGGCACTTAGTAGTGTCTTAGCAAATAATAATTGTGAAGTAACAATGTGGACTAAGTTTAAAGAAGAAAAAGAAAACTTAGAAAAAACAAGAATGAATGAACAGTTTATTCCTAATTTTAAATTAGATGAAAGTATTAAAATAACAAATAGTGTTAAAGAGTGTGCTAAAGATAAAGATATGTTAATAATAGCTATACCAGCTGCTTTTGTAGACGCTTTATGTCAAGAATTAGCACCTATTGTTAATAATGATCATATTTTAATTGCAACTAAAGGTATTGAACAAGGAACTGGACTATTTATGAATGAAATAGTAGATAAATATTTAAATACTAAAAATGTAGCAGTAATAAGTGGACCAAGTTTTGCAATAGACCTAGTAAAGAAAATGCCTACAGGATTAGCTATTGGTAGTGATAGTTCTGCAACTATTCTTTTAGCTAAACAAGCTTTTCAAAATAGTTATGTAAGATTACGTGAAACAAATGACACTGTTGGAGTAGAAATATGTGGTTCTATTAAGAATGTAATTGCTCTAGCTAGTGGTATCTTAGAAGGATTAAAAGCTACCGAATCATCTAAAGCTATGTTAATAACAGATGCTATGCATGATATGGAAGCCATACTAAGAGCTTTTGATTGTAATCCAAGAACAGTACTTTCATATGCTGGACTAGGGGACTTATTATTAACTTGTACATCTACTAAAAGTAGAAACTATTCTTTTGGTAAATTAATAGGAGAAAAACCACCTAAAGAAGAAATAGAAAAGTATATTAATGAAAATACTATTGAAGGTTATTATACTTTGGAATCTATTTATCAATTATTAAATGATAAAAAAGTAATGATTCCAATTATAGATTTAATATATGAAATAGTAGTAGAAGGAAAAGACCCTGAATTGTTATTTTCATTTTTAGTGTATAAAGCATAATTATTGTGATATACTAATAATAGTAGGAGGAATTATATGAGTGATTTAATGTCAAAGTTTTTTAGATCATCTATTTTAGGATCTTTAGGAATGGTAACTTTAGGAATATTATTAATATTTTATTCAGAAGTAACTATTGTTTCTATAGCTTATGTTATAGGAGCTATATTAATCGCAATAGGAGTTCTAGCTTTTTTAAGATATTTTAGAGCTTATAGTAAGGCTAGTAAAAATGAATTAGATATTGTTTATGGAATAGTATGTGTAATATTAGGTATTATAGTAATTACAAATCCAGAAGGAATAGCTAGTATTATTCCTATTGTAGTAGCAGTAATTATTATTGTGAACAGTGCTACTAAATTACAATATAGTTTAGAGTTAAAGAAAAGTGATAATGAATTATGGAAATCTACTATGGTAATATCACTAATTAGTTTATTATGTGGAGTATTACTAATATTTAATCCATTTAAAGGAGCAGTAATGTTTACTAGAATAGTAGGAATACTTATCCTTATATATGGATTACTAGATTTATTATCTACAATTTCTATTAAGAGATCTGTAAAACAAATACAAGATGCAATTGAAGAAATAGTAGAAGCAGAAGTAGTAGAAGAAAAAGAAAAAGAAAAAGAACCTCAAAAGAAATTAGACACTAAGAAGAAAAAGAAGACTAAAAAGGAGGAAAATAATGATTAATTATTATTTTCAAATATTAAGTCTAGTTGACAAGTTAAATGAGTGGAATGATAAACTAAATGAGTTTGCAGCAGGACATATGGATAATGTTTGGACAGGTGTCGCAATTATTGGAGTTATAATGGTAATTGTAGTTTGGGGAATTAATACTTTGAATAAATAAAGAGCCGAAAGGCTTTTTTATTTGAAAAAAATTCAAAAAAAAGATATAATGAATGTGGACGAGGTATAAATTAATGAATACAGAAAATTTAAAGATTGGAAAAAAGTATGTTATCCACGGCTATAAACACAATGGAAAAATACATCGTGCGTGGGACGAGGCAGTACTTTTAGAAATCCATGATGATTATCTGATATTCGGAAACGATAAAACAAAAGTAACTGAGTCAGATGGTAGAACATGGAGGACTAAGGAACCTGCTGTTCTGTATTTCTTTTATAAAAAATGGTATAACATTATAGGTCAATATAAGAAAAATGGAATTTACTATTATTGTAATATAGCTTCTCCATTCGTTATAGAAGAAGATACAATCAAGTATATAGATTATGATTTAGACCTTAGAGTATTTCCTGATGGAAGTTTTAAAGTTTTGGATAGGGGAGAATATAAATATCATAAGAAGTTAATGAACTATCCAGAAGAAATAGATAAGATATTAAAGCAAGAATTGACAAATTTAATAGAAATGGCACGTAAAAAAGAGGGTGCATTTGTATCAGGAACAGTGGAACATTATTGTAATTTATATAAAGAATTAAAATAAGAATAAGAAATTCTTATTTTTTTTAAAAAAATTTCAAAAAAATTAAAAAATTTTTAACGTTGAAATATAAAGAAATTAAGAAATCAACACCACGTGGTGTTCCTAAAAAAAAGTTAATTTTTTTGTTGACATTTATAGGTCATTTTGATATATTAAATGGGCAACTTGCGAGAAATATGTAAAAAAATGCCAAGTTAAATTTAAAGTGTTTTTTTTTGAAGTATTGATATCATAATGAATACTAAAATCCAAGTTGTGTAAAATAATGTACAAGCCTGAAAAAAAATTCAATAAAAAATGTAAAAAAGTTATTGACTTTATTAAATAGGTTTGATACACTGTTAATGCAACTCGTCAAAACGAGTGGCAATGATCTTTGAAAACTAAGCAAAACGTCAATTTTGAGTAGCTAGGAAAAATTGAAACAAACTTTGATAAAGTTTATTTTTTATTGAGAGTTTGATCCTGGCTCAGGATGAACGCTGGCGGCATGCCTAAGACATGCAAGTCGAACGAGGCGGCCCACTGATTTGATGGAAGTTGGAGTGCTTGCACAAAGACGGAAATCAATGACGTGGATCTTCCGCCTAGTGGCGCAAGGGTGAGTAACACGTAGGTAATCTACCTTCGAGTCTGGAATAACAGTTAGAAATGATTGCTAATGCCGGATGATATCGAGAACGATACGTCATTCTTTATTAAAAGGAGCCTTTAAAGCTTCGCTTGAAGATGAGCCTGCGCTGTATTAGCTAGTTGGTGGGGTAATGGCCTACCAAGGCGACGATGCATAGCCGACCTGAGAGGGTGATCGGCCACACTGGGACTGAGACACGGCCCAGACTCCTACGGGAGACAGCAGTTAGGAATATTCGTCAATGGGGGAAACCCTGAACGAGCAATGCCGCGTGAACGATGACGGTCCTATGGATTGTAAAGTTCTGTTGTTAGGGAAGAACGACCTGTATAGGAAATGATACAGGAGTGACGGTAC
>CAMNCL010000011.1 GCA_946534345.1 uncultured Caryophanales bacterium
CTAAAGAATGTTAAACGTCCAACGAATGGATCTGTCATAACTTTAAATGCTAAAGATGAGAATGGTTCTTTATCATCTGGATGTCTTTCAACTTCGTTACCATTTAAATCTGTACCTTTAACACTAGGTATATCTAATGGACTTGGTAAATAATCAATTACTGCATCTAATAGTAATTTGATACCTTTGTTTCCAAGAGCTGTTCCACACATTACTGGGAAGAATTCAGCTGCTAATGTACCTTTTCTAATAGCAGTTTTAATCATTTCTTCTGTTACTTCTCCACCATCTAGATAAGTCATCATCATGTCATCATCAAATTCAGCAACAGCTTCGATTAATTCTGCTCTCTTTTCTTCTACTAAATCTTTTAGATCAGCAGGGATTTCGATATCTTGAGCATCTTCTGCTTGTCCACCATCATAGTGATAAGCTTTCATAGTAACTAAATCAATAACTCCATCAAAAGCATCTTCTGCTCCAATTGGCCATTCAATTGGTTTAGCATTTACTCCAAGACGATCTTTAATAGTTTTTAGAGTATATTCAAAATTAGCCCCCATTTTGTCCATTTTGTTTGCAAAAATGATTCTAGGAACTTTGAACTCTGATGCTTGTCTCCAAACAGTTTCAGTTTGAGGTTCTACACCAGCTTGTGCATCAAGTAGTGCAACTGCTCCATCTAATACACGAAGTGATCTAGAAACTTCGATAGTAAAATCTACGTGTCCTGGAGTATCGATAATATTATAACGATAACCTTTCCAATGAGCAGTAGTAGCGGCAGAAGTAATAGTAATACCACGTTCTTGCTCTTGAGCCATCCAGTCCATTTGAGATTCTCCATCATGAGTCTCACCTATTTTGTGGATTTTACCTGTATGGAATAGAATTCTTTCAGTACAAGTAGTTTTTCCAGCATCGATATGAGCCATAATTCCAAAATTTCTTGTCTTCTCTAAAGAAGTATCTCTTGCCATATAACTCTTTCCTTTCTACCATCTATAATGTGCAAAAGCCTTATTAGCTTCAGCCATTCTATGAGTATCTTCACGTTTTTTAACTGCTGCACCTGTTCCGTTTGATGCATCAATTATTTCATTAGCTAAATTATCAGCCATTCCTCTTCCACCACGTTCACGAGAATACTTTGTAAGCCATCTAAGTGCTAATGCTTGACTTCTCGCAGGTGTTACCTCAATTGGTACTTGATAGTTAGAACCACCAACACGACGACTCTTAACTTCTAATTGAGGTTTTATATTATCCATTGCTTCAGTAAATACTTCTAAAGCATCTTTTCCAGTTTTTTCTTTAACTGTATCAAATGCTTCATAAACGATAGACTGAGCAATACCTTTTTTACCATCTAACATTACTGTATTAATAAGTTTTGCAACTATCTTTGATTTATATATAGGATCTGGTAATACATCCCTTTTTACAGCACGTCTCTTACGCATTTATATTATCCTCCCTTCAAAAATTTCTTAATTACTTTGCTTTTTTTGCACCGTATTTACTACGACCTTGTTTACGATCTTTAACTCCAGCTGTATCTAAAGTTCCACGGATAATGTGATAACGAACTCCGATTAAGTCCTTAACACGTCCTCCACGAATTAATACAACACTGTGCTCTTGTAAATTATGTCCTATTCCTGGAATATAAGTATCAACTTCTTTTCCATTTGATAAACGAACACGAGCATACTTACGTAAAGCTGAGTTAGGCTTCTTAGGTGTTTTAGTCCCAACACGAGTACAAACTCCACGTTTTTGAGGAGAATGAGTATCAGTAGTTGTCTTCTTGATTGTGTTTAAACCAACTCCAAGAACTGGTGCTTTACTCTTCTTAACTTTGTCCTTACGTCTTTTTCTAACTAATTGGTTAACAGTAGGCATTAAATATATCTCCTTTCTTTACACATATCCAGGTGTATCATTTTAACTTTTAAATAAAACTTTGCACATTTGCAAAGATATTTAACCAGCACTAATAATATAACACCCACCTATATTAAAGTCAACAAAAAAATCAACTTTTTGTTGATTTTTATTACATTAATCCATCTTGATATGTTAAAAAAACAATAACTAGTAAAAATAAGAGAAAAGCTATCATGAAAACTATCATCATATCCATTTCCATTCCACGGTTGTTCAATTTTTTCATAACATCACCTATTATATATATTAATTGATATTTATTTAAAAGTAAATATTATAGCTAAGAGTTATTTAGCACTTTACATTTTAACAAAACAATGTTTTAATATAACGAGCGGGGTGATATTATGAATAAAGAAAAAAGACTTATAGAAATTGACAAAAGAATACAAGAACTAGAAAGGTCAAGAACAACATGGCTCCGTACGGAAGGCTTAAATGATCCTAAGACTATAAAAGCAAGTAGTGAATTAAGACAATTAAGACTTGAAAAATATGATATAGAAAATGGTACTCATGAATTAGAAATATACATGTTAGAACATGAAATTAATAGATTAACTAAATTAAAAGAAAATGCACTATTAATAAAAAAAGAAATAGTAGAGAAAAAGATTAAAAGAAAAAAAGAAAAAATAAAAGTATATAGAAGAAGTAATAAATAATGGTTTATACTTCTTTTTTTGTATTCTATTTACATTTTTAGTAATAAGTGATTTAATAAATATAGAGGTAATAGTATGAACAAAGAAACAAGAATCAAAGAAATCGATGAAGAAATTAAAGAATTAGAACAAAGAAAAAATGAATGGAAAGATAATAAAAGTATAGGTATCCCTATGTCTCTTATAATTGATCATAATATTGATAAATTACTTTTAGAAAAAGGTGATTTAGAAAATGGAACACATAACTATCGTATATATCAATTAGAAAAAGAAATTGATATGCTGAAAATGTTAAGAGCACAAGCAGTACTATTAGGTAAATTAACATACAGTATTAAAATTAAAAATGCTGAAAAAGAATTAGATTTATATAAAAATAAAAGGAAGTAAAATTACTTCCTTTTTATTATTCCATAAATTGATCTTCTAATTGTTCTAGAGGTTCTTCATCTATGAATTCTGATTTTAATTCATATTCAACATCTCTATAGATTTTACTACCTGTACCTGCAGGTATTAATTTACCTATAATTACGTTTTCTTTTAATCCAGATAAGTTATCAACTTTTCCTTTTATAGCAGCATCAGTTAAGATTCTTGTAGTTTCTTGGAATGATGCAGCTGATAAGAATGAGTCAGTCTCTAAAGCAGCTTTAGTAATACCAAGTAGAATTGGTCTACCAACAGCAGGCTTTTTACCATTAATAACTGCTTCTCTGTTACCATCAGCGAATTCACGGAAGTTAACTAAGCTTCCTGTTAAGAATCTAGTATCTCCTCCATCAACAATTCTAATCTTACTAATCATTCTACGAGCAATAATTTCGATATGTTTATCAGAAATATCAACACCTTGAGAACGATAAGTATATTGAACTTCTTTTAGAATATATTCTTGTGTAGTAATAGGGTCTGTTACTGCAAGTAATTCTTTTGGAGAAATAGCTCCTTCAGTTAACTTATCACCACAGTGTACTTCTGTACCCTTTTCAACACTTAGTTTAGCACCATAATTAGTAACATGTTCTTTAGTTTCTAATTTATTAGTAATGCTAATCTTATATTTACCATGATCTTCTTTAATCTTAGTAATTGTACCATCAATTTCAGCAATCGTTGCTTTTGCTTTTGGTGTACGAGCTTCAAATAACTCTTGAACACGTGGAAGACCTTGAGTGATATCGGCATCTCCACCATGCGCAACTCCTCCTGAGTGGAATGTACGCATTGTAAGCTGTGTACCAGGTTCACCAATTGATTGAGCAGCCATAACACCTACAGCTTCACCAATTTCAACTAAGTTACCAGTAGCTAAGTTTCTACCATAACATTTTTGACATACTCCATTAGCAGTATTACATGTTAAAATTGTTCTTATTTCTACTTCTTTGATTCCTGCATCTATAATCTTATCAGCTAATAGTTCAGTAATCATTTGAAGTTTATCAACTATTACTTCTTTTGTTTCTGGATGAACGATCTTCTTATTAGCAAATCTACCAACAATACGATCTCTTAAAGATTCAATTACAGCACCAGTATGTTCATTGATAAAGTCTTTTACAACTACACCTTGATCAGTACCACAATCAGCCTCACGTACAATCATATCTTGTGAAACATCAACAAGACGTCTTGTTAAGTATCCTGAATCAGCTGTCTTTAAGGCAGTATCTGCAGAACCTTTACGAGCACCATGTGTAGATAAGAAGAATTCAGCAACTGATAATCCTTCAATGAAGTTTGAAAGGATTGGAATTTCAACTGGAGTACCATCCGGCTTAGCCATGATACCACGCATACCAGCAACTTGAGTAAAGTTAGAAATATTACCACGAGCTTTAGAATTCATCATGATGAAGATTGGATTATCAACATCAGTCTTAGAAAGTCCTTCTAATTCTTCCTTAACTTGGTCAGTAGCATTATTCCATGTTTCAATTACTTTATTAAATCTTTCTTCTTCAGTAATTAAACCTCTTTTATATTGTTTATTAATCTTATCAACCATTTTTTGAGCTTCTTCAACTATTTGACCTTTAGTCTTACTAGTTTCAATATCAGCCATACTAACAGTAATACCAGAAATTGTTGAATATTTGAAACCTAAATCTTTTAAGTTATCAAGCATTGTAGAAGTCTCAGTAGTTTTATATCTCTTAAATACTTGAGCAATTATCTTCTCTAATGTTCCTTTAGCAAATGGTTTTACTAATTCCATTTCTTTAATTGCTTCTGGTATATTAACTCCTCTTTCTAAGAAATATTTATTTGGAGTTATATTTGAAATATTTTCATCAGTTGGTTCATTAATAAATGCAAATGTATCTGGTAATATTTCATTAAATTTAATCTTACCTACTGTAGTAACTAAATATTTATCTTTTTGTCCTTCAGTAAATAATTTATATTTAAATGAATTAACAGGTATTGCAATTCTTGTATGTAGAGTTATTTCTCTTCTTTCATAAGCCATTAAAGCTTCATTAGAATTCTTAAATACTCTACCTTCACCTTCTTCACCAGCTTTTTCCATAGTTATATAGTAATTACCTAAAACCATGTCTTGTGAAGGAGTAACGATCGGATCTCCACTCTTTGGATGTAGGATGTTGTTTGAACCTAACATTAACATTCTAGCTTCAGCTTGAGCTTCTTCTGAAAGTGGAACGTGAACTGCCATTTGGTCTCCATCGAAGTCGGCATTGAATGCTGGACAAACTAATGGGTGTAATCTAATTGCTTTTCCACCAACTAATACAGGTTCAAATGCTTGAATACCTAATCTATGTAGAGTCGGAGCACGGTTAAGCATAACTGGATGCTCTTTAATAACTTCTTCAACAATATCCCAAACTACAGGATCTTGATTATCTATCAATCTCTTAGCAGCTTTAATATTATGAGCTATATCTTTACTTACTAAACCATGAATAACATGTGGTTTAAATAATTCAAGAGCCATTTCTTTAGGAATACCACATTGATACATCTTTAGAGATGGACCAACTACGATAACTGAACGTCCTGAGTAGTCAACACGTTTTCCTAATAAGTTTTGACGGAAACGACCTTGTTTACCTTTTAACATAGAAGAAATTGATTTTAATGGTCTGTTTCCAGCTCCAGTAACACTTCTTCCACGTCTACCATTATCAAATAACGCATCTACTGCTTCTTGAAGCATACGTTTTTCATTTTGAATAATGATTCCAGGAGCTCCTAAATCAATTAGTTTCTTTAAACGATTATTACGGTTAATAACACGTCTATATAAATCATTTAAGTCACTAGTAGCAAATCTACCACCGTCTAATTGAATCATTGGACGTAATTCTGGAGGTATAACTGGTATACAATCCATAATCATCCATTCAGGTTTATTTCCTGATTTATAGAAAGCATCAAGTACATCTAATCTCTTTAATAAACGAGTTCTCTTTTGACCTTGAGCACTTTCTAATTCTTTTTCAATTTCAGAAATTTCTTTTCCTAAATCTACTTGTTTTAATAATTCTTTAATTGCTTCAGCACCCATTCCTACTTTGAAACCAGTACCATATTTTTCATAATAAGCTCTATATTCTTTCTCAGATAATGTTTGCTTATTCTCTAAAGGAGCATTTCCTTTATCAATAACAACATAACTAACAAAGTAAATTACTTCTTCAAGATCTCTAGGGCTCATATCAAGTACTAATCCCATACGAGAAGGTACACCTTTAAAGAACCAAATGTGAGATACAGGAGTAGCTAATTCAATATGTCCCATACGTTCACGACGTACTTTAGAACGAGTTACTTCTACTCCACATCTATCACATACTATGTTTTTATATCTAACTCTTTTGTACTTACCACAAGCACATTCAAAGTCTTTTGATGGTCCAAATATCTTTTCACAGAATAAACCATCTCTTTCAGGTCTTAAAGTTCTATAGTTAATAGTTTCAGGTTTCTTAACCTCACCATAAGACCATTCTCTAATTCTTTCAGGAGAAGCGATTCCAATTTTTAATGCTTCAAATTTATTAACATCTATCATTAAATATCAGCCTCCTCTTCTTCATCTAAATCATCGAATGATAAATCATCCTCTAAAAGATCTTCCTCTTCATCAGTACTATCTTCTTCAACTGGTGGTTCATCAACTATCTCTGTTGCAGGAGATTCAATTTCATCAATTGTTGTATGATTATCTTCTTTATCTTCAGCATCTTCAATTTCTTTTAATTGAATAGTCTTTCCTTCATCATTAACGATTGAAACATCTAAACCTAATGCTTGGAATTCTTTCATTAATACTCTAAATGATTCTGGAACACCAGCTTGATTAATTTCTTGACCTTTAATAATAGATTCATAAACTTTAACACGTCCAAGTACATCATCTGATTTAACTGTTAATATTTCTTGTAACGTATGTGCAGCACCATAAGCATATAATGCCCAAACTTCCATTTCTCCAAATCTTTGTCCACCAAATTGTGCTTTACCACCAAGAGGTTGTTGTGTAACTAAAGAATATGGTCCAGTAGCACGTGCATGTAACTTATCATCAACCATGTGATGTAGTTTAATCATATACATTACACCTACTGAAATTCTATGATCAAATGGTTCTCCTGTACGTCCATCATATAGTACAGTTTTTCCATCTTCATCCATTCCAGCTTCTTTCATCATCTTTTGGATATCACTAATATGTGCTCCATCAAATACTGGAGTAGCAATATGAACACCAAGTTTCTTACAAGCCATACCCATATGAATTTCAAGGATTTGTCCAAAGTTCATACGTGAAGGAACACCTTGTGGATTTAACATAATATCAACTGGAGTACCATCTGGTAAATATGGCATATCTTCTTGTGGAAGAATAAGTGAAATAACACCTTTATTACCATGACGTCCAGACATCTTATCTCCAACTTGAATCTTACGTTTTTGAATAATATAAACTCTAATTACTTTTGATACACCAGCTGGCATTTCATCATTATCTTTACGAGAGTAAATCTTAATATCATGAACAATACCATCTCCACCATGTGGTACACGTAATGATGTATCTCTAACTTCACGAGTCTTTTCACCAAAGATAGCATGTAATAATTTTTCTTCTGAAGTAAGTTCAGCCATACCTTTAGGAGTAACTTTACCTACTAAGATATCTCCTTCTTTTACCTCAGTACCAATAGTTACAATACCATTTTCATCTAAGTTACGACGAGCTTCTTCACTAACATTTGGAATATCTCTTGTGATTTCTTCAGGTCCTAACTTAGTTTCTCTACATTGCATTTCATATGAATCTAAGTGTAGAGAAGTATATTTATCATCTTTAACTAAATTTTCATTTAAGATAACAGCATCCTCATAGTTATAACCATTAAATGTCATGAAGGCAACAGTCATATTCTTACCAAGTGCTAATTCACCTTTATCAGTAGAATTACCATCTGCTAAGATATCTCCTTCTTTTACCTTTTCTCCAACATGAACAATTGGTCTTTGATGAGAACATACACTAGAGTTTGCTAATTCAAAATTAGCTAATCTATATTCATCATTTCCTTCTTTAGTCTTAACTACGATTTTCTTAGCATCAACATATTCAACAACACCACTGTGTTTTGCAATAATTTCAACACCAGAATCTTTTGCAGCTATATATTCAACACCAGTACCTACTAATGGTGCTTCTGTCTTAATTAAAGGCATTGCTTGACGTTGCATGTTAGCTCCCATTAAGGCACGAGTAGCATCATCATGCTCTAGGAATGGAATACAACTTGTTGTAACTGAAACAACTTGTTGTGGACTAACATCGATATAATCTACATCTTCTGGTTTAGCAAGTATATTTTCTCCTCTAAAACGAGCATTTACTTGTTCATCAATAATCTTATTATTTTCATCAGTTCCTACTGTAGATTGAGAAATAATATAATCTAATTCATCATCTGCAGTTAAGTAAACTACTTCATCAGTAATTTGACAATTATCTACCTTACGATAAGGAGTCATAATAAATCCATATTCATCAATCTTTGCATAACTTGCAAGTGATGTAATAAGACCGATATTAGGTCCTTCAGGAGATTCAATCGGACAAATTCTTCCATAGTGAGAAGTATTAACGTCACGTACTTCTACTCCTGCTCTATCTCTAGATAATCCACCAGGTCCTAATGCAGATAAACGTCTCTTATTAGTCAATTCAGCAATTGGATTTGTTTGATCCATAAATTGAGATAATTGTGAACTACCAAAGAATTCTTTCATAGCAGCAGTTACGGGTCTAATATTAATTAAAGTCTTAGGAGTAACTTCTTCCATTTCTTGAGTAGTCATTCTCTCTCTTATAACTCTTTCCATTCTAGATACACCAATTCTAAATTGGTTTTGTAGTAATTCACCAACTTGACGAATACGTCTATTTCCTAAATGGTCTATTTCATCATAATTACCAACACCATGTAATAAGTTTAAATAATATGAAACAGCTGCATATACATCAGATATAGTTAATCTCTTAATATCTATATCTTGATCATTTCCAATAACAATAAGTTTCTTCTTCTTATCACTTGGATCAACTATCTTAACTGTTTGAATCTTACCATAAGTATCTAATTCTTCATTAATAGTTGCTTCATCTACTCCATATCCAGCTTTTAAAGCTTCACTTAATACATCAATATTAGCTTTAGTAATAGTAGTTCCTTTTTCTAATACTACTTTTTTATTTACTTTGATATCTTCAGCTAATACTTGGTTTAATAAACGATCAATTACATTTAATTTTCTATTAAATTTATAACGACCTACTTTTGATAAATCATATCTAAATTCATCAAAGAATCTTGTGATTATTTGGTTTTTAGAAGAATCTAGAGTAGCTGGCTCTCCTGGTCTTAATTTCTCATAGATTTCGATTAATGCTTCATCAGTATTCTTAGTAGAATCCTTAGCAATAGTATTCTTTAAATAATCATCTTCTCCAAATAATTTAAGAATTTGTTCATCACTTGATAATCCAAAAGCTCTAAGTAAAGTAGTAATAGGTACTTTTCTAGTTCTATCAATTCTTACATATAGAACATCTCTAGCATCTACTTCAAACTCTAACCAAGTTCCACGATTAGGAATAATTTGAGAAGTAATTAATTCTCTACCATTCTTATCTATTTCATGATTGAAATAAACACTTGGAGAACGAACTAATTGAGATACTATAACACGTTCAGCACCATTAATAACAAAAGTACCACTATCTGTCATTATAGGCATATCTCCCATAAATATTTCTTGTTCTTTTACTTCTCCAGTTTCTCTATTAAATAAGCGAACTTCTACTCTTAAAGGTGCAGAATAAGTAGATTGACGATCTTTACTCTCTTTAATAGAATACTTTGGTTCATCAAAATGATAATCTCCAAATTCAAGCGATAAAGTTCCAGAGAAATTTTCTACTGGAAATAAGTCTTCAAATACTTCTTTAATACCGTTTTCAATAAACCAATTATAAGATTTCTTTTGTATTTCTAGCAAATCTTTTAATTCATATGTATTTCTAATGCTAGAAAAGTTTCTTCTCTCTCTGTACTTGCCACTTTTTACAATCTTATACGACACTAATTTTCACCCCACATAATAATATTGTTTTAGTCTAAACTACATTTTATAATGAAGAATCCTTTCTTCTTATTAAGAATTTCAACATTATAAACTTCTTTCAAATCTACAAGTAATGATTTAGCACCCTGCTCCTTACGAATTACTAAGAAAAGATGACCATTCTCTTCTAAATAATTCTTAGCATTCATCACTATCTCATAGACAACTTTTTTACCAGCCCTTATAGGTGGGTTAGTAATAATACAGGAATACTTAGAATTGATCTTTTCATAACAATTACTTTCAAACACATTAATATCACTACATTTATTCTCTTTAATATTTAACTCACATAAATGTAGTGCTCTTAAATTTACATCTACCATATCAACATGACAAGAAAGAATTTTATTTAAGACAATTCCAAAAACACCATAGCCACATCCCATATCAAGAACTTTGCCTCCAACCTCTTCAAGCGGGATTGATTCAAGAAGAAGTCTACTGCCAAAGTCCAAACCGTCCTTAGAAAATACACCATTATCAGTGCAAAAAATAAAACCGTTACCTAATACACTAGCCTTAGTTTTAACTATTTTACTAGGTAAATCAGCATTTTCGAAATATTGCCCCATTTTATCACCCTGAAAACAAAGAAAAAGAAAACTAGAGTAATTTTTACTTAGTTTTCTTCCTTTCGAAACATATAATACAACAAATATATTACAATGTCAACATTTTTTTAATTATTTTTTTTAGCTAAAGATTCTATATATTCAGAGCACTTTTTTATATTATCCAATAATACTAAATCGTGATCATAATGACCAACTAAAGCCTTATTAACTTTTAAAGCATTTTCTCCATTCCAGCATAATCCTTTTCCATCACCATTTTGTAACATATCAATGTTTTCCTTTAATAGGCTTAGACAATGTTTAAGAACAGCTGTTTCTGATTGAAGTTCTAATGATAAAGCATGTAAATCTTTTTTTAAACTATCTTTCTTTAGCATAATCTTACCTCTTTTCCACTTTCTCTAGTGATGCTAATTTCTTTTCTAATTCCATAATTCTTTCATCCAATAATTTAATTGGATAATTTTTAGCATCTTCTGCAAAACTAGTAGAAATCTTTTCTTTTAATTTAGAAGCACTATTAGCTTGGGATTTACATTTTCTACCCCATGATTTAAAAACTTTAGCTCTAGAGCTTGTTACTGCTCCGGTTTTTACTGCTTTATTTAGTATTACTTCAATATTCATCATTGATTTTTCTAATACATCAAGATTCTTTTCAATACTCTTTTCAAGTTTTTTACAACGTTTTTCATCTATATAAAGATTATCTTTAGTAATTTGAACATTAACTGATGTTTTAGATTTACCTAAATTATATTTTCCCATATCAATACCCCTTTACTCTATAAAGATTATATCATAATTACTAAATTAAGCAACAAAAAAAATCATAAGTAATGAAAACCTTATGATTTAAAAAAATAATAATAATTCAACTTCAAACTAAAATCACTTTTTTACGATTAATTGCCTGATAAACAACTAATCATTGATTTGCAGAAACTACCGAACTACCTTCCAAGGTTAGGTATAATTGCTTTCATTTACAATCTCGATAGCGCCACTCTTTTAAAGTATCCTCTTTAAAAATTACAATCTATCAATAGCTATGGTAAGATTAAGGCCGAATCATTAAGCGTCTCTATTATCTCTTTAAAAATTTAGAAAACTAAATGAATAAATTAATAATAAATATCTCAATCAGTCTTTACTATTGATACATTAATTTTAATACAATATCAATATAATTGTCAATATCTTTTTTTTGCACAAAAAAACTATCCGTAGATAGTCGAGTTTAAATAATTATCTTTAACTCATTATCAGTAAATTAAAGCTTAATTATACTTACCATTAGAGTTTTCTTTCTCTAAAAAATTGTAATTAACATAGAACCTAGTGAACTTTTAATTCTGCGGGTAGTGTGAATGCCATAGATTAAAGTGTATGTATTCATCTTTTTATTAATACTAAGTATTAATATGATTCATATTTAAATATAAATCGTTAGATATATATTTATCTATGTATCTAGAAAATATACTTACCTTTTAATTTTATATGACTTCAACCAGCATCTAGCATATCTATGTTATTTCAATTATATCAAATATATTATTATTGTCAATACTCAAAAAAAAGAAGTTAATTACTTAACTTCTACAGTAGCTCCAGCTTCTTCAAGCTTAGCTTTGATTTCATCAGCTTCAGCAGTTGGAATATTTTCTTTTACAACACCGTTTGCATCAACGATATCTTTAGCTTCTTTTAATCCTAAACCAGTAATTTCTTTAACTACTTTGATTACAGCAACTTTAGCAGCTCCAGCATCAGCGATTGATACAGTAACAGCACTTGGACCTTCATCAGCAGCAGCTCCACCAGCAGCTGGAGCAGCAACTGCTACAGCACTTGGATCTACACCAAATTCTTCCTTCATTGCATCTACTAATTCCTTAATTTCTAATAAATTCATTTCTTTTAAACTACTGATAAAATCTTCTTTATTTAATTTAGCCATTTTTTAATCCTCCTATATTTTATATTTTTAATTAATTTTCTTCTTTTTGTTGACTATATAAGTCTAAACAAATTGATAAGTCCTTAACAAGACCAATCATACCACCAGCAAGCATAGTAAGTAGTCCTTCTCTAGATGGTAATTTAGCATATTCAGCTAATTTAGCTTGATCAGCTTTTTCTCCATCTACAATCCCTACTTTTAGAATTAATGCTGGGTGATTTTTAGCAAAATCAGATAGTACCTTAATTGGAGCTATTTGATCCTCACTAAATGCAAAAGCACTTGGTCCTTCTAATGATTCTTTTAAATCAATTCCTAAATCATCAAAAGCACGAGACATTAATGTATTTTTATATACTTTATAATCAGCATTTGATTCTCTTAATTTTCTACGTAATTCCTTAGCTTCACTATCAGTAATACCACGATAATCGAATAAAACAATAGTCTTAGCATTTTGAGTACGTTCTTTAATTTCATCAATTACTAATTGCTTTTGCTTTAAGATTGCTTCACTTGCCATCAATACACCTCCTCTATTTTAGGGATGCCATAAAAAAGATTCTTCACAGACGCAAAGAACCTTTAATTACTAGAATATAAGTTCCTCGGTAGGATTTACTTGTATACCTACTGTCTATGGCACCAACAAATTAATTGTATTATACATTACTTATTTTTATTTGTCAAAATTATTTTCAACTTTGATTCCAGGACCCATTGTAGATGAAATAGAAATATTCTTTACATATTCACCTTTAACGGTAGCTGGTTTGATTCTTAGAATTTGAGCAACAAATGCATCTAAGTTTTCAAGTAAATCAGCTTCTGAAAATGAAACCTTACCAATAACACCATGAATATTACCAAAACTATCAGTTCTATATTCAACACGTCCAGCTTTAACTTCTTCAACAGCTTTCTTAACGTCCATAGTAACTGTACCAGTTTTTGGGTTAGGCATTAATCCTTTTGGTCCTAATACCTTACCTAATTTACCTAATAAAGGCATCATATCAGGTGTTGCGATCATTGTATCAAATTCAAACCAATTATCTTTTTCAATCTTTTCTAAGATATCAGTATCTCCTACATAGTCAGCTCCTGCATCTTTAGCTTCAGTAGCTTTTGGTCCTCTAGCAACAACTAATACTCTATTTGTTTTTCCAGTTCCTTTTGGTAAAACAATAGCTCCTCTTAATTGTTGATCAGCCTTTTTAGTATCTAAGTTTAATCTCATAGCTACTTCAACAGAACCATCAAACTTACTTGTAGAAGTCTCTTTTACTAATTTTACAGCTTCTTCTTTAGTATAAGCTTTTCCTTTTTCTACTTTAGAAACTGCTTCAGTATACTTTTTACTTCTCTTTTTCATTTTATTTCCTCCTTATGTGGTAAAAGCGGATTTTTTCCTTCCACTAGGTATAACCTATAGAATTTATAATTATTCAGCTTCAGTATTTTCTTCTGCTTCAGTTGTTTCTTCTACTGCTTCTTCTTGAACTGGTTCTTCTTCAACTTCAGGTTTTTCTTCAGTATGAACTTCTACAACATGTCCTTCAATACCAATTCCCATATTTCTAGCAGTACCTTCAACAATTTTCATTGCTTCTTCAACAGTATATGCATTTAAATCAGGTAACTTAATTTCAGCTATTTCTCTTAAAGTTTTTTCTGAAATAGTAGCAACTTGAGTTCTAGCTCCATTAACTGAACCTTTCTTTACTTTAGCATATTTCTTTAATAAGAAAGCTGTTGGTGGAGTTTTAACTACGAAGTCAAAACTTCTATCCTCATAGATTGAAATTTCAACAGGTAATACATCACCCATTTTATCTCTTGTTGCTTCATTGTACTTAGTACAAAAATCTTGAAGATTAATTCCTGCTGGTCCTAAAACAGTACCAACTGGTGGAGCTGGTGTAGCTTTTCCTGCTTCAATTTGAATCTTTATTTTCTTAACTGCTTCTTTTGCCACGAAAAACACCTCCTATAAATTTTAGTTTTCGCGAGTGGTCCAAATAGCTTGATTACCGCTTCAAAATCATAACCATGCTTCCCACTAAATCTATATATATAAAACATATAGCCATTAAATAATAACACAACAGGTCTGTTTTTGCAAGTATTATGCTTTTTCTATTTGACTTAACTCAACTTCTACAGAAGTTTCTTGTCCAAATAGATCTACTAATAAATTTACTTTTTGAGTAGGTAAATCAACTGATTCTACTGTACCAAACATTCCTTGGAATGGTCCAGCAATAATCTTAACTTTAGCACCTTCAGTAAGTTCAGTATCAACATCCATTCTACTAATACCCATATTACCTAGGATTTTATCTACTTCATATGGTTGTAATGGTGTTGGTTTAGCTCCTTTACCACTTGATCCAATAAATCCAGTAACTCCAGGAGTATTACGAACTACATACCATGCTTCATCTGTCATTACCATTTCAACTAATATATAACCAGGAAACATCTTTTTAACTTTTTCTTTTGTTACGCCATCTTTAACTTCTACTACTTTTTCTTCTGGAATAACTACTCTAAAAATATAATCTTGCATGTCCATTGATTCTGCACGCATTTCTAATTTTTCTTTTACTTTATTCTCATGTCCAGAATAAGTATTAACTACATACCATTGTTTATCCATAATCTATACTCCTTATTACCCTATTAATGTTTGAATTAATGCAAATATAACATCTATTAAATAGAAAAATAATGATAGAAATACAATAAAAAGAATAGTAATAATAGAATACTTAATCATATTGTCCTTAGAAGGCCAAAATACTTTGTTAAACTCACTTTTAACACCATGACAGAAAATCATAAATCTTGTCCAAAGACTTTTCTTAGAATTATCTTTTTTTGGTGTCTCAACTTTTTTTACAGTCTTCTTTTCAGTTTTTTCTTTATTCTTTTTCTTACTTTTATTGTTTTCTTCAAGCATTTTTTCTACGTTATATTTCTTAGATGTTTCTCTCTTACGAACTTCAGCCATTTTATCACCTTATTTCCAAAATAAAAACACTTCAACGTGCTTACACCATTAAAATAGCATATACAGATTGAAATGTCAACAAATTTATCATCTTTTATACCTATGACATACTAACTAGCCAGGCAATAAAAATTATGATTGATATTACAGCTAAAATAATTGTTGGGATTGCCAATGTACTTATAAAGGCTGCATCTTTTAAACCATTAATTTGTTTATAAATATTATCATTTATTCTATCATTAGTTGGATTATTGTTTGTTAGGTTTAAAGTCTTAGTAGTCTCTTCTCCATCTTCTGCTAATTGTTTTTCTAACTCTTCTAAATCTCTATTTCTTTTTTGAAGAGCAAATTCACTGAAATATACAGATGCATTTCTTAATACTACTCCTCGGTAATATGGAATATCTCCAGTTGGAATAACTTGTGAATATGCATCAAAATTTTCTTTTACTATCTCAGGCTTCATATGAGCTAAGATTTCATTTACTGATAATCCTAGTCCATCTGAATAAAAATAAAGTCCCATTTGAACTATTGCAGAATTAAAGATATCTTGTCTTATCATCTCTTGTCTCATAGAGGGATCTTTAGATAATTCTACTAACTTTTTAAATTGAATATGATCTAATTCGTTATTTAAAATTTCAATTTCTGACGGATAAAAAGACTCTATACAATAATCATGATTATGAATATATTTAAGCGCCATATCCATATTAAGAAATACAGTTCTTATTTCCTCCTCAGATGGATGTGTTGTGATCCAAAAGTCTAGCGGAGTAGATTCATAATTGTTATTCATGACAATCACCCTCTATTATCTTAATTTTAAACTAAAAACAAAAAAAAGACAATTTCTAAATTGTCTATTTACAGTAATACTTAGTAAATTCTTCTTTAATTTTTTTCATTCGATAATCAACAGTACTACATGGTACAGTCAGTAACTTTGATATTTCACTATAATTAAAACCATTTATTCTTAATTCTAAAATCGAACTTAATTCTAGCGGTAATTTAAGTTTTAATATATTAAATACCTTTCTAAAATCATATTCTAAATTATAATCATTTATATCATTTCTATAATCTGGAATTGCCTTATCATCCAAATCTATAAAAAAATAATATGGTTTATTCTTATTACTATTACTTATATTACGACAAAAAGTAATCATTCCTCTTCTTATACACAAATCAACAAAGGTATAAAAAATTGTTCCCCTATTATCATGATACTGTAATATTGCTTTTTCAAATGATATATATGCCTCCTGTAAAAAGTCTTCATATTCGAAACCATAGAATTTATACCTTTGATAAAACTCCATAGCAATACTCTTTAATACAGGCAAATACTTTTCATATAAAATATCTCTTGAAGTACCATCATTCTCTCTAACCATATAAATCAATTCATAATCATTATATTTTTTATAATCCATAAACCTACTTTCTATTTCGGATTACCTCATATATCATAATTCCAGCAGCTACACTAGCATTCAAACTATTTGTTTTGCCATACATTGGAATTTTTGCGATAAAATCACATTTTTTAGAAACTAAGTTAGATATCCCAGCCCCTTCATTTCCTATTACTAAAGCTATTTTTCCACTATAGTCTATTTCTCGATAATCTACACTGTTCTCTAACGCAGTTCCTACTATCCAATAATTATTGCTTTTTAATTTTTCAATGGCATTAGAAATATTACTAACCAATGCTATTTTTACACTATCTAAAGTTCCAACACTAGTTTTCATTACAGTAGCATTTACTCCTACTTGCCTATCTTTAGGAATAACAATACCATTAATGCCAGCTGCTTCACAAGTTCTAATAATTGCTCCTAAATTATGTGGATCCTCCAAGTGATCAAGGATAACAATAATTTCTTCATCAAATAAATCTTGTAAATCATAATACTGATAATCCGGAATATCAAGAATTATACCTTGATGAACTCCAGAGCACAACTCATCAATTTCTTTTTTTGACTTTCTAATGACCTTACAATTATTTTTTTCAATTAGTGAAATAATTTCTTTGTCTGAAAAATTATCTTGAATAATTACTTTTCTAACACTTTTATTTTTTTTCAATAAGTCTTTAGCGACATTCTTTCCATATACTAACATATTATCCTAAGATGAAATTCATTATTTCATCTATCCTTTCATTATTATCTTTTAAATCCAAATAACCAATTAATGCTTCTAGACCAGTAGCATATTTATAAGTAACTATATCACAATTCTTAGGATGAGATGTTGTCTTATAATTTCTTGCTCTTTTAACTACATCCAATTCTTCATCACTAAGTAAATTATTAGTAATCATATCTTGTACGTACTTAGCTTGGCTTTTAGCACTAACATATTTTAATGATTCAGTTTGTAAGTCATTTACTTTTGCTAGTCCTTTGTTAATCAAAAACTTTCTTACATAGATTTCATAGATAGCATCTCCAAGGTATGCAAGTACTAAAACATTTATATCTGAGACATTCATTTATATCACCAGATTCATTATATCATAAAAAAGAAACACTGTCTTATAGCAGTGTTATCTTGGAAAATAATAAAATGCAAATTTTAAAATATTAAGCATCTCTAATGACATAAAAATCATCATAATAATAATTGAAATAGTAATTAAAATCTTAAATATATTTCTATTCTTTAATCTATTCAATAGCATAAAATACAACGTATAGAAGGCCCACAAAAAATAAGTACTATATAGTATTAATCCATTTTCTGCAGTACCCCAACCTACAAATACTAAAATTACTATTGAAAATAGTATCCAAAAAAACGATATTTTAGCCATTTTATCCTTATGATTAAGTATAAAACTAATTGTAACCAATATAATAATAACAATTCCCAAAACACTAATTGTTTTAACTGGATCTAATTGATAAGAAACCATATTATAAGTATTTTCAGTTACATACCCATGTGGAGCAAAAAAGATACTTTTTACAAAATTAGTATATTGATTAATTTTATCAATTAGTGTTACGCGTTCTCCTGTAAATCTGGAAAATGATTTAATCTTTTCTTTCAAAGTAAATAGCTGTGCTAATTGACCACTTAGTATTAATAACGTTATAAAAGTCACAAAACAAGTTAATACTTTCTTAAACCAATCTTTATAACTATTGTATTTAGTAATAAAAGGAACTAACATTCCTGAAGTTAGAAGTGTTCCTACTGCACCTAAGTATAAGTAATTAATCTTATCCTTATTTTCATAATAATAGTATATTGTCGCTATCAAATAGAATAAACAGATAACATATTGTTCTAACAGAAGGCCAAACAAAACATATGGAAAACTTAAACTAAACAATAAATACAAATATTTTTTATCTTTTTCCTTTATTTTCATTAGTCTAGCAATCATAATAGTTGTAAGAGCTAATAACATATATTGAACAATGCTCATTACAGTAAAAAAAGCCAAATCTCTTGGTACAAAAAATACAAATTCTGAAACTACATGACTAGGTATTGAAAAAGGAAGAGAAAAAACAGTAAATAATGGCTGTCTTATGTCATTTTCTGTATTTTCAAAATTTGTCCATGCATCATAATTAGCAATGTACCCATTATCAGTTGTATAGATAATATCATAGTTCTGACTAACACCATAGTATTCTGCCGCATGAAATGCTGAAGTGAATAATGTGGTTCCTACAGAAAAAACAGTTGCTATAACAAAAACAATTAATAAGAATTTCTTTTCTACTTTAGTTATTGTTCTAAATTCACAAATAATATGTGGTATTACTTTATTAATAAACCAATAAATACAAAATAATATAGTAGGATATATCATTATTGAGACAAGTGTATAAGAAACAAATTTAATACTTTCTATACTTGTAATCCTAATAAATAGATCTTGAAACACATCAATTCTATTAAGAAAAAATGTTAAAAACAACTTATCAGTATAACAGGCTAATAATGCTGAAATTAATAATAACTTTTTGTTTAGTTTTCTAAAGTTTATTTTCTTTAATAAAAACAAAAGCACTATTAGAATTACAACTGAATTCAATAATATATGCAGTTTATTATAAGTAATAGTTATAAAAAGACCTAATGTAGGCCAAGAAATCAGTAATAGTAATTTTAATAGATTTCCTTGTCCTTTAGAAAGTATTATTTCCTGTTTATCAAAAGCAATTCTACTTACTTTACCATTTTCTACTAAATAAGCTTCATTGGCATATTCTAACATTGGACGATCGCTTTTAATCGAATCAGAATAAAACTGATCAATTATATTCTTTTTATGTTTTTCTTCAAAACGAATTACTTTTTCATAATCATGACAATTCTTTTTCAAGAATTTACCAGTTTTTTTATCTACTACAGAGGCAATTACTTCTACACCTAATTCTTTTCCTATTGGTTTCAATAGAAATTCTGGAGATGCGGATATAATAACATCAGATGATTTCTTTTGTTTTAAGTACCAGGGATAGATTTTCTCTTTATGTATTTCCCAAAAATCTTTTATATATAAATCTACGTTATCAATCTGTTTTAGAAATGAGAAAATTTTCTCTTTAAAGGTAGTTTTATCAATTATTCTAAATAAATATAATATAAAGGCAAATAATTGAACTGGTAATTGTCTTAATACTCTTTTATTCTTTTTTAAACAGTAAAAATAAAAATCAACAGAAGAATCACCACTATAAATTGTTCCATCAAAATCATAAGCATTTATCATAATAAGTACAATACACCTCCCATAATTAATATATAAAGAATTATTGTTATAAGAAGTTTTTTGTTATTCAATACTATTTCAATTGGATCTCCATGAGAATTACCTTCAATATCCAGACTATATAGTTGAAATATAACCATAACTAATGGAATAGTCCAAAAAACATAATCATTTCCTATTCTCAAAATAGTATTAGAATCAACACACCATAGTGCATATGAAATAATAGCTAAAGAAACACATACATACATGTTTTTATCTAAAAATTCTTTATTGTAAAACTTTAATACTTTTCTACTTGAATTACCGTTCTTAATAATTTCATTTCTTCTTTTTCCAAAACCTAGATAAAAAGATCCAAAAATTACCATTAAATATAAATATTTAGAAACTTCAATAGCTGAAACAACCCCACCATACATTACTCTAAATACAAAGCCAGATACTAATATTACTACATCAATTATAGGAATATTCTTTAAACCCTTACTATACAAGATATTTAATATTAAATATAAAAAAGGAATTATAAATACGAAAACATTCTTTCTATAGACCTTCCATAAAAGTAGCATCATACCTATAGAAGCAATCAATAAGACTATCTCAATTAATCGTGCTGTTTTTATGGACACACTACCACTAGCTAGAGGTCTATGCTTTTTTATAGGATGGCGTTTATCTTTATCTATATCATTAATATCATTGTTTATATACACAAAACTAGAAATAAAAGAAAAAACAAAAAAACCTATGGTTGTCTCTAATAATAGTTTTATAGTAAAGAATTTACCGCTAAAAAATAATGGTAAAAATACCAAACAGTTTTTTAACCAATGCTTCATTCTAATAAGCTTTATATACTTCATTCTTGGTAGCCCCCTAGATAATTATTACTAGTAAAATTATATCATAAATACATATAAATAAAAAGGATTAGCACTACTAATCCTTTACCAATTCATATGTTGTTCCTTCTCTAGTATCAATTAATTTGATACCTTTTACTAACAATTCATCTCTAATTGCATCTGCCTTAGAAAAATCTTTATTCTTTTTTGCTTCTTTTCTTTCTTCTATCTTTTCTAAGATCGTTTTTTCTAAGTCTTCATCTACCTCTTGAGTATCCTCTTTTGTTAAATCTAATGATAATACTTTATCGTATTCCTCAATAATAGCAAACTTAGTTCCATCAGTTGTATCCTCTTTTAATACATCATACACCAATGTAATCATATTAGATGTATTTAAATCATCTTCAATTGCAGCTTTAAATTTATCTATATATGAATTCTTAATATCTTCATCAACTTTATCATGAGCTAATTTAGATATTTTATTTTTTAATTTATAATATGCTTTTTGAGCACTATCTAATATATCGTAAGTAAATGTTAATTGATTATGATAGTAAGAATTTAAGCACATATAACGATAACTTAATGGATTATATCCTTTCTTTTCTAATAAAGAAACAGTTAAAAATTCTCCACTAGATTTACTCATTTTACCTGTTTCGTCATTTAAGAAACCTAAATGAACCCAATAATTACACCATTTATGTCCCAAATAAGCCTCACTTTGAGCTATTTCATTAGTATGATGAGGGAATATTGCATCTTCTGCTCCACAGTGAATATCTAAGTATTCTCCAAGATATTTTATAGATATACCAGAACACTCTATATGCCATCCTGGATAACCTCTTCCCCATGGAGAATCCCATTGTAATTCTTGATTGTTGAACTTAGAATTAGTAAACCATAAACCAAAATCAAATGGACTTTTTTTAGCACTATCTTCCTCAATATCTTCCCTAACAGCAACCATTAAATCATCACTGTTACGACCAGACAATTTATAATAATCAGCATATTTATTTGTATCAAAATATACATTTCCATTAGAAAGATACGCATAACCATCTTCAATTAGTTTACTTATCATTTTAATATACATATCAACATTATCAGTAGCATTAGATACTACATCTGGTTTTCTAACATTAAGTTTCTTACAGTCATCAAAAAAACAATTAGTATAATACTCCGCTATTTCTTTAGAACTCTTCTTTTCACGTTTAGAAGCAACTAGCATCTTATCTTCTCCGCTATCACCGTCACCTACTAAATGTCCAACATCTGTGATATTCATAACACGATCTACTTTATATCCTAAAAATTTAAAACCTTTTTCCATAATATCTTCAGATATATAAGTACGTAAATTCCCAATATGTGCATAATGATAAACTGTAGGTCCACAGGTATACATTTTTATTTGCCCTTCTACATTAGGAATAAATTCTTCAACTTTCTTATTTAAAGTATTAAATAATTTCATCTAATCACCTGCCAAACTTATTATAACAAAAAGAAAGAAAAAAAAGAAGCCATAAGGCTTCTATATTATTTATTAAATTAAACTAAACTAAAGCTAATATAATAAATACTAACAATAGAACTACGAATAATTCTAATAATAACTTCCAAACTGTCTTTAGCCAATCTTTATATGAAATCTTTAAGTAAGATAAGATTCCCATTAATACTAAGCTTGTTGGAGCAACTAATGCAGTTAATCCATACATAGCAGTAAAGATAATTCCTACAATTGAGAAATTTTCTAGATTAGTTACTTTTGTAACATAGAAAGGTAATACACTTTGGAAAGTATATGAAACATCTGAATTTAATGCACTAGCTATAATAGCAATAATAGTAGTTGCTAAAATATTAAATCCTTTTGTGAATCCAAGTAATGTATTATAAATTACTAATTGGAATGGATGATATGTAACTAATACTAAAATTGCATATACTAATACTGATACTGCTGCTGGAGCTAAAGCTCTCTTAGCACCACCAATAAATCCATCTAGAACATCATCAAATTTTACCTTATAAGTATAAGCAAGTAATAATACAATTAGTGCTAATGGTAATAATAAATCTGTAATTGTCCATGCACCAAATGCATTTACTGTTCCTAAGATTTTTGCAAAAATTGGGAATTTAAATAATTCGAAATCAGTAACTGATTTAGTTACATTTGTAAATAATTTAATTCCATTTGCATCCCAAGAAATAAATGCTAATACTACTAAAACTAATAGTAATGCAAATAGTGTTACAAATGGCCAAACACTGTGCTTTTTATTTGAAACACTAGGAATATAATCTAAATCTGATTCTACTGTTTCAGCTTCAGTAAGAACGATTACTTTTCCATCTTTTAATGCTGCTTTATTATTATTTTTCTTCTTTCCAGAAGATTTTGTTGACTTAGTAGATTTTTTAGAAGTATTCTTCTTAGCAGTTGTCTTAGTTTTAGTACTAGTTTTAGCCTTAGACTCTTTTACTTCAACTACTGCTTCAGCTTTCTTTACTTCTTTCTTAACTACTTTTACATTGTTCATATTTCTCTTAATATAAACAAATACATTGAAGATAACCATTACAATAGCTGCTAATAAAATTACAACTCTAACCCAAATATTATAATTTAATTTTAATGATAATGCTTGAGTTAAAATATTTAAATTATTATTAGCTAGTGTAGTTCCAATTAAACCTGCAGAAATAGATCCAACTGTAACTAATGCAGCAGTCATCTTATCATATCCCATCATTAGAATTAGAGCTACCACAAATGGAATAAATAAAGCAATTCCAATATGTAGTCCACAGAATGAAACTAATAATGCCATTACTACTATAATGATAGATAATAGTAATTTTTTCTTATTCTCAAATAGTTTAACAATACTATCTAAGAAATTACGATATGCTGGAATTTTATGTAAAACTCCATAAAAACCTCCAACTAAGATTATAAAGAATGTTATATATCCAAAATATGAAATAGCTGTTAATGGATAATTAAACATATCAAATAATCCCATTTGAGTGCGTCCTTGATCAACATACTGACCAGAATAATATGCAGCAGGTATTATCCAGCTTAGTAACATTAATCCGATAAATGCAATTAGTATAACTCTAGCAGCATTATTTTTATCTTTTGTATTGTACATTAAAATACCCATAATAGCAAAAGATAATACTAACTCAACTAAATAAGCCCAAGTAGCTTTTGGTAATGCAATAGCTAAAATTAATACTAATAAAGCACATACACAAAGAACGACTTTTAATGTATTCTTTTTCATAATTCTCCTCCCATAATAATTATAACTTTTTGAAGTCAATTTTACAAGTGTTTACACTTTTTTTTAAAAAAAATAAAAAAAAAAAGAACTATTGTTCTTTCTTTTCTTTCATAGTTGGGAATAGTATAACTTCTCTAATAGAATCTTGCTCAGTAAATAACATTACAGTTCTATCAATTCCGTAACCAATTCCACCTGCAGGAGGCATACCATATTCTAATGCTTCTACAAAGTCATAATCTATATCATTTGCTTCATCATTACCTAAATCTCTTTCAGCAATTTGTGCTTCAAATCTTTCTAATTGATCTATTGGATCATTTAACTCAGTATAGGCGTTAGCAAGTTCTGTACCACCTACAAATAATTCAAATCTATCAACAAATCTAGGATCTTCTGGATTCTTTTTAGTCAATGGACTTATTTCCAATGGATGTTCACATAAGAATGTTGGTTGAATTAGAGTTTGTTCTCCATACTCTTCAAAGAATTTTGAAACAATATGTCCATAAGTCTTTTCATGTTCTTCTAAATCTATATGATGTTCTTCTGCTAGTTTTAAACATTCATCTAAATCAGTAATTTTCTTAAAATCAATACCTGTAGTCTCTTTAATAACTTCACACATTGTAGCTTTTCTAAATGGTTTAGATAAGTCTATATCATGTCCATTCCAATGATATACATCTTTTCCAATCATTTTAGCAATTGCATGATACATTTCTTCTGTTAAATCCATCCAAGTATCTAGATTAGCATATGCTAAATATGCTTCTAATGAAGTAAATTCAGGATTATGTTTTTGATCCATTCCTTCATTTCTAAATTGTCTACCTATTTCATAAACAGCTTCCATACCACCAACTAATAATCTTTTTAATGGTAACTCTAAAGCTATTCTTAAATACATATCCATATCTTGAGCATTATGATGAGTTACAAAGGGACGAGCACTTGCTCCTGTAAGTAAAGTAGTCAAAACAGGAGTTTCTACTTCTACAAAACCTTTTTCATCTAAGAAATTTTGGATACATCTAATTATTCTTGGTCTTAAGAAAGCAACTTTTTTAGCATCTTCATTCATCATTAAGTCTACATATCTTCTTCTATATCTTTCTTCTTTATCTGTTAAACCATGGAATTTTTCTGGTAAAGGTCTTAATGCTTTAACTAAATGTGTATATTCTAAACACTTAATAGTAACTTCACCAGTTTTAGTCTTCATTATTTTTCCATATACTCCAACTATATCTCCAATATCTGCACTTTTAAATAATGTATATGCATCTTCTCCAATATCATTAATTGAAATATATATTTGAATAGATCCTGTCTTATCTTGGATAGTAAAGAATGATGCTTTTCCCATTTTTCTTATAAACATTATTCTTCCCGCAACTTTTGCAGTATCATCCATATTTTCAAAGGCATCATGTTCTACATCTTGATACTTTTCTTTAATATCCTTTGCAAAATCTTCTCTATCATATCTTTGTCCAAATGGATCTAGTCCTAATTCTCTTAGTTTTTCAGCTTTTTCTCTTCTAACTAATTCTTGTTCTGTAAAATTTCTTTCCATTATTTCACTCCTTCTTTTAATCTTTAACCACTTTCGTACGTGCTATCCAATCGTGTACAGCGCGACCTTCTTTTCCAAACATAACCATAAAAACAGATACTATTATTATTAAATATTGAATAGTAGTAAATGTCATTAATCCATAATAATAAACAGTTCTATTATTAGACAACATAAACATAAATGCTATCAAGTCAAATAATATAGAATTAGCAAGTAAAGATCTAAAAATCATTTGATTCATTGTTAATTCTTTTAAATCTGACTTAACTCTTATTTTCATTAGTTGTTTACCAATAGTTTGACCATTACGATATAGTTGGAATACAACAAAATATAATATATTTATAACTATTGTTATTAGAGAAACAAATCCATTGTTTCTAGCTAACCTATAACTTAAGTCCATATTTTTATCTGCAAATTCAGCAGTACTCATTTCATTACTTGTAACTTGATTTATTAATTCAGTTGCTTCATCTGATAGTTTTTTGCTTTCTTTCACATTGACAAATGGTGTAACAATTAGTGATGCAACTATATAAACTATAAGAACATCAATTAAAAAAGCAAATAATCTTTGAATAAATAACGCTTTATTTTCATTACTTTTCTTTTTCATGATAGGCCTCCCTAAATTCGTTTAACAACAAGATTATATCATGAATATTAGTTGTTTGATAGACTTTATTTTTTAACTCGTTTGCTGACTTTACTCCTTTAAAGTACCATCCAATGTGATTTCTTATTTCTAAACATGCTCTTTTTTCGTCTTTTAAATCTTTTAACATATTTAAGTGTTTCAAACACATATCAATTTTATCATCTAAAGTAACATCTATTATAGGTTTATTATCTAGATAATTAATAGTATTTTCTATTAACCAAGGATTACCTAATACTCCTCTTCCTATCATTACTGCATCACAACCAGTTTCATCAATCATTCTTTTTGCATCTTCAGGTGTTTTAATATCTCCATTACCTATAACTGGAATTGAAACATTATTCTTTACTTCTTTTATTATATTCCAGTCTGCTTTTCCAGAATAACCTTGACTTCTTGTACGAGGATGAATACATATTGCTGAAGCACCAGCTTTCTCAATTGTTTTGGCTACTTCTACAGCATTGATACTTTTACTGTCCCAACCACTACGCATTTTGACTGTAACTGGAATAGGAACAGCATCTACAACAGCCTTAACTATTTCGTAAATCTTTTTTGGATTCTTTAATAAAGCAGATCCTGCTTGAGCTCTAACAGCCACTTTAGGTACAGGACACCCCATATTGATATCTATGATATCTGGTTTCATAGTCTCATATATATACTTAGCTGACTTTATAAAAGACTCTTTGTCACTACCAAAGATTTGTTGTACAAGAGGTCTCTCCTCATCAGTCATATATAACATATCAAGTGTTTTTTTATTTTGAAAAGTAATAGCTTTATCACTTACCATTTCGGCATAGATTAAACCACAACCCATTTCTTTACAAATTCTCCTAAATGCAGAATTACAAATACCAGCCATTGGTGCTAAAACAACTTGATTTTTAATTGTAACATTGCCTATTTTCCATTCCATAATTATCCCCTTAATCCATGCCTAGTATATACTAATTATCATATTTAAACAAGAAAAAAGATTCCCGCAGGAATCTATTTTTACTTTCTTTTCTTTAATAAATCTCTGATTTCTTCAAGAAGAATAGTCTCATCTGTCTTAGGTGCAGCAGCTTCTTCTTCACCCTTTTTACCAAGACTAGCCAACTTATTAAATGACTTAAGTATTAAGAATAATACTAAAGCCATAATTAAGAAATTAATTATAGATGTAATAAAATCACCATATTTAATAACTTGTCCTCCATAGATTTTTAAAGTTCCACCAACTTCAGCGCCACCAATACCATTAATTAATGGATTGATAACATCATCTGTTAATGCAGTAACGATTCCTGAAAATGCACCACCGATAATAACACCGACAGCCATATCCATTACATTTCCACGCATAATGAATTCTTTAAATTCACCAGCAAAACCTTTTCCTTTACCTTTAATTTTCTTTAAATTCTCTTTGTCAACTACCTTTTTAGCCATGACTTCTCACTCCTTTTGACTTATATTATAATCATTTTTTCTGATTTTTCAAGAAAAAAGAATTAGAATTTATCATCTAATTCTTTTAATAACTCTGCTTTATTCATTTTAGAGTATCCTTCAATGCCTTTTTCCTTAGCAAGTGCTTTTAATTTAGTAATAGATAATGATTCTAAATTATCTTCATCTTCTTCAGGCATTTTACCGTTTTCAACTAAATAATCAATTTGTTCTTTAGTTAATGTTTCATACTCTAATAGAGTCTCGGCAATTAGTTTTAATAAATCTTTATTTTTCTTAATGATTTCAGTTGCTTTTTTATGACAATCATCAATTATCTTACGCATTTCCATATCAATTTCGTTAGCAACTTCATTAGAAAAATGTTGTGGTTTATTATAATCTCTTCCTAAGAATACACTTCCTGACTGTTGTTCAAATTGAAGAGGTCCTAAGTCACTCATACCATATTCTGTTACCATAGCACGAGCTATTTTTGTAGCTTTTTCAAAATCGTTATGAGCTCCTGTAGTTATTTCTCCAAAAGTAATTTCTTCTGCGGTTCTACCACCAAGTAATCCTGTAATTTCTTCTAACAAATCAGTTTTAGTAGAACATAATTTTTCTTCAGTAGGAACCATCATGTTATATCCACCTGCTGAACCACGTGGAATAATTGTAACCTTTTGAACATCACTGGCATTTTTTAGTTTTATACCAATAACAGCATGTCCTGCTTCATGATATGCAACCAATTTACGATCATTTTCACTATATTTACGACTAACTTTAGCAGGCCCCATAAGAACTCTATCAGTTGCCTCATCAATTTCACTCATACCAATTTCATCTTTATTTCTTCTAACCGCAAGTAAAGCAGCTTCATTAAGTAAGTTTTCAAGATCAGCTCCACTGAATCCAGGAGTTCTCTTAGCTAAATTCTTTAAAGTAATACCATCAGCTAAAATCTTATTTTTAGCATGAACTCCAAGTATTTCTTCACGACCTCTAACATCTGGTAAATTAACTGTTACTTGTCTATCGAAACGTCCAGGTCTTAGTAATGCTGGATCCAATACATCTGGTCTATTAGTAGCAGCAATAATAATTATTCCTTCATTTTGACCAAATCCATCCATTTCAGTTAGTAATTGGTTTAGAGTTTGTTCTCTCTCATCGTGTCCTCCACCTAAACCAGTTCCTCTTTGACGACCTACTGCATCAATTTCATCAATAAATATTAAACATGGTGCATTTCTTTTAGCTTGTTGGAACATATCACGTACACGACTAGCTCCTACACCAACAAATAATTCAACGAAGTCTGATCCACTTATAAAATAAAATGGAACATTTGCTTCTCCAGCAACAGCTTTAGCAAGTAATGTTTTACCTGTTCCTGGAGGACCCATTAATAATACACCTTTTGGAATTCTTGCTCCTAATTTTTGGAATTTCTTAG
>CAMNCL010000012.1 GCA_946534345.1 uncultured Caryophanales bacterium
GGTTTTGGAGACCATTATTATACCATTTAACTAATCCCCTGTTTCAACGGATAAAAAGATTATAGCACAAATAGTGTTGAATTACAACACTATTTGTGCTTAATTTTTGTTTGTGAATAACAAGTTTGTTACTTCTTTATTTCTACATATTCACCTTTTACTGTAGTACTATTAGAACCTATATTTCTTGTTAAGTTACCTTCTCTAGTTCTTACTTTCTTATCTTTCTTTACTAAATTAGTTAGTTCTCTCTTGGTTTCTGATTCATATTTATGTCTTGCTCCCCTATTTCTATATTTAGAATTATTAGTAGAAGAATAAATAATAGATATTAAGAAACCTGCAATTAGAAGTAAATATGATACTCCTTTACTTACATTTAAGAAATATGCTAAAGCAAGAAATACTAAAAATATTAATGCAGTAATACTAGTTAGTCTTGCCCTATTCATTGGTACACTACCCATAGTTTCTCCTGTTCTACCATTAACAGCAACATAGTGTAATATATTCTTTTTATCTCTATAAGAGTATAACCAAACTGGTAGATATGCAGATAACCATTGTTTTCCTTTTATATCTAATTGTTCCTCTCTCCATTTAACTCCACTATTATAGAAAGATAAATCAGAATTTAATGAATGTCTAGCAACATCTTTTAATTCACTTTCTACTTTTTTCTCTAGATCAGAAACATTAACATCTCTTCTTTCTGAGTTATATCCAATTAAATAATTAGGTTGAAACTTAACACAGTTTTCAGTATCAAATGGCATTATACTATTAATTACATTTGTTGTTTTAGAGCGATCTTTTTTATTCAATTTATCCATAGATGATTCTATAGATAAATCATCTATAGAGATATCAAATTCTCTAGATATTTCATATATATCTATATCATAAACTGTTCTTTCTGTTGAAGTGTCTGTATCTATTTTCTTATATGTTCTAATTAGACGTCCTGCTTCTCCAGAAAATACTCCATGACAATTGGCATCTACTAACATATAAGGGAAATATACTCCTATAATATTATTAGTCGTAAATTCACGTTTAAATTGTGGATTAGCATAGAATTTTCTTTTATTAACAAATTCATTAATCTTTTTCTTTGCTTCTTCTTTTGTTAGTGAAAATGGTAATATAACATCTGGTATACTTCCGTTTTTAACTTGAGAATTAGCAGATAAAATACTTCTACACCAGTGACATCTAGCATTTGTAGTTTCACTTGTATTAATAACTACTTCTGCTCCACAACCATCACATTTTAGTGTAACTATTTCATTCGTATTCTCATGAATGTCTTGAGTACCACTTCCTCTAACATCTTCATTTAAATCTTTAGCTTCTTTTATACCTTCTATATCTTGAGAATCAAACTCTGTATGACAATAGTTACAAATTAATTTTTTCTTTTCAATGTTATAAGTAACATCACTAACTCCACAATTAGGGCATCTATTAGTACCTTTTACTTCTTTATTATCCATATGACACCACCTTATACATTAAAAAGGCAGATAAAAGCTGCCTTTTTATTATCTTTAAAATCACTATATAATTGATCCGTAATTATCAACTTTTTTAACTCCACTACTACTATCCCAATCAAGTCCCCATGATTTAGTAGTTGGATTACCACTTTTTAAATATTTATGTCTATCTACTTCAAACTCTAGGACATTTACTCCACCAGCTCCAGAGTGTCCATATTTAGTATAATTCCAATCGCTAGAACTCTTAGCATCAGCAATAACACAAGGTACTTGTTGACCATTCTTTAGAGTTACATTAATTACATCCCCTACTTTTCCTAAAGAAGCAGCAGTCGCTACTAAATAACAATCTTGTCCATCAACATTCATAACGGCTATTCCATTTTTATATCTAGCTCCATCTTTCTTCCATACATTATGAACAGATTCTTGTCTACTTCCACGAGCAATACCTTTTAAGTTTGTTCCAGAGAACCACCAGCCCTCTTTTCCATAACATGTAACAGTATACCCTCTTTGTCTAAGACTATCTGGAATAGTTTCTGTAAAAGCTTTTTTTCTACTCATTAGAAGACCTGGAGAATCAGTTTCTACTACCTTACCATTTTTTATTGCTAAGAATAATGTTTTAGCATTATCATCAGCATTTAGATAGTTCTCTTTACAATTTTTTAAATATGATTCTATAGTATCATAATTTTCTTTACCAACATTAATAGCTTTTACTAATGTATCAAAGGTTTCTCCACATGAATTAGCTATTGGTCCCATAAATACATCATCTGAAACAAGGGATTCTTTATAACCCTTTATAGTAGTAGTATTTTCATCCATACTAGTCTTTAATGTACTTACTGTACTCATTCCTTGATCGAAGTTATCATAGTTTAATTTTGTTTTTTCATCATTCATGTAATCACCTTCTATTATCATAATTATAACATATTACTTATTTAATTACTCCAAATATGTTAAAATTATAATGTAAAGGAGTAAAATTATGAAAATAATATCATGGAATGTCGCAGGTCTTAGAGCTTGCTTAAATAAAGGTTTAGATAAATTCTTTTCTAGTGAGAAAGCAGATATTTATTGTTTTCAAGAAACTAAAGTTTTAGAAGATCAAAATCCTTTTCATCCTCTTGGTTATAATGAATATTTATTTCCAGCAGTAAGAAAAGGTTACTCTGGAGTAATGATTTATTCTAAAGAGAATCCTATTAGTGTTAAATATGGTATAGATGATGAAGAATATGATAATGAAGGTAGAACTATTACTTTAGAATTTGATGATTTCTATTTAGTTAATTGTTATGTACCTAATGCTAAAAGAGAATTAGAAAGAATGGATTCTCGTATGAGATTTGAAGATCTAATGAGAAGCTATTTATTAGATTTAAAATCTAAAAAGAATGTTATTTATTGTGGTGACTTAAATGTTGCTCATGAAGAGATTGATATTAAGAATCCTAAAACTAATCACTTCTCAGCTGGTTTTACTGATCAAGAAAGAGGTAAAATGACTGAATTATTAAACTCTGGTTTTATTGATACTTATAGGTATTATAATCCAGATTCTATTAAATATACTTGGTGGAGTTATATGTTTCAATCTCGTAGTAAAGATATTGGTTGGAGAATAGATTATTTTATTGTTAATAAAGAGTTTATTAAGAGAATTAGTAATACTATGATTTACACTGACGTACTTGGAAGTGATCATTGTCCTATTGGAATAGAAATTAATTAGTGCTATAATCGTAATGGTGAGACTATGAATGATTTTAAATCTACTATGAAACAAAAAATTAAAGAATATTCTAATAAACAATACTTAGATGGTTATATTAAAAATGAATATTTAACTGATGATGGAGATGCTGATATATTTATTAATTTAAAACATAAAAATCAATTATTTGATGAAAGAACTTCTGGTCATCAAATAGACTTAGTTGATGATATTTATGAGTTTGTAGAATCAAAAACTTCTATGTTAGATAGTAGTGTTCAAATAAAGTTTCATATTACTGGTCTTAAACTAACTAAAGATGAACAAGGTATGGTTCAACATATTATTAAAGAGCATTATGCTATTGAATTATATAAAGTTCAAAAAGAGTATCTTAAGTATCGTAATGAAATTATTAAATTAATTATAATTGGTTTTGTAACTCTAGCTTGTTATGCATTTTTATATTTATTTACTACTTTTGATTTCTTTATGGAAGTATTCTGTTTCTTATTTTCTTTTGCTTTATGGGAAGGTTTTGAAAATATAATTTATGATTTTAGAGATGTTAGAGAATTAAGAAAAGATATTACACAAAACTTATTAATGCATGTTGTATTTGATGAAGACAAATAAAAAGATATCAATTTGATATCTTTTTTTATTTAGATTTTTTTGCTTTCTTTTCTGGAACATTTAATAGTTTGAATAAACCTGCTGCGATAGCAGCTCCTACTAATGGTGCTACAATGAATACCCAAACTTGGCTTAAGAAGTCACCACCTAAGAATATAGCTGGAGCTAAACTTCTTGCTGGGTTAACTGAAGTACCAGTTAGATTAATTCCTATTAAGTGTACAAATGCTAAAGTTAAACCAATTACAATTCCTGCTACACTAGATTTACTTTCATCACTTGTTACTCCTAAAATAGTATAAACAAATACACAAGTTAATACTACTTCAGTAAGTAATGCTCCTACTAAACTAATATTAGTAGCAGATAAAAAGTCATAACCATTAGCTCCTAGTGATACAGTTCCCATATCAGTCATACTGAAGATTAGATATAGAATTCCAGTTCCTGCTAAAGCACCTAATACTTGAGCAATTACATATCCAACGAAGTCTTTTCCTGATAATTTTTTTGATAAAAACATCGCAAAAGATACAGCTGGATTAACATGACATCCTGAAACATCTCCTATTACGTATGCCATCGCAACTATCGCAAGACCAAATGCAAGTGATGTCTCAACTAATTCTCCTCCTGTAATAACTGCTACTCCACATCCAAATAGTACTAATACTAACGTTCCAATAAATTCTGCACAATATTTTTTCAAAGTTCATTCTCCTTTCTATTTTTATTTTAATTCTATTTAAAATATATGTCAATTTAATGTGATATAATAAGGAAGAGGTTTTTATTATGAATTTATTAACTAATTGTACAATTTGTCCTAGGAAATGTGGAGTAAATAGATATAAAGAAAAAGGTTATTGTGGCGCAACTAATAAGATTAAATTAGCTTATTATAGTCTCCATAAATGGGAAGAGCCTGTGATATCTGGAACTCGTGGTAGTGGAACTATTTTCTTCTCTAATTGTAATTTAAGATGTTTATATTGTCAGAATAAAAAGATTAGTTTAGATGGCTATGGTAAAGAAATAACTAATAAGAGACTACAAGAAATTATCTTAGAATTACAGAGTAAAGGAGCTCATAATATTAATTTAGTTACTCCTACTCACTATACTCCTCAAATAAAAAAAGTACTTACTAATCTAGGTAATGATTTAAAAATACCAGTTGTTTATAATACTAGTAGTTATGAAAATGTAGGAACTCTTATGATGATGAGAGGTTTAGTTGATATATACTTAGCTGATTTAAGATACTTTGATGATTCTCTAGGAGAAAAGTATTCTGGATGTAGTAATTATTTTGAAACAGCTACTATGGCTATAGATGAAATGTATAGACAAGTTGGTAAATATGAAATAGATAAAAATAATCTTATGAAGAAAGGTCTAATAGTTAGAGTATTAATTATACCTGGTCATAAAAGAGATGCGAAAGAAATAATTAATTACTTATATAAGACTTATGGAGATGATATATTTATAAGTATTATGAATCAGTATACTCCTCCAAAGTCTTGTAAGTATTCTAACTTATTAGAAAAAGTAAGTGAAGATGATTATGAAGAAGTAGTTAACTTTGCATTAACTATTGGAGTTAATAATGCTTTTATTCAAGAAGGAGATACTGCTTTAGAGAGTTATATTCCTGATTTTAATAAATCGATTATTTAATAAATTTATACTGTTTTCTTTTATATTTTTAGTTTTTGTGTTATTATTACTTTAGGAGGTTATTATGAAAAAATTAAAATATTTAGTGATTTTATTTGCTGCTATTCTTTTACTTCCATTAGCTGTTAAGGCTGAAGGTGAAGAAGTTACTAGTGAACAAGTTACTTCTGAAGAAGAAGCTGCTGCTAGTGATGTAGATACTAGAGTTCCTGTTTATTTCTTTAGAGGTGAAGGATGCCCTCACTGTGAAGAAGCTGAAAATTGGTTCAATAGTATTCAAGAAGAGTTTGGAGCATACTTTAAAATCGTTGACTATGAAACTTGGTATAATGAAGATAATGCTGCTTTAATGCAAAAAGTAGCTAAAGCTAGAGGTGAAGAAGCTGAAGGTGTTCCTTATATCATCATTGGAGATAAATCTTGGAATGGTTTTGATGAAGATAGTTATGCTGATGAAATTAAAAGCCAAATTACTACAGTATATGCTCAAGATTTAGATGCTCGTTATGATATCATGAAATACTTAGATAATTCTAAAACTAACAAGAAAACTACTGATAAAGGTAGTAGTGATGCAGTAGCTTTACTTATTATCTTACTAGTTTGTGGTGGAATTGGTTTTGGAGTTTATAGAGCTAGACAAACAGCAAAATAAAAAGACCATAGGTCTTTTTTATTTTGTATATTCTTTTGGTTTATCTATAGTTACCTCATTATCAAATAACTTTTTTATATTTTTAAACATAAATTCTAAGTTATCTATTTTCTTTTCAGTATGATAATGTCCACAATACCATTTATTATAATCAATATTTTCTTCTACTTTATCTAAGAAGTCTTCCATAGATTTATCTATTTTAGATTGATCTAAACCTTTCATAAATACTTCAGTAGGTTCATACTTCCTAGGACATGTATGAGTAAGAACAATATCATATTTTTTATCTTTTACTTTATTAAAAATATCATCCATCTCTTCTGAAGATAATTGTTCATCATAAAACCAATTATTACCAGTTGCGATACGATAATACTTATCTACTGAATAGGCTCCTCCAATAACTAATATTTTATTATTATTTAAATTATAAGTTTCTCCATCTTTCGCAAATATCAAATGAGGATAATCATCTTCTATAAATACTTTTCCACCAAACATTTCTACTTCTTTATAAGTATCAATATTTTCTGGTCTATCTTCATGATTACCACGAATACAGAAGAATTTAATATTATATTTTTTTAATTTCTCTTTCTCAATCATATCATGAATATCATGAAAATAATTAATACCTACATCTCCTAGTATTATTAACATATCATCTTTTTTAAACTTAAAATTATCTAATCTTGAAAATTCTCTATGTGTATCTCCTGTAATATATATTGACATGTTTTTCACCTAATTTCTAAGTTTATTATAACATTAAAAGAAGTCTATTTAGACTTCTTTTTAACTTTTGCATTATCTAGTATATTAGTAAAATATTCAATTCTATAATCATTAAATACCTCTGGTGTTAATCCACAGTTTTGTGGATTATTATATTTTTCTAATACAATTATGTCATTTACTTGTTCAAAGTTATAAGCAGCTTCTCTTGGTAAATCCATTGGAGTTAGACTCTCTAATCCTAAGTAAACTCTATGAGTACCTTCTATATCATCACGATATGTATATACTTTTAATGGTTCAGAATTATCATTTATTCCTGGAATAGTACGATAATCATATAACCATACAAATGGTTCTTCACTAGATCTAGAATATGTTTCGTTAAGAGCATATTCATAGATATCATCTGTTGTTTTAGATAGCTTATCTTGTAACTCAACAAGTTCTTTTTGTAAATATAGGAATGTGACTACGTCAGGTCTTTTAGAAAGAACTTCAAGAGTCATTTCTGAACTTTGTATTTCATAGAATAACTCTTTTCTCTCTTCTAAGTTTTTATTAAAATCTTCTAATAACTTTTCAACTTTTTCTTTAGTCATTTTATTCCTCTCTTAATTCTGCTCCACATTGATGACTTAATGTCTTCATAAGAGTTTTCATCTTAGCATTAATATCATCAGATGTCATAGTACTATCATCATTTCCTATTTTTACTCTTAATGTAATTGATTTCTTACCAGCTGGTACTTGATTACCACGATATTCTTCAATGAATTCTAATTCTTTTACTTTTGATTTAATTGCTTTAGAAATACTTTCCCAAGTAGTTTCTTCATCTACTAAAATAGCTAAATCTTTCTCTACTAATGGGAATTGTGGTAGATGTTTAAACTCATTAGTACGAGAATCTAATGGTACTAGTTTATCGAAGTTAATTTCAAACATAGCTACATTAGTTCTTTTAATCTTAGATTCAGACATTGTATATACTGAAACTAATCCAAGTGACCCTATTTCTTCACTTCCTAATTTAATATTTAGATAAGCATTAATGTCAGCCCATGAAGGTTTTTCATCATGAGTGAAGTAAATATCTTCCATATGACATCTACTAGCCATTTCTTCTAATACACCTTTTGCTTCATAGAATATTTCTTTAGCATTCTTACCTACTACACATCCAGTTAAATATTTCTTATGAATTGGAAGTGTTTCTTCTTCAGTAGATTCATGATATATTCCATCTTCAAATACTTGAGCCATTTCAAATATTCTAAAGTTATCATAATATCTTAAGTTCTTAGATATTACTTCTAACATACCTGGTATTAATGAACCTCTTAGTAAGGCTAACTCTGGAGCTGGTGGAGTTACTAGTTTAACTAATTTACTAGTATCCATCTTAGTTGCATTTATATATTTTTCATCTACCCAAGGATAAGTAAATATTTCATTAAATCCACATCTATAAGCTAGATACTCTCTTAATCTTCTTTCTAATGTTTCTTTATTTTGAATAACTGCATGTTCGAACTTAACTGGTAATGGTTTTGCTTCAAAACTTTCAAAGCTTAATATTCTAGCAATATCTCCCATTACATCATCTTTAATAGATACATCTCCTGTAGATCTCCAGATAGGAGCAACTACATGATATACTCCTTTTTCAAATTTAACATCGTATCCTAATGATTTTAATACTTTTTCTATTACTTTCTTATCTAATTTCTTTCCTAAACGAACATCTAAGAATTCTTGTTCTACATCTATTTCTGCTCTTTTAGTTTTAATTGGATATTCATCAGTATATGATACTACTTTACTATCTGGGAATAATTCTTTAAATAGTTCTAGAGCACAAGCTAATCCTTGTTCTACTCTTTCTGTATCAATTGCTTTTTCATATCTAATTGATGCATCTGTTTTCTCTTCAAAACGCTTATCTGTTCTTCTAATATCAGCTGCAGTAAAGTTTGCAATCTCTAAAATTACACTATTAGTCTCAGGTAGAATTGAATCTTTCTTTCCACCTTTGATACCTGCTAGTCCTAATGGACTACTCTTATCTGCAATTACTAAATCATCTTCTGTTAAGTCTAAATCATTATTATCTAGTAATAATAATTTTTCATTTTTCTTTGCATTTCTTACTATTATTTGATCACCAGCAACATGAGTACTATCAAAAGCATGTGATGGTTGACCTACACCTAACATTATATAGTTAGTAATATCTACAATGGCATTAATTGGTCTCATACCACCATTTATAATTAAAGCTTTCATCCATAATGGTGATTCTTTAGTATTTAAGTTAGTTATTTCAGTAGCTGTATATCTATTACATTTTTCTGGTTCTTTAATTTCTACTTTATACTTTGGTAATTTAGAATCTATTTTTAATTTTGGTAATTCTTTTAATTTTAAATCATAGATAGCTGCAAGTTCTCTAGCTATACCATAATGTCCCCATAAATCTGGTCTATTTGTTAGAGATTTATTATCTATTTCTAATACTGTATCATCCATATGTACAACATCAGCAATATTATCTCCTGGCTTACAGTCTATTCCCTTTAAATCAACTATTTCGGTTTCTTCTTTTGGAGGGAAGAAGTGTTCTAAATATACTTCTGTTGCTCCACAAATCATACCATATGATGATTCTCCACGCATTTTAGTTTCTTTTATTTTTACTAATTGATCTTCTCCATGCCAATATACTTCACTACCTGGTTTAGATACTACAACTAGTTCTCCTTCATAAAGGTTTGATCCTCCACAAACGATTTGAACTGGTTCTTTTTCTCCAATATCAGTAATACATATTCTTAGTGTATCAGCATTAGGATGTTCCTTTACTTCTAATATTTTACCAACTACGATATCATGATATTTATCTTTAGTATTTTCAACTGACTCTACTTCTACTGTTCTTAGAGTTAAATCATAAGCTATTTGTCTAGCTGTTAAATCTTTTGGTAAATCTATATATCTCTTAATCCAATTTAATGATACTTTCATCTTCTTCTCCTCCTACTTGAATTGTTTTAAAAATCTTAAATCTCCACTATGGAATAATCTTACATCATCTACTCCATAACGCATCATAACTAATCTATCTAATCCAATATTAATATAGAATCCTGTCCATTCTGCTGGATCTAAGTTCGCAGCACGTAATACATTTGGATGAATTACTCCACCTGGCATAACTTCTATCCAACCATTTTGATTACATACTCTACATCCTTTTCCACCACATACTAAACATTCCATATCTATTTCGTATCCTGGTTCAGTAAATGGGAAGAATCCTTCTCTCATTCTAACATTAATCTTTCTACCAAATACTTTCTCAAGTATTGTTTGAATCATAACCATTCCTGATGAGAATGAAATATCTTTATCAACTATTAATGCTTCATATTGAAAGAAAGCTCTTTCATGTCTCGCATCAGTAGTTTCATTACGATAAACTCTTCCTGGATAAATAAATCTAGCAGGTGCTCCATCTTTAAGTAACTTTCTAACAGAACCTCCAGTTAAATGTGGTCTTAAACATAATCTTTCTGTTCCTTCTTTATCTTCAGTTCCATCTAACCAGAATGTATCCATAGATTGACGAGCTGGATGGTCTTTTGCGAAATTCAAATTATCAAAAGCAAATTGTTCACTACTTAGATCATCTTCACTATATAATTCAAAACCAAGTGATAAGAAAGCATCGTTTAAGTCATAACACATTTGTGTAATTGGATGAAGTGCTCCTCCTTCTACTTTCTTACCTGGTAATGTTAAATCTAATGGTTCATCTAAAACACTTTTATTAGAGATAATCTCAGTTTCTTTTTCTTCAATCTTTTTAGTAAACTCTTCTCTAATCTCAGTAGCTTTCATACCTACTTCTTTTTTCTCTTCAGCAGATAAACTACTCATTGATTTTAATATTTCTCCCATACCACTTTTCTTACCCATTAAGTCTTTGCGTAATTCTTGTAGTTGTTCTACTGTTTTAGAATTATCAATTTTTTCTAAACCTTGTTTACGAATCTCTTCTAACTTTTCTATCATAATATCTTCCTTTCTATATAATGTTGATTGATGTTATCCAATAAAAAACGAGAAACTCATCCAAAGGACGAATTTCTCGTGGTACCACCTTATTTCATAGTATTTCTACTACCTCTATCGATTAACGCTCGAATACGATTTGACTCCATTATTGAATTTCATTAATTCATCTTTCTACAGTGGCTCTCAGTCAGTGACCACTATTTCCTGTAAGAGGCTTGAATCAACTACTTGGATAATTTCTTCATCAACAAACTACTAAAGATTATAGTACTTTTTGTTCTTAATGTCAAATAGTTTTAGAAGCTATGGCCTCCACCGCCACCGCTACTTCCTCCACCAGAGAAGCCTCCTCCGCCTCCTCCGCTAGAGAATCCACTTCCACCGGAATCACTAGGAGGTGAATAAACTCTTTTCTGTCCTGTTTTAAATGCTGTTACTCCACCTATTGCTACACTATTACCAAGTTTTTCTATTTTCTTACTATTTGAAGATCTTCTAATACCCATACTATAAGCTACAAATGAAAATGTTAGTAAGAAACCTAAAACTAAAGATAAAACTATGTTACTAGCATATCTCATAGGTTCTGAAATCTTACCACCTTCTAATAGTGTTTTAATTTCAGTAAAAGCTTCTTCTGCACATCCATAATAATCTTCATTAGAAGCATACCTATAAATATTATCTGTAATTATTTCAGCTTTATTATTTGTAATTATTTGATGATTATAACCATCTGAGAATATATATACTTTACGGTTATACATATCTATTAAAAATAAAGTTCCACTATTAGTTCCAAATTTTGAATGATAATAATTACTTGCATAAGCTTCAGCACTTGTATCATTAGTAGAAATAGTTTTGAATGCAACATATCCATATTCTGTTAATGATTCCATCAAGTCTGCTAATTTAGCTTCTTCTTCAGGAGTTAATAAGTCTGCATCATCTTCAAGAACTACTTTTTGAGAACTAATCTCACTAGTATATCCATTAATCCCTATATTATTAGTATCTAGACTGTTATCGGTTTTTCTACCACCATTAAAACATTCATTTATCTTATTAAAACCTGTCTTTGCAGTTTCTAAGTATTTTCCTTCCTTTACTAAAACAGTGTTTTCCCAAATAATTTGTAATTCTTGTGATTCACTAATTAAATCTCTATTACTACCAAATGAAATAACATACATTGAATTAAAACTTAATGGATCAATTCCATTTGTTTCTCCATTATAAACATTAATAAATAGAATAGTTCCATTATTAGTACTAAATAATTTAGTATATTCATCTGACGCTATTGCTTGAGCTTTATCAATTAATTCTCCACTCTTCTTTGTTTTTAATACTACATTACCCTTATCTAGTAATGGTAACATACTATTTCTTATATCATGCATTTGTTCTGCTGTGAATAATTCTGCACTATCATCAATATATAATGAATAACTATTATTAGCATGTTGTTCTCTCATAGTTTCTGCATTTATAACTATCGGGAATAACAAACTAATTATTAGTAGAATTATACTTAATCTTTTACGCACTTTCATCACCTCCACGTTTTTCTAACTGAGGTAATTTAGTTGAGACTAATTCATTATGTTTTTTTACTATATTATAAAAATTTAATAGCATTAAGCCTAGTGCTATAGCAGAAGCTCCATAGTAATAATAATCATGTACTGGATTCATTGCTAAAATTAAGACTGGTATTAGCATTGATATAACTGCAATTACAAATCCAAAATATGGATGTTTATATTTCTCAGTACTTCCTTTATTTATGAATTGTAAGCCTAAATCATCACCATTCTTCTCTCTCTTAGTTAATGCATGCGCTTGAACATAGTTAATTGCCATACCTATCATTGCTACAATAATAGCTGCAAAACATACTTCATGTGGTGTTAATACTAAGAAACTATTTATTAATAAGAATATAATTACTGACATGATTAAAGATCCAATTAAATACTTAGTATATGAAACAGGTAATTCAGTTACTAATTCACCTGTTTGACCATTAACAACAGCATAATTAATATTCTTTTGATTCTTACTACGAATAGCTAAAAAGTATAAAGGAAACATTCCTACTTTTTGATCAATATTATCAAACTTTATAGATGCAGTACTACATCCATATTGAGATGCTTCTTTAGTAGCTAACAACCTTTTTTTATAATCAGCATTAGCTTCTTCAATAGCTAGATTTAAATATATATTACTATCTACATCTTTAGCATCTGCATAGTAGCCTAACATATAATTAGCATTAAATGGCTTTTTCTCTTCTTCATTAAATGGAATAGCTTCACTATACTTATCATAAAACTTTGAAGCTAAGTCATAAGAAAACCCTTCATATTTAGCATCTACATTAAATTCAACAGAGAATTGATCATAGTACTGATAATCTCCTGATCTATGAGAATACTTTTCTCCTTTTTCTTTATCTACACCTTTGAATCCTAATTTATATATACAATAAGGAATATAAATACCTCTAAACTTTTCTACTACTAAATCTGATTTCATATAATTTGGTACAAATACTGATTTATTTACTTTATCTTTAAATTTCTTAACACATTTATCTTTATCAATCGTAAATGGAATAATAAAATCAGGATTAGTTTGTTGTATCATTTTAGATTCAAGCATAGCTTGAGATCCACAATAACTACAAAAAGTAATTGCAGTTTCATCAAAAGTCATTAAATTTGCCCCACATTGTGTACAATTATATACCTTACCCTGATACCCTGTATTTTCCTCAGCAGTCTTAGTTTTTGCGATTTGCTCATCAGGATTAAAAGTACTACCACAATGGTCACATTTAACTACTTTATCATTAACATTATATTTTAATTCTCCACCACAATTAGGACATTTAATCATGATATCCCTCCTATGCTTCTGTTAATAAAACTTTTGCGGTTTTTTCTTTACCATCACGAATATAAGTTACTGTTATCTTATCTCCTGCTTGATGTTTATATAATTCGTAGCGTAGATATGCTATATCCTTTACCTTTTTATCTTCTATTTTTATAATTACATCGTTTTCTTTTAAACCTGCTTTTTCAGCACCTGAATCTTTTTTAAGGCCTGTAATTATTACTCCATAATTAATATCATCTGGTAATTTAATATTTTTTAATTGAACATTACTATCAGTTAAATCAATCATATTTATTCCTAGTAAAGGCCATTTAATCTTAGCTCCTTTTTCTAAGTCAGCAACATGATTCTTAACATCTTCTATAGGTATTGCGAAGCCCATTCCTTCGATATTATCATCAACTAATTTCATGGAACAAACACCTATTACTTCACCATTAGTATTAAGTAATGGTCCTCCACTATTACCAGGGTTTAGTGGTACATCTATTTGAAGAACAGTCATTACCCAATCATATTCATTAGTTTTAGAAGCAGAAGTAGAAACTAATCTATTCTTACCAGATAAAATACCTGATGCTACACTTCCACGATAACTTGTTCCTAGAGGTGATCCTACAGTAAATACTGTATCTCCTAGATTCATTTTTTCACTACTACCCATTTTCACAATAGAAGTAACATACTTTTTATCAACTCTTAAAACAGCTAAATCTAGGTATTTATCTTTTCCTAGTACTTTTGCAGATACTTCTTCTTCATTAGAGAAAACAACTTTAATATCATTTGCTTCTCCTAGAACATGTTCATTAGTTAAAACATAACCATAGTTTCCATCTACTTTATAAATAAAACCTGTTCCACTACTAGAAACTTCTGTACCTTCATGTTCTTCTACTGCTACTACAGCATCATATACTTTCTTAACTGATCTAGCTAATGAATTCTTTTCATATACTTTAGTATCATCCTTTATAATACTGTAATTATTACTACTAGGTGTATGAAACTTCATAATAACAAGCATACATAATCCACCTAAAAGGAAAGATAAAACGACTAAACAAACTTGAATAATAGCATGAATTTTTATACTTTTATTCTTCATCTAAGTCTTTGCTCCTTTCAATATCAGCTAGCTCTCTCCAATTTAATGGGAATCCCATTCTATCTAAAACAGCATTAATCTTAATAGTATGTAGATTATAACTTAAAGTTTCAATTACATGATCAAATTCTAAACACATATTCTTAAACTCTTCAGCATCTAGTAATTGTTTCAAAATAATTATTAAAGCAAATAAATCATTCTTTCCACATACATATTCATCATCAACTTTTCTAATTTTTAAAAGTTTATGATAAACAGTATCATCTATACACTTTTGAGTTTTATTTTCATATAAGATATCTTCATGAGCACATAAATTACGATAATTAGCTAGTATTGGTAAATATACCATTAATACTTCATAATCTATTCCATAAATACCAGCTATTTCTTTTTGATCTTCTGTTTTTAAAATAGAATACATTTCACTTACTATTCCAAATGATAATACTTTTACTAATATCCATAATGGAATATATCCATAATTAGAAACATAATGTTGAGTAGCTGAATGTTGTGTTCCATTTACTCTTATTTGTCTTTTCATTTTCTTTAACAAATCATTTACTTGAGCTTGTCTTTCTGGATTCTTAGTAAAATTCTTTTCCTTTAAATATTCTTTTTCTTTATAACCATATTTCTTAGATAATTGATAAGAAATAATAGATTTTAAGTTATTTTCAATTACTAGTAAATATTTAAATAAGACATTTCGAAAAGAACGATCAAATAAGAAAAGACTATACATCTCTTCAAATGTTGTTCCTTCTTTAAAAGTTCTATTCTCTTCAGACTTTAAAAATAGATGTCTATATCCATTTAGAAAGAAATAATTTTCTCTTAATAATACTTGTTTAGCATATCTTTCATCTGATATAATCATACCCTTATGTCTAAAGATTTCTACTTGCTCATCTAGATTTTTAAAATTCTTTTCTAACATAGTCTCACCTATTATAGATTATATCATAATAACTAATAAAAATATGCTTTTTTTATTAATTATGTTATAATAATTTTAATTATTTATTGGGGGGATTATATGCCAGCAACTATTACTCATGCTTTCTTTGCGAAAGATGTATATGATATATTACCAGATGATATTACTAATAAGTTGGACTTACAAAGATTAAAGATGTTTGGACAAAGTGTAGATAGTCTTATGTTTTATAATTTGTTTTCTATATTACCTGGAAAAGAAATACGTAAATTTCAAGGTTATTTCCATGATAATACTTCACAGGATTTCTTTATTAATTTACTTAACTATATAAAGAAAAATAATATTAATGATATAGATACTTATACTTTCTTAGTTGGCTTTATATGTCATTATGCATTAGACTCAACAGTACATCCATATGTACTATATAAAACTGGTAAGTTTGATAAGAAAAAACCTAGTACATATAAATATAATAATATCCATGCTTTTATGGAAACATTTATTGATAATGACATGGTTAGAAGAAGAATGAAGTGTAATCCCTATATGTTTAATTTCATAGACTATTGTTTTGATACTAAACATTTTTCTAAAGAATTAGATAAAACTATTAATTATACTTTCTATCATACCTTTAATAGACGTGGTATGAGTGAAATATACTATAAATCTTTAAAACAAATGAAATGGGCTCTAAGACTATTTAGAAGAGATCGTTTTGGAATAAAGAAATTCATCTATCAGTTAGTAGATACATTTACTCCTATAAACTGCTATAGATTTGAAGCTATTAGTTATCATTATCCTTTAAAAGATAATCATAACTATCTAAATAATGATCATACTATGTGGAGACATCCATGTATTTATAAAAAGACTAGTACTGAATCATTTATAGATTTATATTTAAAAGCCATTCAATTTGCGAAAGAATTAACTTATTCTAGTTTTGATTATTTAAATGGAGAAGATGTTGATTTAAAGAAAGTATTTACTAATCTAAGCTATATTACTGGATTAGATTGTGATAATAAAAAAGAATTAAAATATTTTGAATTTTAATTCTTTTTTTATTTAACTGAGTTTTTTAAATCACTAAGAGCTATATCAGCATCTTTATTAATTTCTACAGTATTCTGTAGGAATTTAGAATAACCTTCTACTGTTGCGACAAAGTCTGCTAGATTATCAAATTCATGAGCTTTAGCTATTCTATCTACAATTTCTATTTGTTCTTTTAAGCCCTTAGAGATATTTAATAAATCATCATATGATAGTTTATCAATCATTTCCTAATACCTCCATCTTATCTTTTTTAGGGCTTGTAGAACTACTATTTTTTATTAAAGTAGAAGAGTCTAATACTTCTTGACGATATTCTTCAATACTCTCAATATAATTATGATTATCTAAATTATTCCAACCAGCTTTCATTTGAGCAAGATAGTCATAAATTTTATTAATTGCGGTTACATATTCATTATATTCTGACATAACTACCTCCTATATTAGAATAATTCCAGATCCATTCTTTAAATCTGTATCTCTAACAGTTTTGTTTATATCATAAATTATTCCTGTTTTTTTACTGTATAAATTACTTGTTTCTTTAGGAATATAAGCTCCATCAGTTAATTCAACTAAGGCTGATTCAATTAGACCCTTTATTGTGCCTATTTTCTTATTAATAGGAATAAATAAATCATATTTCTTTTCTATTAAAGGAATTTCTAATTCAATTAATATTTTATTCTTATTCATAATTTACCTCCTATTCATCAGACATAAGCTTAGTTAAAGCAGCTTTACCCTTTTTAATTATATAACCAAAACCAGGTTCAACTTCAGCTCTAAGAGCTCTTGAATTGGTTGTGACTTTAAGAGTAAATTGATTACCTATACCATTACCTAACCAAATACCTTCAGAAAGATCAGTATTACCTTTGAACCAAGGTTCAAAATTAATAGTCTTAATTGCTTCTATAGTATCAACAATTATAATACGAATATTATTATCTTTCTTAGCACTAATAATTAAATCAGTGAAAGTAGATTTCTCAGTAGGATCTAATTTACCTAATAAAGCATTTATTCCAATAACCATTACGAATAGATTCTTTTCTTCGTTTTGTTCTTCATGGAACTTAGAAAATTCCTGTATTAATTCAAAACAATTATCACTACCATATTTAATTCTATCATCACTAGTTACACTTAATACACTATTAGGATCAATAACTATACATTCTGAATTATTAATAGTTAATAAATTAGTTAAGAATCCATTTAAGAATTGTGGCTCTGCAGAAATATCATCTCCAGTAATATTATAGATATATTTATCTCTTAAATTGATATTAGCTATCTCTAGAGTTTCTTTTTCTACTCCAACTGGAATTGTATTTATAGAACCTAAGTAATCTGCAACAAATTCTTTATCAACTACTTCTGGTAAAATAGGTATCTTCATAGCTTTAAATTCACATATTTCATTTAGTTTAGTACTAACTACTTTGATATAGTCAGTCATTTTCTCTTCTGTATATGAGTAAGCTGTTTGGAACTCATAAATTGCATCTAAAGCAATAAGTCCACGTCCAAATGATTTAGATGGTTCTTTCTTTCTTACTCCAGGAAGAACTGATGAATAATCCATTGGATCATTAAATTGAAGAACAACATTTTGTTTAAAGTTTTGTCTTAAACGATATCTAACAGTATTTGGACCATTAGTACTTAGTATAAAGACAACTCCATATTTTAAACAATCTCTTGTCATTTGACCTAATAAATCTTCATAATCTGCATATGTTTCTAAGAAAGCTTCTACATTATTAATTACTACAACAATCATAGGTATTTGTTTACCACCATGATTAATATAGAAATCATAAGATCCATTATAATCAACAAATATTTTCTTACGTTCTTCTATAGTAGCTAGTAAATATTTAAATAAGTTAGCTATCTTTTCTGCATCAGTAGATAGTATTACTTCTCCTACATGAGGAGCATCCCTAAACATTGTCAATGTTTCAGCTCCAAAGTCTAGAAGATAGAAATTTACTTCTTTAGTATCATGGGTTGAAATAGTAGAATAAACAATACTTGATAACATTAATTCTTTTCCACTACCAGCAGATCCAAAGACAATAGTATTTCCATCTTGAGATAATGGTAAAGTTAAGACATTCTGTCTTTGATTATCAGGATCATCATATTCACCAATAATTGGATTAATTACATTCTTAGTAGCATGATAATTATATTTATTCTTTAATTTATCAATATAGATAACATCTGGTATTCTATCTAACCATAATTGATCAATATGAATATTTTCTTGTCTAGCTTCATCAACTATATATCTAATTATATTTGTAATTTCTTCTCCTTGAGATGGAGCAGTTACTTCATTACTCTTAGTATCTAGTGATTTTATAATTCCACCGACGTTATCAACAATATTGATAGATTGATCTACTTTCTTTTTTCTCTTTTCAGTTGGATAATATTGAGCTCCTGCCCAAGCAGCTTGTCCCATAGCGAATAATTCATTATAACCAACTTGTAGATAAAATCTACCTGTTGTTTTTAACTCAGCGGCATCTGGACATTTAATCATATCCATAGAGTCTGATTTATCTTGAACTCTTAAACATATTCTAAATTTAGAGTTTGACCAAATCTGGTCATTAACAACACCACTAGGTTTCTGAGTAGCTAGTATCAAGTGAACTCCTAAGGAACGGCCGATACGAGCAGTAGATATCAATTGATCCATGAATTCTGGTCTTTGATCTTTTAACTCAGCAAACTCATCTGAAATGATGAATAAGTGAGATATTGGATTATCTACTAAACCACGGCGATATAGACTTTGATATTTATAAATATCAATAGTACTTTCATTTAACTTATCACGTGCTTCATTAAACATTCTTTGTCTCTTACGTAATTCAGATTGAATAGAAGCAAGTGATCTATTCATTTCAACAGTATCTAAGTTTGTGATTGTTCCTGCTAAATGTGGTAATTTCATACCAGTTTCTTTATTTTCAAAAGCTCCAGTTAAACCTCCACCTTTATAATCGATAAGTACGAATGATACTTCATATGGGTGATAGTTAAGAGCCATTGATAAGATATATGTAATGATAAACTCTGATTTACCAGAACCAGTCATACCAGCAATTAATCCATGTGGTCCATGAGCTTTTTCATGTAAATCTAGTTTAAATAATTCACGTGATTTATCTACACCAACAGATGCTTGAAGTGATTTTGTTGGATCATTGCTTTTCCATCTATTTAAGATATTTAATTGTTCAATCATACCTACATTATACATTTCTAGGAAAGAAATACTTTGTGGTAGAGTACGATTCTCACGAGCTATATCGATAGGAATATTAGCAATAATCTTGCAACACTCTAACATATCTAATGTTGGATCAAAATCAGCATCAAATTCTTTTTGTTTAGTAGAAACTAATTCACTTTCAAATACTCCTGATTTCTTATCTCCAATACTTATGAATGTTTTACATTCATTAGGTATATTAACAAGTCTAGGACTAATAACAATCATACTGAAACCATAATTAATTTTCATTTCAGAAACATCTTTTATTAATTCAATATCTCTTACTAATTTATAGTCATCAGTAATAATCATATAATATGGCTTATAGTGATGATAATCTTCATCACTTAAATTCATTTTTCCATCACTATCAACAAATTTTCTAGCTTGCATTTCCTTTTCTAATTCTAGTGATATTTCTTTAGCTTCATCTAAGTTAGAAGCAAAATATCTAAATGTTCTAGTATTATTCCAGTTATGTGGAGATACTTTCAAGTAATCCCAGTTTTCTTCATTCTGATCATTAGTAAATACTACTATCTTTAAATCTTCATAACTATGGTATGTAAGCATTTGAAGAATTAATCCTTCTATAAATCCTTGCTTATTCATACCAGTTCCTATAATCGCAACTATATTCTTTTGAATAAAGTTTAGTGATATTGGAACATTTTCTAATACTTTAGATGTAGCTCCTATTTCATATACTTCTTTTAATAATTCATCATCTTTAAGTGAGAAGTGTTCTTCTGGAACATTAATACTTCCTTTTAATTCAGAACTTCCTACACCTAGTCTTAAGTCTAAGAAGTCTTCTTGATCTAATTCTCTTTCCCATAAATTTCTTTTCTTTTGATAAATAATTTCTTTAGTTTGAGAAAGTGGTAAATAATTATCTATTAAGATTTGTCTTTGAACCTTTATTTCTGACTGAATCTTTTCTTTTTTACTTTCTAGATATTCATGATATTTCTTTAATCTCTCTGCTTCACGTTTTCTTCTTTGTTTCTTTTGATATCTTCTTTGTAGTGTAGGCCATAATAACATAGTCGCAAGCATAGCGAATGACATTATAAGTGTTGGCATAGCTGGACCTAAATCCATAGTACCATTAATAACTCCCATAAGTGAGTTATAACCCATAGTCATAGACATCATACCCATAGTAAGCATTGGCCCTATTGTGAATATAGCTGGAGTCTTATCTTCCTCTTCTTTTCCTGGAGGTGGATCTATTGTGATAACAGCTTCTTCAATACCAGTCTTAAATCTAGGGGCACGATAAAAATAATCATCTTCTTTATAGAATTCAATACCTTCTTCATCAGGATTATCAAATTCTGTTTGCTTTTGAACAAACTCACCAACAACCTCAAATGAACTTTCATTAATTTTTAAATGATTAGGTATATTATTAATAATAATTGTATCTTTCATTAATACTATCTTTAATCCCATGATAAAGATAATATCTCCATATTCTAATTGTTTAGATGTAATAGCTGTATTATTAACATATGTACCATATTTACTATTTAAATCTTGAATTATCCAAACTCCATTATTATTAATTAATCTAGCTTGTTGTCTAGATACTAATGGATAATTAAATATAATATCTGCTCTATTATCAGTACCAATTAATAATTCATTTTTACCAACTGGTCTTAGTTTTAATATATTAGATTCAGCAGATGGAGAACAATATAAAATAACAAATTCATTATCAGTATTAATCTTTAAGAAATAAATACAGTAATCTCTAAGAATTGCGGAATCTACCTCTTTTTCACCTGACATGATCTTTGTTTCGAAGTCACTTTTAATTTTCCATTCGCCGTTATATTCTTCAACATTAATAAGGTTTCTAGTGTTACCTAGATAATCATTATCTGTTATCCAATAATTACCGGCAATTGTAGTAGGTAATGAAAAGTTGTATATTTTTTTCTTCTTGATTAGTCTAACTATCACTAGTAATCACCCCATAATACTCCTATTCTATACTTCATTATATCTTTTTTTAGGATAATTTACAATAAAAAAAGGAAAGTATTATTACTTTCCTCTAACCTTTTCAAGTTCTTTATTTTTTTCAAGAATTCTACTATTAATGAATATTCTTTTATTATCATAATCTATAGTAGCTTCTGCATCATATGGAATAATACATCTAGGATAAGCATGACCAAAATTAACGTTGTATAATACCGGTGTATCAAGGTCTTCAAATACTTTTTTATAGACTTCTTTGTATTCTTCATAATACATTTCATCTATTGGTTTACCTACTATTATTCCTCTTACTGCTTCTAAGATTCCTTTCTTTTTTAATAAAGTTAAAATCTCTTCTAATTTTTCTGGAGACATTCTCTCTTCTGATGTTTCAAAGAAGAAGATTTTTTCTTTCCATTCATCTATTGTTGGTAGTAGATTGTACTTTGTATAGACTTCATTTTCATTACCATATCTTTCACTAGCATAAATGTCATAGATACTATCAAGACAGCCTCCAAATAGTTTTCCTGTTACTTTTCCACTACCATTTAATACTTCAAAGCCATGTTCTTCTCTTCTCTCTTCTCTAGGTGTACCAACCGCATCTTTACTAAAATCTTTTCTATCCATATACCATACTGGACTAGATTTTATTTCAAATGGTTCTCCATCAAAATATTTTGAAAAGTATTCTTTTGTATAAGGTAACATCTCATTATCTAGTTCTGCCATATCAACAAGAAAAGCTGGTCCATAAAAAGTTGATAAGCCTAACTTATTCAACATCCAATGATTATTTGTAGTATCAGAGAAACCTGTGAATAATTTTGGATTGTTTTTTACTGCTTCAATAAACTCTTCATCTTCCATCAAATATGGAATAGTTTTATATGTATCATCTCCACCTATCGCCGTCATTATCCCTTTAATTTCGGGATCTAAAAAAGCTTGCTTTAAGTCAGCTGCTCTCTCCTCTGGATGTTCAAATAAATAGTCCAACTTTTTTAATGAATTTGGCATAATAACAGGAACTAATCCCATCTCTTCTATTCTTTTAAGTCCAATCTCTAACTCATGTGATGCAAAGTCCATTCCCATAAGTCCTCTTGATAATGAGACAATTGCTACTTTATCCCCTTTTTCTAAACGATTTGGAATCATTCTATCACCTCAAAAGTATTATAGCATACTTTTAAATACTTCTAATATTTTAGAAGAGAAAACAACTCTCTCATCATTATTCTCCATCATATTAACAAAGTCATTACATGAATACCATTTAACTTCAGATAATTCTTCAGTTTGAATAGTATATTCATCTTCATTTTTATTAGAAATAATAGAATAATACTTAGTAATATGTTTACTATTATCATCCTTTATCACTTCATTTTCTGTTAAATATTTTAATTCAGAAATATTAACAGTTAGTCCTATTTCTTCTTTTAATTCTCTTACTGCAGCAGCCTCAAAAGTATCATCAAAGTCTTCTACATGTCCTGATAAAACAGTCCATTTATTTGGAAAATGTTTTTTATTTGCACTTCTCTTTTGTAATAATACTTCATTATTATCATTTACTACAAAAACAATTACTTCTTTATGAATATTATCCATTTTTTACATCTCCTTTTTCAAAATAGAATAAGTCTTCAAACTTCTTATCAAGAGCGATTGCTAAAACAAAAGCTAGTTTAGCAGTTGGTTCATATTGACCTGTTTCTAGTGAACTAATTGTATTTCTAGAAACACCTACAATATCAGCTAATTCTTGTTGAGAAAGTTTTTTCTCACTACGGTATTTTTTTATTTTATTTTTTAATATTAATTCATTCTTCATATTAAATAGCTCCTGCAAAGATAGTCTGAACATATTGTACTATTAGAACAATTGTTACTAAAGTCCAAATTATTCCACATATAAGTGGTAGTTTACGTTTTGTTTTAAGTCCTTTGTAACCAAAAAACATAGCACAGTATAACGCAATTACTGAATATAATCCACCATTAGTCTTACCAGTAATAACTATTTCTAAACAAAAATAGATAGTTGCTAGAATAATTACTCCCATTGATGCATATTTTATTCCTTGCTTTTCTATTTCAATTTCAGCTAGATTTCTTTTCTTATTCTCCTTACGGCTCATTTCTAATATTTCTTCTTTTTTCATATTATCTCTCCTTTGCCAAGTTTACTTGGTAAATACAATATAGCATATGCCAAGTATACTTGTCAATATATATAATAAAAAAATCCTATTTCTAGGATTTAATCACTCATATCAACATCTAGTGTAATACTTATTTGATAATCTTTATATTTTTCTTGTACTTCATCATAGATTTCTCTATATACTTCTTCTCTATTTTCTACTGCAAAATCAATTATAATATCGAAACTAATTGATTTTTCTTGTTCATCAATATAGAAACCATGCATTTGTAGTATTCCTTTATGAGAGAAAACTATATCTCGAATATCTTTTTGTATTTTCATGACTTTTTTATCTCGTGTATTTACTGAGTATACTCCAATAGTGTGTAGAATTACTCCAAACTTTTCCTTAATATTTTTAGATATACTTCTAGATATTTTATCTACATCAGCTACTGTTAGTGTATCTGCTACTTCTATATGAATAGATCCTAAATAAGTATCTGGTCCATAATTATGTAATACTAAGTCATAGGCTCCATGTACTTCTTTTTCTTTTAATACTTCTTTCTTTATTCCTCTTGCTAATGAGCTTTCTATTCTTACACCTAAAATATTATCTACAGATTCTTTTACTAAATCAATTCCGGTTTTAATAATAAAGCATGATAGAATAACACCAACATAAGCTTCTAAACTAATATTAAATAGCATATAAATAATAGCTGAAGCTAAAACTGAAATAGATAGAATAGCATCATTAAAGGCATCTGATCCGCTAGCAACTAATGAATCAGAATTAACATCTTTTCCTTTTTTCTTAACATAGATACCTAATGCAAACTTAACAATAATAGCAGCAATTAGAATAACTAAAGTAACTGTACTATAGTCAACTTCACCAGGATTAATAATCTTCTTCACTGATTCAATTAAAGCAGTAATACCTGCATATAATACTATGGCTGATACTACAAGTGAAGTCATATACTCTATTCTACCATGACCATATGGATGTTCTTTATCCGGTTTCTTTCCTGCTAGTTTAGTTCCAACTATAGTAATAATACTAGATAAGGCATCACTTAAATTATTAACTGCATCAGAAATAATTGCGATTGAATTAGCAAGTAATCCTACAAAAGCTTTAAATCCAGCTAGAGCTATATTAGCTAAAATACTTATTATACTTGTTCTTATAACAACTTTTTCTCTATTCATAAAGCCTCCTATATTAGTCCTAAACATAGACTAATCATAATTATATACATAATAGTTTTAGGTATCATAAACATACCTATTTTAGGATTATCTTTGGCATATAAAGTAACTGGTATATAAAAAGCAAAACTAAGTAAAATACATATTGCCATTGTAATACCATAACCACCACCTAAAAGAATAAATAATATTACTTCTAATAATCCTAAGTTAAGAAAAACATAGTTTCTCATAAATGACATTTTCTTATTACCACCAGTAAACCAATTATTACTTGGTAATAGACATAATACTATTCTAAGTACTGCGAGTAACCAAACAAAACAGTCTAATATTACTGGTACATTACTAGTAATTTGTATTTTCCATATATAGAAAAGCAATATATAAAAAATAGTCATAGTAATAGAAGTTACTAATAATCCTAAATTCATCCACCAAGTTATTTTCTTATTAGTTTTTTTATTATTACCTTTTATATTTTTTATTATTCTAGGTACTAAATGAAATGAATCACCCAATCCTAGAATTAATACCATAATTCCATATAATAAAAATAATTCATTTGAACTATGCATAAAAAATATAATAGAAGCTATAAAAGCAAATAATAAATAACCTACTGAAAAAACAGACTCTCCTATACGCATTCCTAGTTTATCTTTCATATTATCCCCCTATCTTATAGTGGTTCTATATCTATAAATCTAATTCTATCATCAATAGATCTTAACTTCTTCTTACACTCTTTTTCAACTTTAATATATTCATTTATTGTCAAACCATTATCTACATCTATTTGCATAAAGACACTATAATAGTTTGCCATTTTAATTATTTTGACACTAACTATTTTTACTTTTTTCTTTTTCTCAAAAGCTTTTAATATTTCTTCTTTTATTTCTTCGTTCTCATCATCATTAATAAGTATTCCATGAATATTTGAAATAATCATCTTAATAGAAGTATAGAATATATATATTGCCATTCCAAAACTACCTATCTTATCTACATTTATAAATCCTGGAATATATTTTTCAAAGAAAGATATTATTAATACTATAATTACTATACACGTTGAAATAAAATCTGTTTTAGATTCTTTATATGATTCAATTAATAATTCATTAGCCTTTCCATTTCCTTTTTGATGTAATAAACTAATTACTATTGCTTTTAATATTAAAACAACTATTAATACTATAAAAATACTAATATTTGGAGTAAATTCCCCCTTAGCAGTAAATACTTGTACTAGAACAAATACTCCTATAAAAAATAATAATAATCCAGTAAGTAAATTAGATAAGTAATGTACTTGTCCATATCCAAATGGATATATTTTATTAGCTCTTCTCTTACCTATTTTATAAGCTGCTAAGCTAGTAATATCTGTAAAGAAATCAATAAATGATTGTATTGAATCCGCAAGTAGTGTAGTGAATGAAAATAATAGTCCCGCAACTAATTTAATAGAAGCTACTATTAGATTCAAAATAGCTGTAATTGTAATTGTAGTATTTATTTTCATATAAGCATCCTTTCTATAAAGACTATTCTATTATAAACTCTTTTTTCATCATTTCATATATTTTTAATCTTTCTTCTTTAGTAAATATATCTTTTTGACTTCTGAATTTACTATTTGACCATTTCCAGAAATTATAACCAAAGTGTTTATCTTTATATTTCTTTCCAACTATACTTATTTCTTTTTCATATCTTGGAACAAACCAGAAATGTACATGAGGTTTTTCCTCATCTCTATACGCATTATTCATTAAACAAGCAAAATTATACATAGTTGAATTAAATACCTTTTTACATACTCTTTCAAGTTCTTTTTCTAAGATACCTAATTCTATCCATTCTTCACTTGTCATGTCACTTAATCTTTCTTTAGTTCCAGATATTATACATGATCCCGGAAACTCCTGACACCAGTCTTCAAAAACAACTGTGAAATACTTTTCTTTATATAAATCCATAATTCTTACTCCTTATTATATCTTACTAACTTTCTCTAAAAAATTATTAGAATATTTATACCATGAGTAAATAGCTTTCTTTTTTTCTTTATATTTTTCTAAATCTTCCTGACTATAATTCTTATTGATTGTTTTATATCTCTTAATAGTTCTATTATAACAATTATCAATACAAGTTCTCATTACTATTAATTTTCCCTTCAATAGATTTATATTCTTAATACAGTGAAACTGTGCACAATCAATTACTATAGTTTTATCATACTTTTTACAATATTCTAATATATCTTGATATATTAAATCAAAGTCATCTCCACAGTTAGGCAATTCTTTATATTTATTTCTAAAATACTCACCTAATTCTTTATTAATACCTGTACTATTTTCAAATCTATTATCAGATAATATATCATCAGTATCAACAATTAAATATTCTTCACTATTAAAATGTTCATTAGCATAAGTAGTTTTACCTGAACCACTTTGTCCAGTTAAATTAATTATTTTATCATTTGTAATTTGTTTAATATATGGTTCTTTATCTATAAATAAATTAATATCTAGAGAGCTCTTTATTTCTTCTAATACTTCTCTTACTTTATTATGGCATTCTTCATTTATATCTGCATCTGGATTCTTAGAATGATTAAATCTTTCAAGTGCTAGATCTATATTATCAGTAGTTACTTTATCTTTAATTATTATTAAAGCTATATCATAATAACCTCTATTTGCTAGAACTCTGATACATTCAAAATACGTTGATAGTGGTAAGTTTGATTTCTTATAAAAATCTATTACTAATTCTTCTGATATTTCTTGTGGATTCTTAAGTATAATTTTATTTGTAATCATTATTCCCCCAGGAGTTTTATCATTCTTAACATTTACAACTTCTGCATCTTCTGGAATCTCTACTTCATATAAAGTATCTCCTCTAGACATCCATCTTAGAGCACATTCTTCATTTGTAAAGTTGAATCCTCCTCGCTTATCCCAATCACTATTATTAGGATCCCAGGTATCACAAACAGTAACTTTTCCTACTTCAAACTTTTTATTACTATCATGACCGATATTATCTTTAAAGACCCACTTAAGATATTTCATTCTATCACCTAAAATAATTATAACATAAAAAAGACCATAAATATGGTCTTTGAATACATAATTATCTTGACTATAATATATTATTTTTTTATCCAATATCTTCTTGTTAAAAACTTTTCTCCTTGATCTTCATTTTCTACTTTATTTTCTAATATGCCCCCATTGGCTTCTATTATTTTATATGATCCTATATTATCATCATCACAAGTAATTAGAATATTATCTTCTTCAATTAAGTCTTTTGCTTTTTCTAATCCTAGTTTTAATAATTCTTTTCCATAACCCATTTTTCTATATTTAGGATTTATAGAATAACCTATATGACCGCCGTATTGTAGAAGATGCTGAACTAATTTAGTTCTAATATGAATTTCACCAATAAATTTATCACCATCTACTGCAAAATAATTATATGATGGTACATAATTAGGTGGCAACTTATTAGGATCTCGCATATCATTAAAATACTCTATAACATTATTTTCTTCAGGATTAGTAAATGTCAAATTATGCCTTTTTAATTGTCCTAATTCAATTTGCTTTAAAGAGTCTCTGTATGCATCTATATATTGGTCTAAATATTTTTCACTTGCATCTATTAATTTTAACATAATAATCCCTCCTATATAATTATAACACAAAAAAAGACCATAAATATGGTCTTTGGAAACATAATTAACGTTTACTGAATTGTGGTGCACGACGTGCTTTCTTTAATCCTGGTTTCTTACGTTCTTTCTTACG
>CAMNCL010000013.1 GCA_946534345.1 uncultured Caryophanales bacterium
AAAAAAAGAGTTATTAAAACTCTTATTGTTCAGCAAAGCAGTCTGATATGTAAATCTTATTAGCACTCTTATTAGTCTTAGGACTAAAATCAGATACAGTACCAATTATTGTGATTGCTTTATCAGTTTTAAACTTATTAATAACATCTTTTCTTTCATCTTTATTAATAGCACATTCTATTTCTAAAGAATATTTTCCACCTTCATCTTCATATCCAACTAGAATAGTATTATTCTTTTTATCTACTTTATGAAGAGTAGTAATAATTCTTACGAATTTTTTGTAATATTTTTCATATGATTTAGCACTATTATCACTAAATTCAATAGCCATATCAACATCTTTTGTAGTTATAGGTTTAATATCATATTTTATTGACCAATTACCAATAACAGTATCTCTTCTACCTTGAAGTTGTTTATACTTAATTACTTTATAACCTAAACCTTTATATTCTTTAGTACCACCATCTTTATATGTTTTTGTTGGTATTGCGAAGAAAGGTCCTTTATTAAATCTAGATACACAAATTATATCAGTTGCTACCATAATAATTAATACTACGATAATTGCGAAAATAATATTAATTATTAATTTAGCTCTTTTAATTTTCTTATCTTGATCTAATACTTCATCAATAGAATCTTCTAATTCATCTTCATAAGATTCTGTTATTTCTTGTTCTTTTTCAACGATATCTTCAACTACTTCTTCAAGATTTCTTTGTTCTCTTTTCTGATATTTCATTTTAACACCTCTATCCCCTTTTCATGTGCCATATTATAACACATTTTTATGATTTTGTAAAGAGTTAGGCATTATTTAGCTTATCTTTAAACTCTTCTTCAGTCCAGATTTCAATACCTAAATCTCTTGCTTTTGTATACTTACTTCCAGGATTGGCACCTACTATTACTACTGAAGTCTTCTTTGATACTGAATCAACTGTTTTTCCACCTAAAGATTCTATTTTTTCTTTAGCTTCATCTCTTGTGAATATTTCAAGGGAACCAGTTAAGACAAATGTCTTTCCAGAGAACAATTCATTCTCTTCTACTTTTTGTCCTAAATAATTCATATTTAATTTAAATTCTTTTAATTTGTTTATTACTTCGATATTTTCATCATTATTAAAATATTTAACTACACTATCAGCTATTATTTTGCCAATATCTGGAATATTAACTAATTCTTCGGTAGTTGCCTTTTGGAAGTTATCCATTGTTTCAAACTTAGCTGCTAATATCTTAGCTGTTTTTGCACCTACATGTGGAATACCTAAAGCAAATATTAATTTTTCTAGAGAATTTTCTTTACTATTTTCAATTGCATCTAATAAGTTAGACACTGATTTATCTCCATAACCTTCTAATCTTATTAAATCATTTTTATGTATTTTTAAATTATAAATATCTGGAATACTCTTAATAAATCCAAAGTTATAAAAGTCTTCCATGATGTTTTCTCCTAATCCATCAATATTCATCGCATCTCTTGATGTAAAATGAATTAAACTTTCTACGTGTCTCGCAGGACATTTTACATTAGGACAGAAATAATCTACTTGTCCTTCTTTTTTTACTAACTTAGTATGACACATAGGACATTCTTCAATCATTTTAAAGTCTTTTTCAGTACCTTTTCTTCTCTCTATCTTTCTTTCAACTACTTCTGGTATTACATCTCCTGCTTTTCTTATTGAGACTATATCTCCTATTTTTAAATCTTTTTCTAAAACATAATCTTCATTATGAAGAGTTGCACGAGATATTGTACTTCCTGCGACTATAACAGGTTCTAGTACTGCATTAGGTGTAATTTGACCAGTTCTTCCTACTGTAAATATAATATCTTTTAATTTAGTTAATACTTCTTCTGCAGGAAACTTATAAGCAGTTGCCCATTTAGGGTATTTAGCAGTATAACCTAGTTTTCTTTGATCAGCTATACTATTTACTTTTATTACTACACCATCTATATCATATGGAAGAGCTTTTCTAATTTTTCCTTTATCTTCAATGAATTCAATTACTTCATTAATATTTTTAACTAATCTATTATTAGGATTAATTTTAAACCCTAATTCTCTCATATATTCAATTGCATCACTATGTGTTGTCAAACCATAATCCTCTGGATCTGGTAAATGGTAAATAAAATTATCTAGTTTTCTCTCAGCAGCTACTTTAGAATCTAATTGTCTAATAGAACCAGCTGCTGCATTACGACAATTTTGAAGTAATGGTTCTCCTTTTTCTTTTCTCTTTTCATTTAACTCTTCTAGAGTTTTTTTATTCATGAATATTTCTCCACGAACTTCTATATCAACAGGTTTCTTTAACTTTAATGGAATTGCTTTAATAGTTTTTACATTATGAGTAATATCTTCTCCTGTTGTTCCATCCCCTCTAGTTGCACCTCTTACTAAATTACCTTTTTCATATAAAAGAGAAACAGATAACCCATCTATTTTTAATTCACACATATATTCTGGAGTTACTCCTTCTTTTTTTATTCTTTCATCAAAAGAAATTAATTCACTCTCAGAAAAGACATCACTTAGAGACATCATAGGTATTTTATGAGTTACTTTATTAAAAGAATCAATTATTTGTCCACCTGCATGTTGAGTTGGAGAATCTTCTCTTAACCATTCTGGATGAGCTTCTTCTATATCAAATAATTCTCTTAAATATTTATCATATTCTTGATCAGTTATAGTTGGATTATCAAGAGTATGATAATTATAATCAGCCTCGTTTATTATATCTATTAATTCATTCATTCTCTCTTTCATATAATCACCTATTTCCATATATATTATACCATAAAAAAAGAGGATTTTATCCCCATAAGTGTAAAGGATAATCCCCTTCTTGATCCTCTTCCATTCTAACTAAAGCTTTAATTGATTCTTTAACTGCAGGAGCATCTTCTCTATATGTTACTCCATACCATGTAGCTGTAGTTGGGATTACTTCACAAGTAGCAAATCCCTCATCAATTGCTTCAAATAATACATCCGGTATTAAAAATTCACATTTGTCTAATTTATCTTCATTCTTTTTTAAGAAAGCTTCAAATTTACTATCAATATAATCAAAGATACTTGGATCAAATAATAACATATTCATTGATACTGTATCGTCTTCTGCAACTACAAATTCTGGTAATGTCTCATCCAATGGTTTTGCTTTAATTGTTCCATCTTCTATTCTTCCTACAGAGCTTTCAGTAAGCTTAGTTAAATAACCATTTTCTACATTACAAACTCCTCTTTTTACAGCTCCATTTTCTGTAATAGTATTTTTTACTAAATAACCTACCATTCCATATTTATGAGGTTCTTCATTACCCATATTTCTTAAGAACTCAGCTCCTTTTTGGAAAGCATCTCTTCCATAGAAATCATCAGCATTAATAATCATAAATGGTTCATGTACTTGGTCTTTGCAACAAAGAATTGCATGAGCTGTACCTAATGGTTTTTGTCTATCTTTTAATTCATCGTAAAAAATTGGTGCATTATCATTCTTTTGAAAACTATATTCTACTTTAATATGTGGTTCTACTCTAGATCCAATAGTTTCTTTAAATACATCAAAGTTTTCTTCTTTTATTAAAAATACTACTTTATTAAATCCTGCTTCAATTGCATCATAAATAGAATAATCAATGATAAATTCTCCATTAGGACCCATAGGCTCTATTTGTTTTAGACCACCAAATCTACTACCCATACCCCCGGCTAAAATAACTAGTGTGATGTCTTTATTCACAATATTCCTCCTTTTAAAAGTTATTTGTATGTTTATTATATCACTTTTTTATAAATAAAAAAGAGCTTAATTAAGCTCTTGTTTCATAGTTCTTTTAGTTAATATATAAAATACTATACTAGATCCTAACATTACTAATAAGCATCCTATTATAAGATATTGCATACTACTTTTAGCAGTATCTGGAACACCTAAAACATATTCAACTGAGTTAGTATTTTTCATAGCCTTTTTATATTCTTCATTGTCAATAGTAATTCTTAAGAATTTAAATCCACTATTCTCAGGAATCATTAGTTTTTCAAACTCTGTTTTAGTAGGATTAACTTCTTAATAATATTATTAATCAAGAGTAATATACTTTACATATACTATAGTTTACACTTTACTAAGTTTCTTATGATTCTTCATTAACTTCTTAATTCCATGTGGATGTTTAAAAGCAACACTGACTAAAGTATTAGATACTTCTACTACTCTACCAGCACCAAATGTTTCATGATAAACATAATCTCCTACTTGATAATCAGTATCTTCTTCTCTAAACATCTCTTCTACTTCTATCTTTTCTTCTTTTGGTTTTATTTCATCTTTAACATTAGATTCTAGTAAATTACTATTTATTTCTCCAATAAATCTACTAACAGGATTTATTTGTTCTCTACCAAATAATGTTCTTCTACGAGCATTAACTAAATGTAGATCATCCTTTGCTCTAGTAATAGCAACATACATTAATCTTCTTTCTTCTTCTAAATCACTATTCTCCATTAACGAATTCATATGTGGAAATAATCCTTCTTCCATACCAATTACAAATACATGATCAAATTCTAATCCTTTTACTGAATGAATAGTCATTAAATTAATTCTATTTGGATCATCTTTATACTCTTCTACATCACTTATTAAGCTAATTTCTAGTAAGAAGTCTTCTAATGATACTAAGCCTTCTCTTTCTTCAAAAGATTTAGTAATTGACTTAAATTCTTCTAAGTTTTCTAATCTAACTTCTGCTTCAAGTGTCTTTTCACTTTCTAACTCTTCTCTCATACCTGTAGCATCTAATACTTTATCAATTAATTCAGTAAGAGTTAAATCATTAGCTATCTCTTTTAATTTTTCTATCATTTCTTTAAAAGCTAATTCTTTACCACTACTTATAGAATCATAAATACTAGTATTTTCTTCATCTGCTTTTCTAGTTAAGTTTTCAATTGTCTTTAAACCTATTCCTCTCTTAGGTACATTTATTACTCTAAGTAGTGATACATTGTCTTTAGAATTATGTATTAATCTTAAATAAGCAATTAAATCTTTAATTTCTTTTCTTGAATAGAAATAGAAACTACCTACTACACGATAAGGAAGATTTTCTTTTAACATTTCTTCTTCCATTACACGTGATTGAGCATTAGTACGATATAATACTGCGATATCTTTATAATCGACATTTCTATTTATTAATTCTTTTATTTTTCTAATAACATACTGAGCTTCATCTCTTTCATTATAAGCTCTATAGTATTTAATCTTTTCTCCTTCTCCACGAGCAGTCCACAACTTCTTATCTTTTCTTTGTTTATTATTCTTTATTACATCATTTGCAGCATCCAATATAGTTGTGGTTGAACGATAATTTTGTTCTAAAAGAATAGTTTTTGCATCTTTATAATCTTTTTCAAAGTTCAATATATTTTTATAGTTAGCCCCACGGAAACTATAAATACTTTGAGAATCATCTCCTACACAAGTAAGATTTCTATTCTTTTCACTTAACATTTTAGTTAATATATATTGAGCTTCATTAGTATCTTGATACTCATCTACTAAAATATATTTGTAATATTCTTGATATCTTTCTAATATTTCCGGATGTGTTCTAAATAATTTGATTGGTAAAAGTAATAAATCATCAAAATCTACTGAGTTATTTTTATATAATTTATCTTCATACCTTCTATATACTTCACAAACTACTTTTTCATATTCACTTACTGCATATTTTTCATAAGCACTTGGACTAGTCATTTCATTTTTACAATTACTTATTTGGTTTCTAATTCCTCTAGGATTATATACTTTAGGATCATAACCCATATCTTTAATAATCTTTTTTACTACTGTTAGTGAATCATCTGAATCCATTATGACAAAGTTTCTATCATAACCTAAGACATCTGAATTATCTCTTAATAATCTTAAACCAAAACTATGAAATGTAGAAACAGTCATTTTTTTAGCTACATCTCCTACTTGAGAATATACTCTATCCTTCATTTCTTTAGCAGCTTTATTAGTAAAAGTAATAGCTAAAATGCTATAGGGACTAACTCCTAATTCATCTATTAAATAAGCTATTTTAGCAGTCAATGTTTTAGTTTTACCTGCACCTGCTCCGGCTATTATAAGTAATGGCCCGTCATTGTATAAAACAGCTTCTTTTTGTTTATCATTAAGTTCTTTTAAATCCATCTTATCAACATCCTCAAGTATTTATTATACATTATTTATATTTTTAAACAAGAAAAAAAGCATAGATTACTTAAATCTATGCTCCAAAAAAAATCGTATTTTTTTTAGGATAAGGATTCATGACGTCCTATGCCCGGTTTCGAAAATTAATGTTAATTAGCTACATTAACCCTAATTTTCCAAGTTTTCCTCTTGTGTACAACGTTGCCTACACAATAGACATAGTTCACGGATTATTACCCTAGCAAATACGTAATTTATCTAAGCATTTAGCTCTTATTTTAATAGAATTGCTTCTATTAAACGTTGATCCCTTATTTTATTAATAAATTAATAAACTTTAGATATTAAAAATATCTTTACCTTAGTATTAAATACTAAGTATTAGGATCTTACTCCAATCAGTGCGTAAGTAAATTGGATATTAAGCCTTATCTAATTGATTAACAATTAGCATTTAATCCTTCCGATTAAACCATTACTGACTTCCAGTAATACTATGTCTATCGTTAATACAAGTTTATCTTTAATTTTATACTTTGTCAATATATATTTAGTTATTTTTTTTGCTTTACACTTTTGAAGATTAAAAATATTTAAAAATTATGTTAAATCTATATAGTGTTTTGACAAATATTTTGGTATACTAATATATAGTAGAATAGAGGGTGTTTTATGAAACTGTATTTAGTCGACAATTATAAAGTTTCAACTTATTCTTTACCAACTAAAGTAGAAGATGCTTTCGTTATTAATTATGAACACTATACAGGTAAAGAAGAAACTATTACCTTTATTGCGGATGGCGGTAAATGGGCTATTCAAAGCTCACCTGATATTAAAATAAGTGTAGGTTCTAAAGCTATCACTACTGATGTTGTGGAAGATGGTACTGTATATAATATTATTTGTAGTGATTTAAATGAACCTTTAACTATTTATTGTTTCGATACCCATCAAAGATTATATGATTTTGCGATACCACCTACTAAAACTGAAATAACTGTAGGAAATACTGGAAATTTTGATTTTATTTTTGTCAATTCTAGTATGGGGAATCCAGAATTTAGAATTGTTAAGAAAGATAATAATTGGTTATTAGAAAGTAGTCAAAAAGATAAGTCTTTTGTTTATGTAAATGATAGAAGAACTTTAAATACAGTCTTACATTATGGAGATGTTATTTTTTCTAATGGATTAAAAATGATTTGGTTAGATACATCAATAAGATTAAATAATCCTAATGATAAAGTACAAACACTTCTCTCTCCTATTAGAAAGGGAGAAGCTAATCCAAATAAAAATAAATATACTCCTGTTAGAGATATTGAAAGAAATATGGTTTTATATAATGACAATCAAGCTTTCTTTCATACTCCACGTATGAAGGATTCTATTGTTGAAAAAGAAATAACTATTGAACGTCCTCCACAAGCAATTGAAATGGAAGAATTACCTGCGATACTAAGTATAGGAACAACAGCTGTTATGGGAGTATCTTCCCTATTCTCTGGAATGTATGCTGTTATGAAAGTTACTTCTGGTAAAGCAGAATTAGAAGATGCAATACCTGAAATCGTTTTATGTATCACAATGGTAATAGGAGCAATCATTCTACCTATCTTAATAGAAAAGTATCAAAAAAAGATATTACAAAAGAAGGAAAAGAATAGAAAAGATACTTACCGTGAATACTTAGCTAAAACACAAGAAGAAATAAATTCAGAATTAAAAAAAGAAGAACAAATTCTTAATGCAAATTATTTAAATGTAGAACAATTACAATCTATGGTTACTTCAAATTCTAATAAGATTTGGAATCATGAAATTACAGACAGTGATTTTTTAAATATTCGTTTAGGTATTGGAACTAGAACACCTGCGATAAAAATAAACTTTGAGAAATTACCATATGATATTGATAAAGATGTTCTTAATTCAGAAGCTGAAAAAATAGCTAATGAAAAACTTGCATTAAATAATGTCCCTATTACGATATCACTTATTAAGAATAATATTTTACCTTTAGTTATTTCTAATGATTATAATTACCAAAAACAATTTATTAATTTTATATTATTACAATTAATAAGTTATCATAGTGGTAAAGATTTAAAGATAGCTGTTTTTACTACAAAGACTGAATCATTACAGTGGGAATTTCTAAAATACTTACCTCACTGTGCTAGTGATTCTAGAAAAACACGTTTTTATGCTGAAACAGTTGATGAAGCTAAACAATTATCTCAATACTTAGAAAAGATATATCAAGATAGAATGGATAAAATAAATCAAAAAAATCTTGATGAAGAAAATGATGAAAATAAACAAGCTATTGATACTGAGCATCCTGAAGATATATATAAATCATTTAATACATATTACATTATAATAACTGATAATTATATAGATTCTCAAAAATATGGAATTATGAAAAAAATATTGGATAATTCTATAAATCCAGGTTTTTCATTATTAACAGTTGAACCTACAATGCAGAATGTTCCAAGTAAATGTGAAAATATGATTGTTGTTAATAATGGAAGTGCTGGTATTGTTAATAAGACTTTAAATGAAAATAGTGATAATAATTTATTTACTCCAGATTTATTAGTGTCTGATATTATTCCTTTATCAAATGTTATTGGAAATATTCCTTTAGCTACAGAGTCTTCTGGAAATAAACTACCAAAGAGTTTAACTTTCTTAGACATGTATAAAGTTGGTAAAATTGAACAATTAAATATTTTAAATAGATGGGCTAAAAATGATCCTACAGTGAGTATTGCTACCCCTATTGGAGTACATGAAGATGGTAAAACATTTGAAATAGATCTTCATGAAAAAGCTCATGGACCTCATGGTTTAATTGCTGGATCTACTGGTTCTGGTAAATCAGAATTTATTATTACATTCATATTATCAATGGCTATTAACTATCATCCTTATGAGGTTCAATTTGTATTAATTGATTATAAAGGTGGAGGTTTAGCTGGTGCCTTTGAAAATAAAGAAACTGGTATAAAAATACCTCATCTAGCAGGTACTATTACTAACTTAGATGTTAGTGAAATGAATCGTACTTTAGTATCAATTAATTCAGAATTAAAAAGACGTCAAAGAATGTTTAATGAAGCAAGAGATAAGTTAAATGAAAGTACTATTGATATTTATAAGTATCAAAAATACTATCGTGAAGGAAAAATATCCGAACCTATCTCTCACCTATTTATTATTTGTGATGAGTTTGCAGAACTTAAATCTCAACAACCAGATTTTATGGAATCATTAGTTTCTACTGCACGTATTGGTCGTTCTTTAGGAGTTCACTTAATACTAGCTACTCAGAAACCTAGTGGTGTTGTGGATGACCAAATATGGTCAAACGCTAGATTTAAAGTATGTTTAAAAGTTGCGACTGCTGAAGATTCAAGAGAATTATTACGTAGACCAGAAGCTGCTGAAATAAAGGAAACTGGTCGTTTCTATTTACAAGTTGGTTTTAATGAACTATTCGAATTAGGTCAATCAGCTTGGTCAGGAGCTAAGTATATACCTACTGATCATATTGTTAAAAATATAGATGATTCTATTGAAATAGTTGACAATATAGGAAATGTAATTAGAACTATCAATGATGAAAAAGTTGAGAGTGGAGAAAACCATTCAGAACAATTAACTAGTATTGTTCAAGTACTATATAATCTTGCAATAAGGGAAAAGATTAAGTTCCAATCAATGTGGTTACCTAGTCTATCACCTGAAATAATGATTGCAGATTTAATTAAAAAATATGATTATAAAGCTAAGCCATATTATATTAATCCTATTGTAGGAGAATATGATGATCCTGAAAATCAATTTCAAGGTGAATTTGATATAGACTTTGTAAAAAATGGTAACTTATTAATCTATGGTTTACCTGGTTCAGGAAAAGAAAATTTAATAATGACTATTATATATTCAATCTGTATATATCATAGTTCTGAAGAAGTTAATTTCTATATTTTAGATTTTGGTGCTCAAGTTATTAAATCATTTATAGATATGCCTCAAGTTGGAGATGTAGCTTTAATAGATGATACTGATAAGATTAAGAGTTTATTAGTAATGATTGATCGTGAATTAGATAGAAGACGTGAATTATTCTCTGAGTACGGTGGTTCATATGAAGAATATATTCGTACAAGTGGTCAAAAATTACCAATGATATTTGTTATTTTAAATGGATATGAAACATTTGGAGAAACATATCAATCATATGTTGATATAGTTGGTCACCTTTCTAGAGAATGTGCTAAATACGGAATTATCTTTATCACTACAGTTTTAGCTGCTAATACAATGCTTACTGTTACACAGCAGAACTTTGGTAATAAAATTGCCCTACAATTCTCTGATCCATTTGATTATAAATATGTATTAAATGCTAGAGATGGTCTTATTCCAAAGAAAGGTTTTTCTAGAGGATTATCATTTGTAGATGAAGAAGCATATGAATTCCAGGGAGCTTATATTTATACTAAAGATAAGATTAATGATATTATTAAATTAACTGCTGAAAAGTATAAAGATCAAAAGAAAGCACCACCTATTCCTGTAATTCCAGTAACAGTTAATGCTGATACATTAGCTCCATATATTACTAATTTATCAGCAGTACCATTAGGAATAAATATTCATAATGCGGAAGCTTACTGTTTCAATTTCCTTGATAATAAAATAACTCAAGTAGTAGGAAATTATGTAATTACTGAAACACAATTTATAATGCAATTATTAAAAGTACTTAATCAACTACAAAATACTAAATTAAAGATTATTGATTTTGCTGGTATTATAGCAGATCCAAGTGAATTTGAAGATTGTGCTCAAGATGAGTTTACTGCTAATATTGGTAAAATTATTACAAATGAAAAGAAAGAAACAAAACAACTAATTTATGTAATTATTGGTATTGGTAGAATCTATGATAAAGTTCTAGATGAAGGTATAGAAAAATTATTTAATATATTCACAAATGTTGATAAATTTACTAAATCTAGTTTTATTATAGTGGATAACTATTCAGTATTTAAAAAGACTATGAATGAACCATGGTATTCTAAAATCAAACAACATACTGGAGTTTGGGTTGGAGCTGATATTGAGAATCAAACAGCTATTGAGTGTCCTAATATTACAAAAGGAGATATCAATGAAGACTTCAATAACATAGTTTATGTATCTACTGGTGATAGTTATGCAGTATTAAAAGGTATTGGTGCTGAACCAGAGGAGGATTATGAATGAAAAACAAAGTTTTAGTTTCCTTATCAGTTCCTGAAATAGATAAAAAATATGATATATATTTACCTATCAATAAAAAGATTGGAAATATTATTATTCTTCTAAATAAAGCAATTAGTGAATTAACTGAAGGTGAATTTATTCTATCTGAAGAAAATGATTTATATAATGTTTATACTAAACAAAAATATGATCCTGATACATTACTTGCGAATACTAATATTAGAAATGGTACTGAATTAGTTTTATTATCAAAATAACCACTTCAATGAAGTGGTTTTTACTTGCATAAAAAAAGACTTATTATAAGTCTCTTTATTAACTTTTTAAATTCTTAATTGCGGAAGTTGTTCCTGAAATAACAGCAGCTGTTTGATCATTTTTAACATATGCTGCTTTTACTTCGTCTAGTCTTTGTTCATATTTTCTTAAAACTGCAGTTAAGCTATTTGCATAAGAATCACATGCTTGGCATAATGATTTAACTTGACTTGCTTGAGTACTACCTTTAATTGCCTTAGAAACATTTTTAGATGATACTGTAAATTTTGCTCTATCAACTGCTTTTGCCCATTCTTCAATAGCATTTTTCATACTTCCAATTTTTGCAGTATTTATTCCTTTTACATCAGCCATTTAATTCACCTTCCCTTATTTAATATTCTTTGATTGAAATGAACTAAATTGTTTAGCATCTCCATCAATTGCATTATCAAATTGCTTCTTTAATGCTTTTAGCTTAGATTCTAAGCTTTTTCTTGTCTTTTCAACATCATTTAGGAAATCAGTTGCATCTGCTCCTACCCAGTTTTGAGAAACTATTCTCTTGAAATCTCTATACTTGTCTCCATTTAAAACTGAAATCAAATTATTGATGTCTCCATAGAAATCATTTTTTAATTTATCTCTTCCTGCTTTACTACGACCGTAAGTAGCATTTGCAATTGTTAAGCCGGCCGCTTTAGTTTTTCCTCCAGATGCTCCTCCTGCTCCTGCTCCCATATAATTTCACCACCTTATAATATTTTGAGATTATCTCTACTCTCTTATAATAAAAATTTATCATATAATTTAAATTTTGTCTACGCAAAAGGTAAACATTGTATGTTAGTTTACACAAAAAAAGAAGTGTTATTTAACACTTCTGTATAATTCTTGTAATTCTTCTATTTTATTTTCTTCTTTTTTTATTCTCTCTTTTTCTTTTTGTTGACTAAGTAACTTCAATAATAATTTATAATCATCCTTACTAAAGATATCTTCTTTTACTTCTTTCTCTTTAGTAATAATTACTTCTTCTACTTCTTTCTTTGGACCTTTACCATAAACAATATTTGGTACATCTTTAGGTTCAAAATTAGCAGGAAGTTTCTTTACTGGTTTTTTAACTACTACTTTTTTTACTTTTGGCTTATAATCTTTCTTTAAATATATTAATATAATTTTATATAATATTAAGAATATAATCCAAGTAATAAATATTTCACTTGATAATTCTATTAAAGCAGTTACTTTTTTATTACCATAAACTGATTCTTGAGCAAATATATCAAGTTTATTTGAATTGATGACACTTAATATTAAAGCTAATAAATAATTAATAATTATATAGATAATAATATTTAATCTTTTTATAAGTTTACTGGTCTTAAAGTTAAATAGACTTATCCATACAATAATATTAGTTACTATAATAGCTGCTAAATAAATAGCTAAATTAGGAAAGTAAAGTGCTATGAAAAAGTTATTCATCATATAATCAAACATTTTACTCAAAGAACCATGATAAGTAATTATTAAAATCCCGGCGATGAAAACAGAGATTACCAAATAAATAATTTTATTTCTTTTAGCTGTCTTTTTAGTAGTATTTATAAAAATATAACCTAATATTAATAATAATATAATAACAATTAAGTATAATGATGAACTCTTAGATACATCAATAAATACTCTTAATTTATCAGCAAATGATAATTTACTCATATTTCCACCCCCCCTTTTAAATTTTATTCAACACTTTCTAATTCAGCAATATATATTGTTTGTGTACCAGAATCATTATTAGTACATGTTATTAATGTTAATGTTGTCTTGTTGTAATCTCTATATATTGCTAATTTACCTGTTTTTGGTTGTTTATAAATATTTTTTATTTTATAAACATATTTTTTATCTTTATATGTAACATAAGCAGTATCATTTACTTGTAGTTGATATAATTCATTAAAGAATGCTTTCCAACCAGTACCTGAATGACCTGCTAAGATTAAGTTACCTCTATCTGTATCTGGATAGTTAGAACCATTTACTACTAAGATATTCTTTTCAACATCATTTTCTGTTGAACGAATATCTAAAAATCCTTTCGTAAGATTAATCTTTGGTATGATCAAGTATCCAATATATTCATTAGTTACTTCATCCGGTAGTTTTTCTTCTTCTATTGGTTTAGTTGTTTTCTCTTCTTCTGTAATATTAACTACTTCATGACCATTATAGAAGGCATTAGCCATATAATCATAAGCGATTATTTTTTTTGCTTCTACATAATTATAAGAAAGAAAGAATCCTCCAACTAATGTAATAAGAGCGCCTACAAAGGCAGTTACATAGGGAGATATTCTTTTCTTTTCTGTATTATTTAACTTTTTTTGCATTTCCAGTTATGTAGTAAATTCCAGATAATGTAATAATCATTCCAACTAAAATCATTATTCCAGAAGGTAATGTAGCAGTATCTGGTACAATTACCTCTTTTGTATTTACAAATGTTACTTGATGTGATAAATGATCAGCATCAATAGTAAATGTAATTTTTTCATTACTCTTCATGTATCCTGCTGGTGCAGTTATTTCTTCAACTGTATAAGTTCCATATTCTAAATCTGTAATAGAATAAGCTTCAGTAGTTGAAATAAATCTAGCTACTTCTTTTCCACTAGCATCTTTAACTGATAATTCAGCTCCAGCTAATGGTGCATTAGTTGCTTGATCAACTTTTACAATACTAACTACTGATTTTTGTGGAACATTCTTAATATTAACTTTTACTTCTTTTGATGCATCATTAATTGTAAATGGTGTTACACGTTCAGCTAATTGATATCCTGCTGGTGCAGCAACTTCTTCAACTGTATATGAACCATTAGGTAAATTTCTAATAATGTGAGCATTAACAGTAGAAGTCCATTCAGCTAATACTTTTCCATTAGAATCTTTTAACACTAATTGTGCTCCTGCTAATGGTTGATTAGTTTTAATATCTACCTTTAAAATTTCTACTTTTGAAGAACTAATATTTAATGTTAATTCTTTAGTACCTTGCTTACTTGAAGATTCAAATAAAGCTACATTTTGCATTTTACCATCTGTTGGTTGATATTCATTAGCAGTATATTCTACTGAATCAATACCAGTAACACTTATTTTAATTGATTGTGAAGAGCTATCTAGGGCATCTGCTGGAACTTTAACTTTAAAGCTTCCATTTCCCATAGTAAATGCTCCATTATAAGCAACTTCTGTTCCATCTGCTCTTACTATTTTAGTATTAGCAGGTGCTCCTGATAATGTAACTGTTTTATTATCAGTTGAATTAGATGAAATTTTAATATCATCTGAAACATAGTATGAATCAACTAATTTAGAAGTAGTTCCTCCAGTTACAGTGAAGTTTGTACTAGTAGCACTAGTTCTACTATCACCTCTATGTTTGTAACCTTCTTCCATTAAGTTTTTAACATACTTTCTTAAATTATGTTTATCAGAACCATTTTGTTTAAAGTCTGATCCTAGATTAGACATTCCTTTTGCCTTATCTAAATACCACCATACTGCTGTTTGAGTAATATAGTAGTCTTTTGCTTTATCTCCAGTAATAGATTTATTTGGATATCCATTTCTTAAGATATAAGCTACACCACCGTCAACATATTTACTGTTGTTAACTAGATTAGCTTTAATATTTGATGCAGCATTTTTATGTCTAGTTAAACAGTATACATATGTTCCTCCAGTTGTCTTTTTATAGTAGAATCCAACTCCTGCTATATATGAGTTTGTTTTAGTTGCTTGTCCTAATTGAATACTATTAGAAACTGCACTAACACTTGTGATTGATGATACAAGTACCACCAAAGCAATCATTGCTGTTAAAAATCTTTTGATATGTTTTTTCATAATACTTTTCCCCCTCAATAAATTGGCTATATTATAACACTTTTGTTCGAAAATTTCAAGTGTTTTAGCAAATAATATAGTATTTATAAAAAATTTATCTTGGAGTTTCTCTCCTTTCTTATATATCATAACACATTTAGTACTTAAAGATAACCATTAATTCAATAAAAAAACAAATCAATTTGATTTGTTTTTTTTACCCAATTCTAAATGCTGGAGCTACTCCACGATTAGTAGTAGGAGAAACATCACTATAACTTCCAGTATTAGTAGCTGTATAAAAATAATTAGAACTATTTGAAGATGGTGTTCTAAGCCACCAATATACAGCATTTTCATTTGTATCGTATTTAATTCTAGAAGCATTATTACTATTTGCAGAATAATAATCCATTACTCTAGTATTACTTCTAGCACTATCTCTACTATAATTAATACCAATTTCTTTTAAACTTAATAAGTATAATTTATCAGTTGTAGTAAAATTAGTTGATTCATCTGATCCATGTCCTGATACAACAGTTGTCTCTTCAATAGCTCCTTGTAATTCAACAGGTAATGCATTATAAACAGTACTATTTACATAAGTTCTTACTCCAGAAGATTGCCAACCTCCAGTATTAGTACTTGTTGAATTCATTGCCCTACTTAAAATTGATGTAGTAAATTCAACTACAAAGCCACAGGCTGTCTGTGAATAATCGTTATTGCTACAAGTAGTTGGTGTAGATTTATTAGCAATTCTTAGAGTGTGTATACCAAGAGAACCTAAATCTATTTCTTTAGTATCTCCAACATTATACATATCAGTATTTTCAGATCTTATATTAGATATAATTGTATCCCATGAGTCTTTTTCAAATTGAGACGGATGTTCTATTTCTATAGCATCTTTAGTTGCTTGTCTATATCTTACTGAAAAATCTAAACTTAAACTTTGATCAGTTGTTGGTAAATCATTAGCACTAATATTTTGTTTATATTCTATTCTTACTTTATATGTTTCAGTTGTTCCTGCAGCTAATAATTGATTATTTTTAAGCCTTGCTCCATCTAAATAAGTAACGGTGTAATTCAAATAAGATGGCAAACTAGTCATTGTTACTCCATTTAATTTAGAAGTAATTTCTTCTATCATAGCGTCTATTGTTCCAGCATTTACTGCATCAACACTAAATTCATAAAAGTCCCCTGGTTTATTTAATGTAACAGTATAACTAACTGTTGTTTCACTTGAATCAATTACAGGAGTACTTGCACTAACACTACCATCAGATACCTTAACATTATTCCAATAAATATCCTAAGTAGGATTATTAAGATTAGCTGTTCCATTAATATTTAAATCTTGTTGAATAAGTGCATAACCTATACCAAGTAAGAGAATAATATTAATAATGGCTGACTTTATAGTATGTTCTTTTTTACGTATAAATTTATTCTTACTCATACTATCACTCCGATTATAATTATAACCTACAAGCCATTCACTTTCAATAAAAAAAGACTATTATTAATAGTCTTTTAAACAAACATTGGTACTCTTTCAAAAGATTTTTCTTCATTATATTCATATTCATCTAACAAAGTTATTTTACCTGATTCTAATGTCTTAGGAACATCTATTAATCTTTGATTTCTAGATCCTCTAAATAGTAAACTTAAATCTCTTTCTTCTAAGATAAATCTTCCATCTACTAAAACATCAGTGTTAGATAAAAATTCTAAATATACGGGATCTTTCTTAGCCATCTTCATTAATTCTTCAAAAGTGAATCCAGTATAGACCCAAATATTATAACCTTTGCTTTTACAATATTTAGCTATTTCATTGCAGGCATATGGTTGAAACATAGGATCTCCTCCACTGAAAGTAATTCCACTTTGACATTCTAATTCATCAATAGCTTCTAAAACCATAGGAATTGGAACTAAGCCTCCTCCATTAAAATCCCATGTTTGTTCATTTTGGCAACCTTTACAATGATGAGCACAACCTTGAGTCCAAATAACAGTTCTAAGACCTGGACCATCTACTATACTATCACTTTGTAAATCAGCAGCTAATCTAATATATTCTTTATTTTGTTCCATGAGTTACTCTATCGTTAACTTCTGCTTTCTTAGCATTGTTAAATCTATCAAGAGTTCCAACTAAATAGCCAGTAATTCTTCTGATTCTATCGAATCCAACACCTTCACCAACAGTTTTAACTTTCTTATTTTCCATAACTTTTTCCTCCTTTTATTTATCTTCCACAACAATCATAACAATTGATTTTTTGCATATCTACACCTTCACCCTCATGACGTCCACATCTAGGACATACATCTTTGATAACTCCAACATAACCACATACTGGATCTCTATCAACTGGGTGATTAATTGCTCCATAACCTATATTATTATCATGCATGATACGTACTACTTGTTCAAATGCATCTACATTATTAACAGTGTCTCCATCTAACTCAACGTATGAAATATGACCAGCATTAGTTAATGCATGATAAGGTCCTTCAACTTCCATTTTATGTTTAACACTTGTTTTGTAATAAACAGGTACATGGAATGAATTAGTATAATAATCTCTATCTGTAATACCTTTTAATTTACCATAGATAGATGTATCTATTCCTACAAATCTACCACTTAATCCTTCAGCAGGAGTAGCTAGACAAGTAAAGTTTAAATTATATTCTTTAGTATATTCATCGCATCTTTCTCTCATATGCTTGATAATTTCAAGTCCTAATTTTTGAGCTTTTTCACTCTCACCATGATGTTCTCCAATTAATGCTTTAAGTGTTTCAGCTAGACCAATGAATCCAATAGATAATGTTCCATGTTTTAGAACAGTTCTAATCTTAGAATAACCATCATCTAATTTCTCACTATTTAACCATACATGGCTTCCTAATAAGAATTTAAAATTATTTTTAGATTTAGAACATTGACATTCAAATCTTTGAAGTAATTGTCCTTTAACTAAATCCATAACTTCATCTAATTCCTTATAGAAACCTTTCATATCAGCCTTTTTTCTTTCTCCTAGTGCAATACCATGTTTAATACCAATTCTTGGTAAATTGATAGAAGTAAAGCTTAAATTACCTCTTCCTGGTGTAATACTTGGTCCACATACATTAGCTAATACTCTAGTTCTACATCCCATGTATCCAACTTCTGTTTGGAAGTCTCCTGGAACATAGTATTGTTTATTGAAAGTAGAATCTATAAATGAGAAGTTAGGGAATAATCTTTTAGCAGATACTCTACAAGCTAATCTAAATAAATCATAACTTGGATCTTCTTTATTATAGTTAACTCCTTCTTTTACTTTAAAGATTGAAATTGGGAATATTGGAGTTTCTCCATGTCCTAATCCTTCATCAGTAGCTAGTAAATAGTTCTTAATAACCATTCTTCCTTCAGGAGATGTATCAGTTCCAAAGTTAATAGATGAAAATGGTACTTGAGCTCCTGCTCTAGAATGCATTGTATTTAAATTATGAATAAATGCTTCCATAGCTTGGAAAGTAGCTCTATCAGTTTTATTCATTGCATTTGTATAAGCAACTTCTAATAGTTCATGTACTCTCTTACTATTAGAGATTAAACTATCAAATATATTTAAATCAAATTCAATACTTTCTAATTTATCAATAACTTCAATCATCTTATCAAGATTAATGAAATCTCTAAATCCTTCTACATCTAATAATTCAGCTATTTCTTGTTTAAATTCTTTCTTAAATGTCTTAAGTACTCCTGGAGCCATATAATAATCAAAAGCTGGAATACTTTGACCACCATGTTGTTCATTTTGATTTGATTGAATAGCAATAGCTGCAAGTGCTGAATATGAACCAATACTATTTGGTGTTCTTAAGAATCCATGTCCTGTTGAGAAACCATTCTTGAATAATTTATTTAAATCAATTTGTGTACAAGTAGTAGTTCCCATAGCCCAGAAATCTAGGTCATGAATATGAATTACTCCTTCATCATGAGCTCTTGCATACTTATTATCCATTAAATATGCTTTAGCAAATTCTTTAGAAACAGTTGATCCAAAATGTAACATAGTTCCCATTGGACCATCACCATCAACGTTAGCATTCTCTCTTTTAGCATTTTCTTCAGCTGCACTCTTTAATCCAAGAGATTCAATTGCTTTAACAAATTTATGTTGTTGTTTCTCTACAAAAGCTTCACGTGAAGCATTACGTCTTTCACGATATCCTTTATATGATTCATATACTTCATCATAATGTTGTTTCTTTAATACTTCTTCTATAACATCTTGTATATCTTCAACTCCAATAGTCTTACGATCTTTGTAGTTCTTTTCGATATAATCAAGTACTTTTTCTTTTACTTTATTAACGTTCTTTTCATCATAATCCTCATAAACACTATCAAAACCTTTTTTAACGGCAATAGCTACTTTAGCAGGATTAAAACTTACTCTTTGACCACTACGTTTAACAACGACAATGTCATTAAAAAAATCTCTTTCCATTATTTATTCTCCTTTAACCTTTATATTTTTTCGACCTAAATCAATCATACTTGAAGCTATAAAAAAAGTAAATGTTTTTTTAATATATTTTTTTAGAATATGTAAATCGAACAAATCTGTTTTTTAAAAAAAGTGTTATAAAAAAACATTTATAACATATTTAACTATATTTAAATATTTTTTTACTTTACATTATACTTTTACAATTAATGACAGGTGTAAATAAGTAGTTGTTTTTTTATAATAAAAAAGAAGCTTTAATAAGCTCCTTTGTATATATTTAAAATATCTTCTACTGTTACATCTCTTGGATTTCCTGGTGTACAAGGATCATTAATAGCTTGTTCTGCCAGAGATGAAAGCATCTCTTCTGGAATTCCAATATCTCTTAAGTGTTGAGGAATACCTAATCTCTTAGATAAATCTTGAACTGCATTAGCTACTTCATCAACTACTTCTTTATCACTTAAATCATCTACATCTAAATTAAATGCTTTTCCCATATTTCTAAATAAGTCTGGACATACTTTTCCATTAAATCTTAAAACATGTGGTAATAATAAAGCATTAGCTAAACCATGTGGAGTATCAAAGAATGCTCCTAATGAATGAGCCATTGAATGAACTATTCCAAGTCCTACATTAGAAAATCCCATACCGGCAATATATTGAGCATATGCCATCTTCTCTACTGCAAGACTTTCTTTTTCATTAGCAGCCTTCTCTAAGTTTTTATAAATAAGGGCCATAGCGTTTATATGGAAAATATCAGGTATTAACCATCCTGCTTTAGTAATATATCCTTCCATTGCATGAGTTAGGGCATCCATTCCTGTTGAAGCTGCTAACTGTTGAGGCATACCTTGCATTAAATCAGGATCAATAATTGAACATACTGGGATATCATGAGGATCTATACATACCATTTTCTTCATATGAGATTCATCTGTAATAACGTAATTGATTGTAACTTCTGCTGCTGTACCAGCTGTTGTTGGAAGTGCAAATAATGGTTTGCCCTTAGCTCTAGTATTAACTGCTCCTTCTAGACTAACTACATCACTATATTCAGGATTATTCATAATAATAGAAATAGCTTTAGCAGTATCAATAGCACTACCTCCACCAACTGCAACTATAGCATCAACCATATTTTCATTAGCAAAAGCTACTCCATCTTGAACATTCTTAACAGTTGGATTTTGTTTAATATGAAAATAAGTACAGTAATTAATATTTCTATTATCTAAAATATCAGTAATCATTTTAACAAGACCATTATTCATTAAATTATAATCTGTTACCACTAGTACCTTTTTATATTCTCTTCCTATTATTTCTTCTCCTAATTTTTCTCTAGCACCTCTTCCAAAATAAGAAGTTTCATTTAACATAATTCTATTGACCATATTCTAGCCTCCCTTTATTCTTGTGAATTTACATTCAATTCAACTGTTTTATTCTTTTCTACAACTACTTCTCCAGACCTTTTTCCAACAGCCTTAAAAATATAAGTTGCTATTCCATTTTCTATATCAGTTTCTCCGATAGCATTACCATAAATCATTTTCTCATCTCCACCTGGAGCTAGAGTAAATGTATGTTTATGATAAAGTTCATTCATTACAGTATCTACTTCTAATGAAGTATTTCCAGTATTGGTCACAGTAACTGTATAGTTAACCATTTCTCCAAAACTATAACTATCTCCTCCACTTGCTGGTGGATCTGCAACAACTTCAATTGTAAGATCATTATTAATACCAACAACTGGTATATTTATCTTTTTAGTAACAGTAAATTCTTCATCATTAATTAATCCAGTTACAACAGCAGTAAGAACATTTACTTCTGGATCTAAATCATAAATGTTAAATACTGATTGAACAATATGTTCTTCTGCACTGGCCAAATCACCTATTTCATATTCATCCCCAGATTCTTCGATAGTTACTATTACATTAGTTAATTCAATCTTCTTAAGATTTTTAACCTTTATGTCAAAAGCAAAATCTTCTCCTATATCATATCCATCTTGCGATTCTGGAGTTGATGTCTCTACAAATTCTATTTGAACTATATCTGGATTATACTTAGATACTCCTAAATCTCCAGATATGCCTAAGTTGGTAGAAAAAGCTGCGTACCCTATTCCTAATCCAAATATTATAGTAATAAGTGCACATGTTATCATTCTTTTTTTTCTACGTATATTAGATGAAAACTTTCTATTAAACATATCATCACCTATTCTACATTATTAAGTATACCTTTTTTTATCTTTTTTTTCAACTTAAAAGATACACTATTTAAGTGTATCTTGTGATTTAGAATTTAATGTTAAATCTGCTTTTCTACCATCTTTATAAGCATAGTATCCTGCAGCTGCGATCATAGTAGCATTATCTGTACAATATTTCATTGGTGGTATAGATAATTCTACATTTAATTCTTTAGTTAATTCTTCCATGGCAGTTCTTAAACCATGGTTCGCAGCTACTCCTCCAGCTACTATTACATATTTTATATTTCTTTCTACTATTGCTTTTTTTACTTTATTGATAATTGAAGTTACCGCAACAGTTTGAAAAGATGAGGCTAAATCTTCTTTATTAATTTCATTTCCTCTTTGTTCTTCATTATGTACTAAGTTTATTACTGCACTTTTTAGTCCACTAAATGAGAAATTATAACTATCATCTCTTAATGGTATTGGTAATTTATATGTATTTTTTCCTTTAAGAGCTAGTTTATCTACTTTAGGTCCTCCAGGATATTCTAAGTCCATTACTCTAGCTACTTTATCATAACATTCACCTATGGCATCATCTAGAGTTCCACCTAGTTTTTCAAACTTATAGTGATCCTTCATTTCAATTAATTCAGTATGTCCTCCACTTACTACTACAGCAAGTAATGGGAATTTCATTTCTTTTACTAAACTATTTGCATAAATATGTCCTGCGATATGGTGAATTGGAATTAATGGTTTATTATAGACAAAAGACAATGTCTTAGCAGCTTCTAATCCTACTAATAGTGATCCAATTAATCCTGGTCCATAAGTAATTGCGATGGCATCTATATCATCCATTGACATATGAGCCTTCTCTAAACATTCTTCTAAAACAATACTTATATGTTTAACATGTTCACGACTCGCAATTTCTGGTACTACTCCACCATAATCTTTATGTATTTCTATTTGTGATGAAATAATAGTTGCGATTTCTTCTCTACCATTTTTCACAATAGCTGCACTTGTCTCATCACAACTACTTTCTATTCCTAATATGTATATATCTTTCATATCATCACCCCAATTCACTAATATTCTAACATAAAAGACTCTTATTTTGAAGAGTCTTTTCTTTCCATTAATATACCATCTATTCCATCATAATAACCTGAACGAATAGCTTTCTTTATAAATCCATTTTTTTCATATAACTTAATTGCATAAATATTATCTTCTCTTACTTCTAAAGTTATAACTTTATGAACTCTATTAATCATTTCTTTTAGAAGTAAATTACCTTTTCCACTGTTTCTTGTGGATTCTTCTATTTCAAATTGATTAATCTCTACTCTATCATAGATATCACTATAGTATAAATAACCAATTACTTTGTCATTTTCTTCCAATATTAATACTTTCGCAAATGGATTATTATTAAACTCATTTTCTAAATAATCTTTATTAATAAAAGTATTATTTATTTTATCTAAATTATCTTTATTTAATTCACTAATCATGTTTCTTTTCTTCAGCCTCAGTTAGTTTTAAATATTCTGGATTAACCATATGAGGATTTACCTTTTTCTTATCTTTATATTTATTAACTATTTTTAAGAAATCTGGGCTATATGATTCTACTTCTAATTCTTCAAATTCATCATTAGAAATAAATTCATAATTATCTATTCCATCTAGTTTTTCCATTAATTCATCTAATTTAATATGACAAGGTTTTAATACTTCATTACCACTATTATCATAGATAGCTGTGAATACATATCCACGTCTTGCATCAATCAAAGGTACATGTACCTTATCTTTATTACTAGAAATAGCCATTGCTTCTAGTGAAAGAATTGTAGTTATTGGTATATCTAAGCTCCAAGCATATACTTTAGCTATAGTTAATCCTATTCTTATACCTGTAAAACTACCTGGTCCATTTACTACTATTATTTTATCTATATCAATTGGTTTTAAATTATTATCTTCAAACATTGAGACTATTCTTGGAAGAGCTACTTTTGATAGACTTTGTCCATACTCTTCTTTAATCTCACTTACTACCTTACCCTCTTCAACAATACTTGTATATAAATAACTTGATGAGGTATCTATATATAAATATCTCATAATATTGCCTCACATAAATCTTCATATTTTTTACCATGAGGTGTAATTGTGATTATTCTCTTATCTTCATCTTCAATAGAATTTTTAATACGAATATCTAATCTACGATCTGGTAATTGATCTTCTATCATATCTGCCCATTCAATAATAGTAACACCTTTTTTAGTAAAGTATTCTTCAATTCCTAAATCTTGTTTAGATTCTTCTAGGCGATATACATCCATATGATAAAGAGGCATTTCTCCTGATGTATATTCTTTAATAATATTGAATGTTGGAGATGTTACTTCTTCTTGTACTTCTAGAGCTTGTGCAAAACCTTTCGCAAAAACAGTTTTTCCACTACCTAGATCTCCTGTTAGACAAATTACCATATTTGGAAACTTTTCTGATTCAATATTTTGAGCTAATTCTATTGTTTCACTTTCTGAGTATGTTGTTATTTTGTATTCCATTTCTATCACCTAATCCCTATTATAAACAAAAAAGAAGAGTTAGACAACTCTTCTATAAGACACTTTACACTTTTAACTGGCAATACTAATATCTTTTATTAAGATAGATGGTGAAGCACATGCTGTATAAGTAAATGTTAAGTCATTAGCAATCTCTTCTATATTAGAGAATAGTTCAAAGATAGTAGTAGTCATAATCGCAGGTACAAATCCTTTTACTAGTTTTCCATCTTTTACTATAAATCCAAATACTTGTAGGGATATACCTCCATTAGTATGATTAATTGCACTACCTTGTGATCCCATATAATCAGTAATATATATACCATTATCTAATTCTTTAATTAACTCTTCAATACTCTTTTCTCCTGGTTTAACATACATATTACTAGTACTTATACCATCATAACCATTACCAGTAGATTTAGTATTCTTAATCTTAGCTTCTTGAATATTATATAAGAATGTTTTAATTTTACCTTGATCAATAATTACTTTATTCTTAGTCTTAGTACCTTCATTATCAAATAATCTATATCCTGGATAATCTTTATTAGTTGGTTCTTCAACTAAAGTGAATTTATCACTAAATACTTTTTTATTTAATTTATCTCCTAGACAAGATACATTTACTCTTACACTAGAAGCTGATAACATACCAATAAAATGTGAAATTATTTCTCCCGCAGCATAAGAATCAATTATAATATTATATTTTTTATTATCTAATTTCTCTCTTTCAGTTTGAATAAGTGTCTTATTTATTACATCTTCAGTAACATCTTTAAAACTAATATCATTTTTATTAGTAGCTAAAACACTTCTATCATACGCAATCACATCACTCTTATTATGGGTTACTGCAGAAGCTCCAAATTTAGAAAAATGAATGTCTGTGGATATATCAACACCATTAGAATTAATAATTCTTGTATTATCCCATCCCTCAGTATAATAAGTTTGAAGTTTATCTATTTTTTTATTATCTTTTCTTAATTTATCTAAGTCTTTTAATACTTTAACTTTATCACTTATATCTATCTTTACTGGATTATTCTTTTTTATGTTTTCTTCTTTTTCTAAGTATTCATCATCATATTTAGAATCAGTTGCCTCACTCTTAAATATTATTAAATCTATAATATCTTCATCTAAGTAATTAGAATATAATTTAACTGTTTTATTATTATACTCAGCTTTTATGTGATATGTAATATTGTTGGAAATATCAAAGTCTTCTAGTTCTCCATCTAAAACACTTACTTCACTATTTATATTTTCTTGTTCTGTTATTTGAATATTAGTAAGATTCTTTTCTTTTGCTTTTTTGAAAAAGTCTTTATAATTCATTATTCTCTACCTCCTACTAATATTTTTGATACTTTAATTGTTGGTTGGCCAATGGTAACTGGTATTGTACCACTTTTACTTCCACAATAACCTGCGGATATTTTTAAATCATCTGATACCATTTCTACATTTTTTAATATGTCTTTACTATTTCCAATTAAAGTTATTCCTTTTAGCATTTGTTTTAACTCACCATTTTCAATGAGTCTAGCTGTATCAACCGCAAAGTTAAAGTCTCCTGTTGCGGGATTAACACTACCTCCACTTAGTTTTTCACAGAAAACTCCTAATTTAATACTTTTAATCATATCTTCTACTTTGTCATTACCTGGTGCCAAATAAGTATTACTCATACGTGAAGTTGTGGCATATTTATAGTTTTGTCTTCTTCCACAACCATTAGATTTCATTTTCATTTCTTTACTATTGAAGTCATCTACTAAATAACTTTTTAAAATTCCATTTTCAATTAAAATATTTTTCTTAGTATCATTTCCTTCATCATCAACAGTAGAACTTCCCCAAGCTCCTGGTATAGTTCCATCATCAATTAAAGTTACTTTTTCAGTTGCGACTTTTTTTCCAAAATCATCTGAAAAAACTGATAAATGTGGAGCAACCGCTGTAGCTTCTAGTCCATGTCCACAAGCTTCATGGAATATAACTGCTCCAAATCCTGGTGCAATTACAACAGGTAGTTCTCCACCTTTGAAATCTACCGCATCTAGTTTTTCAACAGCAGTCTTAGAAACCTTTAAAGTTTCTTCTTCTACATTATAATCATCCAGTAATTCATATCCTTTTCCACCAGCAATGTCAACTGTTTCTCTTTGTTTTTCTCCATCTCTTTCAGCATATACAGTAGTCATAAGTCTTGTTAAAACTGAATTTGATTTAATATATTTTCCATCAGAATTCGCAAGTGTAAAACTACTATCAGTCTCAATAATAGTTGCACCTACTTGATTAATTAATGTTGAAGAATCTCTTGCAATTTTATCTATTTCATATAATAATTCTTTTTTCTTTTCTACTGGATATTCATCATGAGATATACTAACTTTTTTAGTTTTATCAACTAAGTCTGAAAGATCTACTTTTTTTGCTTTTTCCTCAGGTATATTTTTTAGCATGTTTTTAATAGTCTCTTCAATATTATTAGAATCTAGATTATTGGTAGAAGCATAATAACTTTCTTTTCCTTTTGTAATTCTAATTCCTAAACCGATACTATTTCCAGAATCTATACGATCAAGTTTTGAATCTAACAAATTATAATTCCTATTAATTTTCTTTTCGAAATACATTTCTGCAAAGTCTGCTCCTGTAGACATTGCGAGATTTAAATACTTTTCAAAGTCTTTTTTATTCATAATAATCACCGAACTTATTATAACACAAAAAAATACTAGTTATACTAGTACTTTTTTATTGCAAAAAAAAATTCTTGGCAACTACCTATCTTCGCATACACTATTGTCGGCGTTTAGTGGCTTAACTTCTGTGTTCGGGATGGGAACAGGTGT
>CAMNCL010000014.1 GCA_946534345.1 uncultured Caryophanales bacterium
TTGCTTTTACATTGAAATCTGTTATATCTGTTATATCTATAAAGTCTGTTACTTTTCTTTTTACATTTATTACTTTCTTTCCATTTCCACTTAGCGTTCCTGTGTTAAACACTTCTCTGAAATTTGTATCTCCAGTTCCTTTTACATAGATTGCATAACTATATCCATCTATTGTTTCTGCTATTTCTTCCGGTTCTTTTCCTTCTCCCTTGAATTCCATATATAGCGTTGCTTCTTTAACATGTTTTAATATTGAGGCATCATCTTCTAATTTATTTCCAGTTGCATCTGAAAAATATAAGCTTATTGCTGGCTTTGGTGCACTTGTGTTTGTATCTTGATCATTTCCACATAAGACTACTGCTGTATACTCATATTTTGCTTTGCTTGTCCTTTTTACCTTTACATATGTTTTTGGCATACAGTCTTCTCCGTCTTTATTCTTCAAATCTGTTTGCAAATATCTTCTATTCTTCAAGGTGATTGCGGTTACTTTTTGTTCTTCTCCTATTGCTTTTGGTAATTTACTTCTATTTGCTTGCATATAACTCTGTGCTGCTTGTATCAATGTATTCCTTTGCTGATCAACATCTTCTCCCTTTGCTTTGTCTATAAATCTTGTTGCACTTGTTATCGCAAATATACTTAACACTCCTAAAATTACTATTGCTGCTAGTAACTCTATCATTGTGAATCCTTTATGCTTTGACGTCATGTAACCACCGCCTTTACCATATTATTATACTCTAAAATTATTATATACAAATAGTATCACAATGTCAAAAATATTTGCAAAAAAAAAGCAGAATTATTCTGCTTCTTTTTTTACTTCAACTTTTCCTTTGTAAGATCCGCATTTAGGACAAACTCTATGTGGTTTAATCATCTCACCACAATTAGGACATTTAGTCATTCCAGGAACATCCATAGCATTATGACTTCTTCTCATTCTTTTTCTTGTCTTAGATACTTTACGGAAAGGAACTGCAAACATTTGAATGTCTAATTTCATCATCGTATAATCACTCCTTTTCAAAATCTTTTAATAAATCAGCAAATGGATTATTGTTAGATTTTAGTTCATCTTCACTAATTAATTTCCATCCATCCCCGTGAAATTTACTGAGATCTCTAACCTTAGTAAACTGTAAGGGGACCTCTAGTACTATATTTTCCCACAAAAACTCGAAAATATCAAGTATATTTTCACTTTTCAAGCTATTTTCAGGTAAGAAATCATCATATGTAATTGTAAACGGGTAGGAAACATCTTCTAATGTTACTGAATCACCTATAATCATCTCTCCAGAAATGGTTCCTTCGAAATAATCATTTAATTGGTTATCACTATCTGCTTTTCTAATTATTCTTCCGTTTACTTCTATTTTACTTAAATCTCTTACTTCACTGTCTTGATAATACTCTTTATCTAACTCATATGAATCTTTAACAACAATCTCTTCTACTGTATTACTATGTAGCAAACTTAAATCCAGCTCCATATTACACCTACTTATTAATAGCAATTGATGAATTCTCTTCTATTAATTGAATCTTACCATTATAGTACATTTCACTACCAGCAACTAATTTAGTATCTTGTTTTATCCAAACTCTAATAGAAATATTATTAGTATCTAGAGCTTTAATTTCTGTATCTAATAATACTCCTTCTTCTAATTCATCTAAACTATATATTTGGGTATCTTCTTTATTTACTTTAACTGATATTCTTATATTATCTTTAGTAATTAAACTTTCTGTCTCATAATTAGCATTTGCTTCTTCATCATCTAATATTTTTATTTTATAGTTAACATCCTCTGTTAAATTATTTTTTACTGTTATAAGATATACTTTTGATGATAATCCAACTGAATCAGTTACTGGAGTAACCTTATTAATAGTAATCTTATCTCCAGTTGCTTCATGATATGTAATATCTAATGAATCAGAATTGAAATCTATACTACGATTCTTTTGAAATTTATTATAGATAACATAAGTTGATATTACAGCTAATAACAAAATAAAAGTAATATAAACTGTATTTTTGATCATTTCTCTTTTTCTATTATATGTATACATAGGACACCTCTCAATGTAATATAATTATCTATCTTTTTCTTTATTAATTAAACTATTAAATGAATAATACTAATACTTTTGACAATTATTGACATAGTTTATTTAATACTTCTTTTACAGTTTCTAATGTTTTACAATTAACAATAAAACAGGCACTATGACAAAATCTAAGTCCTTTGATACCAGATACTTCTTCTAACTCTTCATTAGTTAATCCGCCCCATTCTTTTGGAAAAAGCATTCTATTTGATTTATCTTCACTACTCTTTGGAAGAGCTTTAATTGCATAACCTCCTCTATTAGACGGAAATGCTACAAACATCATATTATTATACTTTGGATTACTAATAATAGAATCTTCATATGGTAAAAATTCATCTAATATTAAATATTTATCTTCTTCTGTAACTTCTTTCATTATACTTTGTACTTTAATATCTGCTTTTATTTTACCATAGATATATACAACATCTTCATAGAATATTTTCTCTGCTACTTCTACAGCTTTAATAAACTGATTACTTTCGTTTTCTCCAGATTCAAAGCCAGGATTAAATAGTTTAATCACATTACTTAAAGTCTTTACTTTATAATTGGCTTCTATTTTAGGAAAAAAGCCATTATCATCAGCATCTATTGCTTCTATTAAATCTCTATCTACTCCTTGAAACAATTGATCAACATTAGAATAGCCTTCTTTTTCTAAATAATCTTTTCCATACTCTTTCCACAATAAACCAATAGAACTGTATGTAATTCCATTATCTCTTTTAACTGCATCTAATTGATGATGATCAAATTCTCTACGTCCAATATCATATACAATAGTATCTTTATTAACTTTACTCCAATCAACATCTGAGACACGATAAACTCTTAAATCTCCCATATACTGATGAAGAAAAGCAGTAGCAAAAACTTCATCTGCATGCATTGTACCATTATGAGTAATGCAATTTGCTTCTTCATATGAATTTACTATTTTAATCATCTATCTCTACTCCCTGCTATTAAAACCAATCTTAGTATTTGAAGTACTGCAGTAGCAACAGCAGCAACATAAGTTAGGGCTGCAGCTGTTAACATTCTACGACAATAATTATGTTCATCATTAACTACAATTCCTAAGTCTTTAATCTGCTTTAAAGCTCTATCACTAGCATTAAACTCTACTGGTAATGTAATTAATTGAAATAGTAAGATAATACATTCTAAAAAGATACCTATTCTAAGTAAATTCATAATACCAGCAAATAAACCAATCATAATTGCTACATATCCTAATGAAGAAGCAATATTTACTAATGGAACAATACTACTTCTTAATCTTAAGAAAAAGTAATTATCTTTATCTTGAATAGCATGTCCACATTCATGAGAAGCTACACTAATAGATGCTAAAGAAGTATTGTGATAGATATCTGTAGATAATCTAACAACCTTATTTTTAGGATCATAATGATCAGTTAAAGTACCAGATTGTTCCTCAACTTTAACATGTTTTAGTCCATTACTATCTAGTATTTTTCTAGCAACTTCTTTACCAGTCATATCTTTAGTAGATTTCATTCTTTTAGTACGACTATACCAACTATTTATATATGATTGAGCTCCTAAAGTAATTATTAAAGTTATTCCTAAAATAATTATTTCCATACTCTTCACCTCTCTATTATTATATCATAATTATACTATCTTTGATATTTCTTTATTATTTCTTCGGCTACTTTTATACCGTCAATTGCAGAAGTTGTTATTCCTCCTGCATAACCTGCTCCTTCACCACAAGGATATATTCCTTTTACGTTACTTTCTTTATTATCATCTCTTTCAATAGTTATTGGAGAACTTGTTCTAGATTCAACTCCAAGTAATATAGCATCTTCTCTATCGAAGTTTTTAATTTTTTTCGAAAAATTAGTCATTGCTTCAACAATTGATTTAGAAATATCTTTTGAAAACAATTCATTTAAATTAGCAAAATTATAATTACCTTGTGTATTTGGAATAACATTTCCAAGTTTAGTAGACTCTATATTCTTCTTAAAGTCTCCATATAATTGTATTGGAATTAGACCATCTCCTAATTTATAAGCCTTTGCTTCTAAATCTCTTTGAAACTCTACTCCTCCAAATAATTTGTCTCCATAATCGTTATTATTTACTGTAACTACAATAGCACTATTAGAATTAATTTCATCTCGTTTATAATTACTCATTCCATTGACAACTAACCTATTTTTTTCACTTGATGCATTTACTACATATCCTCCTGGGCACATACAAAATGAATATACTCCTCTACCAGTAGATGCTTTATAAGTTAATTTATAACTAGCTGGTGGAAGTAATTTATAATTATCATCATATTGACTTTTATCAATCATTTCTCTAGGATGTTCTATTCTAAGACCTACTGCGAATGGTTTAGACTTCATATCTAATTTATATTTATTTAATAAATAAAATGTTTCTCTGGCAGAATGACCTATTGCTAGAACTAATATATCGCATGTGATTATTTCTTTATTATTTACTTCAATACCAGTAATTTTATTATCTTCAATAACTAAATCAGTCATCTTAGTATTAAATAGAAACTCTCCACCCATGTTTATTATTTTATTTCTCATATTAACAATTACTTTTCGTATAATATCCGTTCCGATGTGAGGTTTTTGAAGATACATAATCTCTTCTGGAGCACCGTTTTCAATAAATATTTCAAATGCTTTCTTACCGCGATATTCTTTGTCTTTTACTAACGTATTTAATTTACCATCTGAGAAAGTACCTGCTCCTCCTTCTCCAAACTGGACATTTGAAAGTTCATTTAATTGATTAGTTTTAAAGAAATTCTCAACTGTTTTAACACGTTCTTCTATTCTTTCACCCTGTTCAATAATTAATGGTTTATACCCTTGTTCTGCTAATAAATAAGCACAAAACAAACCACTTGGTCCACTTCCTACTATTACTATTCTATTATTCAATTTATTAGTTCCCATATCAGGAACAATATATTTTTCATTAGGTGTTTTAAATATATCATTACTTTTACTATTACTTATAATAGAATCTTCATTTTTTACTTCTACATCAAATTCATAAACATATAATATATTATTCTTATCACGCGCATCAATTGACTTTTTTACTATCTTATAATCTGTTATTTCTCCCTTAAGTAAATTATTTAATTTCTTTAAAATATATTCTTTATTATCTTTTAAGATAGGTATTTTTACTTGTCTTATTCTAATCATTATCTTCACCTATAGCTTTTCCAGCTAAAATACCACTAATCCAACATGTAGTTAGATTATAACCACCACAATTACCATTCATATCTAATAATTCTCCAGTAATATATAAATCTTTTACTATCTTAGATTCCATTGTTTTAGTATTTATTTCAGTTAGAGGTATTCCTCCGTTACATATTTGAGCATTATCAAATGATTTAGTTCCAGTAATATTTATTTTTAAACTTCTAAGATTCTTACATAATTCTAATTTCTCTTCATTAGTTAAATCACTATAATAACTATTCTTATCTAAATTAGATAATTTTATAATTACATTTACTAATTTATAATTTAAAAAGCCTTCTAATAATTCTGTTATATTTTTATGTTTATTCTTTTTACTATATTGATCCATCCAAGGAGTTATTAATGTATCAATAAAAGGAACTAAGTTTACTTTAATTACTTCTTTCTTCTTTTCTTCTAGAGATCTTGTGACAAAGTGACTAAGATTAAAAGTACAAATACCACTTATACCATAATCAGTAAACTGTAGTTCACCTGTTTCAGAAGAAATATATTTATCATCTTCAAACAATTCCATATAAACATCAGTTCTTACTCCACTTAATTCTTTAAGATATTTAAAATTAGATTCTAATTGAACTAGTGCTGGCAATGGCTTAATAATGCTATGCCCTAATTTTTCTAGTAGCTTATAACCTAATCCATCACTACCTGTTTTTGGATATGCTTTACTTCCCATAGAAATAACCAATTTATCACATTTATATTCTTTATTAGTACATTTAATAATAAACTTATCTTTCTTTTCTATATCAATAACTTCACTATTACAAATAATATCTATTCCTTTAGTTTTAGCCTCAGTAATAAGAGCATTTTTAATAGTTATAGCTTGATTAGAAAATGGATAATAATAACCATTCTTTATCTTGGGAATAATACCTATTTCATCAAAATAATCTTTAACAGTATTAAGATTATTATCACTTATTATTTCATTAACTAATTCTATGTTTTTACTATGATAATTATTAAGACTAAACACTTCATTAAAATAATTACATTTACCATTTCCTGTCATTAATAATTTCTTTAATGGAGTACTATTCTTTTCTAATACAATTACTTTATTATTTTTGTTTTTTGCTTTAATAGCGGTCATTATACCACTAGGTCCTCCACCTATTATTACAATATCACTCATAGGCAACCTCCAATCACACATATTATAACAAATAACTATAATTATTACTACTAATTATGTTGTGAAAAAAGTAAATTTAGCTTATACTAAAAGTGGTGATTATAATGCAAAAGAAAAAATATAGAGTAAAAAAGAATAAGGCAACTCTATTATCTCTAGTAGTTATATTAATACTTATTTTAGGCTTATCTTTTCTAATTTATAATGTTTATAATGATAAAACTTTAAAAGAAATAAAAACCAATTATAATCAATATATTATTACTAATAAAAATGCTAAATTATATAATAAAAATCATAAAATAATTGGTTCAATAAAAAAGAATTATTATTTAGAACTTAATAAAGTAAAAAAGATAACTATTAAGAACAAATATTTAAAAATCAAAAATACCGATTATTATATTTCATATAAAGATATTAAAAAATCGAAGAAACTATCTGCTCGTAAAACTACTCAACCTGATTATTACCTAGATTTAAATAAAGAATTAAAAACTACTAAAAAAATAGATTTATATAAAGGTAAAGAAAAGGTACTTACTTTAAATAAAGGAATTACTACTAAAATTAATTCTATAGATGATGATTACTACTATATTAATTTCTTAAATGATACTTTTGCATTAAAAAAAGATAGTAAATTTAAAATAACTAATCTTTCTAAAGATAAAGATACTAGTTATGTAAGTGTTATTTTATATGATCAAATAAATGAGTCTTGTAGTAGTAATACTTGTTTTCATCCTAATAGTATTAAAGCTCATATTAATAAATTAAAATCTAGTGGTTTTTACTTTATTACATATGATGATTATTTAAAGTATTTAAAAGACTATGTAAATTTAAAAGAAAAAGCTGTTTTACTAATTACTAATGATACTGAAAAGAAAATAGATAATTATACTGTATTTAGTATTAAAGATAAAAAAGATATAAAGTTTACTAATAGTAATAAGAAATCTACTAAAAATGATAAATTAACTTCAATTAATAATTATTATCCTAAAAACTATATGATTATTGATGAATATTTAAATATGGCTAATGGAAAAGATATTGTGGATGATGGTGGTAAGAATACTGCTCAATCAATACCTGTAGTCAATTATCATTTCTTCTTTGATTCAAGTTTAGGTGAAGAATGTAATGAATCTATCTGCCTAGAAGCTAAGAAATTTGAAGAACAATTGAAGTGGTTAAAAGATAATAATTATAAGACATTAACTATTAATGAGTTTGCCGATTGGAAAGAAGGATATATTGAATTACCAGAGAATTCTGTATTATTAACTATTGATGATGGAGCTAAAGGTACTGGAAAACATAATGGTAATAAATTAATACCTTTACTAGAGAAGTATCAACAACATGCTACACTATTCTTAATCACTGGTTGGTGGAGTCTAGATAATTATCAATCACCTTACTTAGATGTACAGTCACATACGCATAACTTACATTTTGAAGCACAATGTGCAGATGGTCGTGGTAAAGTAGCTTGTTCTGATTATAAAACTGTTAAAGCAGATTTAGAACAATCATTAAAAGTGCTTGGTGATGATAAGACTTCATTCTGTTTCCCATTCTATTCATATGATAGAGAATCTCTTCAAGCTTTGAAAGATTTGAATTTTAGAATAGCTTTTATAGGTGGAAATACTAATGCAAAAAGAAGTCAAGATAATTTACTAGTAACCAGATATCCTATATTAAATGATATAACTCTACAACATTTTATAAATTTAGTTAAATAGAAGACTATTGTCTTCTTTTTTTATAATAAAAAAAAAGAACTTAGTTCTTTTTTAGTTTATAAGTTAATACTCCACCAATAGAAGTAAGTACTATTATTAGAATAATTAATGATATTGTATTAGTACCAGTTGCTGGATTCGTAATATTATCTACAACATTATCTATAATACTTGGAGTTGTTGCATTTACTATTAAAGTATATTTTTCAGCTGTAGTTTCATTTGAAGCAGTTATTTCTGTTGTACCTTGTCTAAGTAAAATAACATTTCCATTTTCAACTTTAGCTATATCAGGATCACTCACTTCATAAGTAAAACCTTCTGCATTAACATCTCCATCTCGAAAGAATGAAAGGATATTTTTTATTTCTTTAGATTCTCCTAAATCAATATCAATGCTCTTTCTCATTTCAACTGAAGCATTATTTATATTTACTACATAAATATAGTTTTTAGAAAACATTTCACATATATCTGATTGACCTTCTAGAGTTTCAGGATCGAGAAGTTTTACTTTTAAATCTCCAAAGTCATTGCTTTCTTTAATAGTAAAATTCCCAAAAGTTAGTAATTTGCTTAATTTTGAATTGGAAACAGCACCCTTAGTGAAAGCAGCATTTATTGAAAAATAGTTGTCTTTTAAATCACATCCATCAACATTTAAGTTTCCTGACTCTGAAGCTACTCCAATAGTAAAACCTGAAACAGTTGAATTTTTTATTACCATATTACCGCCATAGGAGAAAATACCCATATTATAATTATCTCTATTGCATACCATTTTTTTGTTTGAACTAACTTTTAAATTATCAATGTTAACATTTTTTGTTTCAAAAATTAAAAACAGCTCGTCATTATAGTCATTGTTTGTATTATTAAAAACAAAATTAATGTTTTTTATATCCAAGTTTCTACCAGTAAAATAAAAACCATAATCTGCTTTGATAGTAGCTCCATTACCATTAATAACAGCAGCACTATTACTAAAATTAATCTCTACTGGAAAATGTAAATCATGATCAGATAAAGTTTGCTCATTCCAAGTCGATACATTTATACTTACAGGAGCACTTCCAACATATTGATCATTTTCTGCAGCACTTAGTACTTGATCAATAGAAGAAAATTCGCATCCTGAATTACAAACATCAATAGAATCTTCAGAATAACTAAAAGGTTTTTTGTCAAAAGCATATATATTCTTTGGTCCCAAAAAAAGTATTAATAATAAGATTATAAACACATATTTTTTCATATCATCACCTATCATAATTATATCAGTAAAATACCTTGTTTACAAAATATAGGTAATTATTATATGTAAAATATGTAAAAAAAAAGAACTATTGTTCTTTTTATACCCATACTCCAAATATTATACCAGCCATTGATAATATTAAACCAATAACCCAGAATAATTTAACAATATCATTCTCACTCCATCCTAGTTTTTCAAAGTGATGATGTAATGGTGTCATTAAGAATAATTTTCTTTTAAACACTTGTACCCAGATTGTTTGAAGAATAACAGATAATGTTTCAATTACAAATACTGAAGCAACTACAAGTAATGTTAATTCACGATGTGTAAGTATAGCAATTGCTCCCATAACAGCTCCTAAAGCAAGAGAACCAGTATCACCCATAAATACTTTTGCTGGATGTGTATTGTATATTAAGAATCCTATTAAACTACCTGTTAATATTAAACTAAATATTCCAATATCTTCAAAACCAACTGATAAAGATATTAAGGCAAAAGCAATAAAGGCAATTGCAGATAAACCACCAGCTAAACCATCTAATCCATCAGTTAAGTTAACTGCATTACTAGCTCCTACTAGAATAAATAGAATGGCTAATCCATATAACCAACCAAATTCTAAATCAATGTGTAATGTCCCAACAACCCATGCAGTTTGTCCTCCACTACGCATGTATATATAGAAAAAGCCAATCGCAATTAATACTTGCATAAATAACTTTTGATATGTAGTTAATCCTTCATTATTACCTTTTCTAATCGATAAAAAATCATCTAAAAACCCAATACAGGCATATCCTATAAATACCAATAAAACTATTCCTAAATTAGATGTATACGATATTTTATCAGTTATTATTAATCCTAAAGTCGCAATTATAGTTGGAAGAATAAAAATCAAACCACCCATAGTAGGAGTACCCTCTTTTTTACGATGAGCATTACCTACAAAGATAGATATTTTTTGTCCAATATGAAGTTTCTTTAAGATTGGCAACATAAATAATCCAAGTATAACTGAAGATAAAAAACCAATCATTATGGCAAAAATAGCTTTTGTTAAAAGTAGCATATTTTTTCACTCCATTTCATAGATATTATATCATAAGGAATATAAATATAGTCTAAATTAATATTTCTTTACAAATTAGTTTACATAAAAAAAGAATAATTATTATTCTTTTTCTTTATTTATTAAATCAATAAATTTCTTAGATGCTGTGGTTAAAAAGCTATCTATATATACACAACATATATCAGTAACAGGTAATTCATCAATATCTATAATTATAAAGTCATCTTTATCTACTTGATTATCAATAATATTTTGTGATAAATAACCTACTCCTAAACCATTTCTAACTAAATTAATTCTCATATCTGCACTAGATATTTCTACTAATGATTCTAACTTAATACCTTTAGTTTCCATATATTCATCTAATTTAACTCTAGTAGTATCATCATAACTAGGAAGTAATAATTTATGTTTAGATAAATCTTCTATACTATTAATCTTTATACTTTTAGATGTATTTTTATGATAAACAAAATAGTTTTTAATCTGAGATAAAATTAGTTTATTAATACTCTTTTTACTATTAATAGGTAATGCATCTATCACAATATCAAGCATTTTATTCTCTAACATTTCCATCATTTCATTAGATGGTTTTGTTATTATATCGAATTTTATTCCTGGATATTTCTTTTTAAACTTACTTATATACTTAATAATATTATATATACCTATTTGAGGATTTAAACCTATTTTAATATTTCCAATACTTAGATTATTAATCTTCTTTAAATGATCTTCTGCTTCATTTAATATATTAAAAGCTGTAGAAATATAACCGTATAACTCTTTAGCTTCTTCAGTAGGTTCAATTCCCTTAGAGTTTCTATAGAATAAGGTATATCCTAATTGACTTTCTAATTCTTTTAAACTATAACTAATAGCTGGTTGTGAAACATATAGTTTATTTGCGGTTTTAGATATACTTTTTTCTTCATATAAATACAAGAATATTTTATATAAATTATAATCAGTATTCATAATCCCACCTCGTGGCTTGTATTATAGTATATTTTTATATAAATGTCAATTGTCATAAGTGCTTTTTATAAATAAAAAGTGTAGGCTTAAGAACCTACACTTGAATATCTTTTCATTCCCATATAAAAGATTATAATACATGGAATCAAATAAATAATTACTAATAACGGAGATAATCCATATATTGGAGAATCTAGCTTACCTAATAAATATAATAATGGATAATAATTTACAAAGGCATATGGAATTATAAAAGTAAAGAATACTACAAATCCTTTAGAAAATACTCCTATTGGATATTGTGCCATGTGTTTACCGCCATCAGTAAATACATTTCTTACTTCTAATCCTTGTACTGTATAAAAGCAATAAGAAGCAGCGACTAAGAAGATTCCAAAGAATATAACACATGCTGATATTAACATAAGAATTAGAGTAATTACTTTCATAATGTTCCAATGAATAGATAAATTCATAATAGCTATTATTAAGACAATAATTGCTTGAATAATACGAGCTGTTTTAACAAAATCACTATCACTACATAGTACTTGTAGAATAATACTTTTAGGTCTTAATAATAGTCTATCAAAGTCTCCTTTGATAATTAGTTTATCAAATCTGTCTATTCCTCTCGCAAACACTTCATTAAAGGCAAAACCAAATTGAATTATAGAAAAACATAATAATACTTCATACATGGTAAAACCTTTAATATTATCAAACTTTGTAAATAAGGCTATTATTACAAAATAAGAGGTAAAAAAGATCAATATTTGGGAAAGAAAAGATAGAATGAAATTCACTCGATATTCTAATTCTGCTTTTAAATGCATACCAAGTGATTTAAAATATAATTTCATCTATCCTCCTTGTACTACTACTCTCTTTAAACTCTTTTTCATTAAGAAGTTTCCTAAAAATATTAATATAATTAACCAAGTAAATTGAATAATCATACTATTAATAATTATAGTAGTTGGCATACTACCAACATAAATTCTAAAAGGTAAATCACTAATATATTGAAATGGTAATACTTTAGATATTTTTTGTAAAAACAGTGGGAAGAAAGGTATTGGTACTACTAAACCAGACATAATATCTGCTAGAGAGATCATTAAGTTTACTATTCCTTTTTCACTTAGAGTAAACATTGTAATTATTGGATAAAATACTGTTAAAGCAGTTACTAATAAAGATCCAATAGTTAAACAAATAAGAAATAATATAAAACAAGATAATGAAGCTGGTCCTCCTAAACCATATGGTTTTGGTAATAGAGATGTTATTAAGACTAAGGGAAAGAATCTTAGTGTTACATTAGCTAGTTTCTGTCCTAATACTTTAAAATACCACATAAAGTATAAATTCTTTGGTCTAGCTAATTCATATGAAATTGTTCCTTCTCTTACCATATTAAATAATTCTTGATCTCTAGTAAATTGATTTATTAAAGCTAAGAATGCTTGATTTAACCATAGATAAGTAATTACTTGAGATAAAGTAAGAGGAATATCTTTACCACCAGACTTATAAAAGGCAATATAGACCATGATATAGACAAATCCAAAGAAAAATTGTGTTGCGATACCAGCCCATGCTGCACTTCTATATTGAAGACCACTAATAAATTTTAATTTAAAATATGTAATGTAGGCTTTCAAATCTTATAGTCCTCATATAACTTAACGATAATATGATCAATTGTATCTTGTTCAATATCAATATCATCTATTAGTATTTTTTTAGATAAATTCATTAGTAATTCTGATATAGAAAGTATCTTAGTATTAACAACTAATTCATAACCATCCCTTGTTTTATTCTTTGAAGTAATACCTTTCTTTCTAATAGATAATTTATCTTTTGTCCTTATATTAACATGTGTTTCTGTATCATATTTATCTCTTAGTTTTTTTAGACTACCATCATATAGTACTTTACCTTTTCCAATTAAGATAATTCTTTTAGCGAGTGTCGTAATATCCGACATATCATGAGAAGTCAGAATTATAGTTGTTTTTTTCTCTTTATTCAACTTCTTAATAAAATCTCTGACTAACTGTTTTGATACAGCATCTAATCCTATTGTTGGTTCATCTAGAAATAATATTTCAGGATTATGTAATAGTGATGCCGCAATTTCACAGCGCATTCTCTGTCCTAGACTCAATTGTCTTACAGGAATGTTTATGATATCTTCTAGATTTAATCTTTTAATTAAATCTTTTTTTGTAGCTTGATATTCTTCTTCTGGAATATCGTAAATATCTTTCAATAAATCAAATGTATCTTCAGCAGGTATATCCCACCATAATTGACTCTTTTGACCAAAGACAACACCGATTTTTTTGACATACTTTACTCTTTCTTTCCAAGGAGTCATACCAGCTATCTTACACTCTCCTGAATCTGGATTTAAGATACCACTAAGTATTTTAATAGTTGTACTTTTTCCAGCTCCATTTGGCCCAATATAACCAACTATTTCTCCTTTTTCAATTGAAAAAGAAATATCATCTACAGCTACTACATCCAAATATTCACGTTTAATGAATGATTTGAAAGCTTCTTTCAAGCCACTTTTTTTCTTCGCAACTCGAAAGGTTTTAGATATCTGCTTAACCTCGATGAATGACATTTAAAACTCACTCCTTTCCATGCAAAAAAACCACATATTTCCAATATGTAGGTATGAAAATACATAGTTGAATTGCAAAAACGTCGATTTCAATATACTACACTTTAATTTTTTTGTAAATAGAAAAATAAAAAAAGTTGTAAATAACAACTTTATTTTAATTCATTTTCCCATAAACTGTGTTTATTACAATAACTATAAGCTTTCATACCTTTAATACATTCTACTTTTAATTTTGGTTCATCACCAGGCTTAAATTCTTTTATTATTTGCTTATCTCCATAATCAACCATGATCCATTCAATATAGTGGTCTTCTTCCATTACATGATTAACAACTACTGTTACTTTATCTCCATCTATTTCAAACTGTGGAACATGTTTTTCAAAAGATGCATCTACACTATTTGCTTTTATTAGTCTATCATCTACATTTTCTTTTTCAGTTAATATTGCCATTATATTTCCTGTTCCATTACATTTAATTATCTTCATATTATCACTCCTATCTAATTCAATAATATAATTATTTTTCTGTTAAGTAAAGAAAAAGATATTAGAAATCTAATATCTTTTTATCTACTACGTCCTGTAGTGTTTTCTAATTCTTCTTGTTCAGTATCAACTTCGCTAATCATTTGTTCAATGTCTTCTAGAGAAAGATCTTCATTATCTTCATCATCTACTATAATTGATTTAGATGAATCTTCATTATCTTTTTCAGTAGTAGTTTCTTCTACTTCTTCAACATTTTCTTCTTCGTCTGAAGATTCGTTTTCATTTTCTACTACTTCTTCCTCTTCAACAACAGGTTCATCTTTATGGTCTTCTTTTAATCCCATTATACCAGCTTTGATAGCTTGATCTCTATCTTTAAGATTACCCTTAGCCTTTCTACCTTCACCTCTTAGTGCTTGTAGAGCCATAACAGGTACTCCAACTAAGCCCATATATGTAGTGAATAAGTCAGATTCTATACCGTCAGGTGCATATACTACTCTATAGTTAGATAAGTGTTCAGCATCCTTAAATATATCTAAAATAGCTTCATTAGAATCAACTATTTTATCACTATTCTTAGCATAGAAAGAAATGTTATCATATAAAACATCTAAATGATCAAACTCTGGGTGATTTTGAATGTATTCAGCTAATCCAGGTTGATATTCAATTGCTAAATTTTTATATGCATCATTGATAAATGAATCAAGGTTCATAGTTTCTTTTAATAACTCATCATCAGAAATTAATCCATTAGCACGAGCATCTAGAAGGAAGTCTGTTCTGTCTTTAGCTTCTTGTAAGATTGCATCTTCGATAGCATGATCATCAACATTGTGATTTTTATAGTATTCAGTTGATCTTAATGCATCCATCCAATCTTTACCATTAGTATCTAATCCTTTTCTTTCCATCAATCCATGATATCCAGAGGAATCTCTTCTAGCTCTTATTAAATCACCTTCTGCTATTTTACCTCTTTGATCTAATTGATGTTGTGCTGTATCAATAACATCTTGTTCTCCAGCTTTATTCTTAGCATTAGCTTCTTGAATTTGTCTTTGTAACTCTTTATTATCAATTTCATGAACTCTATGAGCATTTATAGCACTAATAACTGTAGTAATTGCAGTAGCAGTCATTAATAAGTTTCTAATATATGGATCTGGTCTATAATCTAATGGTTCATTTAATGTGCTATGTTGCATGAATCCTACAGATTTTTGACCCATTAAAATCTTTTTGATTTCAGTATTTTCTATTGAGAATTGTTCTGAATCAATAAAGCTATCCATTAATTCTTCATAATCTTCTGTATTATCATATTTATCAATTCTTGCGACTGCTGCTTCATATTTATTACCATTAGCAGCATATCTTTCTTGTAATTCTTCAATATCTACTTTTCCAATTTTTGCATGTCTAAATCCTTCATAATTCATTTTACTTTGTTGAGCTTTAATATCTTCTTCTAATCCATGAATTCCAGAAGATAAGATTTCAGTGTTCGTTCTTCTAGTTTCAACAATAGTACGAGCAGCTTTTCCACCTTCTCTAACTAATTGTTCACGTTGTGTTAAAAGAGCATTTCTAGTACTTTCATCTAGTGAACCATCACTTAATTGATTATCTATATCTTTTATAGTTTCTTTAGCAGTTATCAATATTTTATAATTGGCTTCAATGATATCATTATTTCTTTGGACTTTTTCCATTCCATATTCAACCATTTTTTCTAATATTAATGTATTAATATCAATAAGTCCTTTCATTTTAATAACTTCAGTTGATTTATATTGATTCCAAATTATTTCTTTTTCTTCATCTGTTAAACTATCCCATACTTTATTAAAGTTAGATATATATCTTGTACTCTTACCACTAAGTACAGTTTTATATGTAGCAATCATACTAGATAGTGTTGCGAAAAGAGACTTTGTTGCGGCAGGAATTATAGATAATACAAAATAACTTACTCCTGCTCCTGTCTCTAAATTACTACGGAATACTTTTGAAATACTTACTTCAGATCTTCTATCATCTCTAATTGCATTAAAATTAGGTTTCTCTTCATCTCCATAAACACCAACATATAGTTTAGTTTCAATATCTTGAAGTGAATATGCTTTTTCTGAATCAGTTAATTCTAATTCTGTATCTGGAGTTTGTTCAGGAGTTGGATCTGGACCTGGTGTTGGATCTGGACCCGGACCTGGTTCTGGACCCGGACCTGGTTCTGGACCTGGACCAGGCGTAATGCCTAAATCACCTTTTCCCTTCTTAGGAACTTTTTTAGCTATTGCGAATGGTTCATAGATATTTCCATTTTCATCATCCATTGCTCCCATTCCACGAACTACTACTAAATCTTCTGGATTTGCTTCAGGATGTTCTCTTAAATATATATTCATCATATCTTCTTCTATTTGTTCATCACTTATATATCCAGGTCTAATTTGATAATATTCTCCATTATAGATTGTCTCTAAATCATAGTCATCTTTAGAATCTTCTACTTCTTTTACAGATCTTCTTCCAATAGCAAATGGTTCATATAATTCTCCATTTTCATCAGTTAGAACTTCCATTCCACGAATTACTTCTAATTCACTTGGATCCATATCAGGATTTTCTCTTAAGAAGATATTCATCATTTCTTCTTCTATTTCTTCATCTGTTAATTCTCTAGGTTCATTATTATAGAATCTACCTTCATAAATAGCTACTGTTTCATCTTCTGCATTCATTACTTCTTGCATATCTTCAGGTGCTTCTCCTGGTTCGTAATCAGGTTCATCATCTTTTGAATTACTTAAAACCCTTTGAGGTAAAGCACTAGCATTTTCAGTTGCATTTTCTAATTCTTCAGAAGTTAAACTTGTCTCTCTAGATTCTTCTTCTTGAACTACTTGTTCATCAGTTTTATAGATTGCTTGAACAAGATCCATAACTGGAGTATTTCTACTCTTAACTTTAGCATCAGTCACTCTATTCATTGCTTCTCTTAAAGCATCTGCTACTAACTCTTGTTCTTCAGCAGTTCTCTCTTCTGCCTTTTTATTCCAGATATCTGCAAGACCTTTTTGTTCCATAACAGCCTTTACAACAGACATATCACTTAATACTTCTCTTATCTTATCTTGTTCTTCTGGAGATAAACTATCTCTTGCTAAGATTTGAGTATTAACTTGTTCTTTTTGAGCTTGTAATGAAGTAATTCTGTCTCTTACTTCTTTAATTGCATTTTGGAATTCAACCTTATTATCTTTAGCTTGAACAATTAAATCTTCATCTGGTTCTTCTTTAGAGATTTCTTCATTCATCTCTCTATTGCTTTGTTCATATTCATCAATTAATCTTTGAGCCTCTTTACGAGATGTTGATAATTCTATTTCAATTCTATCTAATTCTTTATCTAAATCATCTGCCATTACATTTGGTGAAACATATTCTTCTCCAGTTAATTCTGCTCTTTGTCTTTTTAATTCCTCAATTTCTTGTCTAATACTTTCTTCAGTAGTTAAATCTTCTTCTAAATTCTCTTCTTTAGTACCTTTCTTAACTCTTCTACCAATGGCAAATGGTTCATATACATTACCACTCTCATCAGTTTGAGCACCCATTCCACGGATTACTTCTAAATCATCAGCAGAATCTACTTGATTATTTCTTAGATAACTATCCATCATTTCTCTTTCTATCTCATCATCTGATAACTCTCCTGGTCTTGATGGATAATACTCTCCATTATAAATGGTTTCTAATTCATAATCATCATCTAAGTCTTCTTCTTTTTCTTCTTTTTTAGGAACCTTCTTACCTATTGCGAATGGTTCGTAGATATTACCATTTTCATCATCCATTGCTCCCATTCCACGGATTACTTCTAATTCATCTGGATTTGCTTCTGGATGTATTCTTAAATAGATATCCATCATTTCTTTTTCTATTTCTTCATCTGTCATTTCTCCAGGTTTTGATGGATAATACTCTCCATTAAAGATTGTTTCTAAATCATAGTCATCATCTAAGTCTTCTTCAATATCATCTTCTTTAGGAATCTTTTTACCTATTGCGAATGGTTCATATAGATTTCCATTTTCATCATCCATTACTCCCATTCCACGAATTACTTCTAATTCATCTGGATTTGCTTCTGGATGTCTGCTTAAATAGATTTTCATCATTTCTTCTTCTATTTCTTCATCTGTCATTTCTCCAGGTTTTGATGGGTAATATTCTCCATTAAAGATTGTTTCTAAATCATAACTACTAGAATTAGTAGTACTATTATTCATACTTTCACGATATTTTCTTAATTCTTCTTCTGCTTCTTCTAATTCTTCTTGACGTTTTTCTAATGCAGCAGCAATTTTATCCATATCAGAACTTAATTGTTTAGTAGAGCGTTTTGCTTTTAAATCATTCATTGTAAGTGTTTTTGGAGCTGATTCAATTTCTTCTTGTAAAGCAGCTATTTCTTCTTGATTTCTAGCGATTTGATCATTAATTTGACTTATTGCTTCATCATAACCAGAAAGATCACTAGCTTCACCTTCTAATTCATTTCTACGTTCTTCGTTTTCTCTTCTATCTTTTTCTAAGTCTTCGTTTTCTTTTAATAACTCTTCTATTCTTTCTTTATCAGCCAAGTGTAGTTCTTCTCCTACTCTTTCAAATAGTTCATCAGCTTGACTTCTAAATAATACGCCCTTATTAACTGCTTCATCTAATTTATCTGCAATACTATCTAAAGTATCCTCTCCAGTAAATTCCATATTAGCAGCTGCTTTTCTTTCATCTTTTAGACTAGGAGTTCTCATAGCTTGAAAACTATCATCTTTTTCTATATCTTCTTTTAAAGCAGATCCATCTATTTGACCTTCAACTTTTGCAGAGGCATCAGTAAACTCAGGACGATCACTGATAAAACTTCCATCATAATCATTAATAATTTTATTTCTTCCTTCAGTAGAAACTCTTCCTAAAGTAGAACTTGATGCTTCACGATACTCTTCTTGCTTATCACGTAACTTATCTAATTGTTCTTGATAAGCTCTTGAAGCTTCTTCAACTCTATCAATTAAAGCTTGTTCTTCTGAATTCATGTTCATCTCTTCATTCATCTTACTTCATCCTCCTATCCATTTACTTCTTCATCAATATTATTTAGAAAATTACCAACTATTTCTAATTCTTTTGGATCAGTTACTTTTTCTAAACACTCTAATGGATTATCTACATCTGCTTTATCCATATCTAAAGAAGAAATATAAAGCATTTCTCTTCCGTCTTTCATACTGTGATCTGTGTATCCAAAAAACACTTTTTTTACATCTTTATCAAGAAATGAAAATAGCATATCACAATCTACTAATTTTCCATCTTTTTCTATTTGAATTTTATCATTATCAATATCAAAATTCATAAACGCCCTCCACCTATATATACTCTATTAAATTGTACCATAATCAAAAAATCAAGTCAATTGGAAGCACATAAAAAGTAGGAACAATTCCTACTTAGTTACAGCTACTTTTACATTAACCATGTCTTTCTTTCCAAGACTACCAGCATCAGTTATTTTAACCACATAATATTCTGAAACTTTTTCATTTTTAGCAACTTTACCACCATTAATAATAGTCTCTTGTTGATTAGTAATTAGATCTTTATCACTACCATATTTAGTAAGAGATATTTTACTATCAGTATTATTTTGGACATAAATAGTATAATTAAGATCCTCAGTATTAATATCATTAGCTCTAGAATTAGAGATTCTAAAAATATATTGACCTTTTTCACTTAATGATTTCAAATTAATACTAAATGCTGCTTCTGTTTCTTTATTTATTATAGGTATTGCGATATTAGCATTTACTTTATCATTAAACTCTTGTTTCTTTTTCACAACCACAACACTTAAAACAATAACTAAAACTATTAATAAACAGAAAACTATTTTTAATAAATTTAGAGATTTATCTTCTTTTTTCTTTCTAACTGTCTTTCTATTAGTAGTTTTTCTCTTAGTAGTTTTATTACTATTTACTGGTTTCTTTTTTGTTTTTTTCTTAGTATCTTTTTTCTCTGCCATAATACCCTCCTATTTTTTTAATCTTTCTTCTAATCTAGTTTGCTTATTCTTATATTTATCTTTTTGTTCTTCTGATAAAGTGGAAGATAAAACAGCTTCACTTGTATCTTCTGCTATTTTAGCTTTATTAGTAATTTCAGAAGTTAAAGTAATTGTTCCACTCATTATACTTACTTTATTTTCTATATGTTTAAAAGATAGTTTCTTTTCATTAGTATAACTCTTATTAGCTTTAACTTTATTAAATTTTGAAGAATATATAATATCATATTTAGTCTTCTTATCATCAAAGTTAAAAGTATAATAAACACTATTATCATTCTTCTCTATCTTAAATATACCTAACTCTTTATTAGTAGAATCTTTTATTTTACTTTCTAATACTTTATTATCATTATTTACTTCTACATTATAGATAACAGAATCATCTTCAATATAATAAAAGTTTCCATGAGCTAAATTACCTTCATAAATATAAGTTTTCTTTTCATCTCCCTTTAGATGAATAATCTCATATTTTAATACTTTATTACGATATTTACTTGTATATATATTAACTGTATATGATTCTTGTTTATCTAATAATCTTTTACTATTTTTAATCTTATATTTAGAAAAATCAGAATCTAAACTAGTTAAAATCTTATTAGCTTTCTCATCTTTTTTTAAATTACTAATAGTATCATTTAGTATTGTATGTAGTAATTTATCATCAATACGAAGGTATATTTGATTAGCATTTACATTCTTATTATCAATAGTAATAGTCTTAGGAGATGATTCAAAGTACTCTTCTTCTAAACTTGCTTTTAAAGCATTAACAAAAGCTTGATGTAGATACTCTATATTACCTAAAGTATCAGTCTCTTCATCATACATTTCAAAATAATTATCTGTACCATCATTAACATATTTCTTCTGAACATCTTCTAAGTAATAATACTTAGTTGAATTTTCAATTAACTGTTTATAATCAAATATTTTTTCTTTATCTAAAGTACTATGTACTTCATATAATAGTTTTTTTGCCTTTTTATTTTGAATTATACTAATATCATTTTTAGTTAAGCTTAAATTCTTAATCATATTATATTTTTTTAAATACTCAGGATCAGTCTTTGATTTTTTTAAATAGTCTTCACTCTCTAAATCAAAGTCTAAATTAGACTTTATAGTATAGGAATCTCCAACATTATATTTATCGTCTTTTTTTATATAATTTGATATTCCAGCATCTATTTTATCTATACATTCACCAACAATATATGTAGGTTTACTTAACTTAGTAAAGTAAATACCTAAATATATTGAAATACCAGCTATTAAAAATAATAAAACTAGTATTATTATGATTATTTTCTTTTTCATAATAATCACTTCCTACTATATATAATTATAAACAAAAACATAAAAAAAAGCAAAGAATCTTTGCTTTTTAATTAGACTCTGTTATTAGAGCAATATTATAACTAAAATTCTTAGTAACATTACTATTTATAGAAGGGTTATAATAGACTATTATTTTATATTCTAATTCTTCTCCTGGTAATAGTGTTTTACCTTCTATATCTGATGTAGTTATAGTTACTGGATAGATTAGTTTTTTATAAGTTTCTATATCATAATCAGGATTTTTATGAACTTTTATTATTTTAGCTGGAAGAGTTCCTTTATTCTTAACAATTACTGAATAAGTTAATTCATCATGAGCAGCGAATAAAGAAAAGTTCATATTTAGTATTTTACCAGAGGAATCAATTGATACATCACCTACTGGAGATTTATTAGATCCCTTTGTTGTATTTTGTCTAGAAGCTTCATAGAATACAACATTAAATGATTCTTCTTTATCTTGATAACTCTTTAGTCTCATAGATATAGCCACAAAGCCTATAGCCATTAACACTATAGTTATACATAAAACTATAATTATATTATTACGAATATTAATCATTTTTTTCATACTAACCATCCCTTTATTGATACTTAGGAGCTAATTTTAATGTTATTTCCATACCATTAGTAATACCAGTTCCAGGAGCTATGGATTGTTCTGTAACATAGCCTACTCCATCTAGTTTTACATTTAGTCCTAATTTTTGTAGAACATCTCTACTAACTTTAGAAGATAATCCAACTACACTAGGTACTTGCATTGCATTATCATTTGTTATCAAATATATTATATCATTATTAGTAATAATTTCACCATAATCTGGAGACTGGTTGACAATCTTATTACCATTTCCAATTATAGTATACTTTATACTTTGATTTTGTAGAGATACAGTAGCTTTATCTACCTTTTTATTAATAAAACTTTCTACTTTATAATCCTTGATGTCTACTACAGTAGAATTATTACTATCACTATTACCATAATATTTAGAAATATTCTTAACTATTTCTTTAACTGCATTACTTACTGGTTTTTGACTTCCTCCACTTGGTTTTTTTACAGAAGCATAGATAATTACTTGAGGATTACTTTTAGGATAAATACCAGAAAAAGATGAAATAATATCTTCTTTACCACTTAAGTATCCTCCACTGCGTTCATTAGCTATTTGTGCAGTACCAGTTTTACCTATTAATTCACCACTATCAATTCTATATCCACTACCAGTATTACCAATTCCATTAACACAATCACTCATTAATTGAATCATCTTTTGAACTGTATTAGAAGAAGCTACTCTTTCAACTTCTTTCTTTTTATTTTCTACGACAACTTCTTTTGTATCAGAATCAACTATCTTAGAAATAATATAAGGTTCTAGTAACATACCATCATTTGTGAGTGGAGTTAATGCCTTAACATTTTGAATTGGTGTTGTAGTAATACCTTGACCAAATCCAGCATTATAGATTTCTGTTTCATATCTAAAATCTAATTTACCCTTAGCTTCATTTGGTAATTCAATACCTGTTTTTTTACCAAAACCAAGTTTTTTGAAATATTGTTTTAACATAAGACTAGACATATGTCTATTAATTAAGTTAATTACACCAACGTTACTACTCATTGCATAACCTTTATCAAAGGAGATAACTCCCCAACCTCCACGGTCCCAGTCACCAATTTCTGTGCCATCTTTTGTCTTATATACTCCTGAACGATATGTTTCACTACCATTATAAACACCATTTTCTAGGGCTGCCATATAAGTAAATGTTTTCATCGTACTACCAGGTTCATAAGGTGAAGAAATCATCATATCTAAATAATTAGTTAAATCTCTTTTATTAGGATCAAATGAAGGGCTAGTACTAGTACCTAAAACAGCTCCTGTCTTAGCATCCAATACTGTTATATGAAACCATTCCCAATTATATCCTTTATGAGAATTATTAATTGCTTGTTCTACAAAGAATTGAATATTAGAATCAAGTGTAAGATAAATATCTTTTCCTTGAATAGCATCTTTTCTAACTACTGGAGTATCAGCTATTTTATAACCTTTTAAATCTTTTTGATAAGTAATTGATCCATCTTCTCCTTTTAGAAGTTTATCATATTGCTTTTCAATACCTAATTCTCCTTTAGTTGTTTCTCCATCATCACTAGTTCTAGTATAACCAATAGTATATGAAGCAAAATTACCTTTAGGATAATATCTCTTAAAACTTTCAATAAAATCTAAACCAGGTAAGTTTAAAGCTTCTATTTTTTTCTTAGTTAATTCATTTAAACCTTTTCCTTTAATTCCAAACTCGGTTTGATAGACATTCTCTTTATTTAAGTATTTTAATACTTCATCTTTTTCCATTCCTATAATTGGAGCTAATTTAGTAGCTGTATCCTCTTTATCAACTACATGTTGAGGTTTCTTCTTATTAGTAGTTCTTTTAGGATCTAAATAAGCTATTAACTTATAAGAAGCTACATTTTGAGCTAATATATCTCCATTACTAGAATATATTGAACCTCTCTCTGCTGAAATAATATCAGTCCTTGTAGTTCTATTACTAGCTAATTCTTTTAAATTAGTTCCATCTATTTCACTAGACAATCCTAATTGTATGATTCTCCCTATCATTAGGCAAAATAAAAGAAGAGAACCTAATATAACAATTTTGGAATATTTAATATTATTTTTTCTCTTCCTTTTAGCCAAGATATCACATCCTAATTCTAATTGTCATTAACAACAGACTTTATATTACCATTATTATAACTTAAACCTTGTTGTTCTGCAACTTCTTGAATTTTAGTTAATGAAGCTAATTCATCAATAGTCATTGCTAATGACTCATTAGTTTTCTTTTGAACTTCAATCTCTTTCTTTTGTTTTTCTACATCAAAATTTACTTTTGCCAAAGTAGCTTTGGAGAAAACTATTGAAATAGGTGCTATAACCAATAAGAAAATAGCTAGAGAGTATATTAATTTCTCAAACTTTGACATTTTAACTTTCTTCTTATACTTTTTCATAGTCTCACTCCTATTTTATCCTTTCAATTACACGTAATTTAGAACTACGAGCTCTTGGATTATTATTAAGTTCTTCTTCACTAGGACTAATTGCTTTATTATATACCAATTTATAATCAGGTAAATATTCTTCTGGTATATTAGGCATTCCTTTTACTTTATCATCTACTTTAGTTTTTTCATTAAATAATTGTTTAACTATTCTATCTTCTAAAGAATGAAAAGTAATTACTGCGCATCTTCCACCTACATTTAGTAACTCTAATGCTTGAAGAAGAGCAGGTTCTAATATAGTTAATTCTTGATTAACTTCAATTCTTATAGCTTGAAATATTTGACGAGCTGGATGTTTATCAATTCTAAACTTCATTGGAACAGCTGTTTTAATTATTTCAACTAATTCTAAAGTAGTTTCTATACTTTTATCTTTTCTATATTCAACTATTCTTTTTGCTATATTATTAGCGAACTTAGATTCACCATATTTTTTAAATATAGTAGCTAATTGCTCTTTAGAATAGTTATTTACAACATCATAAGCTGATAATGATTGGTCCTTATCCATACGCATATCAAGTTTTGCATCATTGTGATAAGAAAAACCTCTTTCACTATCGTCTAATTGAGGCGATGAAACTCCTAAATCAAATAGAATTCCATCTACCTTTGACACATTAAGTTTCTGTAATTCTTCTTTCATATTTACAAAATTACTTTTAATGATAGTGAAGTTAGTACCGATCTTAGAAAGACGATCGGTACTATGCCGAATTGCTTCACTATCTTGGTCAAAGGCGAATAAATA
>CAMNCL010000015.1 GCA_946534345.1 uncultured Caryophanales bacterium
ATTCCAAATATGAATTAGTTCATATTGCTGCTCGTAGGAGCAAACAAATTGCCAAGGATGGATATTTACAAATGCCTGAATCCGAGTACAAAAGTAAAAAGAATATTGGGAGGGCCCTAGAAGAGGTTGCAGAAGGACTAATCGAAGTTAAGAGATAGTCTTTCGAGACCTTTTTTTATGTTATAATATTTATAGGTGATTGCTTTGAAAATAGTTAAATATAAGAAAATGACTAAAGGTAGATATAAAATATTTCTAGATAATGATAAAGATATAGTTTTATATGAAGATGTTATCTTAAAATATAATTTACTGTTAAAAAAAGATATAGATGATGACTTACTTATTGAAATAGATAAATATAATCAAGAATGTGATGTCTATTATGTAGCATTAACTAGTATTAATAATAGATTTAAAAGTACTTATGAATTAAAACAATCACTATTAAGAAAAGAGTATCCTAATGATTTAGTTGATAAAGCTATAGAAAAACTCTTAAAACAAGGGTACTTAAATGATAGAATGTATACGAAAAGCTATATTAATAATCAAATAATTACTACAAATAAAGGACCATATAAAATAGCTAAAGAATTAGCTGATAAAAAGATAGATCAGGATATAATTAATGAAGAAATAGTAGTATTTACAGATGAAGAACAATTATCCAGAATAAAAAAATTAATTGATAAGGGTATAAAAACTAATCATAATAAAGGTGGAGTAGTACTAAAACAAAAGATATATAATGATTTAAAACAAAATGGATATGATATTAGCCTGATAAATAGTGTGATTAGTAGTTATACTTTTGAAAATGATAAAGAGATTGCGAAAAAAGAATATGAAAAGTTATATCGTAAATACAGTAGAAAATATAGTGGTAAGGAGTTAGATCTTAAAGTAAAAGAAAAATTATATCAAAAAGGTTTAAAATATGAAGAAGAATAAAAAAAGAAGTTAATTTATATTAACTTCTTTTATTGATTTGTACTAGTTGATGCTTTAGCGCTTTCAATTAGATCATCTACATAACTGTTATAAGCTTTCTTTAAAGTATCATCATTCCAACTAATTTTGTTATCTTCTCTAAATCCCTTTAGAGCAGTATAGTATAGTGATGGATCATCATTTAATTTTTGTTTTCTAATTTTTTCAATGATGTCACTCTTAACATCTTTTAATTTAGCTTTATTCTTTTCACCAGTTTTCATAATAATATGATATCCATATTCAGTTTTAATAGGTTCTTTAGTATATTCTTTATTTTTTAAGTTTTTAACTGCATCAGAGAATTCAGTAACCATTTCATCTAAATTGAAATATCCTAAATCTCCACCATTAATTGCAGTTGCTTCATCATTAGAATATTTCTTAGCTAAATCAGCAAACTTTTCACCATTATTTAATTTTTCAAGTACTTTATTAGCTTTCTTTAAAGCTTTTTCTTCAGCTGCTTTCTTCTCTTCATCAGTTGCATTACTTTTAGTATTGATACTAATTAGAATATGACTAGCTTTAACTTCTCCAAATACTTTTTCTTCATAGTATTTTTTAATTTCACTATCTTTAATATTCTTCTCTACATAATCTTCTACAGCTAAGTTTCTCTTATATTCAAGTTTTAGGTTTTCTCTTAATTCTTTTTCATCATTAGCACCAAAATATTGTTTTAACATACTATTATAAGTGTTTTCATCACTACCATAATAAGATTTAATTTGTTCTATTTGCTTATCAATAGCTTCTGTTTCTTTATCATCTGTTTTATATTTATCAAATAATATATCTTTATCAAGCATATCTACTAGTTTAGAGATATTATCTTCCTTTATCTTATTATAATATTCAGTAGCTGTATACTTTTGCTTCTTTGTAGATACTGCTACTTTAGAACCATTCTTAACAGCAATTTCCTTTCCACATCCAGTAACTAATACTGCTACTAATAGTAGACTAATTGTATAAACTATTAATTTTTTATTTTTCATAATATTCCTCCTGTACACATTTAATATAATAACAAAAATATTATTTTCTTGCAATAAAATAAATGGTAATTAAAATACCATTTATTTAGTTAACTTTTCAAATACTTCATCTAAATCAGATAACTTAGATTCGTCATATTGGAAATCAGCCCCATCTTTTGGATATCTAGGAATTAGATGTATGTGAAAATGTTTGATTTCTTGACCTAATTCATTGTTTTCCGCTAAAGTTAATCCTTCACAGTTTAGTTTTTCTTTTAATAATGGGAATAGATTTTCTCTAATTACTTTTAAACTATGAGTAATTACTTCATCTTTAATATCCATAATATTAGTATAATGTTCTTTTGGCAATACTAATAAATGTCCATTAGTATTAGGATTAATATTCATTATTACCTTTAGTAAATCATCTTCATATATAGTTTTTGAAGGTAATTCTCCATTAATTATTTTACAAAAAATACAATCGTTCATATTATTCCTCCTCATTTAAATACTTGTATTTTATATTATTATCTTTTACTAATTTAGAATTATTATCCGCAAGTATATCTTTAATTATCTTTTCATTATCTTTATTTGTAATAAAATCTTCTGTAATATTACTAATTTCAATAGCTTCAGTAACATCTTTACTATTAGTAATTATTAATTTATAACTCTTTGGAGTTATATTATTATCTTTAAATTTCTTTATAAAATCTACTATACTTTGATTTATAACTTTAGAATTCCAATTGCTAATTGGTATTTCTTTTTCTACAGTATAGAATTTTAATTCTAATAGATTATCTTCTTTAATTATTCTATCTTTTACTCTAGTAGTATATTTATCTAGACTGGCTAAGACATCTACTTTAACACTAGTATTAATCTTTTTTCTAATGTCATTTTCTAAATCTTTTTTTATTCTAGTTAATAATCTATTTCCTTCTATATAGTCTTTTTGATAAGTATCACTTAGTTTTTTTTCAGAATAGTATATATAAAAGAATAAATCTTTATTTTCTTCTGAGGTTACTTTCATACGATAAATAGTTTTATCATATACTACCGCACTTGTTTTAATATCACTTAATATATCTTGATAGTTAGTATTTAAATACTCTTTCATTTTCTTTTCTACTCTAGGAATTAATAGACCAGATGCCTTTTCAGTAACAATTATTACTCCAAAGCAGACAAAAATGATAAATAGAAATACATTTCTTGCGAATAATAAACGTCTTTGTTTCTCCATGGTATCACCACACTTATTGTATCTTATTATTAAAGATAATGCAATTTGAATATTTTAATAAAAAAGGTTGTTTTGACTTTTAATTTGTGGTATATTTATTGTTAGATTAGAGTATAGTATTGGTGGTGTTATGATGGCATTAGAAGAAAAGATGAATAATGTTAAATATCAAGGACGTGACGATTACCGTGTCGTTTATTTTGACGTGCAAGAAGGAAATGAAAGTACTAAATATTTCTTCTTAAATGAAGGAAAAGATAGATTAAAGAACGGTAATATTATAGCTACTACTAATTTAAAGGTTGCTATTGGTGCAAATAAGCCTGAAGAATTAGCTGATATAGGTGTAGTTAGTCCTGAAGGTAAAGTAGTAATTCCATTCAATAATAGAAAAGTAAAAGTTCTAAATGAGGATACTCTATTAGTAGAACCTGTAACACCAGTTAGTGAGAAAGTAAAAAAAGCTATTGAAGATAGATCTAATCCAACAGAAGCTACTAGATTGGTGACTGCAGCTAATACTATTAAAGAAAAGATTACTCAAAATATTGGAGCTGAAGGAAAATTTGTATTTAATGATTTATTCTCAGAAGCAACAATATATGATATAGATGGAAATAATTTAGTAAATAATGAATATTTTAGTTTTATAAGTGTAAGTGATTCAAAGATTGCTTTATGTAAAAATGATCCAGAAGAAGAAGTTGTTTCTTTAGCACTTGGTGAAGAAAAAGTAGAAGAAGTTGCAGAAGATAATGTAGAAGAAAACGTTGAAGAAGTAACTCCTGAAAATACTGAAGAGAATTTAGATGTTAGTAATGTAAATGTTGATGAGAATGTAGTAGAAGATGCATTTAATAGTCAAGAAGAAGTATTAGATGAATCTAATACTGAAGAAGAAGTTGTTGAAGAGGCTACTACAGACGAAGTAACTGAAAATGTAGAAGATAATTCTAACGAAGAAGTAGTTGAAAACCACGAGGAAGAAACTGTAGAAGATACTAATGAATTAGAAGAATCAGTTGATTCAGAAGTTGAAGAAAATATTGAAGATGATCTTGTAGAAGAAGATGTAAATGATAATGCTTCTGCCGAAGAAGTAGAGGAAATGCCTAATGTAGATCTTGTACAATTTACTCCACAACAATTAGTAGAAACAGATGAAGATGATATGGATATGACTGAGGATACAGTTGATACAGATGATATGCAAGATTTAGAAGAGAAAGAAACTGTAGATGATAGTTATGAAAACTTTGGAGATGTTGTAGAAGATACTCAAGTTGATGTCTCAGATGCAACTGAAGCTGCTGCAATAGTAGATAAGTTAGTAAATAAGATGCGTAGTTTAGAAGATCATAATAATAACTTAGAAGAAGAATTAAATGAAACAAAAGAAAAAGTTAGTCAATTAACAATGGATAATCGTAAATTAGAAGAGAAAGCTGATTATTATAAGAGAGCTGCAACTTCATTATTATCAGAGAATGAAAGACTAAAAGATAAAGTAAAAAATAGTGAACAATTATTCACTGCTCTTCATGAAGCAAGCAAATGGTTAAAAGATGATGATGAAAAATATGGCTTTGATGAAGAAAATGTTTTTAAAAGAATAGCTTAAAAATCAACTTAAATAGTTGATTTTTTTTGTTTTATAACAATATTTGTGGTAAAATAAGAGTGGTTTTTAGAAGAGGTGGTATTGTGCTAGAAATTAAAAATCTTAATTGTTCTATCGCTGATAGTGATTTAAATATATTAAATGGCTTATCTTTAAAGATTAAAGAGGGAGAAACTCATGTTATTATGGGACCTAATGGAACTGGTAAAAGTACTTTGGCTAAAGCTATAATGGGTCATTATAAATATAATGTTACTAAAGGAGATATCTTAATAGATAAAGAAAGCATATTAGGATTAACTGTTGATGAGAGAGCTAAAAAAGGATTATTCCTATGTATGCAAGATCCTACAGTTATAGAAGGTGTAAGTAATAGTGAATTCTTAAGAACTGCACTTGCCTCTCAAACTGGAGAAAAAGTAAATCTATATAGTTTTATTACTGATATGGAAAAAGCTATGAAGGAAGTAAAACTAGATAGTAAGATGTTACATAGATCTCTTAATATGGGCTTTAGTGGAGGAGAAAAGAAAAAGAATGAAGTTCTTCAGCTAAAAGTATTAAAGCCAAAATATATTATTTTAGATGAAATAGATTCAGGATTAGATGTCGATAGTTTAAGAATAGTATGTGAAAATATAAATGATTATATGAAGGAGAATAAAGAAGCATCTCTACTTATAATTACACATTATCCTAGAATACTTGAGTATTTAAAACCAGATTATGTTCATATTTTAAAAGATGGTAAGATTCAAAAGAGTGGAGATATTAGCTTAGCCCTTGAAGTAGAAAAAGAAGGCTATACTAATATTGAGGATACCGTAGATGAGTAAGATATTATATATAGTAGATGATAATAAAAATAGTGATTATAAATATGAAATAGAAGAAGATACTATTATTTATCATTATTCAATAAATAGTAGTAGTAATGTAGAAATTAATATGAATAAGGAAGATATTACTCTATATTATTACTATAATAATATTAATTATGATGATAATGAATTAAGAATAAGCGTTAATCATAATAAGAATAATACTCATAGTGAATTATATAATCATGGAGTAAATGTAAAAAATAAGATATTAACTTATTATGTTAATGGAATAGTACCTAAGAGTAGTAGTAAATGTATTTGTAATCAAGAGAATCAAATTATAAATATGAATAATGGTAAAAGTACAATATGTCCTAATTTATTAATAGATAATTATGATGTAGATAGTAATCATGGTGCTTATATTGGTAAATTTAGTGAAGAAAAACTATTCTATTTAATGAGTAGAGGAATAAATAGAGAAGATTCTTATAAATTATTATTAAATAGTTATTTAATTAATAGTGATAGTATTGATCTAAATAAAATAGAAAGATTTATAAAAGAGATAGATAAGATATAGGAGGTGGTTAAATGAATCGAGAAGATTTTCCAATGTTAAAAGAAGATATAATTTATTTTGACAATGGAGCCACTACATTAAAACCTAAAGTAGTAATAGATTCTATGAATAAGTATTATTTAAAACATACTTCTAATATTCATAGAGGAGATTATGAAGCTGCGGTTAAGACTAATGAGTTATATGATGATGTTAGAAGATTAGTTGGAGAATTTATTAATTGTGATGGTAATGAAGTTATTTATACCAGTGGAGCTACTATGTCACTTAATATGGTTGTATTTGGTTATATGAAAAAACATCTAAAAAAAGGTGATGAAGTTCTACTAAATAAAGGAGAACATGCTTCTAATGTACTGCCTTGGATAAAACTAAGTGAAGAAATAGGTATAGTAATTAAATATGTACCATTAAATAAGAATTATGAATTAACACTAGATAATATAAAGAAATGTGTTACTAAGAAGACTAAAGTAATAAGTCTTGCACATGTAAGTAATGTGATTGGTGATGTAAGAGATGTTAAAAAAATAGGTAAGTTTGCACACGATAATAAGATATTATTTAATGTTGATGGAGCTCAATCTGTTCCACATATGAAGGTGGATTTTAAAAATAGTTATATAGATTTCTTATCTTTTTCAGGTCATAAGATGTGTGGACCAACTGGAGTAGGAATATTAGTTGGTAGATATGACTTATTAAAAGAAATGGAACCAGTATTCTATGGTGGTGGAATGAACAATTACTTTGAAGAAGATAATTCATATGAGTTAAAGAACATACCAACCAAGTTTGAAGCTGGTACTCCTCCAATTGCCGAGGTTATTGGTTTAGGAGAAGCTATTAAATATTTAATGAGTATTGGAATGGATAAGATACATGATTATGAAGTAGAATTAAAGAAGTATTTTATTAATAAAGTAAAAGACATTAATAATATAGTTATCTACAATAATAATAGTGATAGTGGTATTATTTCATTTAATATTAAGGATATATTTGCTCAAGATACTGCAGTTTATTTAAATCATTATAATATCTGTGTAAGAGCAGGAAATCACTGTACTAAATTATTAAAAGATGAAATAGGTATTAAAAATACAGTTAGAGTAAGTATGTATTTCTATAATACTTATGAAGAAATAGATAAATTAGTAGAAGTATTAAAGAATAATAATGATATCTATAAGGTAATAATATAGGTGATTATATGGATGAGAATTTTAGAAGAGAGATTATTTTAGATAATTATGGAGATCCAATGAATAGAGGATTAATAGAAGATGATAGTTATTTAAAGACTCGTACTAATAGTGAAAGTTGTATTGATGATTTAAACTTCATGATGAAGATAGAAGATAATACTGTTAAGGATATTAGATTTGATGGAGAAGCTTGTGCAATTAGTACTAGTGCTACTTCTATTATGATTAGATCATTAATTGGTAAAAGTGTAGCTGAAGTTAAAAAGATACTTCTTAATTATCAAAATATGATTAATGATAAAGAATATGATAAAGAATTATTAGGAGAACTAAATGTATATGATAATATACAACCTAATAGAAAGAATTGTGCCTTACTACCAAGTGTAGCGGTTAATAAAATGTTAGATGAATTAAAATAATGTATGTGATAGGGGGATTTTTAAATGAAACATACAAAAATTAGTGCTGATAAAGTACGTATAGGGCAAATTAGATATTTTGATGTAGAAAGAAACGCATCAGAAATACCAGAGGAGAAAGCATATGCATTTCTAGTGAATGTTAATGGAGTTTATATTAATCCATTTAATCCACTAGAAGAAGTGCCAGTATATGATAGAGTGAATTATACTAATACTTTATCTAATGGAGAATCATTTGGTACTAAAATAAAACTAGTAAATGGAGAAGTACAAGAAGGTATGTGCTATATCTTAGAGAAACTTGATGGTAGAGATATCTTTGATAAAGATATGGTAACAATAAATGATATGAAAGATTATATGCTTAAATCTACTGATTTCTTTGTAGATAGAATGAATGCAGTAAATAATGGTAGTTTAAAACCAAAAGAATTAGCATATAGATATGCTCAAATGGAAAATGATTACATCAAGAAAATGAAATTAGATATGTATCTAAATAGAGAAAAAGAAAAAGTAAACACTAAATAGACTAGAGGTGGTTAAATGGAAGTAATTGGATTAAGTAATGATAAAATTAAGACAATTTCTTCTATAAAAGGTGAAGAAGAGTGGATCAAGAAATATAGACTAGATAGTTATAAAAAGTTTGTAGATCTTGAGATGCCTAAATTTGGTCCAGAAATAGATCTTGATTTTGAAAAGATTATTTATTATAAGAATAATTTACAGGATGATAAAATTATGAATGATTGGAATAATGTCTTAAAACCAATTGTTGATGATTTGGATTCAGTAGGTGTTCGTGAAGCTGAAATACATATGGGTGGTATGGGAGTTCAATATGAAAGTGAAGTAATATATCACTCTATGTTAAAAGAAATTGAAGAGAAGAAAGTAATATTTACTTCAATAGAAGATGCGATGAGAAAGTATCCTGATCTTGTAAAGAAGTATTTTGGAAAGATAGTAAGTAATGCAGATAATAAGTTTGCAGCTCTTAACGGAGCAGTATTCTCTGGAGGAAGTTTCATCTATATACCACCAAATACTAAATTAGATAGACCCTTACAAAGTTATTTTAGAATTAATAGTCGTAATATGGGACAATTTGAAAGAACTTTGATAATTGTCGATGATAATAGTGATCTACATTATATAGAAGGTTGTACTGCACCTACTTATAGTGAGAGTAGTCTGCATGCTGCTGTTGTAGAAATATATGTTGGAAAGAATAGTAAATGTCGTTATTCCACTGTTCAAAATTGGGCTAATAATGTTTATAATTTAGTAACTAAAAGAGCAATGGTAGATGAGAATGGTACAATGGAATGGATTGATGGTAATATAGGTTCTAAAGTTACTATGAAATATCCTGCTTGTATCTTAAAAGGAGATAATTCTAAAGGAACATGTATTACAATTAGTGTAGCAGGTACCGGTCAAATACAAGATACCGGTGCTAGAATGATTCATTTAGGAAAGAATACTAAGAGTAATATTATTTCTAAGAGTATTGCTAGAAATGGTGGTAATGCAACATATAGAGGTAAAGTATTAATTAATACTAAAGCAGATAATAGTGAAGCTAGTGTTAAATGTGATACTTTAATTCTAGATGAATTATCTAAGAGTGATACTATTCCAACTAATTCATGTTTTAATGAAAGTAGTAATATTGAACATGAAGCAACTGTCTCTAAAATAAATGAAGATAATTTGTTCTATTTAATGAGTAGAGGAATATCTCATGAGAGAGCCATGGATTTAATAATACTAGGTTTCATTGAGAAATTTAGAGAAGAATTACCTATGGAATATGCAGTTGAATTAAATCAATTAATTAAAAGAAATTTGTAAAGCGGTTGTTTGATTGACAATCGTTTTTTTAGTGACTAAAATGAAGATAGGAGGTAGTATAATGAAATATGATGTTGCGATGCATCTATTAGCAAATGGCATAATAAAAGAAGAACAATATGAACTAGTTAGTAAACTTCTTAATGGAGTTAGACTTTCTCATGAAGATGTTGAAAGAGCAGAGGAACAACGTGATCCATCATATGGCTTTTATGGACAACTTGGAAAATCAAATTATACTAGTGATCTTGAATTAACTAGAGAAAAGGAAAGATTCATTTTAGATTATGAAACTGCAGGTATGAAAATGACTGTAATTCAAAATAAAAATGGTAAAGTAGAATTACATGTTAGAAAAGCTAACTATACTAAAAGATTACGAGATCAAGTAGATGGTTATTATGTTATTGATAAAGAAAAAGATACTGAAGAGATAGCAGTTAGATTCTATGATAAAGAAGCATATGATTTAGCAAAGAGACTTGATTTCTCTTCAGAATATTTAGAAACAGAACATTTTGAAAGAGTAGGGCTTTTACCTGATGAAGAAGTAATAGTAAAAAATGTAGATGTAGTTGACTTCGCAAGTTCTTTAATTAGTCCATATACATCAGGAGTAGGTTCTTTTGAAGATACTATTGATAGTATTAGACCTACAAAACAAAAAATTCTTACAAAAGAGTAAATTAGTATAATGAAATCATTATTATAATAGAAAAAGATAATTCACTAATGAATTATCTTTTTTTAGTATCTTTTTCTTTTGAAATAGTTAAAAGTGTGATTTGTCATCTTAATAGTGTTGTCGTAATATACACGCTGAGAGGAGGTGATTCATGCTTAATCAGATAGTACTCGTTGGAAGATTAACTAGAAATATTACTGTTAATAAATCTGATAACGGTATTAAAGTCGCAACCATACCACTAGCCATCCCAAGAAGTTTTAAAAATAGTGAAGGAACATATGATACTGATTTCATTGATTGTGTTGCCTTTGATGCTATTGCCAGTAATACCAGCGAGTATTGCGAAAAAGGAGACATTGTAGGAGTAAAAGGTAGGATTCAATCTAGAACCATTGATAAAGAGGGGCAAAAAGAAAACGTGATGGAAATTATTGCTGAAAAAGTAACATTTTTATCTAGCCATACTAAAGAAGAAAATGAAGAAACGGAAAAATAATCCGTTTCTTTAATATTGGTTTAATAATTAATACTTATTATTAGAACTACTCAAACCACAAGTAATGATAACTTTTTAACAAGTATATGGGACAAAATAAAAGATTTTTTCAAAAGCTTATTTAATTAAAAATATCCACAATTTTTGTGGATATTTGTTTTGTTGTGATATAATCTTATTAAGATGGTGATGATATGATAATTGCTAGAGATTATAGAGATAGTGATTTAAATGAAGTAAATGCTATTTTAAAAGAAGCATTTGATATTGAAAAAAAGAATTTTGAATCAAATGAGTTCCATGAAATAGTAGTAACTCTAGATGATAAAGTATGTGGATATTTATTAATGACTAAGATATTTAATCCAATTCTTGATAAATATTATTATTTACTAGATTATGTATCAGTATTAAGTGAATATCGTGGTAAAGGTATAGGTACTAAATTACTTGAATATGCAGAAAAGATTGCTAGAGAAGAAAACACTATGTACATACAATTAACTTGTGGATATGAAAGAGTAGAAGCACATAGATTATATGAAAAGAATGGATATATAAAAAGGGATTCGGATCAGTTTAGAAAGGAGTTAGTATGATACTAGATATAATTAATAAAAAAAGATTAGGGAAAGAATTAAGCTACAAAGAATTAGATTATTTCTTTAATGGATACTTAAATGGAGAAATAGCGGATTATCAAATGTCTAGCTTATTAATGGCTATATGTATTAATGGTATGACAGATGAAGAGATCTTTTCTCTTACTAAAATATTCATCGATAGTGGTGAGGTATTAGATTTTTATGATATAGAAGGAATAAAAGTAGATAAGCATTCTACTGGAGGAATAGGTGATAAGACTACATTGATAATTGCACCTATAGTAGCTTCTCTAGGGATTCCTGTAATTAAAATGAGTGGAAGAGGATTAGGATATACTGGTGGAACTATCGATAAATTAGAAAGTATACCAGGATTTAGAGTTAATCTTAAAGATAGAGAAATAGAGAGACAAGTTAAAGACATTGGTATTGCTATTACAGCTCAAACTAGAGATTTAGTTCCAATGGATAAAGTAATTTATGCACTTAGAGATGTTACTGCGACTGTATCTTCTATACCATTAATTGCTTCTAGTATCATGAGTAAAAAGATAGCTAGTGGTGCTGATAAAATAATAATAGATGTTAAATATGGTAATGGAGCATTATTAAGGACAAAGGAAGAAGCTAAAGAGTTAAGTAATATAATGATAAAAATAGGTGAAGTATATGGCAGAGAAGTAAGAACTCTTATAAGTGATATGAATACTCCATTAGGTACTTGTATTGGAAATGCTTTAGAAGTAAAAGAAGCAATCGAAGTACTAAAAGGAAAAGAAGATTCTAATAATCTTTATGATTTATGTATTGAATTAGCTACTGAAATGGTAAGTATGGGAAAAGAAATATCTAAAGAAGATGCTAAGAAACTGGTTATAGATAGTATAGATACTGGTAAAGCATATAAAAAGTTTGAAGAGTTAGTTAAATATCAAGATGGGGATTTAAGAGATATAGTAGTTAGTAACAAAACTATGAAAATAAGAAGTAATAAAGCAGGTGTAGTAAAGAAGATTAATGCTTTAGAAGTTGGAAAACTATCTCTTTCTTTAGGATCAGGTAAAATAAAAAAGACTGATCGAATTGATTATTCAGTAGGAGTTAAGCTAAATAAATTAGTAGGAGATTCAGTAAAAGAAGGAGATATTTTAATGACTTTATATGTCAAGAAAGATGTCTATGATATTAATGTAAACAATATTTTTGAAATAGATTAAAAAAAGTATTTGCTTTTAATTTAAATATGATATAATATTAATGTAAGGTTAGGTGATTATATGGAAAAAATATACATGCAAGATTCTCAAGAAGTGAAAAAACAAAAACAAAAGAAAGGATTACGTTCAAATGTTGACTTTTCAGTTGCATTATCTGTTATAGTTGCAGCATTTGCATTATTCTCAATTGGTGCATTTGGTATCATTAATAATCAAGGTGATACAGTAAGTTATGCAGCACCTGCTGATGGATTTACAATGGTATCAAGCGGAGATGGTAGTGGTGCTGATGGAGTAATAGCATATACCGAAAGTGGGGATGATGCTGTATATACTACTTTCTACTATGCAAATTCTAGAGCAAGAGCAAATCATGTGTTCTGTGTAGAAATGCGTAATGAAGTACTTCAAAATGGAGAGGCATATTCAAAAGATGCTAGTGAATTCGCTACAAAATTGAACAGCGATCCAGGATTGATTTATATTTTACAAAACAGTATGGCTAGTGGAAAGAAGATTACAACATATACTGGCGATTATGAAGAAGAAATAGAAGCATGGGCTACACAAGCTGCAATTTGGTCATATCTAGCTCAAAAATATCCTGATAATAGTATGACTAAATATTTTGCTTCACGTGAAAGAGTTTACAATGAGGATGATCCAGATCCAATTTCTCTACAAACAGAGGCAGCATTTAATAATGCTACTAAATTCCAATTAGTTGGTGGTACTAGTGTATCTGGAGACACAGTTGAGGGAGCTAATGCGACAAATGTAACTGCTAAAGTAAAAGAATTAGTTGCAAAAGCAAAAACAATCACAAATGTTGCAGATGCTGCTACATTAGATGTAAGTGCTACTGAAGATTTATCTAAAACTCCAGATGGAAAATATTATCAAACAGGTTTAATTAGTGTTGTTGGAAATCCATCTAATGCACTACAAACATATGATATTAAAGTTAATGGTGTTGCTGGAGCTAAAGTTGTTGATCAAAGTGGAAAAGATTTAACACTTACTGGTGTTCCTGCTGGTACTAAATTCTATGTTAGAGTTCCTGTTGGAAGTGTAATTGAAGAAACTAAATCTGTAGATGTTTCTATTACTGGTCATTTTAGTTCAGGAAAGCTTATAGTTTTCGCACCAGCTACTAATCATCAAAAAGTTGTTGGATTAGGACCTGTTGATATACCAAGTGGTATTCAATTTGATATCGTAGGATCTCCTGATACAGGAATGAATGCTGCTCAAACAATTTACTTCATTGGTTTAATTGTATTGCTTTGTGGCGTAGGTATTGTTTATGCGAATACAAAACCTGTTGAAAGTAAACAATAAGATTAAAAAGAGCCATACATTACTAATTGGCTCTTTATTTATTTTTGCGGGTATAATTGCTTTATCTTGGAATTACCTAGCTAAAATGCATGATGAAATCTATTCTGATATGAAAATAGCTATGATGGATAAGGATATACCCAAGAATGTTAGTAACGATGATGTTGTAGATAATGCACCTGTTGCTGATAATGTAGATAATAAAAAACCACAAGAGAATAATCAAAATTATCAAGTCGATTATAGTAAATATTTAGGTGTTTTAGAAATTCCTAAGATTGGATTAAAAAGAGGATTTTACAACGTTGGGAATCATTATAATAATATTCAATATAATGTAACTATGGTGTCAGGATCGACTACTCCTGATGTTGTTAATGGCAACTTAATACTAATGGCTCACTCAGGTGATGCTTACATATCATATTTTGCATTCTTATATAGATTGGGTATTGGAGACAGTGCATATGTAACCTATAACGGTCATAAATATCAATATAAGATTGTTAATATTTATGAAGTAAAAAAGAATGGAGTCGTTAAAATAAAAAGGAATAAAAGTAAGACAGTTTTAACTATGATTACGTGTACGAAAGATAATGATTCTACACAAACTGTATACATAGCAGAATTGGTTGGCTAGAGAAGGTGATTGTATGAACTTATCATTATTAGAAAAGTTTGGAATAATATTTAAATATATATTTTCCTCTTTTCTTTCTATTGAGATGTTTATATTAAGCCTTCTTTTATTTATAATTCTAATTATTAATTTAAAAAGAGATAATGAACTTGTACAAATGATTGCAATAGGAATATATGTGGGTTTTATTATTGGTATATTAATTAGTTATAGTACTTATGTTAAAACATGTGTTAATTCATTTGTTAAAGCAATTATGAATTATATTTGTTTTCCATCAACAATAGTATATTTCTTCATAATTATTTTTGTTACTGGTATGATACTATATACTCTATTTAGTAAACAATTAACTATTTTTAAGAAGATTATTAATTATGCTTTCTTCAGTATTTTATACTTCTTCTTTATGTCATTTGTTGCTTTAGCAGCATATGACTCAGTTGATTTAGTTGAAGTAAGTGTACTATATCAAAATGAAACTATATTATCATTAGTTCAGATTAGTAACTTAATACTATTGATATGGTTAATATTTACAGGTTTTTATCATTTGTTTAAGTTTTTTAAAAGAAGATACGATGGTGATGAAATAGAAATAATATAAGAGGTATCATAGATACCTCTTTTTATTGTGTAGCAATATATTCTTCTAATGATATATTGTTTTCTTTTATGTATTTAGCTATTTTTTTGCCTACATATCTATAGTGCCATGATTCATAAATATAACCTGTTTCATTTTCCTTTTCTTTTGGAAATCTTAAGATAAATCCATATTCATGAGCATGTTCCTGCATCCAATCAAATTCTTTAGTTTGTTCAAACTCTGTATAGTTTAGTTCCCCATCATAAACATCTACTGCTAAACCTGTTTGATGTTCAGAGTGACCAGGCCTTCCTGAATATGAATCTGCTTTTTCAATACCATCTTGTCTTTTATAACGATTATATAAATCTATTTGATAATCATAACTTCTATAACTAGACATTGCAATTATTTCTAAATCTTCTTTTGAAGCATCTTTTGCCATTTCCTCAAATGCTTCTTTTGCTTCACTTACTAATTTCATACCAGATAGAGCATATACTTTACTAATAGGCTCAAGATTATCTGGTTCATAGTCTTTATCTAAGTAATAATACTTATTAACTAATATAGTATTTTTACCAATGTTCAATGCTTTAAATTTATCTTCATAAGGAGTTAAGTCTAAGTTCATATTAACATCTTTTACTATTTGAATATCATCTAGATTAGAATTCTTTTTTTTATAATTTATATATCTATCGATATTATCTTTTCTAAAGTATTTTACTTTTTGATCTACATTGTTTAATTGTTTTAACTTATTATCATCTGTTGAACTTTTTTTCTCTTTCTTAGGAGTTTTCTCTTCGGTTTCTACTTCTTTAGGAGTAGTAATTAATTTGACTATTACAAAACCTAATTCATAGAGAGAAAAGCAAAGAAACATAATAAAAACCACAAATATTGTAAAGTTCTTTTTCTTAACCCTTAGTTTCCTTTTCTTTGTAGTACCCATATTACCACCTAATTATATAATAGCACATTCACAGCTTTTTTTAATTATTAAACATATCTACTTTACACATAGACTATTTTAAAATATCTTTAATTGTATCTTTTTTATAATTATTATTTTTGATATAATACTGTTGTATAAGAAAAGAGGGTAGATTATGGCTAAAAGTAAACCTTATAAAATATCAAGTAAACCAACAGTAAAAAAAGAACCTAAGAAGAGAACACCTAGGAAAATAAAAGAATCAATTGAAAATACTACTCGTATTAGAATAGATAAAGAAAGATTAAATGATGTAGATTCTCTAGATACTAGTTTCTTAGAAGGTAGAGTAGATGCGAAAAGTAAAAAGAAAGTATTAAATAGTAAACCTGTTAAAAGAAAAAGTGTTGATTTAAGTATTCTACGTAATGTAATTTTAACAGTACTATTTATTGTATTATTAGTAGTTGCGGTACTTGCTTTACTAAATCGTTCTACTGATAGTAGTAAACCTAAAGTTAAGAAGGTTACTGAGGAAAAAGTCGTTAAGATTGTCGATGATAATTATATATTTGTTGGTGATTTTCATACAGATAATTTAAACTTTGAAGATTTAGACTATCACTATACTAAATTAAATAATCATGATTATAAGACTGAAGACTTATTAAATAACTTAGAAGATCTAGTATATAGGTATAATCCATCTATAGTATTTATAGAATTAGGATTTAATGATTTAAAAGATGGAGTAGAAGCAGTAGATACTGTTACTAATCTAAGTGAGATTATAGATAATATTAAAAAGAATCGTACATATACTAAGATTTATATAGAATCTATTTATCCAATTAATACTGATATTGAAAACTTTGATGAAGATTTAATTAATGAAAATGTTACTAATGAAAGAATTAATAACTTAAATGAAATGATAGAGGAGTTAGCTAAAGATAAAAAAGTTGAATATATAGATGTATATAAAGAATTATCTTTAAATGATAAATTAAATGAAGAGTATACTGATAATGGTGTATATCTAAATACTAATGGTTATGAAAAGGTTTTGAAATTATTAAAAAAAGTAGTTGATAATAATGAAATTGATGAAGATCAGTAATAAGAAAAAATTAATAGTTTTAATAGTTTTATTAATAGTTCTTATTGTAGGATATATTTTACTAGGAGCTTTAAATGTTCAATCTATAAAAAGATATAGTAATGAAATATTACCTAATGTTTATTTAGAAGATTTAGATTTATCTAATTATTCTTATGAAAATGCAGAGAAAAGGATTAAATATTATAATGATAATATTACTACTAAGTTAGTTAAATTTAAGGTTAATGATAGTGAATATGAATATTTAATTAAAGATATTGGATTAAGTATAGATGTTTCTAAGAGTTTAGATCAAATAAAGAAGTATCAGAATAATCTTAAGTATAGTGAAAGATTAATTAGATTAAATAGTAATAAGAAAAAAGTATTTAAGTTTATTTATACTTTTGATACTGTTAAGTTAACAGAGACAGTTAATTCTTTAAAGAGTAAAGTTGATAGAGAAGCAGTAGATGGTTATTTTAATACTTCTGGTAATGTATCTTATGTAAGGGGTATGAATGGTTATAAGCTTGATGTTAATAAAAGTGTAGAAGAGATTAGTAAGAATATTAATACTGAATATAAAGAGGGTATTGTGGTTAATTTAGTTGGAGATGTTACTCAGGCTAATAACAATGATAGTTATGCTAGTATTGATACTATGACTTCTTCATTTGTGACTACTTTTATGCCTAATACTTATTTAAGAAATATTAATTTAAATACAGCACTTGGATATATAAATGGAACTGTAGTTGAACCTGGACAAGTATTTTCATATTGTAATAAAGCAGGTCCTTTTAATAAAGCTGGGTATGTTTTCTATTATGAATTTGTAGGAAATGGTGTATGTCAGATAGCTACTACTACATATAATGCTGCATTACTTGGAGGATTAGAAATAGTTAAGAGATATCCACATGATAAGAAGAGTTTGTATGTAGATGGCGGATTGGATGCGACTGTTGCGAGTTATTCTAGTGGTTGGTGTGTTGATATGCAATTTAAAAATACATATAAATATCCAATCTATATAAAAGCTTATTCTGAAGGTGGAAGAGCTCATGTAGAATTCTGGTCTAATAGTAATGCTAAAGAAGGAAAAGAATATAAGACGTCTTCTGTTCAAATTGGTAGAAGAGGATATAAGTCATATCTACATACTTATAAAGATGGAAAAGAAATAGATGTAAGAGAAATAGCTACTACATGGTATACGAAAGATTAAAAAAAGTTCTAGAAATAGAACTTTTTAATTTGTATTTATAGTTAATGTTGCTTTAGAGTTACCTCTATATTCATTATCTAAGAAGTCGTCTTCACTATCATAGGTAAAAGCAGTTAATTCAATAGATTTAATTTCACTGCATTGATAAGATGCTTGTAGTTTAATTGCTGTAAATAAAGTACTTTCATTATAATCTTTTTCTTCAATATGAGAATAAAAAGATTTACCTCTATTAGCATAATCATCATATAAATAATTCATTAAGTATTCCCAATGATCAAATGTATTACTAGGATTAAGAATATTATAAGATGTAGTTTGTCCATTATTAAGAGTATACTTAATATTAAAACCAAGTTTTATATTATTATATTTAATCCATTCGTTATTATATGCTTCTCCAAAATTAGTATTTAAATTAATAGTATTTTCATTTGATAGAAATATTTGAAAGATACCAATATCTTCTTCAACATTTAAGTGCTTTGTAATAGTATTTAATCTAGTTAAAGAATTATTGTTTAAAGAATATATCCCTATTGGAGTATTATTTAAGTCTTTATAAGTTTCTTTTACTTCTACTTTTTTTGTCTCTTTAGGTTTTTCTATTTGTTTATTATCAACTTCTTTAGAACAGCCTAATAATAGAAAAATAGATAGTATTATTAGTATTTTTTTCATTAAATCACCAATTAAATTATATTATATTTTTAGTAGCTTTGGAATATTTATTTTTTTCTTAATATATGTTAAAATTAAAAAGAGGATGATACTATGAATGGAAATCAAGCAAATAGAATACCATGTCCTAAGTGTGGGGCTATGATGGATGCTAATGCAAGATGTTGTATAAAGTGTGGGACAATTAATCCTAACTTAGAAACAAATAAAATAGTACAAAAATCACTACAAAAGTCTATTGATAACTATAAAAGTGGTGTAACTGAACTATTTAATGAACACAATGATAATATGATGATTGCTAATAATACAGGTAATAAAAGTTTTGCTTTCTATGTTACATATTTATTATATTTAGCATTTGTATTACTTCTTGTAGTTAGTGCTTATACTAATGGTATAAATTCATTAGACTTTTTAATAGTATCAGAATATCCAATTTTATTAGTAATTGGTTCATTAATGTTTATTTATATTTATTCTATTGAATTAATATTTATGAAGAGCAATAAACGTTGGTGGGCAGGCTTTATACCTATTTATAATTTAATGGTTTTAGGGGAAATAGCTTTTCATAATAAATATATTGGTTTATTAAGTATTGTTCCTATTATAGGTCAAATATTTATGTTTGTAATGTTCTATAAACTTGGTGAAAAGTTTAAATATAATGGTTTGCTTACAGCTTTATTTGTAGTAATCTTCTTACCTATTATTGGTCTTTCTGATCATTTATATGAAGAAAAGGTAATGTTAACTAATGGTAATCAAAGATCATTAGAAAAAGATTATCGTCATAAGAAAGTATTTGTAACTACTTTTGTACTTTTCTTCTTATGTGGTATGGTTTTATTTATAATGGGTAATATGGGTAAAGTTAGAAAAGCAAATGAAGCAGTAGGTAATTCATATTATGTTTATGCATCTACAAAGGTTATTGATAAAGTTAGAAAAGGAATAAATGATGGAAAAGTAAAATGTAATGGTGAAGATTATAATCCTACTCAAGGAGTATATTATTTTAATTATCCTGATTTAGGAAATAAAGTTCATTTACCATTCTACCTTATGAGAGAATCTATTTCAGCATATGTTAAAGTTGATAACAATGTTAATCCACCTAAATATTATGTTAGTATGTCTGATGGTACTTATGGATTTGCAGAAACTGTTGAAGAAGAAATTGATGAGGAAACTGTAATAGAATATTCAAATCAAGCAATAGTTAATTCTGGTAATATGTGTGAGATAACTAATTGATACTTGAAAAAGGATTAATTATTTACTATAATTAAATAAATCAGTGATTAGAACTAATAGTAAATTTTTCTATCAAAGAGAATTCGTGGTTGGTGTAAACGATATAGAAGATTTACTTATCTACTCTATAGAGGATTAATAAATCCCGGCTAAAGCCGTTATCTAAATAAAGTTAATAAAAGGATGGTACCGTGCATATGCACTCCTTGTACTATTCTTTTTTTGTTAGGAGGAATTATGAGAGAAGTTAAAGTTGGGGCTAAATATAGGCATTTCAAAGGTTTTATTGTAGAAGTATTAATGATTGCAAAAGATAGTGAATCTTTGGAAGAAATGGTTGTATATAAGCATGATAATGATAATTGGGTAAGATCTAAGGAGATGTTTCTCTCGGAAGTAGATCATAATAAATATCCTGATATTAAACAAAAATATAGATTTGAGGAGATAATATGAAAAATAAGAAATTAAGAATAGGAATAGTTATTGGTGTATTAGTACTAATAGGTATAATGGCTGCATTGTTTCTTAATAATAGGCAATCGGCAGTACCTAATATCCCAAAAACGCCACCAGAAGATATTAATGTATATTTTGGTGAAGTGTTTACCTTAAATATGAAACAAACTGCTATAATAAAAATGAAACAACCGGCTATATTTAATGATGATTTAAAAGTAACATTAGTTAGTTCTTCTGACAGTAGGTGCCCTAAAGATGCTCAATGTATATGGCAAGGAGAAATAAGTTATACTTTTGATGTTAATGGAAGAGAGATAAAACTTGGTACTGTTAATGATAAAGCAGAATTTGTAGAAACATTTTCAATAGAATTAATTGGTTCAAATGAGAGTACTGATAAAGTTAAAATAAGAGTAGATTTTATAGAGGAGTGATATAAATGATAGATATAAAATTAATAAGAGAAAATGGAGATTTAGTAAAAGAGAATATTAAGAAGAAGTTTCAAGATGAGAAATTACCTTTAGTAGATGAAGTAAAAGAATTAGATGAAAAAGCTAGAACATTACAAACTGAAGGGGATAATTTAAAGGCATTAAAGAATCAATTAAGTAAGTCTATTGGTGCTTTAATGCGTGATGGTAAAAAAGAAGATGCTGAGGATGTTAAAACTGAAATAGCTGAAATGGATAAGAGAATTAAGGAAATTGATGAAGAATTTCCTGAAATTCAAAAACAAATTCGTGAAAAGATGTTAGTTATTCCACAAATGATGGATGAATCTGTTCCAATTGGAAAAGATGATAGTGAAAATGTTGAAGTAGAGAAGTTTGGAGATCCTGTAGTACCTAGTTATGAAATACCATATCATGCAGATATTATTTTGAAGTTGAAAGGAATGGATAAAGAGGCTGCTGGTAGAACTAGTGGAGAAGGCTTTTATTATTTATTGGGTGATATTGCAAGACTTCATGAAGCTATGATTGCTTACGCTAGAGACTTTATGATTGATCATGGATTTACTTATGCAATACCACCATTTATGATTCATGCAGATGTTGTAACTGGAGTTATGTCTTTCCCTGAAATGGAAGCAATGATGTATAAGATAGAAGGAGAAGATCTATTCTTAATAGGTACTTCAGAGCATTCTATGATTGGTAAGTTTAAAGATCAAATTATTAAGAAAGAAGAACTACCAATTAATATGACTAGTTATTCACCATGTTTTAGAAAAGAAGGTGGAAGTCATGGCTTAGAAGAGAGAGGATTATATAGAGTTCACCAATTTGAAAAGCAAGAAATGATTGTTATATGTGAACCAGAAGAATCAATGGATTGGTATAACAAAATGTGGAAACTTACAGTTGAAATATTTAGAAATTGGGATATTCCAGTAAGACAATTGGAATGTTGTAGTGGAGACTTAGCTGACCTAAAAGTTAAATCATGTGATATTGAAGCATGGAGTCCAAGACAACAAAAATACTTTGAAGTAGCAAGTTGTTCTAACTTAGGGGATGCACAAGCTAGAAGATTAGGTATTAGAACTAAAGGAGATAAAGGAACATATTACTTACATACTCTAAATAATACTGTTGTTGCTACTCCTAGAGGATTAATAGCTTTAATAGAAAACAACTACCAAGAAGATGGAAGTATTAAAATACCAAAAGTACTACAACCATATATGGGTGGAAAAGAAAAGATAGAAGTTAAATAACTTCTATTTTTTATTGTATTTACAACATTATATACATTTTGTAAATTCGAAACTTATTTGATCGCAATATAGTAATATTCTGAGCAAAATAATTTTTAAAATTTATGGTATAATG
>CAMNCL010000016.1 GCA_946534345.1 uncultured Caryophanales bacterium
ATATCTATATCTTTTATCATATTATACTTTTTTAAATCTTTATAATATATGTAGGCACAGCCTGAATCTTTTCCTGAGAATAAATCCACTGAATATGAATCAACATATACTTTGGAAGCATACTTAATATTATCCAAATACAAAGAATATTTCCTCTCTGATTGTGTCCCTTGAACCATTCTTAATACTGGTATTGATAATCCCATAATTATTGAAAACACCGCAATTGTGACTAACAATTCTACTAAAGTAAATCCTTTTTTATTCATATATAAACACCTACACTACCTATTATATATAATATACTCCTTTTATACTTTTTGTTCAATAAACAATGTACTTTATTACTAAAAAAGCAGGTTACCCTGCGTTTGATTGTTCTGCAACTAATTCTCCTTTTAGTTCTAAACAGCTTTTATTATTAGATTTTTGATAGTATCCACAAGTTTCTCCTATATAGCTATCTATATCATCTTTTGCTAAATATAGGGAATCCTTTAATGCATTATATGTAGAACCATTTACTTCTGTTACAGTATAGTTAGACCCACTCTTTGTATAATAAGTTAAGTCACTACTATAACCAAATATAGATGGTACTTTAAAATATTCATTTCCTTCATATGGCCAATTAATATTAACTGTAAAATATGAACTAGTTGATTGATTCATTAGAGTAGTACCTAATTCATACTCGATAGTTAATGGTAATACTGTTCTTAATAATTCTTCTTTTTCTGCTTCAGTTAATGAATCTGTTAATAATTCATTACCAAATAAAGTAACACTCTTAGTATCAAAATATAGGTTTGCGGATGTTTCACTAGAATTAGTAATAGAAATAGTATGAGTATACTCTTCCATTCCAGGATATACATCTAATGCAATGTTTACTTCTTTAACTGCATTACCGCCTTCTGAGAAGACAACATCCCAACTAAGTGCATGAATATCCATGGTAGTACTTACTTTTGAAACATAGATAAACCAAGCAAAAATATTGAATCCCAAAAGAAATCCTATCATTAGGACACTACGAATAAGAAGAAGTCTCTTGTTCTTCTTAATGTATTCTTTTTCTTCTTCAGTAAATTGTCGATTAATCTTTTTTTTCAATTTATCAACTCTTCCTTAGTCCATTATTTCTATTAATTCCTTCTTTTCAATCTTTCCTTCTATTATAGTTTCAGCAATTTCCATACAAGCTATTAAAACAACTGGTACAAATATCAAGAAATAGAATCCTGCTTGAGTCATTATTACCTTATTAATGGCAGATATAAATGGTACTACTCCAACTACTTTTCCTATTACTTGTTTAGCAGTAATAGATGGGTCTGTTAAATCATTATTAACTCCTTTAGTAGTTATTTCTCTAGAACCATTTTTATCTTCTATATTAATAATTCTATGGGTAATAATCTTTCCATTTAAGCTATTATCCACTCCTAAATAAGCTATATCATCACCTACTCTTAAAGTATTTGGATCACAATCTTTAACCGCAATAACATCATTTACTTTATAGACTGGAACCATACTTTCAGAAGCAACATTATAAACACGGTAACCAAATACACTCTTATTACCAGATATTCTTTGAATAAGAATAGTTGATACATATACTACTATTACTGTAATAAGAATAATATCAATTATTCTTTTCATAATCATAAATGTCTTAAATCCTTTGCTCATTTTAATCCTCTTTTTCCATATAAGATAATAAATCAGTATATTTATCTTTTTCTCTAGTTAAACGATCATCAAATACTTCAAATATATAAGCATATTTTCTAATATTATCTTCTTTAATCTTATCTATTCTCTTGATAAATATTTCTTTTAAATCATCTTCATTTACTGTTTCACTACTGTCTAAGATATTATTGATGAAAGCTTCACTCATTTCTGCTATTTTTCTCTCAAACTTAGTGTTAGGTTTCTCAGTACTAATTAATTTATTATAATTATATAACATTAAGAATACTGAGTTATAATCCTGTCTAATTACACCATCATCATAGTAGTTCATCTTAGACATTTCTTTTTTATCTTTAGACTTAAATAATTGCATATAATTCCATAACTCTTCTGCTTTTTGGAAGTTAGGATTCTTTAAAATTACATTAGTCTTTCTAATAGGTGATCTTACTGGAGCAACATGCAATTTACTAAGTGTTCTATATAACTCAGATCCCTTAAAACCATCCATTTGAATCTTAATTTTAGAAACACGTTCAGCAAAACTCTCACCATTAGCATTTCTTACTTCTTCTTCATTCTTATCAAATGAATTAACATCAATATCTACACTAATAGTTTCAGTTCCTACTCTAGCATTACCTACATATTTAATAATCTTCTTATCACTAAATTTAGATTTATCACCTGATTGTTTAACTCTTTCATTGAAGAATAAATCTAAGTTACCAAGTAAAGTATATATAAATCTATTTTCATAAGTATCAAGAGACTCATCACGATTAATATTTAATACTTTAGATGGTTTAACATCACTTGTTTTTTCATCATAATCTTGAATTAAGTTAGTGTGCTGAGTTAGATGAATAATTGACTCTACTGTTGTTTTACGAGCAAGTTCTACTTTAACTACTTCTTCCTCATTAATAATGAATCTCTTAGGATTTCTTATGATATTATCAAGATAAGGAAGAGTATCCTCAATTCTATCTAACCACTCATAATCAAATTTTTGATTAACATAATCACGATCAATATTTAAAGTAGAATTAATGCTCTCGAGAAATGTTTTCTCTTCATCCATATCATCACCCCATTTTTATTATACTAATTTCTTAAGTCTAGTTAGGTAATCTTTACATTCATTGAAATGTTCTTTACCAAATGTTTGATCTAGCCATTTAATGAAATCATCAATTTCATCTCTAATATAAGCTATATTTAATTGTTCAAACTTTCTGAAGATTTTTCTTGCAATAAAGTAGTCTACTGCATCTATTTCAGTTCCACCACATTCTACAAATGTTGCAACAAAGTCTCTCATCTGTTTAACAATACGGTTACCGAAAGCTATACGGAAATGTTTAATAACATAATTATCCATATCATCTATTTTCTTTTCCATCTCTTCAGATAATTTATTCTTAGCTTTAGCAGCTTCAAATAATCCTTCTAGATAAGAACTATTAATATCTAGAGAATCTCTATCTTCTGGTTCAAATACTTGTCCTTTATCATTAATATCAATAGGCATAGCACGGTCGTACACTTTATCAGTAACTGCGAATGTAGAGTCATCGTTATTGATTGTACCGATATACCACATATTTCCAGGTATTTTTAATTTACCATTTGTTAGTAACTTTGGATCGCTATCCCATGTGCTAGGTACTAATTCGATTATCCATTCATCACGACTAGGCATTTCTAGAATAGATAACATCTCGGCGAAGTAGTACTCAACACGAGCGATATTCATTTCATCTAGTACAGTTACATATACATCATCTGTGTAGTTAGCCTTGTAAAGACCTTTTAAGACATCTGTTTCATTGAACTTCTTAGTGAACTCGTTGAAGTAACCAAATAACTCAGTTCTATCTCTCCAAGACGGTTGTACGGAAGCAATGATTGCATCATTCTTAATAAATTTACCCCAAGCATATGCTAAGGAAGTTTTACCTGTACCAGAAATACCTTGTAGGATAACAAGTCTAGTACAACTTAATCCTGATATGAATAATCTAATCATTTCAGTTGTATAATACAAATGTAATTTAGAAGCAGCAAAGTTTCTAAAGTGTTCTACTAATTCTTCTAAGGTAAATGTATTACCATAATTAACTGGTTTATAATTAGCAAATTCTACATCAATTTCATGTAGCTTACTAAATCTGATATTAGATAAGTCAACAACATCTTCTTTCTTATCTTCTTCACTAGCATCTTCTTCACTTAGAACTTCAGCCTCATCTGGTTTAAGTCCTAATTGAGAAACTTTCATAGCTAATAACTTATCTTTTTCATTTGATAATTTAACTACTTCTTTTTGTAAATTACCAATTTCTTCTAACATAGATTCTTGTTCTACTAATGTTTTTCTAAATTTAATATACTTTCTAATAATAAACCATATTACTAATATAATTAATGCTAAAACAACAGCTAGAACAATAATAGCAATTACTACTAATATCCATTCTCCCATATGGAAGTCTTTACGATACATTGAAATAACATATCCATATTCACGGATATTAAACATCTGAATGAATCCTAAGAATACACCTTTAAACATTCCTAGAAATCCTTCAAAGAATACAGACATGAATTCATATAAGAATCTAATAAATGTATCCATTAGGCATCCTCCTCACATATTATTATTCTATCATCAGCATTAGCATAACTAATAATATCAGCTTCACGTTTAGTTTTATAACTAGTAATTATAAAGTATTCTATTGGTAAAGCTAATACTGCAGCAAATTTCTTATCTAAATCATTTACATAAGTCATATCTCTAAAACAAGATAATCTAATATCATTTTTAAAGACTTTCTCTCTAGTAAATAATATTTCATCAGATAATGCTATTCCAAGTTTCTTAGTAATTAACTTATCATTAACAATATCTTTTATTTCTTTAGCAAAATCACCATCTACAATAGCCGGATTATCTAATAAAACGATATATCTTAATTTATCATCTAATCCTAAGCATTTATCTTTTAATATCTTAAATGCAACTTTTTCTAAAATATTAATAGCCTTTTTTAAATATAATTTTTGATCTTTATAGACCTGATTAACTAGTGTTCTACGATAACTATTTAGTAATTTAATATTATGAGTCATATCTATAATTACTATATTGTTTTGTTCTCTAGTAGTTAAATCAAAGAATTCATTAATTTCAGTTTCTAGTATTTTATTTTCTTTTTGAGACATTGAAATAAATTCTTTAATAAATAGATCTTTCTTATTACCTAGAATAATCTGAATATATTGGTCTTTTACTACTTCTTCTTCTATTATTTTTTGAAGTTCTTCTTCTGACTGATATATTCCATCAAGATTACATATAAAATAAGTTACTTTTTTTAACTCTTTTATCTGTTTTATAAGTTCTCGATGATCTTCTAATAATTCTATTTCTAAACCATCAAATTCTTCTTGTAATACTTCAAGAGAAAATGGTTGCCCATCTTCTACTGTTTCATAGATATTATAGAATTTAGCATTAAAATAGTTGTTTATATACCTATCAAGTATTTCTACTGATTCAGGTTGTTTAGAATTATATAGTATTCTTCCTAGTTTCTTTAAATTATAAGTCTTAAATTTCTTATAAGAATCAACTATATTATTCATCTTATCACCCACTATCTATTCTCTTAAATTATAGCATACATAACTTATCAATTAAAGAAATTTTTATTCTCTTGCGAGTCTTACATCAACTTGAACAATTGAAGTTGGATTCTTTATAGGATAAGTATAATTAGTATATGGATTTACTTTATAAAATATAACTTTTTTATTTGTTGCGGCATCTACTTTAAATGAGTATTTTGAAACATAATTATTCCCGTTAATAGTAGTTTCTTGATAATTAGTAGATAATCTTTTTTTAATTGAATCATCAGTAGAATCTAATATCACAACGCTTGGATCAAATGTAAGAGTTACTATTGCGGAAAAGCATTTTGCTTTATCAGCATCACTTAATGTTAAATAAACATCATTTGATATTTCATCTCCAACAGAATAACTACCAAATGCTTCTTCTACTTCGTAATAAGCCATTGAATTAGTTAAGTTTAAGTTCATTACTAAGTCTCCGTTCTTATCGTCAATATTGTATGTGAATCTACTATTTACGACGTTTAATTCATAAGTAGCAGATAATCTTTTTACATATGGAGAAGAAGATTCAGCATATGTTGTGATACTAATTGATTCTCCAGCAGCGAAGTTTACTCTAGGTACTATTGTAATTTGATAACTATCTGTATGATTATCTTCATAAATTACTCCACTGTTTTTATTAGTTGTACAAGTAAGTTTTGTACTATCACAATCAACATTTATAGAATATTCAATATCACTAGTAGTATATCTTTCATCATTCTTTTTATTATTTAAATCTACTGTTATAGTATAAGTACTTACACCATCCCAGTTATTTATTTGATAATGTTTATTATTAGTTGTTAAGACTGAACTATTAAAATAGAATTTTTTAGTTTCCAATATGTAATTATTTATAATATTTAAGAAGTATTTACCATAGGCAACACCCAATATTAAAAACCCTACTAATACTACTAGGGTAATAATACTAAGTTTTTTATGTTTCCTAATATACTTCATAATTTCTCCTTTAAACTCTTTGTTCTGAATAAATTGCGACTTCTATATTTTCTGGTACACCAGAATATACTAAATGACTTTTATATACTTCTGGATATTCAACTACTAATACATAAGTATCTTCTCTTTGTACATTATATTGAAATTGATATTCTGGGGACTTAGTATATAGCTTGTACCAAGCTCCATCTTCATCTTGGACTAAATCAAATCCTTCAGCTATATTAGTAGCACTTGGACTATATTGTTCATTTCTATATAGTTTTACTGTTATAGGTAGATTAGTAGTAGTTTTCAATTGAACATAATATTTTAAATTCATATCTCCTTCAATACTACCATTATGATTAGCAACAGTAAATGTATATGTATAAGGTGTACTTCTAGGTACAATGGCATCTGGATCTATATTAAATGTCATCTTACCATCCTTTAATAAGTAAACAGCTCTATCAATATTAGAACTTAACTTTACTGATGATTCATATCTAGCATATGATTGAGCAAAGAAAAAGCCAAGTAATAATACTAATATTAACGCCAATGATATTTTAGCTAATCTTTTTACTTTAGTTACACCAAGTAATTTAATAATTTTATTATTCTCCATAATATCACCTACGAACCACTATATGGTACTAGAGCTTCTCCAGTATATTGAATAGCATTAAGTGTTATTTCTACAAAGTCATCTGCAGTAGATTCTTCACTATATTCTACTAATGATCCATCATCAACCCAAGTCATAGCCATATTTACGGTTTTTACTGAATTCAAAACATCTTTAGCAATAACAGTACTATAACTAGCTTCTCCAGTTCTAACAATAGTTAAATCACTAGAAGTTACACCTGTTAGTGTTAATACTTTATCTGGATTTATAGTTTTATCAGTAATAGTAAAAGTAAGTTTAATAGCTACTTCACTACCAGAGGCATCTATTTGAATAGGATAGTTAAGATTAGCTCCTGGTCCTACTTTTCCACTTCTAACATTAGTCAGATCTGTTACTGTATAAGTTAAAGGTATCTCTTCAGTAGATTCACTTGTAATCTCTTGATTATTTACCTTAATTGACCATTTAGCCACAGTATTATCAACTTCACCAGATATTGCAGATTCATAGGCACCTTGAATCCCTCTAACAGTCAAATAAGCAAAACAAAAGATTAATAGAGATATAACCAATATTGTCTTTTTTTTACCATTCATAAACTTCACCCTAGTTTGATTTAATTATATCATATATAAGCATTAAATTGTATAAGATAAACAAAAAAAAGAGGATTATTTCCTCTTCTTTTTTCTCTTCTTTTTAGGTTTGTCGTCCAATACTTCTATTTCTTCTTCTAAATCTTCATTCTTTTCAAACTTTAAGATTATTATGAATGAATATACATGATAGATAAAGATACACATCATTGGTAATAATACTAGGAATAAGAAGCCTATTTTAGACTCTAAAACATTTAATACTTTACCTAGATTTCTATGAATTGAAACATAATTACCTATTACTTTTTTATCATTAACAACAGCAGTTTCACCTTTATTAGCTACATCTAGTGAATACATAGCACCAAAACCATCATCTTTTATTTCAGTTACCATAGCTTTTTTAACAAAGTATTGTTCATTAATAACACTGTAATAGTAAATAACATTTCCTTTTACAATATCACTACCATCTCTTATTACTAAAAGGTCTCCTTCTTCAACCCCATTTAATAAAGTAGCTTGTCCTTTATTAACTTCAACTAGTGTATATTTACCAAATTGGGTAAAACCAAAATCATTAACAAATAATAAGCATCCAGTTAAGAAAATTACATATGCAATTATAACTGCTTCAATTATTCCTAGAATCCAGGAACCTACTTTTTTCATTCTATCACCTTCCTAAATTTTACCATACTATTTATGGAGAAACAACTGGTTTTTTAACTATTAAATATGTCTCATCAGTATCAACAACTTGATCATTATCACATAATTTGAAGACTAACTTATAAGTTCCACTCTTAGCATTAGGATTAACTGTAAGTGGTATTGTATAAGGAGATACTCCAAACGGTAATGATACTTCGTATGGATATACTGTAGATCCTGTACCAGTTAAATTATTCTCGAATAGTTTTGAGTATTCTATTTCTGTATATTCTGTATCTGAAGATGTATCAACCTTACGTTTATAAATACTTAATCTTAAATTAGCATTAGCTAAAGTAGAAGTATATTTAACTTGATAAGCATTAATCTTATTACCAGCTTCATTTAGACCTGTATCAGCATAGAAAATCTTTGTTTTATCATCATTCGTTACTGTAATTGTATTGTCTGAACTAATTACTTGAATATTTTGAGTATATGTTGGAACATTCAAGTCTGATGCATGTAGTCCATCTGAAGAGGCAATAATTGAATACTTCATCGTGTAATTACCTGCCGGTAAGAGAGAATCAACTGTTATTCTCATATTTCTAACTACATTAGTAACTTTATCAGCCAGTTTAATTCTAAATACTCCATCACTATCAACATAGTAATCAGTACCATTAATATTAATCTTAGTACCAGATAACATCGATGAACTAACACTAGTACCTTGACTATCAAATAGTTGAATATTAACACCCATACTACTTGCTTCATAATTTGTATCAATTACTTTTTGACTTGTACCACTAGTACTATATGATACTTGTGTACTATAAACTGTAGTATTAGGAGAATCATAATAATAGTTAGTATTTGCAGTATTCACTGTTTGGGATAAAGCTATATTACTTGTAGTATAGATATTAAATACCATATCACGATCTTCTTGACGTTTATCTAAAACTGTTACTGAAGTTCTATCTTCATCAGTACGAAGTTCAAATAATACTTCATTATCTAATTGAGCAGTTGTGATATTAGCATCTTTGAAATCAAATATAAACAAGAATTCTTCATAAGCCATTTCCATATCTTCATCATAATACTCTAAGTTTTTGACCGAATCATTATATTTATTCGACCGCGTCGTCGTATCCATAGCTATAAAATCCGATAACCGGTACGACAATTCATTATCCGCGGCTAATTGAGCTACTTTTTGTTGATAATTAGTAGAGTTTACTTCGTAATAATAGTATTTTGGAGACTCCCCAGATAAGTCAATTAAAGTTATTGTAGTTCCTACTGGGAAGATATATTTAGTTACTAAAGTACGATAGTAATCATGATTAATACCATAAATATTTTTCATTTCATCATTAGCAATCAATGAATAATATTCAGTAAATTGTGACTTAGGAGTTATATTAACTGCTGTTGTGATAGGCATTGAATATTTTTTACCATAAGTAATACTTGCATCGTAGTGATCACCATCAGAGTGAGTAATTGCTTCAATATTTATTTTTATTGTGACATATTTAACATCAAATTCATACTCAGCTCCTGTTTTACGACGTGATGCCTCCATATTAATAATAACAGTACCTAAATCGCCTTCCATTTCTAAGTTTTTCGCATGATATAGGAAGAAAGCCATATTAGGAGCTCCAGGATCACTACTTGTTAGATATGTGTCATCTCCATCAAATGAACCATTATCTTCACTTAAGAAAGTTGTTTTATTAAATGAAGTCCATTCTGTAGACTCACTCTTCATACTTAAACCGAATAAGTTAGCCTCTGGTGAACCAACTCTTGCAAATTTAGGAACTTCACTTTCATCAACCATTGTTAATTCTTCATTTAATTCTGAAACATCAAAGTCAAGAACAGTAAATGTTGTATCACCATTAGGGAAATCAATTAACGATAATGAATTAGTTCCCATAGATAGATACTTAGATGCTGTCATTGTAAATTCATATTCAATTGCATTAGTACCGATTTGCCATCTATAGTAGTCAACATTAGGTGGAGTTGGCTCAATATATGCAGTTTTTATTTTACCTTCTTCTAAATAATTAGTATAGAATCCATCTAAAGTTATATCATGATTAGTATGATGTTGTCCTAAGATATAGGAACTACCAATTACTATATCTGAAGATGGTGCTGTATCATCATAGGAATATGTTGGAGAATAAATTCCAGTTTCATCAATATTTCCTCCAGAATTACGATATATTCCAAAGAAAGACATTCCTGTAACTTTTCCTTCATCATTAGCATCAGCATCACCAGCAATATTTAAGTTTTTACCAGCTAGCAAGTATACTCTATTATCAACATTTTTAGTTACTGTCTTTGTATTCTCATCAATAGTTACAGTAGCTACTTGTTGTGAACCATTAACATCTACAGCTGAAGTAAATGATACCATTTGATTGGCGTTTTGATCCAATAATAAAGTTGAATTATTTTTAAGTACAAGTCCTCCCACATGTTGTTCATCAACTATTTTACCAATCAAGTTAAATGAGTATTGAGCATTTGAATATTTATTAGTAATATCAGTTGCTCCTATTAAGTGAATTACTGATTCATCTATAGTTAAATATGTTGTTCTTTGAATTGATAAATTATCATTAGGATTATCTATTGTTCCAAGCTTTTTAATATAAATTGTTGAGTCTCCTGCAGAAGATGAGGCATTACCTGAACCAAAGATAGATCCATTTAATTTGAATTGGTGACTATTTTCAGAATATCCTTCACCATTAATGTCTATATTAATACCTTCAGTAACAGAGATAGCTGTAAAGTCATAATCTGGAGAACCTGCAGCATTAGATTCACCACCACCATAGACAGTTCCTCTAATCCAAATATCTCCTTCAGTTAGACCTGCTTTGTTAACAGCTGAAGTACCAATATTAACATCTGTCATACCATTAACAACTGATGTATTGGCTCCACCATAGACATTTCCATATACTGTTCCACCAACAATATTTACGGTTGCAACTTTACTAGTATTAGTTGATCCAGTTCCAGCAGAGTTACCTGAACCAAATACTGAACCACTTACACCAGTAGAAGATGCTGTTCCAATAACACTTGTACCTTCAACAGTTATAGTAGTATTACCTTTAACATCCGCTTCATTACCTCCAGCATAAATACTGTTATTAGAAGTGGCATTTTTGAATTTTACTTCACTATTACCTAGCACTTCACCTTTGTTTCCTCCACCGAAGACACTATTATTAATAGTTGCATTTTGAACAGAAACATAAGTATCATTATCTACTCCTGCTTTATTTCCTCCACCATAAATATTAGTTAGAGTTCCACCAGTAACTTCAACATTGGTTTCAGATACTTTAGCAAGATTTCCTCCACCAAATAAGTCTGTAATAGTTCCTCCTGATACTTCAACATTAGTAGATCCAGAAATTGCTTGCTTTCCTCCACCATAAACGCTAGTGACTGTTCCTCCGTAAATATTTACGTTTGGAGATGTGGTAGTTCCACCTTCATTGTTACCACCATATACTTCTGGGATAGTTCCATCTGTATTAATAGTAACATTTGACGTATTAACTGTTCCTAATTGGTTAGATCCTCCAAAAACAGCTCCTGATATTGTACCTGATGTTACATCAACATTAGTAGTTCCAGCACCAACTCTATTTCCTCCACCGAAAACATTTTGGGAAATAGTTCCACCACTAATATCAACATTAGTAGTTGTTACTGTACCACCTAAGTTATTAGCACCAAATATCATTTGAGCACTACCTGATGTAACACTAACATTACTTGTAGTTATATTTCCGTTTTCATTTGATCCACCATATAAGTTGTTTGTTATAGTTGATCCTTGAAGATAGATATTTGTTGATGTTTGTCCAGTATTATTACCTCCACCAAAGGCATTACCAATAGTTCCGCCTTTTAAATAAACAGTATCATTTCTACTTGGACTACCCATCAAATCATTTCCACCAAATACTCTTCCAATAGAACCATCATTAATAGTAACTGTTATATCTCCATATTCTTTAGGAGTATAAGTGACATTGTTTAAAGTACCACCTTTACCTCCACCAAATACATCGTTTACAATAGTTCCTTTTTTTACTGTGACATTTGTCTTGTAGGTAGCAGTAGCAGATCCATCATTTGTAGTTCCATTTACTGAACCAAAAGCTGATCCACCGTAAACATTTCCTTCAATTCTAGGTGTTGTTGATTTTGAGGTATCACCAATAGTTACATTAACATTTCTAGCAACATATGTTCCGGCATTAGTAGTTCCAGTACCACTATAACCACCTTCACCACCACCATAGACATCGGTTTTAACAGTTCCTCCATCTATTTTTACATTGGTGTTTCCATAGACAATTCCTCTAGCACATGAACCCCCATAGACAGATCCATCAACAGTACCATTATTCATTTCAATATTAATAGTAGATACGACACTTGTATATCCAGCTCCATTATTGTTTCCTCCACCATAGACAGAACCTTCTATGTGTCCACCATCTATTCTTATATTAGTAGTAGAAGTACTGGCACTAGAACTTCTTCCGGCAGCACCATAGTTACCTCCACCAAAGACATTTTTCTTGATATTAGCATTATCACCTATAATCACAGTTGAATTATTAACTGATCCAATAGTATCATAGTTAGAATTACCATTACCGGCTCCAAAAACTGATCCTGGTTCTACTCCCCAAATAGTAGCTGGATTGGTTGCTCCACCTACTGTGGCTCCACCTCCTACATAGATAAGAGTATCTCCATCTAGTGTACCTTCACCATTAGTTCCTCCTACACCATTAGAACCACCAAATACTCCATAATTAACAGTTCCTCCGTTCACATTAATTAAACGATTTCCATAAGTTTCACTTCTGGCAGCTCCTCCAAAAATGAAGTCAGCTTCTCCACCCTTCATATTAATGTAGACTATATTATTTGTTTTAACCGTATTTGAAATTAACGGTCCACCATTGATATTAAAGATTTTTCCGCCTTCAAATATAAGTTCAGTAGGAGAAGAAATAGTACCTCCATTTAATCCTCCAACATATACTCCTCCAGCAGTATCTGTTTGATCATCTCCAAAGTGACCACTCTTAATTGTTGTCGTCATATACTTGGTAGTGTTGTTTTTCCCGCTAATTGTTCCACCATATGATGTAGTGGCATTATAGTAAACTCCTAGAGAATCATTATTGTTTTGAACTCTATCAATATCATTACCATAGATAGCAGTACCATCTACATAGTATGTGGCACTTGAATTATTAGTACTTACACTACTTATGTAATTATAATATCCTGATTCAACAATAAAACTATACTTTGTAGGAGTTGTTGCACTACCAGTACTATTATTTCTTCCACCTACCACACCATAAGCATTTTGATAATATCCATCAGTATAAGTTGGATTCCACCAAGAACCACTTTGATAAGTTCCTTCACTAATAGGAATTCCTCTACCTATTTTCAAATTATAAAAGTTTCCATAAATATAATCATAGTTAGAATTAGCAGCTCCAGAAGCAGCAGGTTGTATTGTACCAGTATAAAGATTACAGTATTCAACTCTTAAATCTGCTCCACAACTTATTGATCTATTATCAACATTTATTTGATAATTAGAACGATCTACATCATTATTTAGTCCTGTAACTGTAACTGGTTTGTCATTATTAAATCCATTAATATTTCCGGTTAAATAAGCTATATTTGTATCTCTAGTTACTAAATAATAATAATTATTATAATTATCATTCGATAAGATATTAGTATCACTATATTGAACTAATTCATAATAATTATTACATGTTGTTCCTGTACATGTTCCTCCTGTTTGAAGTACACCAGAAGCATTATAGTATCCTGCAAGAGAACCTTCTGGAACTCCCTTTTTAAAGAATCCACTTACATTATCCCCCTCATTTAAGAATGAGTTTAATACATAGCCTACAAAAGCAGGAAATGTATATGATTCCATTCTTCCATTACGCAAATAATAATAAGTTGATAAAGTATCATCAATACTGCTTGGATCAGCTGGCATATAGTAATAACATGTTCTAGCTTGATTACCACTAATTCTAGTACAACGATCATATCCTAAACTATCACCATACTCATCAACAGCCCCCGTAGGATAAGCAACTCCCTGTCTACCAGTACCACTGGAGATTGAATGATATGTATATAAATCAGGAAGTTCTTCTTCATATTGCTTTTCTCTAGTAGCAATACGATACATCCCTACATCTTTTAAATTTGTTGTTACTAAATTATTACTACTAACGCTTGCAACTACTGAAGTAGCTTCAGTCCAAGAAGCATACATTGTAATGCTAGTAGCAGCTGTTGGATCAGCTGGTGCTGGTATTTTTACATATCTTGTATAGTTATCAGTATCAAGAGACACTACTGCACCATCATAATCTGTTATCCAACCATTGAAAGCCATATTATTAGGCCTATCAGCATATGGATTATCTATTAATGGTATAGTTACATATCCATTCTCAATTGGATAGTATTTATAATAGTTAAGATCAGAATATTGCTCATCTATAGAAACATAACCAGTGTAGTTTCCATCAATATCTTCTCCTTTATAACTAATATAAATCTTAGCTAAATTACTAGTACTATATAAATTATAACTATTACCTGTTGGAGTTGTACTTATAGTTCCTCCTCCTGTATAGTTAAGTCCCATATAGTAATTCATATCAGCATCTAAGTCATTTACATATACTGTTCCGGTACCAGTATCAACTCCACTAGCATGAATATTAATAGCTGGACTTCTTCTAGCTTTAGTTTGAGGAGCTTTACTTGGAGTACTAGTAGTTTCTCCACTAACAACTTTTTTATTTAAAATGAATTTATCATCTATTAAAAGCCATTCATAATCTTCAAGATCTTTATTTAATTCAAGTAAGATACTATCAATACTTATCTCTTTATCATCAAGATAATATTTATTATCTTCATACTTATATATTTTTTCTAATTTAGAATCTTCTTTTACTTCTTCTTTTTGGAACTTAGATTCACTTTTTATATTATAAACAACATTTTTTAAATTAGAACTTATTGATTTACTTAGAATATAAGTATCTTCATAAGTAGATTTTACTTCTCCAATAAGCATAATATTCGAAATATTATAGCCCTTTCCAATTTCTCCTATAAATGAAGAAACGCTACTTCCTTCACTAATTTTTAATCCACTTAAATCAATATCAATATTATTTACTAGGATATTACTAATACTATTAGCTTCTTTTTCTTCATTATTAATCTTTCCAGCAAAAGTACCTAAATAAATCTTTCCACTACCTGTTGGAGCAATCTTTATTCCATCAATTGTGAAATCCTTAATATTAGCATTTTCAATATTACCGAATAAACCATAATAATTATCTTTTTCTGAATCTGTTTCTCCTAGCATAGAAACATTACTGATTATCTTTCCATTACCATCAAAATAACCAGAGAAAGGTACTTGTCCACCAATTCCACCCAAATCATGGCTTCCTAGGTTAATATCATCAGTTAATTCATAATATAAGCCTTTGTATCCTTCAGCTTGATCACCATCAAGTAATTGTTTAAAATAAGCTAATTCTTCACCATTCTTTATCAAATAAGGATTATCTTTAGTTCCATTTCCACCAGAAAAACTGGTAGCAACAGTACTACCATCCCAAATAATCTCAGTATTTTCTCCCAATGCTGGTTTATCAGTGTAAATAAAAAAGAAGGCTACACTGAAAACAGCAAGAAAAACTATTGTTAACGTATATGTTAAAACTCTCTTTTTCAAGTGTACCCTCCTTAAATATTAATAATTACTTATATCAACTAATTTCTTTTCTCTATTTAGATCTAAATTATCATCTTTATTAAATCTCTTAGCTATTCTTTCCATAAAGTTAATTAATTCTTTTAGCCTTTTCCTATCATACCTTTCTTTAACCACTACGAAGCTATTATTCTTATCAATTAATACCTTATATTTCAATATCTTAAACACTCCATCAAAGAAATGAACATCATTATATAAAATAGTTATAAATAGAATCTTTAATACTGCATATATAGGTAAATCATATATTCTATTTCTTAATTCCTTATATAATCCTACTTTATCAATATCATAATCAAAGTATTCTTTAAATGGTACATCATTAATTGCTTTATCTAATAAATCATATCTACCACTTTGTATATATAAACACAATCTATAAATATATTTATATTTCTTTTGCCATTCTTTATTCAAATGTGTAGTCTCTATTGCACCATTCTTTACTTTTAACGCAACATCTACAATATTGTACATTTCTTCTTCTTTTAGTTCTTGATCATTAGTTGTGGTATAAATATCATCATTTTCAAGATCTAATACTTCTACTTCATCATCTAAGACTTCTACATTATCTGAATCAGTTTGTTCCTTTTCAAGAATCTTCTTTAAATCCTTTAATTCTTTCATTGGAATAGTAATAGTTAAACCAGAATGTTCATTGAAGTTATTTCTCTCTTGTGGACTACAGAATATATCTTGCGGAAGAACATTCTTATTCTCTCTAACAATAGGTTTTTCCTCTATTTTAAATAACTTTTTAAATATACCTTCAAAATTAATTAGTGCTAGAGATATTAGAATAATAAATACTAGTACAATAAACTCTAATAAGAATTTTGGAGATATAACAAATTTTATTTTACCTATGATATCTTTACGAGTAATAGCTTTATCATAAGTATCATTCATATCACCCTTTGTAATATATCTGTCTCCATCTTTTTGAACTAATCTATGTGTTACAACTGTTTTATCATTCTTAAAAGCAATAATATCATCAACTTCTACCTTTTTAGTAATATCTACTATAACAATATCATTTACTTCAATTTCCCCTGACATAGAGCCACTTACTACTACAAAATAGGTATATCCAAAAACATTAACATAATCTTTATGTAATATATCTAAACAAATAAATACGTAGCAGCATAATCCTACTAATAGGACTAAGAAACAATAAAAAATATTTCTAAAGATTGCTTTTACCTTTTTCATATACACGACTCCATTTTATTCTTATTTTATTATAGCATACCTAATAAAAAAAGGAAACTTTTGTTTCCTTTTTTATATTAAATTTTCATCTAAATCCATAGGCTTAATTTTATTAGTATCACATATGAATTTTATGTTTTCCATTGATAATGAATTATTCTCAATATTTTGAACTAAATTAATTAAAGAAACATCACTCAATAGAGCATCAATTGTATCTTTTTCAATCTTATCTACCGTTATATTTATACCTAATAATTGATATTTTTTACTTATTGTATCTTTAATATCTAGATTATTAAAAGCAAATATACCCTCTAAGAAATTACCATTTGGATCATAGATAAAATCTACATATTCAGTTACTTCATTCTCTAAATTAAATTCAGGATTTTCCTTATTAATTTCAATTAAAGATCTAACTAAATAAGAGAATGATGATAGAGCTGTTCTAAATAATTCATGAACATTAGCTCCTTCTTTTAAATTCTTATCTAAATCCATAGAAATCTTAGCTTCATCATAACTATTATAATCAGTCATTAATTTATCAAATAATTCATTAGACTTAACCTTAGTTAAATTCTGTTTATCAGTATCAACTTTAGCTAAAAAGCCTATTCCACAGCTTTTTATATATTCTTTATTTAATTTTTCTCTTTCTTTGTTATCTTTGTCTAATTCCTTCTCAATATTAGCAAAGCTTCCTTTAACATTAGCTCTATTATTATACTTTTCTACTAAATCAGTAATAATATATTCATATTTATAATACTTCTTTAAAATATTTAAAGTATTATATAGATCTACCATATTTTCTTTAAACTTAATTTTATCTTCAACTGATAAATCTAAGTAAGTTCCTTCATTTACAAAAGAATCAAATATCTTAGTTCTAGCAGAAGCATCTCTTATATAATCACTAATATTATGTTTTCCTTGTAGGAAATCACTCAAAATATTATATTCATCAGAATTAATATCCTCTTCAAGAGCTTTTCTAGTTAAATTGTATACTTCTTCTACATTATCTAATTTAACATCATTTTCTCTAATCAATTCTTCTTCCTTTGTTTTTGCATAAGTATTAATAGTTTTTTCATACTTCTTTAATACTGAAAGAAGGCTTTGTCTTATTTCTAATACTAATTTAGGACATTCCCAGTAAATCTTCTCGAAATGTTCTTTTCTATCCTTTTCTTCTACTGTCTTGAAGAATGTCTTAAAGTATTCTTCTGTAAACATAGTATAGTTAAAATCTTCAGGTTTTAATTTTACATTCATACTACTAAATAATTCTACATACTTATCTAATATAATATTTAAATCAGTAAAAGACATATCTTCTTTAATAGCATATATTAATTTATAAAAACCTAGTTTAAAATTGTTACTTATATATGGATTTTTAAAGATAACTAAATCTTGAAGTTTATTTAGTTTATCTTTTCTTTCTTTATAACTATCATTTTTATTAGTTGGGAGTAAGATATTTACTCTATTTTCTAATTCGACTAGGACTATTTTCTTATATTCTTCATATAATTCTATTTTTTCTTTTACAAAGGCATTTCTACCTTCAACTGCTTCTTTATGAAATTTCTTTTTTAACGCTTTAGTGCCACTTTTTCTTTCTAATTCAAAATTATCAATGTAGTCATTAATTGATTCTATTTCTAATACTAGATTACTTTCATCAACTTTGCTCATTATTTTCTTCCTCTTTTTCTTCTTTTACTTCTTCGTTAGTCTCAGTATTATCTTCTGGTACTTCTACTTCTGTTTCATCTTCTTCGACTATTATACATTCATTTAAGTGGCTTAATTCTTGATTTATTTTATCATATACTTCAAGCAGTTCTTCATTATTAAAAATACTTAATTTGTCCATTATCTCACTCCTAGAATAAAAGGCCTTCAAAAGAAGGCCCTGATTATTAAATTCAGATTATTCAGCTAATACGAAGTTCATGTTATAGCTAATAGCATCACCAGAAGCATTGTTTTCACAATCTACGTCTTGACCTTCAACCCATAGATAGAATCTTACTTTAGTAATACCTGCTGTTAAAGTGAACCATTCTTGATCAGCTGTTAAAGCTCCATCAGCAGTAGCTAATTGTGGAGTAACTTGTTTAAAGTTAGTAGCTGGTGTAATTGGATTTAGTGGAACACCTGTACTAATAACAGCGTCTACACCATAGTAATTTGGAATTACTTGACTACTTGTAACAGTCATTCCATATGTAGATAAAGCATCAGCTATAGCTGCATCTGTATGAACATTATTATTAGGTTCCCAAATACGAGCAGTTGTTCCAGCTGCTAAGCCTTGTGCTGAAGCAACATCTCCGGCAGCAGCGTTTCCTTCATTAATCCATGCTACACGAGCAGCATTCTTTAATCCTTTATTAGTAGCACCTGTTGAAGTAGTAACTGCAGAACCTGCACCTAACTTAACAGTTGAATTTTGAGTAACTAAGAAGAATAAGTCAAATGCTACATAGTTACCAACTGATCCTTTTGTATCAGTCTCAGCAGTTGTAGTTAAAACTGTATTATCAGAATTATCAGTACCTAATTCTCCTAAATACATATTTAATTTACCACTAGAAATTGTTCCTCCAGTAGATACTGGTGCAATTTGTGCAGAAGATGATTTAAATGGTAATTGGTTAGTATTTGAAGAATATAAACTACTTGCTAGTAATGTATTATTCAAATCTGTATTTGTAATTACTGTCTTCCAGTTAGTAGCATCAGTAGATACTTGAATACCGTTAGCAGTAGTTACTTGTACATCGATTGCATCAACAGTAATAGTTTTGTTTGATGTGAACCATGCATAAGTATTAGCAGTTAAAATTACTCCAGTAAAAATTACTAGTAATAATGCTAATAAAATCTTTCTTTTTCTCTTTTTTTGTTTCTTTGTTTCTTTTTTAGCCATATTTTAAGCTCCTCCCTTTCCTGATCCTGAAACATGTTCTTCAGTTATATCCATATGCATTTTTATTTCTCCACCTAATAAATCATTCAAGCATTCAGGATCGTCTCCTTCAATCCATACTACTATCGTATAATGATCTTTTGTATTAGGCTTAAAATTCTTTCTTTGTTCCAACAAGGCTATATCCTTAGAATAAAACTTCTTAGTATTTGGTTCTGCCTTGCCAGTCTTTTTGCTTTTCTTAGCATAAACTGTAGGTTTACCATTTCTATAAATCATTATTCTAATAGCTTCATCCACATTCCTAATAGTATCATCAATATCTAATTCATACCAATAATGGACTGTTTCTTTACCATTATTTACAATATAAAAACTATAAGCAATATAATTGTCACCATTATGAGATCCATTAGCCTCGGTGTCCAAATTATCAGGCAACCATTTTATAGATATATTATCCATATACTCTATGGTTTCAGCTGATAACTGTCTAGTTTTACTATCTTGCTTACCTGTCTCTGTTAAAAAGATATTTTTTCTATTAGACATATTCTTATCTAAAGAAACTGTGAATCTTCCGCCTTTGTAGGCTACATATAAAAATAGATATATAGTTGAAATAATAATCAGTAGTAATAATAATGTGATTTTTACTATTCGAACTACGAGCTTGTGCTTATATATCTTATTGGCTTTTACACCAATACCTTTTCCATCATTCATATCATCACCACACTGCAGTCGCAATATTCTATTTTTTATACATTAAGTATATCTTAATTTTTTTAAGAGTGCAATATTTAGAAAAAACTTTTTGACATTTTTTTACTATTTTACTAAATTGACACTTTTTTCCACAAAAAAAGTGAATAACTTCACTTTAATTGTCTGATTTCATTTCAAATAAGATATTTCTTAACTCCATAGCTCTTTCAAAATCAAGGTTTTTAGCAGCTTCTCGCATTTCTGCTTCAATTGTTTGCATAATTTGAAGTTTCTCTTTTTGACTAATTTTCTTTGGTTTTGTGGATTTTCCTTTACTAGTTTCACTATTACTAATAACATCTCTTATTTCTTTCTTAATAGTTTGTGGAGTTATATTATGTTCTTTATTATATTTTTCTTGAATACTACGACGTCTATTAGTCTCTTCTATAGCTTCACTCATTGAATCAGTAATCTTATCTCCATACATTATTACATGTCCATTAGAGTTACGTGCACATCTACCAATAGTTTGAATTAAACTTCTAGTACTTCTTAAGAATCCTTCTTTATCAGCATCTAATAT
>CAMNCL010000017.1 GCA_946534345.1 uncultured Caryophanales bacterium
GAACAATATGCCAACAATGTTCGCAATTTGTTCGCAGAGTATAAATATTTAATGATTAAATGAGATATAAATAGTACTCAAAATATTGAATGTTACCACACCTTGAACCATTGAAAATAAAGTAATTACTAATAATATTAATAGTATTGATAATACTAATCAAAAAAGTTCTTGCGGCTCTGGAAAAAAAGTATAAACAATGTCATGGTAAGAACAAATAGAACAGAATATATCTGTTCTATTTTTATGCTATAATAAATATAGGAAGTGATGATATGTTATCAGCTGTCATAAGAGGGCTTATTGTATTGATAGGAGTAGCTCTACAAGTATTATTGTATATAATTACTAATTTATATTTAGTAGATCATATAACTTTAATTAATACTATTTATCAAATAGCAGGTTTATTAATTGCCTTAGGATTAATAAAAAATAGTAATAGTTATTCATATACACTACCTTGGATTGTTATTATATTATTATTTCCATTAATAGGAACGATGTTATATTTATTAATTGGATATAATAAAATAATGAGTAGAACTCTAAAAAGTATTTCAAAGAGTGAAAAAAATAGTAAAAAGTATTTAATTCAAGATACAAGTATTAGAAAAGAAATAAATAATAATAGTAGAATGAGATATATTACTGATTATACTGGTTATCCTGTATCTACTAATAATGATATTGAGTATTATCCATTGGGAGAAATTACTTATGAAGAAATATTAAAAGAAATAAAGAAAGCAGAAAAATTTATATTTATAGAGTATTTTATTATTTCTCCAGGTAAAATGTGGAATTCTATTTTAGAAGTATTAAAGGATAAAGTAAAAAATGGAGTAGAAGTAAGAGTCATATATGATGATTTTGGATGTATGAAGTCTTTAAGAAGTAATTATCCTAAGGAACTAGCTAAATATGGTATTAAATGTATTGCATTTAATAGATTAAGTCCACTATCAGGAGTTATTATGAATAACCGTGATCATAGAAAGATATTAGTTATTGATGGAAAAGTTGCTTTTTCAGGAGGCATTAATTTAGCAGATGAATATATAAATGTACATTCTAGATTTGGACATTGGAAAGATAATGGTATTAAAGTAAGTGGAGATGCAGTATGGAATTATACAGTTATGTTTCTATCTATATGGAATGCTTTTAAAAAAGAAGATAGTAATTATGAAAAATATAAATATAGTTTTAAGAAGAATAAACACCTAGGATATGCTATTCCATATGGAGAAACACCTCTAGATAGTGAAGTAACGGGTCAAAATGTATATTTAAATATAATTAATCAAGCAAATGATTATGTCTATATAACTACTCCATATCTTATTATTGATACTGATATGATAAATGCTCTTACTTTAGCGGCTAAAAGAGGAGTAGATGTTAAAATTATTATTCCAGGTATTCCAGATAAGAAAATGGTATATTTATTATCAGAAAGTTATGTTGAACCATTAGTTAAAGCAGGTGTTAAAGTATATAAGTATACTCCTGGATTTATTCATGCTAAAACATTTATTTCAGATGATAATATTGCGACAGTAGGAACTATTAATTTAGATTATCGTAGTTTATATCTACATTTTGAGTGTGGTATATACTTAGAAAACGTTAAATGTATAAAGGATATAAAAAAGGATTTTAATGAAACAATTAATAAAAGTAAACAAGTATCTAAGAAAGAAGCAACTCCACCATTCTTTAAAGGTGTAAGACAGGCTATTTTAAGATTAATTGCTCCATTAATGTAGAAAGAGGTTATTTATGCCAAAATTAGAGAGAATAAGAGAAGTAATTAATAAAATACTAAGTGTAGAAGAATTAAGAAAACATATATGTTTCTTTGGAGGATCAATTCCCTATATTATTACTAATCAAGAATCAAATAGGGATCATTCAGATATAGATGTATTAGTTGATGAAGAATACATGGATATTGTAAGAGATTTAGTAAAACTATATAATTTATATATCCCAGAAAAAGATTCTCTAAATTTAGGAGTAGATGAAGACTTTGGATTGAAAGTATTTATAGATGGAGTATATGTAGAGTTTGAACCAATGAGTATTAAAGATAATAATTTTATTAGAAAAAGCTTTAGTCCCAGTAAACAATTAGTAGGATCAGAGACAACTCCATTTGAAAATCTAGATGATTTAATAACGAAAGTCGAAATAGATGGTAAAGAAGTAATGGCTGAAACACTAGAATTTATTAAAGTAGGTAAAGAAAAATATCAAAGAGATAAAGATATAGAAGATGTTAAGTTTATAGATAGACAAGGTATTGATGAAGACAAGTATTTAAGAGCAAAAACATCCTTTTCAAATACAGAAGTAAAAATGACATCTTATGGTCAAGAAAAAAGCTTGTAAACACATTTAAATGAATTTAATAATTATAAAAATGAATATATAATAAGAAGAACCTCTTAGAGCTTCTTTTTTATATTAAGTCAAATAACTGTTAAGTAATTTGACAATCTATGTATAACTTAGATACAATCTAATTAGATTGAAATATAATGCAAAAAGTGTTATAATATAAAACAATTTAAATGGGGGATAGATATGACAAAAGAAGAATTAATTAAATTAAAAGAAGATATTGCGGCTTTAAGTGAAGAAGATAAAAAAGAAAGAGATCTATACTTAAGAGGCCTAGCTAATGGAGATATTCAAGGACCCCAAGTAGGGTATCCAAGTATAGATAAACCATGGTTAAAGTATTATAGCGAAGATAATATTAAGATTGATATACCAAACAAATCTCCATATGAAAATTTTAGAGATACTGCTAATTTATTAAAAAATAATATTGCTCTTACATATATACCAAAAGAAGGAATGAATATTAACATAACATTTGAAGAAGAACTTAAAAGAATAGATGACATTGCTAAATCACTGAAAGAATTAGGAATTGATCGAAACGAAATAATACTAACTGTTCTTCCAAATTTTCCTGAATCAAAGGAATTATTATTTGCTGCAATGAAGATAGGTGTACCTTTTTATCCAGTAAGCCCATTATTACCAGTTTCTGTATTGGATGATATTCTTAAGAATAATAATATAAAAAATGTATTTATCTTCGATGGATTTATAGATAAATATAAAAAAGCATTGAATAACAATGCGGATAATTTAGACAATATTATATATGTTTCTGGGACTGATTCATTACCAACAATTGCTAAAAAACTAATGAATTTGAAAAATAGTATTAGTCGTACTAAAGAAGATAGTTTTGATTGTAAGAAACTTACTTTTGATAAGTTTATCAAGTTGGGAATGAAATATAATGGCAATATTGATGATGTTTATAAGTATAATCCTGAAGATGTAGCATTAATTGTTGGAACTTCTGGAACTACCTCTATCCCAAAAGGTGTTTGTTTAACTGGAAAAAATATTAATTGCACAGTATACGAACAATTAAATGGAGCGATTGATTATGAGATTGGAGATAATTATCTAGATATTATGAACAATTCATTGGCTTATGGAGCTATTGCAGCAATATGTTCATCGATAGGAGGATTAAGAGCTTATTTTGTTCCTGGATTCACTATGGATGTTTATGATGATGTTGTGAATATGAATATAGACTTAATGGTTGGTGGTCCTGTTCATTGTGAAAGATTAAAAAAACACAAACTGTTAGATGAAGAAATACCTGTAATTAAAAACTGGATTAGTGGTGGGGCACCACTTTCTAAAAGTACAGAAAAACTTTTAAACAATATTGAAAATCCAGAATCTATAGATGAGAGTAAAATTGTTATAAGGCAAGGATATGGTGCGACCGAAAACGAAGGAGTTATTTCTTATCAAAAAAAAGGTGCGTATAAATTCGGTGGAATGGGGATTCCTTTAACAAAAGAAAATGTTAGCGTATTTGATCCTGAGACACACGATGAGTTACAATACGGTGAAATAGGAGAGTTAGCAATATCAGGGGATTCTGTAATGAAAGAGTATTTAAATAATCCGGAAGAAACGGAAAAAGTCCTAATTAGACATCAGGATGGTACTGAATGGTTACATATGAAAGATTTGGGATATATTGATACTGATGGACAATTGTTCTTTGCAGATAGGATAAAAAATATGTTTGCAAGAAACGGTATGAATGTTCACCCTGGTTCTATTACTGAATTTATAAAAAGAATTCCAAATGTTGATGATTGCGTAGTTACTGGTGTTGAACATCCTGATGAACAAAATGTACCTATTGCATTTATAAAATTGGAAGATACTAACGTTGATTTGGATTTAGAAATACAAAAAATAAATGAATATTGTTATGGCGGACTAGAAGAAACGTCTATTCCATATGAAGTGTTTTTTGTTGAAAATATTCCTATTAATGCCGGCGGAAAACCTGATGTTAAATATCTTCTTGAGACAACGAAAGTTGATTACATGAATAATAAATCCAAAGCTAAAAAACTTACCATAGAAAGAATTAATCCATTGAATATATAAATCTTGTTTAGTGGAAAAAAGTGGCCTTTCCCACTTTTTTTTTTATAATAATTGTTGTATACTGTAGAGTAGGATAGGTGGTTGTATGTTGACAGTGATACTATCAATAAGTAGTTTAATATATATTGGTATTATAGCAATGGCATATTTTTTAAAAAAAAGAATACAATCTGAAGAAAACTATGTGTATTCTTTGATATTAATATCAAATATAGTTGGTTTAATTATTGATATAATTGGTTTTTATCTTTTTAGTAATTTGGGTGCTTCGTCAATTGTTAACATCATTATTTCAAAAGTATATATAATTTATTATTTTGTTTGGACAGTATTGTTTACAAATTATGTTGTTATAGTTTCAGTTAAGAAAAACAATCATCATGATTTTGATTTTAAAAGAATGAAAAAGTTTAACCTAATTATAATACCTAGTATTACAGTGATTTTGTTTTTGTTACCTCTTCAAATAACTATTGTAGAAAAGACTAATTCTGCATATACTTCTGGAATAGGAGTTTATGCATTAGCTTTTATTGCTTTGATATGCTTCATTATAATGATATTTAGCTTGCTTAAAAATTTGAAAAATATTAAAAGTAAAGAATATATACCTTTATTTGCGTTTATAGTATTAGGAATAATAGTTGCGGCTATTCAGTTAAATAATCCTGAAATACTATTGTTAACATATTTGCAATCAGTAGTAACTGTATTAATGTACCATACTATTGAAAATCCCGATGTTAAGATGTTGCAACAAGTAGAAGCAGCTAAGGAACAGGCAGAACAAGCTAATCAAGCTAAGAGTGAGTTCTTGGCTAGTATGTCTCATGAGATACGTACACCGTTGAATGCTATTATTGGATTTAGTGATGATATTAGTAGTTATGATGGAGAATTACCTAAACAAATAATGGAAGATGCTAGTGATATATCTGCATCAGCTGATACATTATTAGAAATAGTAGGTAACTTACTAGATATTTCTAAGATAGAAAGTAATGAAATGGAAGTAGTTGAAGTACCATATAACTTTAAATCAGAGTTAGAAGGTTTAGCTAGAGCAAATGCTGGTAAACTAGAAAATAGACCAATAGATTATCGATTAAGAATATCTGGAGAAATACCAGATGAATTAATAGGTGATAGAACACATATTAAAGAAATAGTTAATAATTTGATTACTAATGCAATTAAGTATACTGAAAAAGGAACAATAACTATTACAGCTAAGTGTGCTAATGATCAAGAAGATAATTGTAACTTAATTATATTCGTTGAAGATACAGGAAAAGGTATTGCAGAAGAAAATCAACATAAGTTATTTGAAAAATTTGAAAGACTTGATGCTGAAAAAAATAGTGCTAATCAAGGTACTGGTTTAGGACTAGCAATTACTAAGCAATTAGTTGATATGCTAGGTGGAAAAATTAATGTACAAAGTACTGTTGGAGAAGGTTCTTTATTCGCAGTACAAATTCCTCAAAAAATTAGTAAGAGAAGTAACGACACTGAATTTAGAAATATTACTATTTATGATGGTAATAAAGAAAATAACGATGAGGAAAAAGTTGATGCTAAATTAGATGAAGAAATTAAATCAGCTACTGAGAATAATACTAAGAGTATTGCTGATGAAATAAGAGAGCAAGAAGAACGAGAAGATGAAGAAAAACGAAAAGAAATTGCTCGTAGAAGACAAGAATTACTAGCTAAAAGACAAAAGAAAGAAGAGAATACTTCTGAAAATGTAGAGAAAGTAGAAGAGAAAAAGGAAACTACTTCTACACCTACTGACGACTACTCATCAAAATCAATTCTTATAGTTGATGATAATAAACTAAATATTAAAGTAGCAGAAAGGGCACTAGCTCATTACAATCCTAAAACAGAAGGAGCACTATCAGGACAAGAATGTATTGATAAAGTTAATGAAAATCATTATGATTTAATATTTATGGATATAATGATGCCTGGTATGAGTGGAGATGAGACATTAGCTAAATTAAAAGAACTTCCTAACTTTAGTACTCCTGTTGTTTCCTTAACAGCAGATGCAGTTGCGGGGGCTAGAGAAAAATATCTAGGATTAGGATTTAGTGATTATGTTGCAAAGCCTTTTAAATTAGAACAAATAAAGGATATTTTAGACAAATTTTGTTCACAATAAAAAGTAAAAAAAACAACTATATACAGTTGTTTTTTTTTGATAATTATTATAAAATTATTATATGTAAAATAAGATACTATGGATATTAAGGTATGAAAAGGGAGTGTAATTAATGATAATAGGATCAGCGTTTAGTATAGTTTCGTTAGCATATTGTCTTCTTATGGCAATTGTGTATTTTTATAAGAGAAAAGCTAACAAAGATAGAAGTTTGACAAACTTATTCTATGGTTTGTTAATAGTTTGGGTTATTTTAGTTGGTATAATTGAAATTATTTGTTTATTAGCAATTGATAATTCACTAACTACCCATCCGTTATTAGTAGAAATACTATGTCGTATACATATTTTGTTAGATATAGAGATATTTACTTTAGCAATTGTTTATTGTTATGTTGCTACAGTAGATGATTCAAATCTAACTACATATACTAGAATACGTAGATTTTTAGGTGTATTTGTTATTGCATTTGATACAATTGTATATTTAATTACACTAGCATCACCTATTGAATATAATGCTATTGTTATTCCACATTGGGTATTATTCAGAGGACCAGCTCTATATCCAGTATATGCATTAGGTATTATTGTCTGTGTGTTCTCTTCATACTTAATTTGGAAATATCGTAAGACTAACGCTAAAGAATTAACTATTCCGGCAGCATACTTTGGTATTACATTTATTATATTCGCTTTAATTGAAGTTGTATTCTTCGATAATGGTATTAATTATATCTATACACTTATTGCATACTTTATGATAGGTACTTTCTTTACTACTGAAAGTCAAGATACTAAATTATTAAAAGATGCAGAGGAAAGTAGAGAAGATGCTGAAAATGCTAATAAAGCTAAAAGTAATTTCTTAGCAAGTATATCTCACGCTATTAGAACACCAATGAATACAATCCTTGGTTTCTCACAATCTTTATTAGAAGAGAGAGATTTAACTGAGGATAAAGTAAAAAGAGATGCTCAAGATATTAAAGACGCTTCTACTAGTTTACTAGAATTAATTAATAATATTTTAGATATTTCTAGAATTGAATCAGGAAAAGAAGAAGTAGAAGCAAAAGAATATAAAATAGAAGAATTACTAAGAGAAATAAATAGTTTGATTATATCTAAAATTTCTAAAGATCAATTAGATTTTAAAATTAATGTAGATAGTAATATTCCAATTTCTTATAAAGGTGATTCAGATAAGATTTATAAGATAATTGTTAATGTATTATTAAATGCTATTGGTAATACTAATTTTGGTAATGTTTCATTAGATGTAGGTGGAGCATACGTAGGATCTCAATTTAAATTAAGTTTAATTGTTTCAAACTCAGGACATTTAATGAGTGAAGAAGACTTTAATAAAGACTTTGAAGAATTCTCTGAAGAAGGTAATTCTCAAGGTACTAATAAAGAAAAATTAGGATTAATTGTTGCTAAAAGATTAATTGCTTTAATGGATGGAACAATTGATTTTAAGAATGAAACTGGTAAAGGTACTAGATATATAATTAGTTTAGACCAAGAAGTTATTGATGATATGAAAATTGGACCAGTATTTATTGAAAGTGTTGGTACTGCAGAAGAAAGTCCATTAGATTTAACTGGTTTAAAAGCTTTATTAGTTGATGATAATAATGTTAATTTAAAATTAGCTACTAGATTATTAAAACAGTTTAATTTAGATGTTACACAAGCTTCTAATGGTCAAGAATGTGTTGATTTAGTTAAGACTGAATCATTTGATATTATTTTCTTAGATCATATGATGCCTGGTATGGATGGTGTAGAAGCAGTTCATTTGTTAAGAGAAAATGGAAATGATATGCCGATTATAGCTCTAACTGCTAACTCTTATTCAGGATCTAGAGAGAAATATCTTGAAGAAGGCTTTACTGATTATTTACCAAAGCCATTCCAATATAAAGAACTAAATAAAATACTTAGAAAGTATATGGGACAATAGGAAGGGGTGATTTGGATGAATTTTATAGAGAATTTAGTACATGCTTCTGATGGTATTATAGCTAGTGTGTTATATTTATTTATATGTTTAGTTACAATAATGTGGCTATTAGTTGTTTATTTTAACAAGAAAAGAAAGAATTCAATTCGTGCAGTATTCTTTAAAATAATTCTATTTACAATCATTCTATTGTTAGTTAGTAATGGAGTTGTAGTATTCTTTATTAATGAAGGTGTAGATGGAATAATATTTAGAATAGCATATGCAATTCACTGGGAATGTTTCATATGGTGGTTTGGTACTTATAGAGTATACAATTTATTATTCTTATCTAATACAGGAGAAGAAGAATGGCCTAAGAAGGGCGGATGGAAGAAATTATATACTGAACTACCTATTTCACGTAAAATAGTTTGGAATGATATAGTAAAGTACATGGCAATGATTGTTTATTTATTCTTACCATTCACAATGCCTGATAAGAGTAATTTAATTTTCATTCAAGGAATTAATACATATTTCGTAATTTTATATATGTTTGTTTCTGCAGGCATATCTTTAGGAGAAACATTAATTACTTATAATAAACAAACTTTATTTAATAAGTCATCTGTTATATTTGTTTATGCAGTAATGGGAGTAGCTATTCTATGTCAATATCTTATTAAAGATACTACAGTTTACTGTTTATGTGCTGCTATTCAAGTATATTTCTTATACTTCATGGTTGAAAACCCTGATATTAGATTAAGAAAAGAAATAGAAGAATTAAAAACAGGAATTGAAAAATCTAATAGAGCTAAGACAGATTTCTTATCAAATATGTCTCATGAAATTAGAACTCCTATGAATGCTATTGTTGGATTTAGTGATTCCTTATTAACAAATACTAATTTTGATGTAAAGACTGCTAGAGGAGACATTGAGAATATTTATACAGCTGGTAATAACCTAGTAGATATTATTAATAATATATTGGATGTTTCTAAAATAGAGTCTGAACAAAATACTATTAATGCTAAAAACTGTAATATTGATAAGATAGTAAAGGAATTAGCTAGTGTAATTAAATCTCGTTTAGGTAAGAAACCAATTGAATTTATTACTGAATTAGATGAACATATCCCTTCTGTAGTATGGGGAGATTCTACAAAGATTTATCAAATATTATTAAATATTGCTAATAATTCTGTTAAATATACTGAAGTTGGTAAGATTAAATTATCTTGTATACCTGAAACTTTAGATAATAAACAAGTATTATTACATTTTAGAATTACAGATACTGGATATGGTATTAAGAAAGAAGATTATGACAAAGTATTTAAGAAGTATTCTAGATTAGAGGATGCTACTGATAATAATATTGAAGGAACTGGATTAGGACTTGTTATTACAAAACAATTTGTTGAGTTAATGGGTGGAAAAATTTGGTTCACAAGTGATTTTGAAGTAGGAACTACTTTCTACATTGATATTCCATTTAAAGTAATTGATGAGACTCCTATTGGTGTTCAGAAAGATATTACTTCTGAAAAAACAGAAGATGGATATATTAGACATTTAGATTGTTCTGACTATACTGTATTAATAGTTGATGATAATGAGACTAACTTAAAGGTTGCGTCTAGATTATTGGAAAAATATAAGTTTAAAATTGAAACTGCTAAAAATGGTAAAGACTGTGTTTATAAATTTAAGTATGGTAATAAATATGACATGATCTTATTAGACGATATGATGCCTGAAATGGATGGAGTAGATACAGTTAAAATTATTAAAAAGCTAGATGTATTTGATATTCCACCAATTGTTGCATTTACTGCAAACGCAATGACTGGAATGGGTGAAAAATATTTGGCTGCAGGATTTGATTATTATTTACCAATGCCTGTAAGTATTCAAGAATTAGATGAACTTGTAAAGACTTACTTTGGTGAAAAAGTTAAAACTTATGTTGAAGATAAAGAAGAATTTATGAGTAAAGAATCTTCTACAGAAAAGAAAGATAATGAAGAATCCACAAAAAAAGTGGAAAAAGCAGAAGAGAAAAAAGAAGAGGTAAAAGAGGAGTCAAAGGAAGAAGAAAAAGCTGAGGAGACTCCAGTTGAAGAGAAGAAAGAAGAAACTGAGGCTAAAGAAGAAGTAAAAGAGGAGCCAAAGGCAGAAGAAAAGTCTGAGGAGACTCCAGCTGAAGAGAAGAAAGAAGAGTCTAAGACTAAAGAAGAAGTAAAAGAAGAATCTAAGGAAGAAGAAAAGACTGAGGAAGCTCCAGTTGAAGAGAAGAAGGAAGAAACTGAGGCTAAAGAAGAAGTAAAAGAAGAGTCAAAGGAAGAAGAAAAGACTGAGGAAGCTCCAGCTGAAGAGAAGAAGGAAGAGTCTGAGACTAAAGAAGAAGTAAAAGAGGAGTCAAAGGAAGAAGAAAAGCCTGAAGAAGCTCCAAGTGAAGAGAAGAAGGAAGAGTCTGAAGTTAAAGAAGAAGTAAAAGAAGAACCTAAGAAAGAAGAAAAGACTGAAGAAGCTCCAGTTGAAGAGAAAAAGGAAGAAACTGAAGTAAAAGAAGAAGTAAAAGAAGAGTCAAAGGAAGAAGAAAAGCCTGAAGAAGCTCCAAGTGAAGAGAAGAAGGAAGAGTCTGAGACTAAAGAAGAAGTAAAAGAGGAGTCAAAGGAAGAAGAAAAGACTGAAGAAGTTCCAGTTGAAGAGAAGAAGGAAGAGTCTGAGCCTGAACCTGAGGCTAAAGAAGAGGTAAAAGAAGAACCTAAGGAAGAAGTAAAGACTGAAGAAGCTCCAGCTGAAGAGAAAAAGGAAGAGTCTGAATCCACAGAAAAGGTGGAAAAAGATGAAACTAAATCTTCTGAAGAATCAACTACATCAAAAATAGATGATATAGAAGCTGAGGAGAAATTTCTTAGAGATAAAGGTGTAGACATGGATAAGGCTTTAGAGTTCCTTATGGATATGGAAATGTATAATATGACTATTAATGATTTCCTTGCAGGTATTGATGAAAAATGGGCTAATATTAATAAATATAAACAAGATGGAGATATGCCTAAATATGCCATTGAAGTACATTCATTGAAGAGTGATTGTAAATACTTAGGATTCATGAAATTAGCTGACGTCGCTTATGAACATGAATTAAAGAGTAAAGAAAATAATTCAGAGTTTGTTAATCAAAACTTCGATAAACTTGAAAAAGAATATAATGATGCAATGGCTATCATCAAAGAATATACTAATAAATACGATATAAAATCAGAATAGAGAAGTAGTTATACTTCTCTTTTTAATGCATAAAAAAAAACAGTCCTAAGACTGTTAATTAGTAAACTTATTTGCTTTAGTATCAAATGTAAATGTAGTTGTCTTATCTCCAAATACATTTATATATAATACATTATTCTTTTCAGAAATACTTATATCTCCACTTACTGTAATTGGTCTAGTTGCTATTGTTTTAGCATCGTTATTAAATACATATAAAGTATTACTATTAATAGTAACAATATGAGAAGTATTTATATCAATATCACTATAATTACAATCTAATATGATATCACCATGTTTATTTATAACTCCTGCTTTTTTATTAATTCTAATAATACCATACTTATTATTAATAGATGTCTGAGGAACATCATCTAATGTAATATTCTTTACTTTTCCTTTTATACTATATATAATTACTTTTCCATCATCCACAATAGGTACTAAATTATCATTATCTAAGATAAATTGATTTGATGAGAACTCAGTAATTTGACAATCTTTAGTACATTTATAAGTATCTATTACTCTTGTTTCTTTATAGAAATTAATTTCATTATTTTTTAAGATATATTTATATGTTTCATTATAAGGTATTTCATCTAATTGTTTTAGTTTTTCTTCATATATCTTTTTATAATTATTATTTACTATTATAATGGTTAATACTATTACTATTATATTAAATACGCCAATCATACTTACAATTAATTTATCTATAAATTGCATTTTGAAGCCATTGTTTTTTTCATTATCACCCATATAACTACCTCGCTATTCTTTTTATCATATCATCATTATATCATAGATGTATAAATATGTTCTATATTTTTTTACAAGAAAATTAAGTAAAAAAATAATGTATAGATAATATTTACATATAATTAGCTATTTTTTTATAGATTTGTTTAAATTATGTTTATATGTTAAAATAAATGAGGTAAAATAGTATTAGAATAGAGGATTTTGTATGGAAAAGAAAGATATAGAAAGATCTCTAAATAGTAATTTAGAAATAATTAATAATTTATGGAGGTCACTTTGACATTCCTGGTAAAAAAGAAAAAATAAATGAGTTACAAAAGTTAACTGAAGATGTTAATTTTTGGAATGATAGAAATAGTGCAGAAGATACTATTAAATCACTTAATGAATTAAAAGATGAAGTGGAAAGTATTGAATCTCTTCAGGATGAGATTAAAAGTACTATTGAAGTATTAGAATTACTTGATGAGAACGATGAAATGCTTGAAGAAATTGAATCTTCTTTAAGTGATATTTCTAATAGAGTTGAAAAACTAAATTTATTAATTATGCTTAATGGACCATATGATAAGAATAATTGTATAGTTGATATACATCCAGGAGCAGGAGGTACTGAATCTTGTGATTGGGCTAGTATGTTATATAGAATGTATCTTAGATGGTGTGAAAAAAAGAATTATAAAGTAGAAGTCTTGGACTATCAAGATGGTGAAGAAGCTGGGATTAAGAGTGTTTCTTTCTTAGTTAAAGGACCAAATGCTTATGGCTATTTGAAGAATGAAAAAGGAGTTCATAGATTAGTTAGATTATCTCCTTTTGATTCTAATAATAGGAGACATACTTCTTTTGCTTCTATTGAAGTAACACCTGAAATAGATCAAGATACTAATATTGAGATAGATGAAAAAGATTTAAAAATAGATGTATATCGTTCTACAGGAGCAGGTGGACAAGGAGTAAATACAACAGATTCAGCTGTTAGGATTACTCATTTACCATCTAAGATAGTAGTAACGTGTCAGAATGAAAGAAGTCAAATACAAAATAAAGAACAGGCACTTAAAATTCTAAAAAATAAATTGTTAATGCAAAAAACAGAAGAAAACGAACAAGAATTAAATAAGATTAAGGGCGACCAAATGAATATAGACTTTGGTTCTCAAATTAGAAGCTATGTAATGCATCCATACTCAATGGTTAAAGATCATCGTACTGGAGTAGAAACTAGTAATGTATCTAAAGTAATGGATGGAGATATAGATATGTTTATTGAAAGTAATCTTAAGAAGGGGTTATAGTATGAATGTTTTTTCAAAGAACAAATATTTAAAATTAGCCGAGTTAATTGAAAAAAAATCCTATGGTAAAAGAGCTGTTGAATTCTTAATAGGATGTTTAACTGTATCTCTAGCTTATAATATTTTTATTGCCCCAAATAACTTAGTTCCTGGTGGAGTTGGAGGTATTGCGGTAATATTAGATAGTTTATTTGGTATAAGTAATTCAACTGTCATAGTAATTGCGAATATATTTTTATTAACAGCTAGTTTGTTTTTACTTGAAAAAGAAAAAACTAGAGCTAGTTTATTAGGTACAATGATGTTTCCTATCTTTGTTAAATTAACAGAAAATGTTAATGTTTGGTTACAAATAGATACTTCTCATTTATTATTATCTGCATTATTTGGTGGAATTCTTTATGGTTTAGGTGCAGGTATAGTTTTTAGAGCAGGTTTTTCTATGGGTGGTACAGATATTATTAATCAAATACTTTCAAAATATTTAAAACAAAGTATTGGAAAAAGTATGTTAATGAGTGATGGTTTAATAGTATTGTCATCTGCCTTATTCTTTGGAATGAATAGTATGTTATATTCAATAATAATTCTATATTGTATTAGTTTAATGGCAGATAGAGTTATACTTGGTATTTCTGATAGTAAAGCATTCTTTATTATTACTAATGAAGAAGATAAAGTACGTGATTATATCTTAAAAACATTAGGACACGGAGTTACAGTATTCAAGGGTAAAGGTGGATTTAAAAGACATAATGAAATCTTACTTATGGCAGTTATTCCTACCAGAGATTATTATAAGTTAACTGAAGGTATTAAAATGATTGATAAAGATGCATTTTATATAATAACTGATACATATCAAGTATTTGGAGGTGAGTAAGATGGAAGATATTAAAAAGGTATTAAAAAAACAAAATAGAGTATATAGAATAGTTTTAATATCATTATCTACTATTTTATGGGCTATATTATATAATTTATTCTTATTACCAATGAAATTAGTAACAGGAGGTACTAATGGTGTAGCTACTATTACTAATTACTTATATGGTATAGATCCAGCATTAATGATTCTCTTACTTGCGATAGCTTGTGCTATTATTAGTTTTATGTATTTAGGATTTGAAAGAACAGCTACTAGTTTAGTTGCGAGTATAGCTTATCCAGTTCTTGTTAAATTAACTTCAAATATTACAAATTTAATTCAAATTGATTATTCTGATGTTTTATTATTAGTAATATTTGCTGCTGTATTATGTGGAGTAGCTAATGGATTAATGTATAAGAGTGGTTATAATAATGGAGGTTTTCCAGTTATTTCTCAAATACTATATGATAAATATAAAATATCAGTTGCTAACTCAAGTTTAGTTATTAATGTAGTTATTGTCTTAATAGGAGCAATGTTCTTTGGTACTACTAATGCTTTATATGCTATTATCTATATTTATATTAGTAATATAGTACTAGATAAAGTATTATTAGGTATTTCTAATAATAAGGCTTTCTATATTATTACTACTAAAGAAGAAGAAATAAAAGAATATATTATGAAGACACTTCAACATTCAATTACTACATTTGATGTAAAAGGTGGATTCTTAGATAATAAAAGAAAAGTTATGCTAACTGTTATTCCTTCTAGAGAATATTATAGGTTAACAGAAGGAATTAAAAGTATAGATTCAGAAGCATTCTTCGTAGTAACTGATTCTTATCAAGTAGAAGGTGCAAAATAATGTAAATTATGAGGGTTATTATTGAACTCTCTTTTTTTTACTTTAATTTAATGTTATAATAAAATAGCTAAGGTGGTGAATAATCAAGGTGAGTGATTTAATAAGATTAAAAAATGTTGAAAAGAAATATAAAAATGGTACAACAGCTATCTATGATTTAAACTTAGCTATTGAAAAGGGTTCATTTGTATTTATTATAGGTGGATCTGGTAGTGGTAAAAGTACTCTAATTAAGATGCTTTATCGTGAAGAAAAACCTACTAAAGGTCAAGTTATAGTAGGTGGTTTGGATGTTGCTAAGTTAAAAAATAGTAAAGTATATAAATTAAGAAGAAAACTAGGTATTGTTTTCCAAGATTATAGATTACTTCCAAAACAAACGGTATATGAAAATGTAGCTTTTGCTTTGGAGTGTATTGGTGAAAAGAAAGAAATGATACGTATTAATGTATTAAAAGCATTAGAAGATGTAGGATTAAAGAATAAGGTTCATAGTTATCCTGATCAATTATCAGGTGGAGAACAACAAAGAGTTGCGATTGCAAGAGCTATTGTTAATAATCCTAAATTGTTATTATGTGACGAGCCTACTGGTAACCTAGATCCTGAAATGAGTATGGAAATTATGAAAGTACTTGAAGATATCAATAAGAGAAGAGGTACTACTATTGTAATGGCTACACATGATAAAGAGATTGTTAATAAAATGAAGAAACAAGTTGTTACATTAAAACAAGGTCATTTAGTAAAATTCAAACAGAAAGGAAAGTACGAAGATGAAGCTATTTAGAATGTTAGGTAGAAGCATTAGAGATGCTGTTAAGAGTGTAGTAAGAAACTTTTCACTTTCATTAGCTTCAATTTCTTGTATTACAATAACTTTAATTATAGTTGCAGTAGCTATTATTGCTTCATATAATGTTCAAAATTTTACTAAAGAAATTGAAAGAGATATGACTATAGTTGCTTTTGTAGATAATGATGCTGATGAAGAAGATGTCAAAGAAATAGAAAGTGATATTAAGAGTATTTCTAATGTAAGTAAATATACATATCAAACAAAAACAGAAGTAAAAGAAAAAATGCAAGCTGAATCAGATGTTTTTAATACAGTATTAAAGAATTGGTCTGATGAAGAAAGTCCTTTAAAAGATACTTTTCAAATAAAAGTAAAGGATGTTGAAAAATTAAAACAAACTGCTATGAGAATTCAAAGTATTGATAAAATTGCTGTAGTAAGATATGGATCTGGTATGGTAGATAAGATGATTGCAGCATTTAATCAAGTAGAAAAGATTACTTATGGTATAGTAATTGCTTTGATAGTAGTTACAGTATTCTTAATAGTTAATACTATTAAATTAACTATTTCTGCAAGACGTAGAGAAATTAGTATTATGCGTTTAGTAGGAGCTAGTAATTTTACTATTAAAACACCATTTATTATTGAAGGTATGATTTTAGGTTTATTTGGTTCAATTGTACCTGTATTAATTACTATGTATGGTTATACAGCATTCTATAATCATTTTGATGGATATTTATATTCACAATTAATTCAATTAATTAAGCCTGAACCATTTATCTATCAAGTATCTTTAGCTGTAATAGTTATTGGTATTATTGTTGGTATGATTGGTAGTGCTAGTGCTGTAAGAAAGTATTTAAAGGTGTAATATGAGTAGAAGAGTAAAAGTAATAATAACTGTTTTAGCAATCACTTTACTTTTACCAATAAAAGCTTCAGCTGTAACTTTGGGTGAATATGAAGCAGCTGTTGAAAAATATACTAAAGAATTAAGAGAAAAAGAAGCTAAGATAGCTAGGGGTAAAGAAGAGATTGCTGCAGTTAAGAAAAGTATTGCGGATACAGAAGATAAAATTGCAAAAACTGAAGAAGAAATTACAAACTTACAAGCAGAAATAGAAAGATGCGATAAAGAAATTAAGAAAAAAGATGCTGAAAGTAAAAAGATAATGGAATATTATCAAATTGAAAATGGTAATAATGCTTATTTAGAATATATCTTTGGAGCTGAAAGTATTACTGATATGATTTATCGTATGTCAGTTGCAGAACAATTAACTGATTATAATGATAAAGTAATGAAGGAATTAAAACAGTTAATTGAAACAAATAAGAAGAAAAAAGAAGAACTACGTAAGAAACAAGAAGAACTAGCTAGTTTAAAGAAAAAACTAGAGAGTGAAAAAGAAAGAATTGAAGAAGAAGTTAGTGGAGTAGAAGGAACTGTTCCTAGTACTAAAGGTCAAATTGACTTATATCAAAAGAGAGTTGATTATTACCGTAGTAGAGGATGTAGTTCTAATGATGTCATTGGTGTTACTTGTGATGTTCCACCTAAGGTTACTCCTTCATCTGGAGGAGGATCTGATGTTCCTGCTGGTGCAATAATCGGTGAAAATGGATTTAGATTCCCTGTTAATGGGGGAAGAATCAGTTGGGGTTATGGATCTGGAGGACATAAAGGAGTAGATATCACAAGAGGATGTGGAACACCAATCTATGCAGTTGCTCCTGGTACTGTTTACTATGTAGGTAATGGTTTAGACTTATATGGAGCTTATATGGTATTAATCGTTCATAATGTAAATGGTAGATTAGTATTCTCACAATATGCCCATGTACAACCAGGTATTCCTGTATATGTAGGTCAACCAGTAGATACTAATACTGTAGTTGCTTATATGGGATCAACTGGTTATTCAACAGGATGTCACTTACACTTAGAAATGTCTAGAAATTATGGTTGGGCATATAACGGTACATATAATCAATATAGAGCAAGTATCATAAGTCCTTGGAATTATGTACCAAGTCCATATTAAAATAATAAAAAGTTCGGAAAATTCCGGACTTTTTTAATTTTGGTTTAATTTTAAGAATGTATTATTAATCATGAAAGGAAGGAAAATATACAGGAGGAACACTAATAGTAAATGGAAGTGAAAACACTGAATTAACTAATCAAATAATGGGTGGAGGAAGCACCCAGGAGGAGGAGGGTAATAAATAGACCGGAGTAATCTTGTCTATTTGTTGTTTCAATGATAAAATATCTACGATTGAGGTGATAATATGTCATTTAATTTAGTATCAAAATATAAACCTAATGGAGACCAGCCAGAAGCTATTAAAAGTTTAGTAGACGGTATTAATTCTAATAAGAAATATCAAGTTCTTTTAGGAGCTACTGGTACAGGTAAGACATTTACTATCGCAAATGTTATTAAAGAAACTAATAGACCTACTTTAGTATTAGCTCATAATAAGACTCTTGCTGGTCAATTATATAGTGAGTTAAAGGAATTGTTTCCAGAGAACAGAGTAGAATATTTTGTATCATACTATGACTATTATCAACCAGAAGCATATGTACCTTCTACTGATACATATATTGAGAAGGATTCATCTATTAATGATGAAATAGATGAATTAAGACATGCAGCTACTTCTGCCTTAATCTCAAGAAGAGATGTAATCGTAGTATCTAGTGTATCTTGTATCTATGGTATTGGAGAAGTAGAAGAATACAAAAACAAGATGTTAACTCTATCAGTTGGGGAAAAGTTAGAGAGAAATGACGTTTTAACAAAACTTGTGGAAATGTTATATGAAAGAAATGATTTTGATTTTAAACGTGGTACTTTTAGAGTACGTGGAGATGTTTTAGAAATAATACCTGCAGGACAAAGAAATACAGGTTATAGAATAGAATTCTTTGATGATGAAATAGACAGAATATCAGAAATAGATGTATTAACTGGTGTGGTTGTTAAGAATGTTAAAAATGTTTCACTATTTCCTGCTAGTCACTTCGTAGTAGGTGATGAAAAGTTAAAAACGGCTATCGAAAGAATAAAAAAAGAATTACAAGAGAGATTAGAAGAATTAAGAAGTCAAAACAAATTACTTGCGGCAGAACGTTTAGAGCAAAGAACTAATTATGATATTGAAATGTTGGAGGAGACTGGTTTCTGTTCTGGAATAGAGAATTATTCTGCTCCAATGGCAGGAAGACTACCAGGAGAGACGCCAACTACACTTATGGATTTCTTTCCAGATGATTTCTTGCTTGTAGTTGATGAATCCCATGTAACACTTCCTCAAGTACGTGGTATGTATAATGGAGATAGATCAAGAAAACAAAACCTAGTTGATTATGGTTTTAGATTACCTAGTGCTTTGGACAATAGACCATTAAAATATGAAGAGTTTGAAAAGAAGATAAATCAAGCTATCTTTGTATCCGCAACTCCTGGAGATATTGAATTAGGTTATACAAATAATAAATACGTAGAACAGATTATTAGACCTACAGGATTACTTGATCCAACTATTGAAGTACGTAAGAGTGAAGGTCAAATAGATGATTTAATCTCTGAAATTAAAGATAGAATTGAAAAGAATGAAAGAACATTGGTTACTACTCTTACTATTAGAATGGCAGAAGAATTAACTAATTATTTAAAAGAATTAGATATCAAAGTAGCTTATCTTCATAGTGAGATTAAAACACTAGAGAGAATGCAGATAATACATGATGTTCGTATTGGTAAATATGATTGTTTAGTAGGTATTAACTTACTTAGAGAAGGATTAGATATACCAGAAGTTAGTTTGATTGCCATATTAGATGCTGATAAAGAAGGATTCTTAAGAAGTACTAGAAGTTTAATTCAAA
>CAMNCL010000018.1 GCA_946534345.1 uncultured Caryophanales bacterium
AAGAGTAATGTTCCACGTGAAACATAGGAAATTATTTCCCAGGAAATAAAAAAAGAGTAATGTTCCACGTGAAACATAGGAAATTATTTCCCAGGAAATAAAAAAAGTAATGTTCCACGTGAAACATAAAAAAATATTTCCCAGGAAATAAAAAAGAGTAATGTTCCACGTGAAACATAAAAAAATATTTCCCAGGAAATAAAAAAAAGAGTAATGTTCCACGTGAAACATAGAAAAATATTTCCCAGGAAATAAAAAAGAGTAATGTTCCACGTGAAACATAGAAAAATATTTCCCGGGAAATAAAAATAAGTACAATGTTCCACGTGAAACATATGAAATTAACAAGAATTATTTACTTTTAAGTAAATATATTATAAAATATGTACGTGCAATGAAAGTGATTGAACCAGGTCAGAATCGGAAGATAGCAGCCTTAAGATTCAACTTTCATGTGCACTTTTTCTTTGGAGGAATATATGAATAAAGAATATTTAGATTTAGCAATAGATTATGCCAAACAAGCTTTTGATTGTAACGAAGTTCCAATAGGAGCTGTTATTGTTAAAGATAATAAAGTGATTGGATATGGATATAATCAAAAAGAAAAGAAACAATCCGTTGTTGAACATGCAGAGATAATAGCAATAAGAATGGCAGAACAAACATTAAATAACTGGAGATTAAATGATTGTGACATTTATGTATCATTAGATCCATGCCCAATGTGTGCAAGTGCAATTAAACAAGCTAGAATCAAAAATGTCTATTCTGCTGTTAGTAACTTAGATGAAAATAATTTAAAAATAATTACGAATATATTTACTAAAGATCATACAAATCCAGAGGTTGAATTTAAGACTAATCTTTCAGTTGATAAATCTAAAGAACTATTAAATAAATTCTTTGAAAAACAAAGAAATAATTAGGTTTAATATGTTATAATATAGTTGTTGGAGGTTATATTATGTATCAAGCTTTATATCGTAAATATAGGCCGCATGATTTTAAATCTGTAGTTGGTCAAGATGCAATTGTTAAAACTTTAAAAAACTCAATTATTAATCAAAATTTTACGCATGCTTATATGTTTTATGGACCTAGGGGTACAGGTAAAACAACAATTTCAAAGATTTTTGCAAGAAGTATAAATTGTTTAAATAATAAAGATGGAGAAGCTTGTGGAAAATGTGAATCTTGCAAATCATCTTTTTATAAAGAGTGTATTGATATTATAGAAATAGATGCTGCATCCAATAATGGTGTTGATGAAATTAGAGAGTTAAAAAATAAGATAAATTTGGTACCAAATGAATTAAAATATAAAGTTTATATTATTGATGAGGTACACATGCTTTCTCTAGGTGCATTTAATGCCTTATTAAAAACACTTGAAGAGCCACCAGAACATGCAATATTTATTTTAGCAACGACAGATCCTCAAAAGGTTCCAGAAACAGTTATTTCTAGGTGCCAGTGTTTTTCTTTTAAAAGAATATCTAACGAGGTAATAAAGAAACAGTTAGAAATGATTTGTAAAAAAGAAAAAATTGATATTGAAAAAAATGTTTTGACAAACATATCTGAAATGTCCAATGGTGGTTTGAGAGATGCTTTGGGTATGCTTGATAAAATGATTTCTTATACTAATGAAAAAATTACAATGAGTGATTTTGAAGAAGTTAATGATATTGTTTCAAAAGAAGAAATAGAAAACTTATTAATTGATATTTTTGATGCGAAAATAGATGAAGTATTACGAAAAATCGATTTATTTGATAAAAACGGAAAAAATCTAACTCAAATTGTTAACCAACTTTTAAATTATTCTAGGAATGCGATTGTTGACTACTATTTAAATAAATCTCAGATTCCATTTCCAATTAATACGCTTCAGGAATTCACTAATATTCTAAATGAAAAAATAATAGATATTAGAAAGAGTGCTAGTTCTAAAATATATATTGAAATGTTATTGTTAAAGTTTATAAACGACTATATATTAACAAATTCAAACAATAAAACAACAAATGTTGTACAAAATACTGAAAATGTTGATAAAAAAGAAAATATAAGAGTAAAAATTGAAGAAAAAGAAGCTGGTAAACAGTCTAATGATGATATAACTGCACCTAAAAATAACAAAGGAAAAACAAATATTTCAAATGATAGTAAGAAAATATTAAATTTAGATGAAATTATAACTGTTAGAATTAATAACGTATTAGCTAAAGCAAATAAAAAGTATAAAATTGAAGAAGAAGAAAAGTTCAAGATATTGAATGATTATACTTTCGATAATAAGATTGGATATTTAGTATGTGCACTTTTAGATTCTAAAATTTGTGTAGCAAGTGATGAAATAGTTCTAATTAGTTATGAATATGATAATGCAGTAGAACAGAATTTAATTCAAATAGAAAAGTTGACTGACGTATATAATAAACTTACTAATTCAAATAAAAAATTAGCTATTATTTCTGATTCTAAATGGTCAAAAGTAAAAGATGAATATATTATAAATATAAAAAATAATTATAAATATGAAATAAAAGATGAACCTACAATGATATTTGAAGAATCTCCTAATAATGATATAATAAATAATGCAATGGATTTATTTGGAGATATTGTAGAAGTTGAATAATAAAGGAGAGATTAATATGAATATGCAAGCTATATTAAAACAAGCTCAAGCAATGCAAAAAGATATGATGAAAGCAAAAGAAGAGATAGATAATAAGGAATTTATTGGAGAAAGTTCTCTTGTAAAAGTAACAGTAAAAGGTACTAAGGAACTTATTAAAGTTGAAATTTCAGCAGATACTCTTGATTCTGATGATATTGAAGCATTACAAGATATGATAGTTGTTGCTATTAATGATGCAAATAAGAAAATAGATGATTTAACTGAGAAAAAGCTAGGTAAGTATTCAAATATACCTGGATTATTTTAAGGTGTAAAATGTATCCTAGAAGTCTAGATTGTTTAATTGAATCTTTTAAAAGTTTGCCTGGAATTGGTTCTAAAACAGCTGAGAGATTAGCTTTTGCTCTTTTAGATCTTGATAATGAGCAGATTAAAGTATTTTCTGAAAGTATGTTAGAGGCAAAAGAAAAAATTCATCGTTGTAAAAAATGTAATATGATGACAGATGAAGAATTATGTTTTGTATGTAGTGATGATTCTAGAAAAGATTCAAAAGTTTTATGTGTAGTTGAAGATCCTAAAAATGTATTTTTATTTGAAAAATTAGATATGTTTCATGGAAAATATCATGTATTAGATGGTTTAATATCACCGTTAGATGGCATTAATCCAGAAGATATTGGATTAGATAAGCTTTTAGATAGAATTAAAGAAGACAATTTGGAGGAAATTATATTTGCTTTTAAACCAAGTATTGAAGGTGAAACAACTTCTTTATACATAAAAAAAATCTTGGAAGGTTTAAATATCAAAATCACTAAATTGGCAAGTGGTGTACCAATTGGTGCAGATATGGAATATGTTGATAGTTTGACATTGGAAAGAGCATTAAATGATAGAAAAACAATAGAATAATAGAGGTGAATATGAGAAATTTATCAATTGTTAAGAAAAAATTTTTTGATTATGCAGATCATATTATAAAAAACAATAAGATTTCTCATGCTTATATCATTGAATTGGAAGACTATGAAAAAGATATGATTGATGTATATGATTTCATTAAAATGATACTATTGGAGAAAACACATTCAGAGTTAGAAAGTGTAAGCGACAATATTATTAAGTTTATTGATAACAATTCATATTCTGATATAAAAGTAATAGAACCAGAAGGTAATAATATAAGAAAAAAACAACTTTTAGATTTACAAAGAGAATATAGTAATAAGTCATTATCTGGTAGTAAACGTATATATGTAATAAAAAATGCAGAGAAAATGAATCAAGCTTCTGGTAATACATTACTAAAATTTTTAGAAGAACCAGAAGATGATATAGTGGCACTATTACTTACAAACAACAGATATAATATAATAGAAACTATTATATCTAGATGCCAGATTTTATCCTTAAAAGAAGCTGATATACTGGATGAGGAAGAAGAAAAATTACTAGAATTCTTAGAATTTGTAGTTAATCCTAAGAAGTTTTTTATAAAATATAACTACTTTATAAATAACTATATAAGTGATAAAAATATTGCAAAAGAAAAGTTTAATTCTATTGAAAAGACAATTATTGAATATTTAAACAATCAATACTTTGGTGATAGTTTTAATGAAAAGATTAATAGTATTTTAGATAAGGTAGATGAAAAAAAATTATTGTTTTATATATCTATAATAGAACAAGAATTGCTAAAATTAGAATATAATGTGAATTATAAATTATGGATAGATTCTTTATTTTCAAAGCTAATAGTAGGAGGTAAAAAATATGATTGATGTTATTGTAGTTAAGTCACTGGAAACAGATAGTATTTATTATTTGTCTCCAAATTCAATTGATATTAAAAAAAGTGATTATGTGGTTTTTGAAACAGATAACGGTTTACTAATAGGTACTGTTTGTAAAGAAACCTATAAAGAAAAGAAGTCAAATTTAGTTTTACCTTTATCTAAAGTTTTACGTATAGCAGATAAGAAAGATATCAATAAGTATAAAAAGAATAAAGATGAATCTGAAAAAGCTTTAGTAGATGCTAAGAAAATAAGTAATGAACTAGAATTAGATATGAATTTTGTAGATGCTTTTTACAATTTAGATAAATCACAATTAGTATTTATGTTTTTGTCAGAAAATAGAGTGGATTTTAGAGAACTAGCAAAAAAATTAGCAGCTAAATACAAAACTCGTATTGAATTAAGACAAGTTGGAGTTAGAGATAAATCTAAAAGAATTGGTGGTTTAGGACCATGTGGTTTGTTTCTATGCTGTAATACATTCCTTGCTGATTTTAATAGTGTTTCAATAAATATGGCTAAAAATCAGATGTTAGCATTAAATCCTACAAAAATAAATGGCCTATGTGGTAGATTATTGTGTTGTTTAGGTTATGAGAATGACACTTATACAGAATTAAAAAAAGATTTACCTAAAGTTGGTTTGGTAGCTGATACTCCTTTAGGAATGGGAAAAGTTGTTTCTGTAGATATTTTCAAGAAGACTTACTCAGTAGATTTGAAGGAACAAGGAATTGTAACCTTTGATAAGGAAAATGATGATTAATGGAACGTTTGGATGATATTTTAGGATATAAAAATTTAAAAATATACCAAAATTCTAACTTTTTTTCTTTTTCTCTAGATAGTATAATACTTGCTAATTATTGTGATATTCGATTGAGAGATAAGAAAATAGTAGATTTTTGTACTGGTAATGGTGTTATACCATTGATCTTATCTAGACGTACTAATAATAAAATATATGGTGTTGAAATTCAAAAAAAACTAGTTGATTTAGCAAATAAGTCAGTTGAATATAATGGACTTAGTAATCAAATAGAAATAATCAATGATGATATTAAGGTGTTTTCAAAAGATAATATATCTAAGTTTGATCTTGTCTTATGTAATCCACCATACTTTAAAGTAGAAAAAGATAGTAGTTTAAATGAATCATACGAGAAGATGATTGCTCGACATGAAATAGAAATAAATATATATGATTTATGTGATTGTGTTAAAAAAGTACTAAAAGATAATGGTAAATTCTATTTAATTCATCGTAGTGATAGATTAATAGAGATACTACAAGTATTAAAAAAGTATAATCTTGAGCCTAAGAAATTAATGTTTGTTTATGAAAATATTAATTCAGAATCTACTTTAGTACTTATAGAGTCTCAAAAACTGGGTAAAACAGGTTTAAAAATACAAAAACCTTTAATATTACATGAAATCAATGGAGAATTAACAGAAGAATATAAAAGATTACAAGAGGAGGTTAGAAAATGATTCAAAAAAGTTATAATGACAGCGCAAGTCTTTATTTAATTCCAACTCCTATTGGTAATCTTGATGATATTACTATAAGAGCATTAAATACTCTAAAGCAAGTTGATATATTGTTGTGTGAGGATACTAGGGATACAGGATTATTATTAAAACAATATGATATTAAGAAAAAACTTGTTAGTTGTCACGAATATAATGAAGATAAAATTATTGATAAAGTGATTAATTATTTAAAAAGTGATATGAATGTTGGTTTAGTTACTGATCAAGGAAGTCCTATTGTTAGTGATCCTGGATATGTTATTTCTAGGGCAGTAATAGATGCAGGTTTTAATGTAATAAGTTTACCAGGAGCAACAGCTTTCGTTCCTGCATTATCTATGTCTGGTATAGAACCTTATCCATTTTTGTTTTATGGTTTTTTAAATTCAAAGAATAATAAACAAATAAGTGAATTAAAAAGTCTTAAAAATTTTAAATATACTTTAATATTTTATGAGTCTGTACATCGTATGAAGTCTACTCTTGAAAATATGTTAGAAGTTTTAGGTGATCGTAATATTGCTATATGTAGAGAGATATCTAAGTTTCATGAAGAAATATGTCGTGATAGAATTAGTAATGTTATTCCCCTTGTAGATACTATGAAAGGTGAATTTGTCATAGTAGTAGAAGGTAATAAAGAAAAAGTTAATTACGATAATTTAGATATAGTAGATCATGTAAAAATCTATACAGAAGATGGAATAAGCGAGAAAGAAGCTATAAAAATAGTAGCTAAAGAACGTAATGTTCCAAAATCAGTAGTTTATAGTAATTATCATAATAATAAATAATACAGTTATCAAAAGGAAGTGATAATATGAAATTGATAGTAGGTTTGGGTAATCCTGGTAAAGAGTATCAAAATACTAGACATAATATAGGATTTAACTTTTTAGATTATTATGTTGATTATAAAGGATTTGATAAAGTCTGGACAAAAAAGTTTGATGGACTTTATCTTGTTGAATCAATTAATGGAAATAAAGTAATATTTTTAAAACCACATACTTATATGAATTTATCAGGAAATTCAGTTAGAAAAGTAATGGATTATTATAATATCGATATTTCTGATATATTAGTTATTTCTGATGATTTAGATTTATTATTTGGTAATTATAAACTTAAAATGAAAGGATCATGTGGAGGACACAACGGCCTAAGAGATATTGAAAATAAAATAGGTTCAACTGAATATAAAAGATTAAAAATAGGTATTTCTAATGATAAAAATATAGAAACAAAAGATTATGTTCTTGGAAAATTATCAAATTCAGATAAAAAGATAATAGAAGATTTATATAAAGAATTATGTCCTCTTATGGATGACTATTTTGAACTAGATTTCACTGATTTAATGAATAAATATAATCATAAGAATAGGTGATATAATGAATTTTTTTAAACAAGTAGTGGATATTAATTTAAAAAAAGGCATGGGTATATATAATACTACCGATGAATTTTTTTGTTTGCTTTTAAACAAAATTAGTATTGATACAAATAGAAATATTTTAATGGTTGTGAATAGTATTTATGAAGCAAATAAACTATATAACTCGTTGACAGACTATCATCCTAATACCTATATATTTCCAATGGATGATTTCTTAACTAGTGAAGCATTAGCTATTTCACCTGATTTGATGATAAATCGTTTAGAAACTCTAAATAAGACAATTGAAAGCAATAATAATATAGTTATTACTAATTTAACTGGTTATTTAAGATATTTACCATTAAAAGAAGTATATTTGGATAGTTTAATTAAATTAAAAATAGGCACTGTAATTGAACCGGGAAAACTAGTAGAAAAACTAATTAATATTGGATATTCTAGAGATACTATAGTTAACAAAACTGGAGAATTTGGAAGTAGAGGATATATTATTGATGTATTTGCTATTGATGAAGATAATCCAGTAAGAATAGAGTTTTTTGATGATGAAATTGAATCAATTCGTTATTTTGATCCTGAAACTCAAAAATCTATTTCAAATATAGATGAAATAATTATAAGACCTTTTTCTGAGTTTCTAACTACAGAAAATGTTAGTTCAGAACACTTTAAAAAACAAAAGTATCTTCCAGAATATGGTAAAACCACAAATATTAGTGGATATTTAGATAATTGTATAACTATATTTAAAGATTATGAGCAATTAGAGACAAGTTATTTAAATATTTTAGAAGATATAATTAAATATAAAAATGAGAAAGATACTGACTATACAGGAAACTACATGTTTGAATTTTCTAAGATTAATGTTGAATATCCAATTTACTATTATTCTTTTAATAATTTAGATGCAAATAGTAGAGTATCAGAATTATACAGCTTAGAAGTTAAAACAATTAATAACTTTAATGAGAATAGTGATAGAATTAATGATTTTATTCGCAATCAAATTGATGATAATAAAACTGTAATAATATGTTTAAAAAAGTATCAGATAAAAAGTATTAAAAAATATCTTAATATGAAATTAATTGATAGTACTTTTGATAGTATTCATGAAGGATATGTTAATATTGTAGAAGGTGAAATAAGTAGAGGTTTTATTTATAAAGATATAGTTGTTTTAACTGCTAATGAATTGTTTACAATTAAAGAAAAGAAAAATAGATATAATACAAAATATAAGTATTCTACTTCAATTGAAGATATAAATAAATTATCGGTAGGAGATTATGTAGTACATAATGTTCATGGTATTGGTATATATAATGGTATAAAGACACTTACTTTGAATGATATTACTAAAGATTATTTGGAAGTTTTATATCAAGGTACAGATAAAATTTATATTCCAGTTGAGAAAATAGATCTTCTTACTAAGTTTTCTGGTAGAGAAGGTATAACTCCAAAAATAAATAAACTTGGCGGAGTAGAATGGCAGAGAACTAAAGCTAGAATTCGTTCTAAAGTAACAGATATAGCTGAAAAATTAATAAAATTATATGCCGAGAGAGAGGCACGAAAAGGATATGCTTTTTCACCTGATTGTGATTTATCAATAGATTTTGAAAATGACTTTCAATATGATTTAACAGTAGATCAAAAAAGAGCAATTGTACAAATAAAGCAAGACATGGAATCGTCTGTTCCTATGGATAGATTATTGTGTGGAGATGTAGGTTTTGGTAAAACAGAAGTTGCTTTTGTAGCGGCATTTAAAGCTATATTAGATTCAAAACAAGTATTATTCTTATGCCCGACAACAATTCTTTCAAAACAACACTATGATAATGCTATCGCAAGATTTAAAAACTTCCCTGTTAATATAGCTTTGTTGAATAGATTTACAACTACAAAAGAGACTAACCAAATACTTGAAGGTTTAAAAAATGGTACTATTGATATGGTTATTGGAACTCATAGATTGTTAAGTGATGATATAAAATTAAAGGATTTAGGTTTATTAATAATTGATGAGGAACAAAGATTTGGGGTTGCTCATAAAGAAAAAATCAAAACATATAAAACAAATGTAGATGTTTTAACTCTAACAGCTACACCAATTCCTAGAACTCTACAAATGTCTTTGGTTGGAATAAGAAGTCTTTCTTTGATAGAAACTCCACCAGTTAATAGATATCCAGTTCAAACATATGTAGTCGAAGAAAATAAACAAATATTAAGAGAAGCCATTTATAAAGAATTATCTCGTAATGGACAAGTCTTTATTCTATATAATAAAGTTCAATCTATAGAGGAATTTGCTTCTAGAATTAAAAATATTGCGCCAGATGCAAGAATTTGTATTGCTCATGGACAGATGAATAAAAATGATTTAGAAGACACAATCTATAAATTTGTTAATTATGAATATGATATTTTAATATGCACAACGATTATTGAAACTGGAATTGATATTCCAAATGTTAATACTTTAATTATTATTGATTCTGATAGATTTGGTCTTAGTCAGTTATATCAGATAAGAGGAAGAGTAGGTAGAAGTGATAAATTTGCTTATGCATATTTAATGTATCAACCATATAAAAGACTTACAGAAAGTGCAATTAAAAGATTAAATGTAATAAAGGAGTTTACAGAATTAGGAAGTGGTTTTTCTATTGCTACTAGAGATTTATCTATTAGGGGTGCAGGAGATATCTTAGGTAGTGAACAAGCTGGTTTTATTGACAGTGTAGGAATTGATTTATATCTTAAAATACTACAAGAAGAAGTAGATAAGATTAATTCTAATAAAGATATTGAAGAATCAGTAGAAGAAGATAGTTTTAAGCCACTTATAGAAGTAACTACACATATTGATGATAATTATGTAACAGATGAAGAACTTAAGATTGAAATACATCAAAAGATCAATTCTATTGATTGTGAGAATAAATTTAAAGAAATAAAAGCTGAATTAGAAGATCGTTTTGGAAAACTAGATGAGGATTTAATTATTTATATGTATGAAGAATGGTTTGAAAAACTAGCTAAAAGATTAAATATAAGTAATATTCATCAAAATAAAAATTCAATTGAATTAGTTTTTCCAGAAGATAGTGTTAATAAAATGGATACTGAAGAGGTATTCATGGATGCTTTTGAAGTAAGTAATATGTTTAGATTTAAAAGTAAAGGTACAAATTTAGTTATAATTCTAGATATAATTAAACTGGATAAACATCCTATATATTATCTTGTTGAATTATTAAATAAAATTGATAATAAATTTGGAAATGCTATTGATAAAAAATTGGTGAATTGATATAGTTAATATGCTAGGAGTTGATAACATGAAAAATAAGACAAAAGAGGAATTAATGCTTCTTCATATTGGTAGTTATAAAAATACTATTTTGGAGATGATTAATAATAATACTAACTCTCTAGTGGATGATGACATCATGTCATTGGTTAGAAAACCACCACTTGATTCTATGGATGTAATTCAAAACAAATTCTTAAGTATGGCAAAAAAGAATAAAGTTATTATTAATAATGATGAACTAATAAAAATGGTTGATAATTATAGAAGTCAAGTTATTAAAATAGGAGAAAAAATCAAAAATATACGTATTAAGGGCTTAACTAAAAAGATAGAGTCCATAAAAATAAAAGATAATGAAATTATAAAAATTAATAAAAAGGACTTTACTAGTATCAATAAAGAAATAAAGAAACTAATCAAAGAGAAAGTTTCAGATGCTTTAGAAAAAGAAATAATATCTAAAATGGAATTATTATTCTCAAAAGATATTGATGTAATTGCAAAAGATAAAATTATAAAAGAAATGTCTAAATATTTAAAAAAGAATTATCTAAGTCAATTATTAGAAAGTTTAGATATTAAAATATTAGTTAAAGATACTACTCTAATTAATAATTCTAAAGAGCAGGCAGAAAGATATATTTATTCTTTAAATAATTCAAGATTGTTAAATGAAATAGATTAATCTTGTTTATATTAAAAAAATGTGATACTATAAGTCATATTTGAAATGTGTTGATGAAGAGCTTGTATACAAATATTTATTTTAGAGAACTCGGTTGGTGAAAAAGAGTATAAATTAGTATATAAAGTATGGCTTCTGAACATCTATATCGATATGTAGGTATAGACGTAGATAGGCGTTAACTATTTAAGTGTGTAATAGAAATTATTATGAAATAAGGTGGTACCGCGATTAGTCGTCCTTATATTTGTAATAATTTTTTTATTTAGGAGGGATAAAAATGGAAAAAGAAAAGTATTATATTACAACTGCAATTGCTTATACATCAGGAAAACCTCATATAGGTAATACTTATGAGATCGTTTTAGCAGATGCAATTGCTAGATTTAAAAGATTAAAGGGATATGATGTTTATCTTCAAACAGGTGCTGATGAACATGGTGAAAAAATTGAACAAAAAGCTATGGAAGCAGGACTTTCTCCACAAGAATTTGTGGATGAAAAAGCTGCAGAAATGAAACGTATTTGGGATATTATGAATACTAGCTATGATAGATTTGTTAGAACTACAGATAAAAAACATGAAGAAGTAGTTCAACATATTTTTAAATATATGTATGATAAGGGAGATATCTATTTAGGAAAGTATGAAGGTTGGTATTGTACTCCAGATGAATCTTTTTGGACAGATAGTCAAGTAGAAAAAGACGAAAATGGCAAAATACTTTGTCCTGAATGTGGTAGAGAAGTTGAAAAGAAAAGTGAAGAAGCTTATTTCTTCAAATTAAGTAAATATCAAAAACAATTAGAAGAATATATAGAAGCACATCCTGAATTTATTCAACCAGAATCACGTAAGAATGAGATGATAAATAACTTTATTAAACCAGGTTTACAAGATTTATGTGTATCTAGAACTTCATTTAAATGGGGAATACCTGTTGACTTTGATCCAAAACATGTTGTTTATGTATGGTTAGATGCATTAACTAATTATATTACTAATATTGGTTATGATGTTGATGGTGGAAATGATGAATTTAAGTATAAATGGCCTGCAGACTTACAATTAATTGGTAAAGATATTATAAGATTCCATACTATTTATTGGCCATGTTTCTTAATGAGTTTAGATGTACCTCTACCAAAACAAGTATTTGGACACCCTTGGTTAATAATGGCTGATGGTAAAATGAGTAAATCTGTTGGTAATGTTGTCTATGCTGATGATGTAGTAGAAGAGTTTGGTGTGGATGCATTAAGATATTATTTCTTACATGAGATTCCATTTGCTAATGATGGAGTGTTTACTAGAGATTTATTAATAGAAAGAATTAATGGAGATTTGGCTAACATCTTAGGAAATTTAGTACAAAGAACTATTTCAATGGGAAAGAAATACTTTGATGGAAACGTTACAAATAAAAAGGTTGAAAATGAATACTCAAAGAAATTAATAAAAAATGTTAATGATCTTGATGAGAAAGTCACAGCTAAGATGGATTCATTACAAGTAAGTGATGCTATCAGTGAAATATTTGAAGTACTACGCGCAAGTAATAAATATATAGATGAAACTACTCCTTGGGTATTAGCTAAAGATGAATCTAAGAAAGATGACTTAGAGACAGTTCTATATAATTTACTAGAGTCTATTAGAGTATGTGCATCTCTATTAGAACCATTCTTACCAGGAACTAGTGAAGAAATTATGAGACAAATTAATAGTAAAGACAAAACTCTTAACTTTGTAGAAGATAACAAATATGAATTAAATGATCCAAAACCTATATTTATGAGGATAGATCAAAATAAGTAGGAAGATATTGAATCTTCCTTTTTTTGTAATATAATATTTTTAGGTGATTATATGTATATTGATACTCATTGTCATTTGTCAAAAGAAGATTATGATGACATAGATTTAGTAATAAAAGAAAATATTGATAATAAAGTAGATAGAATAATAATATCTGGTTGTACTAAAGAAACTATTGTTGAGTCTATTGATATTGCAAATAAATATAATAATGTGTTTTTAACAATAGGTTATCATCCTAGTGAAGCTAGAATCACAACAGATGCTGATCTAGAATTATTAGAAAAACAAATAAGAGACAGTTCAAAAGTAGTTGGAATAGGCGAAATAGGATTAGATTATCATTATGGTAAGGAAGATATTGAATTACAAAAGGATCTATTTAGAAAACAAATGAAATTGGCAGAAAAACTACATTTGCCAGTAGTAATTCATAGTAGGGATGCTACTGAAGATACTATAGAGGTTTTAAAAGAATTTCCACAGATTGTTGGGGATATTCATTGCTTTAGTGGTAGTGTAGAAACAGCAAATATTTATATTAAAATGGGTTATAAAATAGGTATTGGTGGAGTAGTAACATTTAAGAATAGTAATTTATATAGAGTAGTAGAAAAAATAGGTTTAGATAATATCATCTTAGAAACAGATGCTCCATATTTAGCTCCAGTACCTGTAAGAGGTAAGAAAAACTCCTCTAAATATATGCCATATATTGCAGAAAAAGTAGCAGAAATACTAAATTGTTCACTTGAAGAGGTTGCCAAAATAACTACTAATAATGCCGTTAGTTTGTTTGACTTGAAGTAGTTTTTATGTTATCTTATTATTAATAATAGGGTTGGTGGATATTATGCTGAAAAAGCTGAAAAAAAATAAAAAAGCATTTATGTTTATACTTGTAATATTCATATGTTTATTAGTAATACTTGTAACTTTATTATTACCAAAAGATAGTAGTAAAAAAGATAAAAGTACTTGGATTTCAACTAGTTTTAACGAGTCTCAAACTATTAGTTTATTAAGTAAATTACCAATTTCTGATGAATTGGGTAGAAACATTGATGGTTTAGGAACTGAAAAAGGAATTCAAGGGTATTTAGAACTTACAATTAATAATAATGTTAAGAAAAACGTAGATTATGAGATTTATCTTACAAAAAAGGATAGTAGTACTATCAAGAATAATTATATTAAGTTATATTTAACTGATAAAGCAAATAATCCAGTAGAAGGCTTTGAACAGAACTCTGTTCCAACATTTAATGATTTACCTACGTTGTTGGATCTTCCTTCTGATAGATTATTATATAGAGGAAAACTAAAAGCTCTAGAAACAGAAAAGCTATATTTGAGATCGTGGATTTCTGATAGCTATGTTGTTTCTAATGAGAATGATAATTTTACTTTTAATGTTAATGTAAGAGCTAATTAGGAGGATATATGAAGAATAAAAAGAGTGATGATTTGTCAAAGAACTTTTGGTATGCTTTGGCTGCAATTAGTTCAATATTAGTTATATTAATAGGAATATCGTTTTTCTTATTTTCTACTAGAGAAGAAGAAGTTATAGATAAAAAAATAAAAGGCGGTAATATTTTATTGAAATATACTAATGATATTACTGGATTAACTATTTCTAAGGCTACGCCAGTAACTGATGAAATCGGTATGAAAAATAATAAAGAAGATCAAGTGTTTGATTTTTCCTTAGAAATAAACTTGGAAGATGCCAAAGATATTGAATATGAAATATCAGCAATTAAAAATGATTCATTATCAACTATTGCTGATGATGACATAAGAGTATACTTAGAAAAAGAAAAAAGTGGAACATATAGTAAAGTCTTTGGACCAGCTCCTTTTGAAGCATTAAAAAAGAGATCAAAACTTGGTTCTCCTGAGGACAGTATGGTTCTAGTAAAGTCTCATACTACAAAAGATTTAAAAGAAAATTATCGTTTAAGACTATGGTTATCTAATAAAGGATTAACTAAAACAGGTAATTATAGTGTAGAAATAGTTGTCAATGGAAAAGCTAAATAGAAGTGTAAAGTACACTTCTTTTTTTATGTAAAAATCACAAAAATGATAAATATCGTATTATAATGTAACTAAGATTGGAGGTATAAAATGAATAGTTCACGTAAGAAGCTTAAAGATATAAAGTATTTATTATATTTTATTACGCACTCATTTATGATTTCTATTTTTGTTTTTGTTGCCTTCATCGGATTGGCTTTTTTCCTTTATTATGGTGATTTATTAGTCACTCAAGGTAAAGGAAATAATAAAAGCCCTTTATTTGGTGCTTATGTAATAGTATCTCAAAGTATGGTACCAACAATAAAAATTAATGATGCGATTGTTATAAAGAGAATGGATAATGATATGTATAAAGTAGGAGATATAATAACTTTTGCTTCTACTGATGATAATTATTCTGGTAAGGCTGTTACTCACAGAATTATAAATAAACGAGTAGAAAATGAATCGGAGTCACTTTATACTACAAAAGGTGACAATAATAATGTTGCTGATCCAACTTTAGTAAAAACTGATTCTATATATGGAAAAGTATTATTTAAAATACCATCTATAGGTAGATTACAAGGATTAGTATCTACTCCAATACATTTTTTTATAAGCCTACTAATACCAGCAATCTTATTATTGGTATATGATTTTTCAAGAATCTTTGTATTAATGTCTAAGAGAAAATCTTAGACTTTATTTTTTTTTATCAGTAAATTATAATAAAGTTGGTGATTACATGGAAAAGTATGACATAAAATTTAAAAAGAGATTTGGACAAAATTTTTTAAAAGACAATAATATAGTAAAAAAAATAGTAGATACATGTGATGTTGATTCCAAATCTTTAGTAATTGAAGTTGGTCCAGGTGGAGCAATAATGACCAAGGAATTAGCTGATAGGGCAAAAAATGTATTAGCGTATGAAATAGATACTGATTTAGAAAAGGAATTAGATATTAAACTTGGACATTATAATAATGTAGAAGTTCTTTTTGAAGACTTTTTAAAGGCTGACTTAAAAAGTGATGTTTCAAAATATTCTTATGATAAGATATATTTTATTAGTAATGTACCTTATTATATTACTACACCAATTCTTTTAAAAATAATACGATCTGGAATAAAATTTAATAAGATTACTATGATGGTACAAAAAGAAGTTGGAAATAGATTTTCTACTAAACCTGGAAATCGAGAATATGGATCAATAACGGTGTTATTAAATTATTTTTTTAATATTAAAAAGGAATTCTTTGTATCTAAAAATGAATTTGTACCAAAACCTAAAGTAGATAGTGTAGTTATATCATTTAAAGAAAAAGAAGATAAATTAGAATTAAAAGATTTCGACTTCTTTGAAACTTTATTAAAAGATTCATTTCAATATAAGAGAAAAAATATTAAAAATAATTTAAAAAAATATGATTTAGGAATAGTAGAACAAGTTCTAAATAAATATAATTTAGATTTGAATAGTAGGGCAGAAATGTTTGATTTAGAAGTCTTTGTAGAATTAGCAAATAAACTGTATGTTAACAAAATGTAATTTGTTACGTAAAAATAGCATACTTGTTTTAGTGTGATTAGCTCTAAAATATTACTATTAAAGGCTTTGAAGGTAATATCATTGTTAAATATTGTTGCTTTTTCAATAATAATATTATAAAATATTTTTATAAAGTTTATTTAACTTTATGAGGGAGGAATATTCATATGGAAATTACATCTGTAAATGTACGTAAGATTGAAAAAGAAGGTTCACGTATGAAGGGAATCGCATCTATCTTATTAGATGATAGTTTTGCAGTACATGATATCAGAATTATTGAGGGAGACAACGGTTTATTTATCGCTATGCCAAGTCGCAAAACTGCTACTGGTGGTTATCGTGATATAGCTCACCCAATTAATCCTGAAGTACGTGCTATGTTTGAAAAAGCAATCTTAACTGCATATGAAGAAGCAGAAGATTCAGAATCTGAAGATTAAATGATTAGATGCCTAGGCATCTTTTTTTATGACAAAATCCTGTAAACCTAACCTTATTTTTATATAGAAATGTTGATGCTAATAATTTATGAGGTATATAATATAAGGTGAAAAGGTAGGTGAATGTTATGGCAAAGACTAGAAGAAAAAAGAAAGTACGTGCTCGTTTCTTTTTGCTGGGATTAACATCCATGTTTATAATTGTCGCTGTAACATTTACTATAGGTAAATATTGGATAGAAATAATTGATAAATACAAAGAAAAGAAAGTGTTAGAAAAGGAATTAACTAGCTTAAAAGAAAAGGAAGAAGAATTAAAAGTAGATGCTGACAAATTACAAAATCCTGAATATATTGCCAGATATGCTAGAGAAAAGTACTTGTATTCTAAAGAAGGAGAATATGTTCTTCAAATACCAGAAGAATAAATAGATATTCTTCTTTTTTTTTATGTGTTATAATATACTTTGATTGGGTGTGATGAAATGTTAAATATAGAAGATTCTTTCACATTAAAAAAGAATGATAAAATAGTAGTTGGTTGTTCAACTGGACCTGATTCTATGGCTTTAGTTGATATGTTATTAAAAGTTAGAGATAAATATAGCTTAACTATTATTGTAGCTCATGTTAATCATAATGTAAGAAAAGAAAGCTATGATGAAGCAATATTTATAGAAGATTATTGTAAAGATAATAACCTAATGTTTGAATCTATGGTCATTGAAAACTATGGTGATGATAATTTTCATAATGAAGCAAGATTTATCAGATATAATTTCTTTGAAAATATTGTTCATAAATATGATGCAAATTATTTGATGACTGCTCATCATGGTGATGATTTAATTGAAACAGTATTGATGAGAATGGTTAGAGGTTCTAATTTAGCTGGATATGGTGGTTTCAAAAAGATTGTTGATATGGATGACTATAAAATAGTTAGACCATTAATTAACTATACAAAAGAAGAATTAGAGAATTATGATAAAGAAAATCATGTTAAGTACTTTATAGATGCATCTAATAGTAAAGATACTTATACCAGAAATAGATATCGTAAGTATGTATTACCTTTTTTAAAAGAGGAAGATCCAAAAGTACATGAAAAGTTCTTAAAATTTAGTAATAATTTGTTTGAAGCTAGTAAATATATTACTAAGTCTAGAGATAGAGCATTATCTAGAGTATTAGAAGGAGATAAACTACTAGTAGATAAATTTCTAGAAGAAGATAGTTATATTCAAAAAGAAATATTATATTATTTACTAAATGAGTTTTATCAAGATGATTTAATATTAGTTAATGATAAACATATAGAATTAATGTTAGATTTAATAAGAAGTTCTAAGTCTAACAGCTATGTAAATTTACCTAATGAAGTTTTAGCTAAAAAGAATTATAATTATTTTGAGATAACAAGGGAAACCGAAGTAATTACTGGATATGAAATAGAGTTTGATAATTATGTTTCTTTACCTAATGATCATATAATAGAGAAAATTGAAGATACTAATGATAATAGTAATAATATTTGTAGATTAAATAGTAATGATATTTCTTTACCTTTAATAGTACGTACAAGAAAGATTGGAGACAAAATTAAAGTTAAAGGTTTAAATGGTAGAAAAAAAATAAAAGATATTTTTATAGATAAGAAAGTATCTCTTATTAATAGGGATAATTGGCCTATAGTAGTAGACTCTACTGGAGAAATAGTGTGGATACCTGGTTTGAAAAAATCTATATTTGATAAGAAAAAAAATGAAAACTATGATATAATATTGAAGTACGAATAAGGAGGAAAAATAGTGAACAGAAAAATAGATAAAAAAGTAGTTAGAAAAGGCTTATTACCATATTTATTCCTATTTATTATAATGTTGGGAGTATTATATGTCTTTGATGTCTTTAATAATCAAATTACTGAACTTACTTATGATGAGTTTATAGTTCAATTAGATAAGGGAAGAGTTAAAGAATTAGAATTAACTGCTAGAGGTAGTGGTTATACTTATGAAGGTAGAGGAAAACTAAATAATTATAAGGAAAACCAAAGTTTTTATACTACTTTACCTTTAAGTGAAGAAGTAATGAAAAAAATTGTTGCTGCTAGTGATGAACAAGATTTTAAATTAACAGTTAAACCTGATCCAAGTGCATCTTCTTTAATAATAATTTTGGTTAATGTAGTACCAATTATTGTATTTATAGGTGTACTATTCTGGATTTTCAATAAGCAATTAGCTGGAAACAAGAGTTCACTTGACTTTGGAAAGAGTAGAGCAAAACTTGTTAGTGATGATAATCAAGTAACATTTAAAGATGTTGCTGGTCTAAAAGAAGAAAAGGAAGAAGTTAGTGAATTAATTGATTTCTTAAAAGATCCTAAGAAATTCCAAAAATTAGGAGCAAGAATTCCAAAAGGTGTATTATTAATGGGCCCTCCAGGAACAGGTAAGACTTTACTTGCTAAAGCTGTTGCTGGAGAAGCTAATGTTCCATTTTATTTTATAAGTGGATCTGACTTTGTAGAATTATTTGTTGGTGTAGGTGCTAGTCGTGTTAGAGATATGTTCCAACAAGCAAAAAGAACTGCACCATGTTTGATATTTATTGATGAAATTGATGCTGTAGGTCGTCAAAGAGGTTCTGGTATTGGTGGAGGACATGATGAAAGAGAACAAACTCTTAACCAATTATTAACTGAAATGGATGGTTTTGGTGCTAATGAAGGAATAATTATTATTGCTGCTACTAATAGAC
>CAMNCL010000019.1 GCA_946534345.1 uncultured Caryophanales bacterium
GACGATCGGTACTATGCCGAATTGCTTCACTATCTTGGTCAAAGGCGAATAAATAACCCTTTTTTATTCTATCTAAGATGTAACTACTGTGTCCTCCATAGCCTAATGTTGCGTCTACTATAACGCTATTTTCTTTTATATTTAGGGAGGAAATAGATTCATTTAGTAATACGCTAATGTGTTTTTCCATTATAAATCAACACTTTCATTAAATAAATTTTCGGCTATGTCTGACATACTGTCCTTAGTAGAATCGAAGAAACTATTCCATAATTCTTCTGACCAAATTTCTAATCTATCACCGGTTCCAATAACAACACAATCTTTTAGAAGTTTGGCATAATCAATAAGCGGTGTATTTATATTAATACGTCCTTGTTTATCCAATTCTACACTTGTAGCACCTGACATAAAGAAACGATTAAAAGTTCTCGCATCTTTCTTAGTGAATGGTAGTGAATTAAGTTTATTTGTGATTTTAGCCCAGTTATCCATTGGATAGACAAAAAGACAATTTTCAATTCCTCTGGTAACGATAAAATTTGTGCCTAGTTCCTCACGAAACTTAGCTGGAATAATAATTCTTCCCTTTTCATCTATCGTATGATGATATTCTCCTATAAACATAATATCCCCCACTTTTCACCACTATCAACCACTACTTAATTATATATTACCTAAATCAAGAAGAAATGTAAATAAAAAAAAGCCTTTTTTTAAGGCTTTTACATTTAATTGACAAAATAATTATTATCTCCAATTAACTCTAAGTACACAAGTACAATTACCATTAATTGTATTACACAATGAATTAGCTGACCATTTTTTCGGTCCTTGTTTATATGTTCCTGAAGCACATCCACTTACTCTTCTCCATTCAGATCCAGAACGTGGTCTTCTACCTCCATATCTAATATATAAATAACTTCCTTGTGGATTTATTAGTCCATCTTCTCCAGTTGTTTTTCCATATGCTATTGCGTGAATATTAGCACTACCACTAGAATTTAAAATGGTTTGTCCACTTAATCTCCAGCCACTAGGCTTTCTTGTTAGTCGTGCTGAAGAAGAACCAGTATGGTACTGTACATAGGCAATATTTGGAGACCATTGTGCATATAATGTCTTATTTCCTGTACATGTACCTGCAGCTGACCATCCTGTAAAGTGGAAGTAGTTTCTCTTGAATCCATTACCTCTAGTGGTTATTGGTTGACCATATGTACAGTTAGAAGCTGCTGTAGAACCAGAAGTTGCTCCATTACCATTGTAATAAACTGTATATACGTTTGCTTTCCATAAAGGTTTAACTGTTGTGTTAGATGCTGGACACTTAGTTAAATTAGGACTCCAACCATTAAATGAATGTCCTGTTTTAGAGAAAGTATTTCCACCTAAACTTATACTACTATTATATGTACATCTAATAGGTGCTTTTGAACCAGTTCCTCCATTTGAATCAAATGATATTGTAACTGTATTTGGTAACCATGAAGCTTTTAATTCTACATTTCCAGTACATTTTGCTGGTACATTAGTCCACTTATCAAAATGATATCCAGTTTTTGTAAATCCATTTGTTGCTGGAGTAATTGCACTTCCATAACTACATTGAGTACTTGCTGTAGATCCTCCAGTATTACCATTACCATTATATGATACTGTATATTTCTTTGGTGTCCAAACTGCTTTTAATTCTACATTACCAGTACATTTTTCTGGAACATTATCCCATTTACTAAAGTCATGTCCTGTTTTTGTAAATCCATTTGTTGCTGGAGTAATGGCTTCTCCATAAGTACATTTTGTACTTGCTGTAGATCCACCAGTATTACCATTACCATTATATGAAACAGTATATGTCTTTGCTTTCCATACAGCTTCTAATTCTACATCTTCAGTACATTTTTCTGGAACATCATCCCATTTAACAAAGTCATAACCAGTTCTAGTAAATCCATTTTTTGCTGGAGTAATAGGTTGTCCATTAGTACATACAGTATCAGGAGTACTTCCACCATCAGCTCCATTACCATCATATGATACTGTAAATGTTCTTGGTACCCAATGAGCATATACTTTTAAATTACTGTTAGCAACAGAATTCAATGTAACTTGTGTTCCAGTTCCATTCTTTCCTGTATACCAACCATCTATTTTATAACCCGGTTTAGTTGTACTACAGAAACGATGTGTAGTATATCCGCTTAAAGTAACTGCAGGATCCTTCCATCTTGCTCCAGTAACTTGTTTTATTGATTGAATATCACATTCAGATCCACCATTAGGATCAAAACTTAATACTGCAGTACCTGCCACTTTATATGTTAAGTCTTTTTTTGTCCAGTTACCAGCAGCATCTGCAACATAAATTCTTACTGGATGTGAAGATCCATCATATGAGTTAGAAACATTTTTATTTAAGATTAAATTTGAAGTATATTCTACATAATTAGTTAATTTTTTTCTACTATCCGGATCATTACGATTTGGTTTACCACAATGGTTTTCATTGTTTATTTCCCAACACATCTTTAGATTACTTTTTGCTGTTGAAATAGTGTCGGTTACATTTATATTTATTTTAGGTCTTAAATTATTAAATGGATTAATTGTAATATTAGCATCTCTTGAGCTACAACCTTTCATATCAGGATAAGATTTTGGACAATGTTTAACATTAGTCCAACCAGTATCAATATGTTTTTCTATTTCTTTATAACACCTACATTTGTATCTAATCTTATCATTGACTTTCATTTTTCTACAACTATCCTTTTTATAGTTGCTAGGACATCTTTCATTATTACTAGTGTAATTTCTATATACTTTATCTTTTCTTCCACATCTACAATTATATTGTTTTTGTTTAGCTGTTGTTGGGGCTGAAGTAGATACTTTAGCCATATTGAATACAGGAGGTGTATTATCAACTAAATATGGCCCTAAAATGACATAATTATCTTCTTGCTTTTCTATCTTTTTCCACTTTTTATCGTCTAAATCAACTAAATCTACAACATGAACAACCATATATACATTACCTGTTTGTCCTATAGGTGTTTTTGGTATATTACTACCTTCTTTTAGTGAGAACCATTGAGTATCACCATTTTCAATTAAAGCCAATTGCCTTGCTTCATTATAAATATTAAAAGTTAAAGGATTTGTACCATTAATAAAGTTTATATCTGACATTGTATAATTAGTAGTAGAAAATCCTTTTCTAGTTGGTAAAATAAAACCATAATTAATCTTATTATCATTTTCAGGTGATATTCCTGTCTCAGAACGCATTTTTATAATTGGTTTAAACACTTTATATATTTTTTCATTACTAGGTTTTGTAGTAAAGCCAATCAAATTAGTGAAATCTTCATTACAAACATCAGAGTCCCCTACCTTTTTAGGTAAAAATAATGAAGCTTTTGTCCTTGAACCCTGATCTTTACCACATCCTATATAAGCTTTATAATAGTATTTTTCTCTAAATCTAGTTACCTTTACCATAGTATATGGAGTATCACATGTAGTACCACCCATATCTATATCTTTAACTAAATTATACTTTTCTAAATCATCAAACTTAATATAACTACAACCACTAGCTTTTCTACCAAATAAGTCTTCTGAATAAGAATCTGTATATAATTTACTAGCGTATATTAAACTATCTAAGTAAGTAGTATACTTTTTATTAGTATTACTTTGACTAATATTTCTAATTACCGGTATTGATAATCCAGTAATAATTCCCATTACTGCAACAGTTACTAATAGTTCTACTAGTGTAAAACCTTTTCTATTCATTACAATCGCACTCCATTCACAACTACTATACCCCATATTTAATATTATTAAATTGTAAATACAAAGTCAACAGAAATTGTAAACATTGTCTTCTCATAATGTAAAGAGCAAGTACATAATGTACTTGCTCCTATATTAGACTTTTTCTTGTAAAAGTATCAACATTTTTATCTATATATAAATCAATTGTTCCTTTATTAACTATTTTAATAAAACCTAATCCATTAATTACTAAATCTTCATCATATTTCATATTATATGTAATCTTATTTTTATCTTTTAATTCTTCATTATTTAATAGATTTAATAAACGTTTTACTTTTAAATCATTAGATATAAATAATGTAAAACTATTCTTTTCCCCTTCTACATAATCAATTCTAACTATATCTTCAATAATAATAGATTGATTCTTTCTTAGTTGATATGTCTTAGGTTTAATTTCTTTTTTAGGAGAAATCTTTTTAACTAGTTTTTCATCTACATAGTTTAATATTGAACCACTATCTACTAATCCTGGAGTATCTATTAGTGTTAAATACGGATTAATCTCAATATTAACAGTATTTAAAGTAGTAGAAGGTAATGGACTCATAGTTAATTCTTGACTATTATTCTCAGAATAATTCTTAATAAGTTTATTAATCAAACTACTCTTACCTGCATTAGTATGCCCTACTACATAGACATTATAACTTGATTGATGTTCTTGAATTTTACTAAGTAAATAATCAATATTATAATTCTTATTTACTGATATAACTATTACTTCTTCAAAATGAATATTTTTAGATTCTAAATAATTAATTAACTTAGTTTCTTTAACTGATTTAGGTAGAATATCTTTCTTATTTAATACTAAAATCATTTTATTGGAAATAATATTTCTTATTTCTTCAATATCTTTTTCTAAGTTTAATAAGTCTGTTACATATAATACTAAATCATTAGTTTTATTAACTTCTTTTAATATATTAAGATATTCTTCATTAGATTTAGTAACAACCTGATATTCTCCATAATTTTTCATTTTAAAACATCTTTGACAAATATCATTATCTAAACTAGTTGTATATCCTTCTTGGAGAATATTTTGATCTTGCAGGAGGACCCCACAACCAGCACATTTTTTTTCATTATTCATAATACTTTCCTCTTTCAAATAAACCCCTTTTTTCATAGTGTTTAACTATACGGGCTTCTATTTTTCTATTTAAACCTGTTATCCTCAAATCCTTTTCTCCAAGAGGATCAACTAAGATAGTTTTAATACGATAACGGTTTCCAGCTAAAACATCAGTAACAATTTGGTCTCCAATAATACACATTTCTTTTTTCTTTAATTTATATTTAGTTTTGATCTGAATTAAACCTTTAATAGATGGTTTCATACTCCAAGCAATTCCATCTATTCCTAATTCTTCTAAATATGGTTTTAATCTCTTCTTTGTATTATTAGAACTAATTACTACAATAAAATCTTTTTTTAATTTATTTATTAACTTTATAGTTTCATCTGGGCAATTCTTATGAGATATTAAACCCAAAGTATTATCTAAATCAAAGACAAGGCATTTTATACCATCTTCTTTAAGAACATTATAATCAATATCAAAAATAGTTTTTTGATACATTTTAGGTCTAAATAGTCCCATCAAATCACTCCTCATGTATTATATACGATTTCTATTAATTTGTCCAATTACAGCTATTAAGAATAAAGCCACCATAGTTATTAATTATAATAGTATGACAATAATCACATTCAGAATCTCCAGGTTTAATTTTAGCACCACAACTTGGACATTCCGTTAATGTTTCTCCTCTTTTAACAATAAAGTTTAAAGCACATCTACTATGAACAACATTAGTATCTGTTCCTTTAACAATTTCTTTTGTCTTAGAATCAATTACATAATCATAGGAAATCATATGTAAAAAAGTTCTAATTATAACAATATCATTCTCTTCACTAATTCCATTTAAATTAAATGTAACAATTTCAAAATCTTTCATTATTCTCTGTTGGTTATTAGTTTTTAATTCATCTAGTTCTTCTTTAATAGAATTATATAATTCATCAGTACATAATTTTTCTAATTTTTTATAATCAAAATTCATCTCAGCCACTTGAATATCAATAAACTTTTTAAATAATATTTCTTGTAATTGTTCTCTAGTAAGCTCTGGAAAATACTTTTGAACCTCTTTATTAGCAGCATGATTAGCAGCTACATTGTAACGTTCTTTGTCTTTTAGTGCTTCTTCTTTTTTCTTCTTCTTATTTTTATGATCATAAATTGCACCAGAAACCATACCTATTAGTGCAAAAGTACCAATGCATAATACTATTATAGTTTCAGTATCACTTAATTCAGAATCTCTTGATTTATTACTAGAATCAACAGTAGAACTAGTATTAGAATTATTACTAATTACATTACTATCATACATTTCTTCACGACTATATTCATCAACTGGATAATCTAACACACTATTTGGTTGATAAAGGATGAAGGCTCCCGCAACCATATATATTAATATTAAAGATATACCTATTAAACCTATTCTCTTTTTATTCATAAAAAACCTTCTATCTAAAATCATCTATATAATAATCTACTTCTTCAAGTTCAAAAACTCTACCACATACAGGACATATACCACTTTGAGTAATATCAAAAGTATTACCACAACCACGACATCTATTAGTAACTCTCACTTCATTATTTATTTTCTTTTTAAAAACAACAACATGATCTGTATGAGTAAAACTATTTATATTACCACCTACAATAGAGTCATTTTCTTTACTTTTAAATAGTCTTAAACAACTAACTTTTACATTAGTAGTTATTCTATATGAATCAAATTCTATTCCAATATCAGTAATAGTAATATTTAATCTTACTTTATCAAATACTAACTTGCATCCTTTAGAATCAGCATAGTTAATCTGAGTCATAAACTTATCATAAACTTTATCACTAATAAAATGATCTACTTTTTCTAATTTGTTTTCTGATACAGCAGCAAATACTCTCTCAATCATATTCTTTGCTTTTGAAAGAAACATTTCGCTATTAAAAGTTTTATCTCTTTGGATTAATTCTTGTACTGTCATAATTCCTCCTTGTTATTAAATGTTTATAAAAACATTGTACTTAATATAAATAGCTTTGTCCAATTACATTCTAATCTTACTACTTAATACAAAATCACTATAATTATCAGTAATAGCAGTATGACAATATTCACATTCATTACTATTATTTGGTAGTTTTGCACCACAACTTGGACAAATTGTATTTTTACCGTTTGTTTTCGCAATAAAAGTTAATCTATATTGATTGTTATGAATTCTATCTTTAGTTCCTTTAGTTACAGAATTATCTTCAGTATTAATAACATAATCATGGAATGATACATTTAAAAATGTTTCAACTATAATATTATCAGCCTCTTTACCAATACTTATAACTCTAGTAGATATTAAGTTAAAATCAGACATAATATTTTGTCCTTTTTGTTTCTTTAAGACTTCTAAGTCTGAATGATATGACTCATATAGACCAGTAGAACATAATTCTTTTAAAGCTTTATAATCAAAATTCATCCAAGCAACTTGAATAGCAATAAATTTATTATATAGTGTTTGAGCTAAAGCATTTTCTGTCATATTAGGAAGATACTTTTTAACCATATCATCTGAAACACTTGGATAGAAATCTTTTCTATACTCTGATACTACATTTGATTGTGCCTTTGGTTTATTATTACTACTAGTAGTTATAATCAATACCATTACTAAACAGAATATTATAAAAAATATAAAGAATAAATCAAAGGTTGAACCTTCACTATTTGATGATGAACTACTATAACTACTTCCACTATAGCTATGATCATTATCCCAGCTATAGTCATGGTCCCAACTCGAACTACTGTCCCAATCAGACCCACTATCCCAGTCAGATCCACTGTCCCAACTGCCACCATAATCACTGTCCCAGCCAGAATCAGCATTTACTATAGTAGGTCCCACAACAGTTAAAGAAACAATTGTGATTAAAAATGTTGCTAGTAAAACTATCTTTTTCATCCAATCACCTATAACTTTATATTTTATTCTTTTTACTTAAAACAAAATCTTTATAATTATTATCAATTATATTGTGACAATAATTACATTCTTTATCACCACTATTTATAGTAGCTCCACAATTAGGGCACTTATTTATATTAGTTTTAGTACATATAAAATCTAGTTCATAATCATTATAATACTTTCTATCTTTAAAGCCTTTAATTACTTTTTCTGTCTCCGTATTAATAACATAGTCATAGAAAGAAACATTTAATAACATTTTAACAGTTAATATATTATTACTTTCAGAAATCTCTACTATTTTAGAAGATACATATTTAAAATCAGACATGATATTCTTACCATTTTCTTTCTTTAAGATTTCTAAATCAGACTTATATGATTCATATAGTTCACTTGTACATAATTCTTGTAGTTTATTATAGTCAAAGTTCATCCACGCTTCTTGAACACTAACAAATTTATCATATAATTCTTTAGCTAATGTATCTTCAGTCTTATCAGGGAAGTATTTCTTAATATCTATTTTTGATATATTATAAGTCTTTTTCATTATTCTATTAGAAGAAATACTATTAGTTTTTTTCTTAGGCTTTATTCCTTCTGTAATTAATAAATATATTCCATATATTGAAATCATAGAAACAAGTGTAACTATAAATATTATATCTACTTTACTAGTCTTACTATTACCACCAGATGAACTAGAATCATGATCATAGGAACTACTTGAACTACTGCTTGAACTACTACTAGAAGAACTATAATCATTATCCCAACCCGAATCAGCAGAAACAACCATTGGAGTATAAGTCACAATAGTTATAGTACTTAATAATATTATAATTAACATACCAATTCTTTTCATTTATCTTACCTACTTAATTAATCTCTTATTGACAAGCAATAGACCTCTATCATAATTTTCTATTATTGTATGACAATGGTCACACTCTGTTCCTTTTACATTAGCTCCACAGCTTGGACATTTTATAGATACTTCATTGTTTCTAACAAAGTGTAGATCATATATATTATCAAAAACTTGATGTTTGTCTCCTTTTACGATTTTACCAGTTGTTTCATTAATTACATAATCTTTAAAACTTACATATAATAATGCCTTAATAATAGTATCATCTTTTTCTTTTGAAATATTATAAATAAAGCAATTACGATATTTAAATTTTTTCATTATATTTTTGTTTTTATTCTTCTTCAATACTTCTAAATCTGACTTATAAGATTCAAACAATTCTTGACCACATAATTCTTCTAAACTAGAAAAATCAAAATCCATCCAAGCTTTTTGAACATTCACAAAATTTTTATAAATTTCATGCTTTATATTCTTAGTATTATATCTAGAATCAACTTTATTATTATTCTTTTTTTCTTTTACATTCTTAAGATAATTAAAATACTCTTCTATTATATTTGATAATCTATCTACTCTTCCTTTAATAATTAACACAACAATACTTAGCGCAACTATACCTAAGAATATCCAGAACATTTGTAATGACTCTTGAGGATATTTAATAACTAGATCTGTTATTACATAAACAGAAAATATTACTCCACCGATAACAGCAATTCCAACTAAAACTAATACTATTTTTTCTATCTTTTTTAATACTTTAATAGTTGTAATGGGCCAGCCTTTCTTTCCTTGTTGTTCTAGCTTTTCTGCCTTTTCACTTATTGAGATCCTGCAAATCATATACACTATAGCAGATAAAAAAATTACAACTTCTAATAAAGATAACTCTCCATCCGAATCTCTTTCATAATGACTATAACCTCCTCCAGAACTACCACCGCTATAACTATTATCCCATCCAGAGTCAGCAGAAACAACCATTGGTGCTGAAATACCAATGGTTAATAGTCCTAATAAACAAATTGTCATTATAACAAATTTCTTCATACAACCTCTTTTATTCAAAACTATCTAAATAATAGCCAAACAGTTCTAAATCAAATATTCTTCCACAATTAGGACACTTTCCATTGTCATTAATATTTAATGGTGTTCCACATCCTAAACATCTAGCAACTATATCTTCTTTTGCATCTACTCTTTTACAAAAAATAGCAGTCTTTTCAATCTCAATTCTATTATCATTGTCTCCTCTTAATAGTTTTCCATTAGAGTCTAAATAATACTTACAAAATTTACAATAAACAGAGCATATGATTTTATATAATCCATCTTCTTCTACAACATTATTAATATCTGTTTGAATATTAACTTGATCATAGATAAGCACTTCATTATTATTCTTAGCTTCTTCTAATTCACTTTTAAAAACATTAAACACTTTATCACTTGCGAAATGATCTACTGTATCTAATTCATCTAAAGTAACTGAATTAAATAATTTCTTAATCATATTATTAGCTTTACTAATAAAAACAGTACTATTAAAATTTTTATCTTTTTTAGCTAACTCTTCTATTGTCATAATTCCTCCTAGTTATTAACTCTTTGGGTAACCATTGGTGTAGACATAGTTATTTTCTCCATTGGATAACCATTATTTTTACAATAATCAATAATTCTTGCGATGGCATCTCTTGTATATGGCTTAATATCATGCATTAAAACCACATTAGTTCTATCTCTTCTTAAATTATTAACTACATTTAAATATACTTGATTAGGATCAGTAGTAGATCCAGCATCTCCTGATGAAATATTCCAGTCATAATATTTATAACCTTGATTAACTAATTTTTCAGTTAAACGAGACATAATACCATTAGAATAACGTCTTGAAACAGTATTACTTGATCCTCCAGGAAAACGAACAATTTTTGATTCTTGCCCTGTTATTCTTTTTACTCTAGCTGAAACTGAATTCAAGTCATTAAAGTATGATTCATCTGATGCATATACAATAGAATAATCATGACTAGCTGTATGTAGAGCTACTGTATGACCTTCATCAAATTCTCTTTTTATCAAATCATCAGGTCCCTTATTAGTGACAAAGAATGTTGCTTTTACACCTTTTTCTTTCAATATATCTAGTATTACATTAGTTGTTCCACTATTTGGTCCATCATCAAAAGTTAAATAGACAATTCCATTACAATTCTTTTCACTTACTTTAACTTTTCTTGTAATACTCTCTTCATTACCAGCTTCATCTTTAACTTTATATGTAATAGCATAATCCCCTACTTTAGAAGTATCAACTCCATTAGAAACAACTATTTTACTAGTTAAGTCTCCATCACAATTATCAGTAGCTGTTGTTCCGGGATCATCTAATTTTTCTCCGACAAAAGTATAAATATAGTCAGAACCATTCAAAGTAAGTTTTGGTTTTTCAATATCTTTAAAATAAACATTTTTAGTAATTTCTCTAGTATTACCAGAACTATCAGTTGCTTTATAAACAATCTTATCATCGTCTATTTTAACAATTAATTCTTTAGTTATATCACCATCATAATTATCAGTAACTTTAACTTTTTCAGCTTTTACTTTATCTCCAGGACATACATATACATCTTCTTTATTAATATCAATATCAGGTTTTTCTAAATCTTCCACTATTACTGTTCTAATAACTTTCTTAGAAAATAATCCTTTCCCAACTTTATATGTTATTTCATATGTACCTAATTTCTTAGGATTAACTTTTCCTAATACTTTTACTTCATCTGTTATATCATCACTAAAATATGTAGCTTTATAACCTTTTTCTACATATTTAGATTTATAATTTAAAACAACTTTATCTTTACCTTTTAAATCTATCTTTGGAAGTAAGAACAATTCATAAATATCAAACAAAAGAAATGCAAAAACAAATACACCTAAAACAATCTTAGTTTTAGTACCAATTTGACTATGCATTTTAACGTATCTTTTTAACTTTCTTTTTAATTTTATCCTACTCTCCATAGACATCACTCTCTATCTAAATTATATTAAAAAACATAATATTTGTAAAGAATATAAAATAACATATAGATGAGCACTATATGTTATTTTTTTATCTTATTTAAAACTGTTTTATATGATGATTTTAAGAATTCTTTATTACTTAAATATGCATATAAACATACTATTATTAAATTAATTATATCTAATACTAATTTATGTTGATAATAAAGAATTATTGTTAAAGTAAATATTAAAACACTTTTAATTATTAATCCATTTTCCAACTTAATATTAACATATTTTTTTAAATCAATATGTCTATATAACATCATTACAAAATATGATATAGCTGTAGAAATAGCTGCGGCATATAATCCAATATATTTAATAAACACCACATTAATGACTATGTTTATGATAGCTCCTAGTATTGCTGTAGATGCAACCTGTTTAGATAATTTCTTTGCAAGATATACTTGACTATAAAGACAGATTGCTACATTGAATACACTACCTAGAACTAAATATGGAATATAATTATATGCTTCATTATATTTAGTATTAATAAGTATTGGGAAAACAAATGGCATACATGCAAGCATACCTGCTCCTAAAGCTACAAATAATTTCATAATTGTATTAAAGATATCAGAAAAGAATTCATCTCTATCTTTAGCATTTATATGTAAGGCAGCACTCTCACTCCAACTCAAGTTAAATACTCCAGTTAGACTAGAAATAATTGTTGGGAACTTATTACTAATTGCATATAATCCATTAGCAGAAGCTCCTAGTATAAATGAAATAATAGTTCTATCACTAACATTAACTATCCACCAACTAATACCATTAGGTATTAAAGGTATTGAATATTTAAACATATCTTTTAATAGTTTATGATCAACTAACTTAAAGTCTATTCTAGAATATAGTTTTAATCTTAAGAATAAATACATAGTACAAACAAAGTTAGCTAAAGCCATAGATATAATCATACCTTCTGCTTGTAAACCTACAAAACATATTAAGATTATATTAGATACTACAGTAGTTAAACCCGTTAAAATACAACTAATTGAAAAATCAACTGTCTTACCAAAACCACGAGCAACTTGTAAGAAATTACCTGATAAAACACATACAATTATATCTATTAGAATTAACCATCTAAATGGTAGAGTTACAAAACAAGTAACAATTATATATAAAATACTAAATATACTTAAACTAATCAGTAATACATAAAAGTTATTACTAATAAGTTTATTAGTTTCTTTTTTACTATCTCTAGAATCTATTAAGTATCTAAATATACTCATTTCTAATTCTAAAGTAATTATAGGTACTAATAAAGTAACATAAGTTTGAATTAAATCTACTAATCCATATTCAGAAGTTGCTAAATAAGCAGTATATAAAGGAAGTAAGAAAAATGATATTAATTGTGTACATACTCTTCCAAAGAAAATAATAAGTGTATTTTTAGCAAGTTGTTTTTTCTTATTCATGTTTTATCCTCCTATAAATTAAATAATATAGTAATGTAGATAAACTACCACCTATTGTATCTATTAAAACATCAAGTACTTCTCCACTTCTACCAGGTATAAAAGTCTGATGTATTTCATCACTAACTGCATATAATAATACCACAATTATACTAATAATGATACTTTTACGACTCAATCCAAATTCCTTTAAGAAACTAATTACTAATAAACCTAATATAAAGTACATAGTAAAATGAGCACTCTTTCTAACAAACACAACAGTCTTTTCAATATACTTTTCTTTCTCTTCTACAGTTAATTTTCTATGTAAAATAGTCTCCGTAACTTTAACTATTAAACTATCACTTTTAGCTTCACTTACTTCACCATTATCAGAAGATAGAGAAAATATAAATAACATGCATAAAATAATAAGTATTAATTTAACTATCTTTCTAATCATACTTTCACCATAATAATTATATCACAAGTAAGTATTCTCTACTAATAATTCTTTTATTGCCAAGAAAAAAGACTACAAAAGTAGTCTCATATTAGAATTTTTACGAAGTAGCAACAGTAAATCTTCTACCAGGAGGAGGTTCAGCAAAAGTTGAAGATGTTGACCCATACATATGAGTTGTATCATTATTAATACCATTACCATTAGTCTGTGGAATTGTAATAGAGAATGTTGCACTATTACGTCCTGCGGCGTAAAACATATAACTCATTTCTATTCCTTGGGATGTGTTCCAATCACTTAAATTCAAATTTAAAGCTGTTGCACTGTATCCTGCATTGTAAAACATATAACTCATATTTGTTACATTTGAGGTATCCCAGTTACTTAAATTTCCTATATCCCATGTTGTAGCTTTATATCCTGCTCTATCAAGCATATAACTCATATCTGTTACTTGTGAGGTATCCCAACTACTTAAATCTCCTATAGACCATGTCGTAGCACTATATCCTGCATAGAAAAACATAGAACCCATATATGTTACTTGGGATGTGTTCCAATCACTTAAATTCAAATTGAAAGCGGGTGCACTGTATCCTGCTTCTCTAAACATATAACTCATATCTGTTACTTTCGAGGTATCCCAACTACTTAAATCTCCTATAGACCATGTCGTAGCACTATGTCCTGCAGAGTAAAACATAGAACTCATATTTGTTACTTTTGAGGTATCCCAATTGTTCAAATTCAAATTTAAAGCTGTTGCACTATATCCTGCAGCCCGAAACATTCCACTCATATTTGTTACTTTTGAGGTATCCCAATTGTTAAAATTCAAATTAAAGGTTGCGACTTTTTGTCCTGCATAATAAAACATAGAACTCATATTTGTTACATTTGATGTATCCCAACTACTTAAATCTCCTATATTCCATGTCGTAGCACTTCCTCCGGCAGAGGAAAACGTATAACTCATATTTGTTACTTTTGAGGTATCCCAACTACTTAAATCTCCTATAGACCATGTCGTAGCACTATATCCTGCGGCGTAAAACATATCACTCATATTTGTTACTTGGGATGTGTTCCAATCACTTAAATTCAAATTGAAAGCTGGTGCACTATATCCTGCTCCGGAAAACATATAACTCATATTTGTTACTTGTGAGGTATCCCAACTACTTAAATCTCCTATAGACCATGTCGTAGCACTATGTCCTGCAGCCCGAAACATAGAATACATATTTGTTACTTGTGAGGTATTAAGGTTTTCTAAATTTGCAGTAAATGTTGATGCGTTATATCCTACTCCATTAAACCAATAAGCTGTTGAGGTGGGGCTTATTTCTTTTTCTATGTTTACCGTTGTTACATTATAACTCTTATTATTTGTTGAATCATATGAACCAACTATCCATGGTACTTGAGAAGCGCTACCAAAGCTAGTACTTGCCAGAAAGTTTCCTTGTTCATTTCCTGTTACTTCATCACTAGATAAAACCAGTGTTTCATTTACGTTATCTGAATCATTATCTTGGAGAGCCCAATATATTTTAGGGTCATACTTTGATACTCCAAGTATTCCATTAATAGAAAGATCAGTAGAAAATACTGAGTATCCTACTGTTAGAAACACTACTAAAAGAATGAGACTTGATGTTATCATTCTTTTTCTTCTACGTATGTTAGATGAAAACTTTCTATTAAACATATCATCACCTATTCTCTTTGAGTATACATCAAATATACAAAAAGAGAAAGATGTTTTATTTATCTTTCTCTTTTAATTCTCTTTCTGCTACTGCATTATATGCTTCTTCCATATCATTAAAGTAAATTGTTTCATCTTTTAACTTCTCATATGTTTCATTACCTTTACCTAAGATTAAAACCATGTCATTAGCTTCTGCCATATTAATAGCTTTCTTTATAGCTTCTCTTCTATCTAATACTATTTCATAATTATCATGAGTCTCTTTTAACTCTTTAATAATATCATTACAAATATTAGCTGGATCTTCACTTCTAGGATCTTCTGATGTAAATATTGCATAAGTTGCATTCTCAACTACTACATTACCTACTTGTGGTCTTTTTAAATAATCTCTTTCTCCTGCTTGTCCAATTACAACTATACTTCTTTTTATATCTAGTGTATGAACAAAATTTAATAGTTTCATAATACCATTTGGAGTATGAGCGTAATCAACCATTACAAAGTATGGTGTATTTGTATTTAATAATTCTAATCTACCACTTATTTTAATATCTTTAATTCTCTTTAATATAGTATCTAAATTAAATCCAGCACAGATTGTACATAGAATTGCACAAGCTAGGTTATAAACGTTAAAGTCTCCCATTAATGGGCTATCTACTTTTAATTCTTCACCTTTATATTTAAAAGTAATATCTGTATGATTTGGATATAGTTTGAAACTAACTATTTGAAGATCATTATCTTCTCCTGTACCATAAGTTAAAACATTATCTGCATTACAAGCTTCTCTAGCTTTTTCATAGTATTGGTCATCTTTATTTAATACAGTATATCCATCTTTTTTAGTTTGTTTAAATAGCATTAATTTTGACTCTAAATAGTTTTCAAAACTACCATGTATATTTAAATGTTCAGAAGTTACATTGGTCATAGCACTTACATCAAATTGCATTGCTTGTAGTCTTCCTCTGAAAAATGCTTCACTTGAAGTTTCAATAGATGCGTATTTACAACCATAACCTACAAATTCATCTAAATACATATACATATTTTGAGCATCTGGTGTAGTATTAGGATTATCTCCAGTAAACTTAGCACAACTTCTTCCATTAGTTCCAATATAACCACATAGATCACTACCAATTAGTGTTTGAATAATAGTAGTTGTACTTGTCTTTCCATCAGTACCAGTAACACCAATCATCTTTAATTTTTGATCAGGATAATCATAAAACTTTTGACATAGATATGGTAATTCTCTATTTGTATCTGGAACTTTAATTAGAGGAACATTTTGTTCTTTAACTGCTTTACTAACTATAACAGCAGCTGCGCCATTCTTAACAGCTTCATCAATAAAATCGTGTCTATCTGCAGTAGCTCCCATTGTACATACAAACAAATCACCTTTTTCTATCTCTTTTGAATTAATTTTTATACCTTTTATTAATATGTCATCCTTTATTTCAGGATATAATTCATTTAGTTTTTTCATAATATCACCTAGTCTTTATTATACAGTATAGTTGTCTTTTTCGAAAGTCTTTTCTTGAAATATAATCGTATATAAGATAAAATGAATATGGTGATGATATGAGAACAATGATATTTGGAGCAGGTACTGATTTAGGAGTACATATTGATGGAGCTGACTTAGGACCTACTCAATTAATGAACGATTTAAAGTCTTTCTATAAAGGTGAAAGCATGATGTTTATGAAAGACAAAGATATTATTAAAAGTAGAAATTTATCTGATCGTAGAAAAAACGAATATGAAATAGATAAATTTAATAGTCAATTATATAAAAATATGGTAGATAAAATAAAAGAAGAATATTTTCCAATTATGGTTGGTGGAGATCATTCAGCAGCAATTGCATCTGCCTTAGCTTCTGCAAAAGTAAATATCGATGTTGGGATTATTTGGATTGATGCTCATACTGATTATAATACTTTTGAATCTACTGTAACTGGTAATATTCATGGTCTTCCATTAGCAACAATAAATGGTTATAAGAATAGTGATTTAAGAACTTATCATGATGGTAAGATTATTCAACCTTCTAAAACTGTAATTATTGGAGCTAGAAGTATTGATGATGCTGAAAAAGATAATGTTAGATATTCTGGTGTAACAGTATTTACTACTCAAGATATTAAAGAAAAAGGTATTGAAGCTATTATGGATGAAGCTTTTAAAATAGCTGGCTTTAAAACAAAAGGAATTCATATTAGTTATGACTTAGATGTAATTGATCCTGATGTATGTCCTGGAGTTAGTATTCCTGAATTTGATGGTATTTCTGAAGAAGAAGCGATGCAAATTAATGAATATATTGTTAATCATTTTAAAGATGTCTTATCTTTTGACTTAGTTGAGTTTAATCCTCTTCGAGATGTTGAAAGAAAGACCGAACAAATTGCTTTAAATATTCTAGCTCAAATTATTAGAGCAGCTGAGAACAAAAAGAAATTTGAACAAAAAATATACTATTAAAAAAAACTAGATTTTAAATCTAGTTTTTATTTTAATAATTTCTTTCTCTTAAGAATGGAGGTATTTCCATATCTACATCTGTAGATACTGGTTGATTGTTATCTGTATTTAATATCTCTGTGTTATAGAATTGATCTTCTCTTGGAGCAGCAGCTCTACGAGGTTGATTTCCTCCATTATTATAAATTGGTTCTGGTACAGCTTTCTTTTGTTTATCAAAACCTGTAGCAATAACTGTAACAATTACTTCATCACTTAAGTTTTCATTAATTACTGAACCAAAGATTGTATTAATATCAGTATTAGCAGCACTTCTTACTACTTCAGCAGCTTGTTCTGCTTC
>CAMNCL010000020.1 GCA_946534345.1 uncultured Caryophanales bacterium
TTCCTTCTTTAACTACTGCAACCCATCCTTCAACATTACCTTTACCTTTACCTTGTCTTGTACCGATAGGTTTTTTAGTTAATGGCATATGTGGAAAGATATTAATCCAAACTTTACCACCACGTTTCATGTAACGAGTCATTGCAATACGTGCTGCTTCAATTTGGTTTGCTGTTATCCAAGCTCCTTCTTTAGCTTGAAGACCGTATTCACCAAAGTGTAATTCTCTATTACCACGTGATCTACCTTCGTGAGGTAATCTATGAACACGACGATATTTAGTTCTTGACGGTATTAACATAATTAATTACCTCCCTTAGTTTTATCTGCCTTATTAGTTTTTTCGGCTTTCATTTCATTATTATTCTTCTTGTTTAAGATTTCACCTTTATAAATCCAAACTTTTACACCAATTTTTCCGAATGTTGTATCAGCCTCACTTGTAGCATAATCTACATCTGCTCTTAAAGTATGTAGTGGGATAGTTCCTTCTGTATATCCTTCACTACGAGCCATATCAGCTCCACCTAAACGTCCAGATACTGATGTTTTAATTCCTTTAGCTCCAGCTTTCATAGCATTTCTAATTGCACGCTTTTGAGCCATACGGAATGAAGCTCTATTAGTAATTTGATTAGCGATTGAATCTGCTACTAATTGAGCATTTAAATCTGCTTTCTTAATATCTACGATTGAAATTTGAACATTTTCATCAGCTATTTTAGAAAGTTGTTTCTTTAATTTTTCTATTTCTTCTCCACCGTGTCCAATCATAACACCTGGTTTTGAAGTATGGATAACAACTTCTGTTCTCTTAGAAGTTCTTTCGATTTCAACTTTAGCAATACCAGCATTAGTTAAGTTCTTTTCTAAATACTTACGAATTTTAATATCTTTATCTAAATATTTAGCAAAATCAGACTTATTACTATACCATTTTGCTTCCCAATCTTTATTGATACCAAGTCTTAGTCCATTAGGATTTACCTTTTGTCCCATATTGTAACCTCCTTATTAATTTCTTGTAGCCACCACTATATTAATGTGACTAGTTCTATGATTGTTATGTCCTATATGTCCACGTGAATCAAACATGTGACGTTTCATAACAGGACCAGCATCTACTCTTGCTTCTTTAACGTATAATGCTTCTAATTCAGCACCATCGTTATTAACAGCATTAGCAATAGCAGAATCTAAAACTTTTTTTGTTAATTTTGCTGATTTATTATTAACATTATTTAATATGGTTAATGCTTCAGTTGCACTTTTACCACGAATCATATCTACTACTAAACGAGCTCTGATTGGTGATACTCTCAACCCTTTAGCAATTGCTTTTGCTTCCATATACTTACCTCCTAGTCATTATTTTTATTTCTTATCTGAACCATGTCCACCAAATTTACGTGTTAATGCAAATTCTCCTAATTTATGTCCAACCATATCTTCAGTAATATAAACTGGAATAAATTCTTTTCCATTATGTACTGCAAAAGTATGTCCAATAAAATCAGGATAGATAGTGGAACGGCGTGACCATGTTTTAATGACTTCTTTTTTTCCGTTTTTATTTAATTCTTGAACCTTTTTTAGTAATCTATCGAAAACGTAAGGTCCCTTTTTTAAACTTCTTGCCATTTTTTAATCATCCTTTCCTATTAACTATTTCTGCGACGTACTATGAACTTGTCAGATTGTTTTTTCTTACGTGTCTTTAATCCAAGTGCTGGTTTACCCCAAGGAGTTACTGGTGCTTTACGTCCTACTGGAGCACGTCCTTCACCACCACCATGTGGGTGATCATTTGGATTCATAACTGATCCACGAACTGTAGGTCTAATACCCATTAAACGTTTACGACCAGCTTTTCCTACTTTAACAAGTGAAGAGTCTTCGTTTCCTACAACTCCAACTGTTGCCATACATGTTCCTAATACTTTTCTTTGTTCACCACTTGATAGACGAATCATTACATAGTTTTCTTCACGACCTAAGATTTGAGCAGAAGCACCAGCAGATCTTGCTAATTCTCCACCCTTTCCAGGACGTAATTCAATGTTATGAACCATTGTACCAACTGGAATATTCATAATTGGTAATGCATTACCAACTTTAATATCAGCCTCAGCTCCAGCTTCAATAACTGCTCCAACTTCTAATCCTTTAGGAGCAATAATATATCTTTTTTCTCCATCTGCATAATTGATTAATGCAATATTTGCAGTTCTGTTTGGATCATATTCAATTGTTGCTACTGTTCCAGGAACGTTTAATTTATTTCTCTTGAAATCAATAATACGATATCTTCTTTTTACTCCGCCACCTTGATGACGAACAGTTATCTTACCTTGATTATTACGTCCACCATTTTTCTTCATGGTAACTGTAAGTGTTTTTTCAGGAGTGCTAGTAGTTATTTCTTCATTTACTAATGCACTCATTTTTCTACGTCCTGGTGTAGTAGGTTTATAATTTCTAATTGCCATAATTTATTTCCTCCTTCTAACCAAGATCAATTGTTTGTCCTTCAGCAAGGGTAACAATCGCTTTCTTTGTACGATTAGTTAATCCAGTATAACGACCAACTCTTCTTTTCTTTGGTTTAACATTAATAGTTCTAATACTAGTAACTTTAACATTAAATATTTTTTCAATAGCTTCTTTAATTTCTAATTTGTTAGCTCTAGGATCACATTTAAATGTATATTTTCCTTCGCTTCTTGCTATTTCTGATTTTTCAGTAATAACTGGTGCTTTAATTATTTCTAAGTATTTAGTATCTTTCATTATTTAAGCACCTCCTCAATATCTTTTAAGGCATCTTCTGTAACAACCATTACATCAGTACCTACAACATCTAAAACATTAATTTCTTCAGCTAAGATTAATACGATATTTTGTAAGTTTCTAGATGCTAATATTAAATTATCATCAAATTCTTTTACAACTAATAATACTTTCTTATCTGCTAATTTTAATGTTTCTAATACTTTTTTCATTTCACTTGTTTTAGGAGTTTTAACAACTAACTTATCTAAAACAACTAATTCTTTATTTGCTACTTTATCACTTAATGCTGATTTAATAGCAATTTGTCTTTCTTTTCTATTTTGTTTTTTACTATAGTCTCTAGGTACTGGAGTTCCATATCTTCCTCCACCTACCCATTGAACAGCTCTAATAGAACCTTGACGAGCACGTCCTGTTCCTTTTTGTCTCCATGGTTTTCTACCACCGCCAGATACTTCTGAACGATTTTTAGTCTTGTGTGTTCCTTGTCTTAATGATGCCATAGATAAAATAATTGCATCATGTAAAACAGCTTTATTTACTTCAGTTCCAAAAATTTCTTCATTTAAGTTAATGTCCTTAACTTTTTCACCTTTAAGATTTAAAAGTTCTACTTTTTTCATCTACGATTCCTCCTTTCATCACTAATAATTATTTTTTTCTTTCTATATAATATATATTGTGATGATTATTCCTCAGTTGTTTCTTCTTCAGATGCTTCTTCTGCAACTTCTTCAGTTGCTTCAACATTTTCTTCTACAGTTTCTTCTACTGGTTCTTCATTAACTTCTTCTTCAACAACGTAAGTTATTAAATCAGCAGCTTCATTCTTATCCCCAGGTCTTTTTACTGCAGTACGAATCATAACTAATGATTTCTTTGGTCCAGGAACATTACCTTTAACTAAAATTACATTGTTTTCTGTATCTACTTGAATAATTTCAAGATTTTGAACTGTTCTTTGAACATTTCCCATGTGTCCAGGCATCTTTTTACCTTTAAGTACGTGCATTGGTAACATTGTACCTAATGATCCAACACCTCTATGGTATTGAGAACCATGACCCATAGGTCCACGAGACTGATTGTGTCTTTTAATAACACCTTGGAACCCTTTACCTTTACTAGTTCCAGTAACATCAACAATTTCACCAGCTTCGAAAATGTCTACACCAACTGTTTGACCTAAAGTGTAATCATTAACGTTTACTCCTCTAATTTCTCTTAAGAAGCGCTTAGGTGTTGTGTTAGCTTTTTTAGTATGACCAATTTCAGCTTTAGTACTAACTTTTTCTCTCTTAGTATCTGTAGCTAATTGAATTGCATCATATCCATCTTTTTCTACTGTTTTGATTTGAGTAACAACATTTGGTTCTACTTCAATAACAGTAACCGGAATTAGTTTACCATCTTTAGTAAACACTTGTGTCATTCCGACTTTTTTACCTAAGATTCCTTTCATTATTATTTCCTCCATTATTTAGTTTTTATGTCGATATCTACTCCACTAGGTAAATCTAAGTGCGCAAGCGCATCTACTGTTTCCTTACTTGGATTTTTGATATCAATTAGTCTTTTGTGTGTACGCATTTCGAATTGTTCACGAGAATCTTTATATTTGTGTACAGCTCTTAAAATTGTGAACTTTTCGATTTCTGTTGGAAGTGGTACTGGACCAGAGATATTTCCACCAGATCTCTTAACAGTTTCAACTATTTTCTTTGCTGCATTATCTAAGATTCTGTGATCATAGCCTTTAATTCTAATACGAATTTTTTCTGTTGACATTTAATATCCTCCCTTCGCCTATATCTAGTATAGACTTGCTCCGAACGAATAACCCGATAGCCAATTAGCAACTCCTCCTGGCGTATCGACAACCTCGCACATCTAAGCAGTCACACGTATTTAATTATAGCAAGATATTTCAACAAATGCAAGGATTTTTTCAATAAAAAAAATATTATTTTCATAATACTTTTTCTTTTTATTGTTGATTTATTTGATTATTTACTACCGTTTGGGTAGGTGTTACCTGACTATTTACAATCGGAGCAGTATTTACCACTGGAGCACTTGGTGTAGGAATTACAGGTTGTGGAGCAACATGTTGTTGTGGTGATACCACTTGATTAGTTGGTTGCGGTGTACTACTAGGTGTATTTTGACTTACTGCTTCATTTGTATTTTCCACCGTTTTTTGTGGATTATCTTTTACTTCTTTTTGATTCTTACTTTTATCGAAAATTACATAATATATTAGTGAGAATAACGCTATTAGACGGAATGTAATTAATAGATTATTCTTTACTGGTGCTAAATTTTGAGCAACAGTTGCGTTTCCAAGTACAGCTATGCAAGAAATAATTGCATATATTACCATTATTCCCATTGCGGCATATTTTAAAGATACACTTATTTTATTATCCTTTTTAGGCATTAATATTTCAAGAATTCCGATATATTCTAGAGCTTGTATTAAATAAATGACAATAGACATTATCTTACTAACGCCAATATAAGCTTTTATACTTGTTGATGTTAAAAATATCGTATTAATTAAACCTAAAAATAAATAGACCGTGATAATTATTAAACCAATTAAAGAGAATTTTGAATTGTCTCTATTAAACAGCATGAAAAAAACTACAAAGGCTACTGAGATTGATCCTACATTATTACTTAATAATGTTAAAAAGTATAAAATCCCAGAATTATTTCCAGTTGAATATAAACCAATTGTATCAATGATAAAGCATATTACCAAGATAATTGAAAATATTATACCCATATTTTTCTTCATACTCTCACCTATTATAGTTTATCATTTTTTTGTTTATCATTCAATTGTTTTTTTCCACGATGTTCTCCAATTATTTGTAAAACAGCTGGCTTAATTACTGATTTGCCAAATTTATTATTAATATCATCTATAGTCTTTTGAATATCATGAGCTTGTTCATTACTTTCTTTATTTTCAAAAATAGATAATTGCTCATTACGATTATTTAATAAGTTAGAGAATTTTACCCCAATTAATCTAATTTCATCCTCTTTATAATTATTATCAATAATATGATAGGCATGTTCTAATAATAATTTAGTATTATCTGTTGCATTTTCTAGAGTCTCTTGTGCACTATAACTTATAAAATTACTATTTTTAAAAGTAACTCCTATTGTTTTAGCATACATATTCTTACTTCTAAGTTCTCTACTTAATTCCTCTACTTGTCTAAATACAATTTCTTTTATTCTGTTTTTGTCACTATAGTTATGTGGAAGAGTTTCACTAATACTTATACTTGGATTTTTACTATCATGCTTTTCTACTTTAGAATTATCTATTCCTCTAGATGCTCTATATAAATACTTACCATAAGATTTAAAGTGTTTTTCTAAAAATGCTTCATCACATTTTGCTAAATCTCCTATTGTTTTTATGTTTAGTTTATATAACTCTTTAACTGTAGCTTTTCCGCACATGTATAAATCTTTTACGTCTAATGGCCATAATTTACTTTCAATCTCATTAGAAAATAGAGTATGCACTTTATCTGGCTTTTCAAAATCAGATGCCATTTTAGCACATAACTTATTATTAGCTATTCCAATATTAACAGTGTAACCAAACTTAGTTTTTATTTCATCTTTAATATGATGTGCTAATTCTATAAGATCATCATAAATATAGTTCATTCCACTCATATCCAAAAAACATTCATCAATAGATAATTGTTCTTGAACAGGAGAATATTTACTTAAATATTCCATTAGTTCTTTTGATTTTGTGTAATAAAATGTATAATTTGGCGGAAAAATTTGCAAATGATTATATTTTTTTCTGGCAGAATATAATGTCTCTGCAGTTACTATTCCATATTTTTTTGCAACCGGTGATTTCGCTAAAACTATTCCTCTTCTACTCTTTTCATCTCCACCAATAACGGATGCAATTTTCCTAATGTCCTTATTAAAACCGTTATTTAACAATAAAACAGCAGTCCATGATAGAAATGCATTGTTAACATCAATATGAAATATTATCCTTTCTTTCATAGCCTCACCTCATACTTATTTAGTGACTTTTTCACACTTCTTTATATAATAATAAGTAATAATCAAAAATGCAAAATTATTTGCGTAGACTACCTGTCTACATACACTTCGAAATAAATAGTTCATAATGTAATTAAGTCTTATAGGAGGAGATATATTATGGATAAATACGAAATTAATATTTATGAACAAATTGCCAAAAATATTAAAAAGTATAGAAAAATTGCAGGAATCTCTCAAGCTGAACTTGCAGAAAGAGTTGGTGTCTCTCACGAATTTATTAGACGAAACGAATCAAAAAAAGGGAGAAAATCCTTTTCAGTAGATACTCTATGGAAAATATCTGTTGCATTAAACGTAAATCCGGGACTTTTATTTGAAATTGATAAATCTCAAGAGTAAAAAAGCATTTCGTAATTAGAAATGTTTTTTTATATCTTGTTATCATCTAAACAGAATAATGCATATATTGGGATATATCTAATATCCTTTTTTGTTGAGAAATTATTTTCTGTAATTCTGTATCCCTCTGGTACTGTAAATCTTTTCATAAATACTGAAAGTGATTTTGCTTTAGAATTAACTCTTGTAGTTAATTCTATTGGTATTATTTGACCCATTCTATTTTGGATTACAAAATTTACTTCAGCCTTACCTTCTGTCTGATAATAATAAATTGAATAGTCGTTTTCTACAAGTGTTTTAGCTATATGATTTTCATACATTACTTCTTTCATATCTTCATTAGTTAGCATTAATTTCTTATTTAAATGTAACATAGAAAATAGTAGCCCATCATCTGGCATATATAATTTAAAACTATCTTTATCTCTGCAACTACTTAATGGTGACTTAATATCTTTAACTTTATTACTACGATAAACTATTTGGTTATTAACTAAGTATTTAATACAGCTTTCATATTCTTTAGCTCTTCTACCAGTTCCAAGCAACCCATACTGGAACTTTTTATTATCTTTACTTAGTTGTTCAGGAATAGAATCAATAACTTCTAATCCTCTAGGAATATCAATTAATACTTTATTTAAAGCAACTTCTTTCTTATAAACATCTAATATTTTCTGCTTAATTGCATCTAATTCATAACTACTTTTTCCATCTAAGCTTGCTTTTACAACTTCAGGTAATCCTCCAGTTTCTAAATAATCATGGAACAATTCAAGCGCAACTTTATGAAAAGGACAAGTTTTTCTTTTATCAAATGATTTTCTAATTAATTTAGCTAAACTTTTTTCTTTTCTAGCCCATAAGTACTCTTCAAAATCTAATTCATTCATACTTTTAAACTGAAGTTCTTCACTCTTGAATTCAGATAACTTTTCTTTTTTTGAAGTAATAGAAATGACATCGTATTTATTTTGATCATTAGAGAATGATTTTAAAGCTCTTACTACATCCATATCTAATACATTATCAAAAACAATTAGCGTATCATCTTTTAAAATAGTCTCACCAGATAACATAGATAAACTTAATACAAGTTTTTCAACTGATCTTTCTTTTTTAAAAATATCTATTAATCTTTTATTGTTTTCTGTATTAAAATAAGCAATATTTTTATACTCTTTCTTTCCAAATTCTAATACTGAATAAGTCTTTCCAATTTGTTTACTACCATATATAAGTAATGGTTTTCTATTATTATCTTTTTTCCATTTCTCTAAAAAGCTTTCAATTTTACGTTCCATTAATTGTATCCTCCTAGCATTTTTCTAACTATAGTATACTTTTTTTTACTTTAATTGTCAATATAATCACCATATTCTAATCGTAGTTTTTCTGCAATAGTAATTATATATTCTGAATTAGTTGGTTTAGCTCTATCTATATCAATACTATTTCCAAATAATTCTTCCATTAAATCCCAATTACCTCTATTCCAACTTACTTCTATCGCATGCCTAATATTCCTCTCAACACTAGACTCTTTAGTATTATAAGTATTAGCTATTATAGGATATAATTCTCTTGTGATTTTATTTCTTAAATCAGGACTTTTGTATACTTTTATTATTCCATCAATTAAATAAGTATATCCTTTTATATGTGATGGTACTCCTAATTCATGTAATAATTTAGCTAGAGATGATTTTATATTATTATCAAATAGATTAACTGATTTTGAAATATCACTAGCTTTATATACTTCCATAATTTTTTTCTCTATTTCCTCTTTTTCAAAGGGCTTAATTAAGAAATAACTTGCTCCTAGTTCTGCAACTTTCCTAATAGTTGTTTGTTCATTATAGGAAGACAATACTATTACTTTTTTATTACTGCCTTTTTCATATAAATATCTAAGTACTGATATCCCATCTTTCTTTGGCATTACTAAGTCTAATATAATAATATCAATGTCATTATTATGATCATTAATCTTATTAATACCTTCTTGTCCATTATATGCTATGTATGAAATATCAATATATTTATTATTTTTAAAACCTTCTTTAATACTATCTACAAACTTATAATTATCGTCTATTAATAATACTCTAATTTTCATATATACTCCTTGTTATTCCATAATTAAATTATACATAAAAAAACAAGTTGTTCACTTGTTTAATCTAATTTACTTAGAAATTCTTGAAGGTTAGTTGGTTTCAAACTTAATCCTCCTACTAGATAACCATCTATTTCTTTTATTTCTTTTAAAGTATCAATATTTTCTTCATTAGCACTTCCTCCATATAAGACTTTTGACGTTGGAAGTTTTCCTTTAATAAAAGTAATTATCTCTCTAATTTCATCATTTGTGGGAATTACACCTGTTCCAATAGACCATACAGGTTCATAAGCTATTATAAGATTTGCTTTTTCAGGTTCAGTTAAATAATTAACTACTGATGCAAGTTGATTTCCTAAAACTGCTTTTGTAGATCCTTTTTCACGGTCTATTGATCTTTCTCCTATACAAAGAATTGGAACCATTTGATTTTCTAGTAATCTCTTAATTTTATTGAAGATTTCTGATTCATTTTCAAAATCTCTTCTTTCACTATGTCCAACTATTGAATATTCAACTCCTAATTCCTTTAGTTGTCTAGCAGAAACTTCTCCTGTATGAGCACCATCAGTATAAGAAGATACATTTTGAGAACCTAATGGTAATCTTACTTTTTCACTTAGATTTAAATAATTAGGACATAATATTAATTTACCACTAAAGTCAATTTCTTTAAGTTTTTCAATATAGTCTAGATATTCGCTTCTAGTAAAATTACTTTTATTATTAAGTGCTACTATCATTTTAACTTCTCCCTTATATTCTTTGCTATTTTGGAAATTAATCCAAATCTATTTTCATTCTCTTTTTCTTTAATAGCTCTATTATATACAGCTAATACTTTATCTGCATAGTATTTTGAACTATAACTTTCAGCTTGAATACGAGCTTGTTTATCAAGCTTTTCTAATTCATCTCTATTTTCATACAATCTAAGGATTATTTCTATATACTCTTTTTCAGTCTTAAATAATAATCCATTTAATTCATCAGTGATCATACTTTCAAATGCTTCATCTTTCATACAAACAGGTACTAAACTAGAAGCCATAGCTTCAATAACAGTCAATCCCTGAGTTTCAGTTTTAGAAGCAGTTGCGAAGATATTAGATACATGATAATAATATGGCATTTCATCCCATGCAGCTTTTCCAGTAAAGATAATATTCTTCTCTAGTCCTAAATTAAGAGTCATAGATTCATATTTTTCTTTATCAGGTCCATCTCCTACTATAATCAGTTTAATATTAGGATGTTCTTTTATCAAGTCCTTTTGTGCATTAATTAAGAACTCAACATTTTTTTCTTCTCCTAATCTACCTACGAATAGTATTACAAAGTCTTTCTTATCTAATCGTAGAGTTTGTTTTAAAGTTAATAATTCTTTTAAATTAATATTTTCTTTATAAAATCTATCTACTTCTATTCCAGTAGGTATTATATTAATATTCTTTTCTACTTTGTATTTTTCTTTAAACAATTTATATGTCTTTGTAGTAGGAACTATTAATTCAGTGGCAGTCTTATCACAATAGAACTTAGTTAAGTACTCAACTAACTTTTTACTTGATTTTTCAAAATATCCTTTAGTTATATAGTAAATATAATCTTCATACATAGTATGGTATGTATGTACTAATGGTATATTATATTGTTTAGCTATTAATCTTGCGAAAGTTCCAATCGCAAATTCAGTTTGTGAATGGATAACATCCAAGTTCCAACTTTTTATCTTATTTACTGCTGGGATTGGATAAATACTTGTCATTCTAGAATCGTATATCCCAGTTGGAATTCCAGGTATTTTTAATATTCTGTTTTCTTCATCATAATCATATTTGAAACTTTCTAGATTAGCAGTTACAACATATACTGTATGTCCTTGTTTTTCTAATGCCTTTTTAAGCATAACTTCACTAGTAACTAATCCACTTATATATGGTTCATATGTTTCTGAAAAAATACCTATTCTCATTTTTTCACCTTCTCTTCAAGACTAAATAGAGCTCCACCTATTATTAATCCTAAATAGTATGTTATAAATCTCCATATTATAACCGTTGCAGATAGTTTACCTAAACTGATAAAATTACCAAAGAATTGAGTAAAGCCATACTCCATTCCTCCACTTGCTCCTGGAATTGGTACAAATGCCCCAATAACATAAACATATGCTGATGAAGTTAAAGTATCAACTGCACTTAAACTATAAAAATCACCCATACTATATAGTATAAATAATGGTACTAAATATAGACATAATAAACTGGCTATATTAAGAGATATTCCTACTACTGTTAAATACTTTCTCTTTTTAATTTCACGAAACCCCTCATAATAATCATTAAACTTTTCATGTATTTCTTTCTTATTATGCTTAATCTTAAATAATTCTAATATTTTTATTACTAAATCACTAATCTTAGTAGTAACTCTCTTTGAAGAAGATATTAATAGTAAGATAATTGCTACTAAAATATTAATAGCAAAGCCTAACATAACTAGATGTTTAAGTAGTTTTACTTCTGGAAACAAATTAAAAATAGAATTATAAATAACTGCAAATAAGCCACAAATTACTAATGCAATTTGATAAAATATAAAACTTTGTACTGTTTGATTTGTAGCTTGAGCTATAGTAAAACCATGTTCAGTATTCATGTATATTTCCATTGGTTGTCCCCCAGTAGAAAAAGGAGTCACTCCATTGAAAAAATGAGCAATACAATTATGTTTTATTGCCTCTTTTAAACTTATTTTTTCTTTATTATTAATAATTAAATAGTTTGCAAATCCCTTTATCGAAATAGATAAAAAGTAAAACAATATTGCAACAAAGATATATTTAATATCAATATTACTCATCGCTTCTACTATTCCATTAAAATCATCTTTTAATATTACATATAAAACAATGATTGTTATTAATAGCAAAAAAATTGTGTTTTTTCTAATACTGTCTAATATTTTCATTATATCGCCCTTTGTATAGTCTTTTCTAATTCCTCATCTTTCAAATAAATAATAGTTCCACTTTCTTCTCCTAATGATTCATAACCTAAATCATCAAGGTTTTTAATTAGATTTTTATCATCTATATCTACTTTAATAAAAACTTCTTTAATTCCTAAATCATGTTGAGTACAATGAACAAATTTTGAAACAGCATTCTTTCTTTTTATTCCTGATATTGGAAACGTAATAGTACATATCTTACGATCTTTTTCTCCATAAATATAACAATAATCTTTTATTTTAGAGTCTTCAATAGTATATAATACTTCCTCTATTTCATTAGATTTTTTCTTATTCTTTAAATAATCTTCTCTAGATAAAGATTTTGTTTTATTTAAAAATTCTTTAATAATAGAGTCATTACTATTATACTTTTTTCCTAGAGAAACTATTTCTCTAACTATATCTTCATTATATGGATCTAAAAAGAATGCTTTTTTTATACTCAACCTAATCACCTACTTAAATTATTATTTTACTGCTTCAATTCCTGGTAATGTCTTACCTTCTAGATATTCTAAGCTAGCTCCTCCTCCAGTTGATGCATGATATACTTTATCTTTATATCCTGCATTAGCTGCAGCTGCAACTATGTCACCACCACCTAGAATAGTTTTTATATTATTATCAACAATATATTTTAATAATTCATCAGTGTTCTTTTTATATTTTTCAAATTCATATACGCCTAATGGTCCATTCCATACAACAATAGCTGAACCATTTAAGTTTTCTTCAAATAATTTTAATGTTTCAGGTCCAATATCTAATCCCATTTCATCACTACTTAGAGAATCTACATTTTTAATACGATATTCTTCATCGTTTGTATATTCATTTGTTACCGCACAATCTACTGGTAGAACTAGTTTGTCACTATAATCTTTTAATACTTTAGTACAGAAATCGATACTTTCTTCATCAAGTAGAGATTTACCTATTTCATATCCCTTAGCTTTTAAGAAAGTAAAGGCCATTCCTCCACCTATTAATATCTTATCTGCTTTAGTTACTAAGTTTTCAATTACACCAATCTTATCGCTTACTTTAGCTCCTCCTAAAACAACTACAAATGGATGTTCAGGATTATCTAAAATACTTAAAGCATTAATTTCTTTTTCAATTAAGAAACCTGCAGCTGATGGTAAATGACTTGCTATTCCTACATTTGATGCATGAGCTCTATGAGCAGTACCAAAAGCATCATTTATAAATACTTCTCCTAAACTTGCCCAGTATGCTCCTAATTCAGAGTCATTACTACTCTCTTTCTTACCATCTAAATCTTCATATCTAGTATTTTGAATTAATAATACGTCTCCCGATTCTAAACTCTTAACTAATTCTTCTAGCTCTTCACCACGAGTCTTTTCACTAAATAAAATATCTTTTTCTAATAATTCAGATAATCTATCTGCTACTGGAGCTAAATTATTCTTTTCTAAATCAGCTTCTTCTTTTACTCTTCCTAGATGAGACATTAATATTACTTTACAATCATTGTCTAAACAATATTTTATAGTTGGAATTGCTTCAACTATTCTAGTATCATCTACTATTTTTCCTTCTTTAATTGGTACATTAAAATCACATCTAATTATTACTCTTTTATTTTTTATATCTAAATCTTTTATTGTTTTCATTGCCTATTCTCCTAACAATAAAATTATATCATTTTTTTTGATTAATTAAAAGGCATTAGTTCTTTTCTTATACTACTTTCATTTACAATTTATCTATTTTTATATTATAATTAAAGTGGTGATTATATGGAATTAACTGAATTAAAAAATACTGCTGATCAAATGATTGAAAACTTTGTTAATAATTTGGGATTAGATGGAAAAGCCTATGTAGATGCAAATAAGTGTCCTATGGCATTTGGAAATATTGGAGTACCAGGTGAATTCCTAAGTGCAGAAAGTCCTGCTTTAAAGAGAATGCTAGATAATATTAAAGTTTCAGATGATAAAAAGGAGTTTGTTTTAAGCGAAGGATTAATTCTAATTAATAAAGATTATAAAAATATGCCAGCTGATAAAGATTTAATAATTACTTGTATTCATGAGAAATTTCATGCTAATAGAATGCTTTTAGCTCATACAATAGATAATACAAATGAAGATATTGGTCCAATGTTTTATGATAATGGTAGATTTGTAGCTAATAATACTAATTTTGTAGATAAATATATTGATCCTAATCAAGAAATATTACTAGGATCAATCGATACTTCAAATATAAATGTTGATTATTATCAAAACTTAAATGATGATGAAAAAGATGATTTATACTATGCTAATGATAATTATGATGAAAAATTAGTTAAGCAATATCAAATAGATGAGACATTAGTTGAATTAATGGCTATTATATCTTATTTATTATCTACTAATAAGTTTGATAATATTATGGATATTATTAAAGATTTAAATAATCACTATGATGGAAGCGATATTCATAGTATGACTAATATTATTCTAAGACATAATGATTTAGAGTTATTCAAATGGATGATTGATCCATTAACTTATCAAAATGATGATATTCATTATGATTTCTTTGAACATTATATAAATGATGATGATAGAGAAGATGTATCAACTCTTTATGAAAGCAATGAGATTATGCCAGATGATGATGAAATGGATCGAATTGCCATAGAGGTAGCTCAATCAAGAATGAGATAAAAAAAACAAATAAGTTTAACTTATTTGTTTTTATTTTACTTACTCATTAAGTATTTAGCTGTTCTAACCATTTGAGCTGTATAACTCATTTCGTTATCATACCAAGATACTACTTTTACTAATTGTTTTCCATCTACTTCTAAAACATTAGTAGATAATCCATCAACTAGTGATCCACAACGTCTTCCAATAACATCTGAAGATACAATTGGATCCATTGTGAATTCTAATGTTTCATTAACATGCATCTTTAATACTTCATTAATTTCTTCTGCAGTTGTATTCTTTCCTAATTCTAGAGTTAAGTCTACTACTGAACCAGTTGGTACTGGAACACGCATTGCAGTTCCATCTAATTTACCAGCTAAGTTAGGACAAACTAATCCGATTGCTGATGCTGCTCCAGTTGAAGCTGGAACAATATTAGCTGCACAAGCACGACCTCTACGAGCCATGTGTCCTTTTTTATGTGCTATATCAAGTGATGCTTGATCATTTGTATAAGCATGTACTGTTGTCATATAACCTTTAACAATACCAAACTCTTTGTCTAATACATCAACTACTGGTGCTAGACAGTTAGTAGTACAAGAAGCTGCACTAATTATTTTTTCATCTCCTGTTAATATTTCATGGTTAACATTATAAACTACTGTTTTTAAGTCTCCCTTAGCAGGTGCAGAAATAATAACATGTTTAGCTCCTGCATCAATATGTGCTTGAGCCTTTTCATCAGATGTAAATAAACCAGTACATTCAAATACTACATCTACATCTAAATCTCCCCATGGAAGTGCGCTTGGTTCTTTTTCAGCATATACTCTGATTTTTCTATTACCAACAATGATATTCTCGTCATCATTACTTATTTCATCAATACGATAATTTCTATGATTAGTATCATATTTTAATAAATAAGCAAGTTGAGCAGCATCTGTTAAATCATTGATAGCAACTACTTCAAAATCAGGGTTCTCTTCCATTAATCTAAAACATAATCTTCCGATTCTTCCGAATCCATTAATAGCTACTTTAATCATTTTAAGCCTCCTCATTATAATTATATAATCTTAACTTTTTACTTTCAATAATTCAACTCATTTTTTACAGGTTTGATTGTAAAGAAAAATATCCACAAATTTGTGGATATTTTTTAATCTACATCAAAATAGCTTCCGCCTATAAATTCTCTTAATACAGCATCTTCTGGAATAGCATCAGATGGTA
>CAMNCL010000021.1 GCA_946534345.1 uncultured Caryophanales bacterium
CATTATTAAATGTTGTTCCCATTACGTTTGAACATTGAAAGGCCAACTTCTCAACGAATTCAGGAGTTGCCCCTTCAACCTCGACACGTAAAGATCCTTGAGTTAATGAACGAATCCATATCTGTCCATTATTATCATAAGAAATATCTGTTATATCGTCGTTATCTAGTAACGAGCGAAAAGGTCCAAAGTCTAATTTATCAAATATATTTTCGTTCATCTAGCTCACATCCCTTATTATTTTTCTTTTTTAACTTTCATCCCAAACGGTATTATCATTAATCCATTCTTTTAACATTTCACTACTGATTTCAAGTTCTCCTGGTTCATCCTTAACACTTTCGTTAGTAGGAACTAGAACTATATCAGTACTATAAGTTCTCATGTAGCTTGCTTTAGAAAGCAATACATAATATTCTTCTGGTACAGCAAATACAATCATTGCTGGTGTTCTATTTTCATCAATATTTTGGAATACTGGTCTACCAGAAGCATCTTTAACAGCTAATACTTGAATGTTAGAAATTAACTTACCATACATAATCTTATTAGCTTTCTTTACTTCATCAGCTGTCATTTGATTTTCATCAGATAACTTATAAACAGCTTTTAACCAAATATCAATATAATTTCCAGGATATACTGAGTTACCATAAGTAGAACTTGTAGAAACTGGTAAATTATATAATACATATCCCTTAGGATAATCTAATATAATATTAGCTGGTAATTGTTCTTTTTCAACAACTGCACGTCTGTAGAATAAACTACCTTCTGGTATTACTACATCAGCTGCTGAATATTTATCAATGATTTCACTTTTATTTCTAATTACATCACCTTTTAACATTGAAGGTGGAACTTCTCTAGTGTCAACCATTGCTTCAGTTATTTGAGTTCCTGCAGGTATTTGTGTAGATGCATAAGGAACCACTACTGGATTAATTGCTCTATTAATTCTCATTGTATATGCAATATATAATACAAATATAGCTAGGATAACACCAACTACAGTAACTGTATTTTTATTTTGCATAAATTTCTTGAAACTAGTACTTAAATTTCCCATTTTATCCTCTCTCTTTCCTCATAATCTATTTCTAACTCTTTACTGCTTTACAAGCATCTTCGTTTTTATCCTGCAAGCCTTCTTCTACTGCTAAATTAGATAAGTATTTAGTCTCTAAAATAGCATCATAGTTAGTACTTATATTAGCATTGGTATCTTTACCAGAATCATTTCCTCTAGCTTTAACTGTAAAAGATGTTAATGAATCAACTTTTACACTTACTTTTGGAGGAACTTCATTAATATCATAAAATCCTATTTTGTAATCTCTTGTTGCATCAATACTATCAGCGAATCGATAGAGAAAGCTCTCTACGAACTTCTCTCTATCTATTCTATATACACCGCAAGTTCTAAGATAATAAATATCTATAGCATCTTCCATTGCGGCATCTGTTGTTTCTTTTACTAAATAGTAATCTAACTCACTACCAGTCGAATAACCTGTTAATACATTGATTAATAACAATGCAATTATACTAAGAAGGATTATACCGACAGTTAACATACCTTTATTCATATATTACTTACCCTCCTCTTTCTTAGTTATATTTGTACATGATCTACTGTTGTAGTTATCAACATTGTTACATCCAATTACACTCTCATCTATCATATGTACTACAGATGAACTAAAGTCTCCACTTCTAATAGCATCACTCTTATATGTATACATACCATGTTGAGTAATCATTTCACCAGTAAAGTTACCATATTTACGATCACTCTTCTTCATATCATTCAATGTTGCCTTAGATAAATCAAATTGATATTCTAGGTGGTTATCATTGTAAATACTTGTTCCTAAAGATTGAACTTTTTCTGCATAAACAGTTGGGAAGCTTTGATACTCTGGATTCTTTCCATACTCAGCAGATATTTCTGCATTTGATGACCAGTTAAATCCAGGTGCTCTAGTAGCTGAACTAGCAGTATTAACATCTTTTGCTGGGAATAAGTTTTTCAAATCAACTGTTCTAATACGATAATTTGAAGTTGTATTACATTTCTCACTACTAGATTCACTCCTATCCTTAGCTGTAATTCCTTTAGAATTCAATGCATAGAAGCATGATATATCAAAATTCCATCCATAGTAACCGAATTTTCTAGTTGAAGCTGAGATATTCCAATCTTCAATATCTTTATCAGAAATTCCTGAAGATAATGTACTAAGACTTACACATTTATCTTTAACTGTAGCTGTATCAAGTGACGTTGTATGACTACTATCATAATTATTGTAGTAGTATGCCCACCACTTAGTATTTACATCTTGTGCATCTAATGGTAAACAGAACTTCTTATCTTTCTTCTCCCAACCTTCTATTTCTTTTGGTGTGAATGAAAGTTGTCCAGTTTTCTTATTAATCCATGATCCTGGGAAACTCCATCTTGTATGATATTGTAATCCATTACCACATTTTTCATAACATCCTGCAACACCTAATATTATATTAGTATTTGCAGAAAGTGCTGAACTATTAGGCTCACATAAAGATTTATGTTCTTCATCAGCAGAATTAAGTGCTTCTGGATCTAATTTTTGTTTTGAATATGGATAATCAATTGTTACTTTAGTACCTTTTCTATTTCTATAATTAGTAGAAATTGTAAATGTTGCAGTCTTTGTAGTACATGATGCAGAAGCTTTACATTCATTAATCTTACTTGAATATTCTTCTAAGTTAGCAATGTAATCTCTTATATAGTCTGATTTATTAACATATGATTTTCCTTTTTTACAACCCTTGAACTTACATGGATCGTTACAAGTTCCTGTACTATATAATCTCTTCTTGAATCCATCTTCTGGTACATAGTTTCCACCATGACTTATATGATCTCCATTAGTTCTACCATTTTCAAAATAGTAATAATAATTTGCATATCCAGCACCAGCCCATTTTATTGAACTACCACTGAAATAATGATATCCACTATAACTATATTTTCTTGAATATTTTTCTTTTTCTGTTTGTGCATTTTCTACATTAACATTTTTATTTTTATATACTTTCTCATAACATTGGTTACTACACTTAGATGTGTATCTTCCACCATCACATTTTTGAATACAAGCATCATATTCTTCATTAGAACCAGCTTGATGAATATGTCCTGGAATATCATTACAATATGGAACAGGAACACAATATGGTTGTGGTTGTGGTGGTTTTCCATTTAATGAAGTTGAACATCTAACCCTACTTGTTACTTGAACTTGATATTCAAAACATAAACCTGCTTTAGATGCAACCGGAGGTCCATAATTAACTTCTACAGCTTCTTCACATTTCTTTGTACAGAAAGGTTTGTCTCCGCCTTCAGTTTTTGCATCAGGATTAGTTTTGTTATGCCATTTAGTAAACCATTTATATATAACTGTTTGTTTAGTTTCATCATATGCATAATAGTATTGACTATTAGCTTTAATATTGTATTCAGACTTACCATTAACTGTAATATGTTCTAACATGTCTGAGAAATCATTTTTTGTAGATTTAATTTTACAACTCATACTGAAAGCTTGATTTAAATCTTTTACTAAAGATCCACTCTTTGTTTTATTATAGAATTTACTTCCATCTTTTCCATTTGCACCTTGAGCTTCAGCATAATATTCATGATTACTTGCTTTCGCAGCATTCATAACAGTATCAAAATTAATTAAAAATTGATTTCCTGTTACATCGGTATTTCCATAACCAATTTTACCAGTAGCTTTTAAATCAACATAAGTTTTATAAGTACTTAATGCTGCTTCTATAGCTTTTATTAGTTTCTTTTGTGATTTTATATTATATAAAACTCTTCTATTAAAACATTGAGGAACAATATTTTCATAATAAGTTTTTCCTTCAGCTGTATATTCAGCTAATATCTTAGAATCAATCTTATTATTATAATTTGATCCATTACGTAGCGCTTTACATAATGTATCATAATGACTAGAGTCTTCCATAAGCTTAGTAGTATCACTTGTATCTAATGGTACAACTATTTCAAAATTCTTAGTTTCAAATGTTCCAGTTGTTTGACCAGCAGCTTTCTTCGCTATAAAAGTAGGCATTGAATCACATGCACCAACAGCTGAAGATAAAGCTAAATTAACTGTAACTGAATTACCTCTAGCGCTATTCTTAATCTTCAAAGTTACAGAGTTTTTATTACTAACAACTCCTTTTTTACCATCTATTGTATAGAATCCATCTGAATCTACACTAAAACTATTTGAAAAATAACGAGTATCTATATATTTAAATCTAAACTTACCATGTGAAGATTTAAATGTTACAGCATTTCCATCATCATTCCAATCATAGCTTACATTTAGATAGGCTGCCCAAGCATTTTCTTGATCAGTAGTACAAGTGCTTGGTTTTGCTGCAGAATTTGATTTTACAATTGCATTAACATTTTCTGCAGGAATTAACCAAAATAATGACATTAGTATCACAGTAAAGATAACCCCTATTTTCATCTTATGCTTCGTCATTTGCATCTCCACCTTTCATTTCATCTTCAATAATACTATACTCTCCTGTTTTTTGAACTTTAACCAATTTTGCTTTTTCACCATCTCTAAGCAATCTACCAAGTACAGCAAAATGATTATTATTAGATATTCCAAACATTCCTGTACATGTATCTAATGAAATTATTTTATCGTTGGCATTAACATCTATATTATATTTATAAAGTGTATTTTCATTTACAAGTTTTAAAAATGCGTTCATCTTTGCTTCAGAATAAGTACTTTTGTTAAATAAATCCAATGTTGCATCTTCGAAATATGCTACTGCAAAGATTCTATATAAATAATCTTTTCCATTAATCGTATATTGAATGAATTGATTATTCTTCGCAAAATCATAATAAGTAAATCCCATCAACTGTTCAAATCTTGTATGATTTTTATCATTAACTAATGGTTTAGTAGATAGGTTTTTAATATTATGTCCAGATATATAAACAATATTATTTAATTCTTTGAAATCTGCTTCCGTCCAAGCAAAGTCTTCTGTCTCATAAGTAAAGTTATAATCTGGTGCATATAATACTGGATAATCAATATTAGTACCTTGAACTCTCAACCAACCAACTGTTTTTTTAGAATCGGTATCGTTTTTCTGCCTTTTCTCTAATATTGATGTCCTTGATTTAATCCTATAATCAGCATCGTTTCTAATCATACTTAAACCTATGCCAATCAAGCCCACCAGACATAGTACTGAGAGGCATACCAAGGTTATTGCCTTATCTCTTGAACATTTTCCTTTAGTTTTCTTTTTCACTCTTTAACCACCTACTTTTCCACTTTAAACGGTTTATTTTTTGTACCTTTACCGTTATTTATTATTACATCCTTTGCGAAATATGCGACTGGTCTAATACCATATTTTTTATATGTAGAATCAGGCCCATACATAATTGCTCCTATTTCACTCATACCTGGATTTTCAACATTACTAATTGTTGAATTAACAAACCAGTATGAAGAAATTAAATCACTATCTGTAGATGCTCCAAACATCTCATACATATTAGGCGAAGAAATCTTAGTAGTATATTTTTTAGTTTTAATTTCTTTTTTATAATTAGGTTCCTCACGATAGATTGGAACTTCTATTTCATGATTAACAAAAAACTTAGTATCGAAGAATTCACTAGATCTATTATTAATAATATAACCTATATTACCTTTTTGAGTAGGATCATAAGTTAAATTACCTCTTAAAGTATCAGAGTAATCAACTTCTACTAGATTATCTTCATCAAATAGAGATTGTTCTGATATCACTCTAGTAGTTCCATCAACTTCAACTTTAGCGATTCTCCATAATATTCCACCATAATTGACATATTCACCAACAGGTCTAGTATTTAACAATACATTTTTCTTTGGCTTAATATAATCTTTTAATCTATATGGATTATTTTCAGTACCAGTACCAGATAATATTAATGAATCACCCTTAATAGTAATTACTGGTCTTACTCCTAAATTATGTTCTTTACCAAAAGCCATGTATTTAGCTTTTGTACCATAGAAATAGAATCTACTAGCATAAGCACTGTTAATATCTTTGCTATTAGCTAACCATGTGATTGTATCTTTTTCTAAATAACTCTCTTCTTCACTACTAGCAATTGATTTATTAATATCATCTATAGAAATCAATCCAAATTTTTTCTTAGTACTATAATTATTACATTGTGTAGTATCTAATGTCTTATCCGTAACATCCATATTACAGTATTTAGCTTCAACCATCAATCTTTTAGCTCCATCTGTTAAATTACTTTCATAGTATTTAAACCATTCATCAATGGCATTGTAATTTACATTAGCTATATCATTATTTGCCACTATTCTTACTTCATTACCATTTACACCGATAATTCTAAACAACATGTTTGAAAAATAAATGTAATTATTTGGATCAGAACCTACGTAATAATCTAATTTACCAGTTGATCTTTTTACAGTAGATGCAAGTTTTTGTACAACACTTACTGTTCTAACAACTGATGTTCTATTATTCATACTATCTAAAGCAACATATTCTATTTCATAAGTTCCTATTTTAGATGTATTAACTTTTCCTTTTACTGTAACATCTTTAACATTCATTCTTCCATCAGCGTTATCCACAACGCTTTTTACACCTGGATCAGTAAATTGTCCATTTAGATCAACTTCAACTTTTTCAGATCCATTTAATCTAATAACTGGTCCTTTATGATCTACCATGGAATTTAACACACCACATTCTAAGTATGTATAGTACTTATATTCTCCATTTACTCTTTTTACTTTTACCCAACTATTACTAATAGAACAAGTCTTCTTAGTATATGGAATAAAGACATCTCTTTCCATAAAAGACTTTTGATACAAAGTAGTAAGTTTTACTGTTTTAACTCTCTCTCCAGTAGGTAACTCATTACTATATAAATCAAAATATCTCCTGGCAGCCTTTTCCATTAGTTTTTCATTTCTGTGAAAAGTAATCATTGGAGAAATAATTAAGAACCATATAAACAACCCAATTATGATTATCGTAATAATCAATTTCATTTTACTCTTTATTATGTCAATCATGATTATCTCCTTATTTCAATTTATAAGTATACTTTTCATTTCTAACTACATAGACAATTTCTAAAGATTCAGCTTGTGTTACCTCTTCAGGGACTAAGGTATATATACTCTTTCCAAAAGCTATTTTTTTAAACGGATATTTAAACTCTACAGACTGTTCCATCTTATTATTATCTATATAATTTATTGTACCATAATCAGAAGAAAAGTCAACCATGTCTTTGCCTTCAAAATTGATAGATGCAAAGTCAATTTTCATTACTGTATTACCCTTACTAGCAACATAATTTTCTTTTTCTGTACGACATGTTTCTGAAGTACACTTTCTAATAGTGTAATTAATATTTGGAGAGAACGAATAGCTATCAAGAGATATTGTCTCTTTTCTAGTCTTAATATTAAGATCCATATCTTCTCCTAATTTAAGAGTACCTTTATCTTCTATTTTACTGACGTCTGTTAAGTCTAATTTAATTTTACGTAAGTTTCCACCTGTTTCTTGATAGAACAGTGAAAAACTATCTTTCTTTAAATTCTTATCTACTCTAAATACAATTATTATATTAATTGATTCATCTTTTTTTAATTCACTAACCGATTCATAAGCCTGTCCTAAATCTTGGAACTCTTTTTCATAATTTTTACCAGTACTAGTATAATCACTAACTCCTGACTTCAAGTGAAAGTTATCTAATTTTATTGTTCTTGGAGAAGCATTATTCTTCATAGTTAAGTCTACAATTACAAAGTTACTAGTTTTAGATATTTCATCTCCTCTATAGTTCTTATCCGTAAAGTAAGAATTATTGATTTGAATAGTATAACCATTAGCAGAATAGAAATCTCCTTCTTTATAACTCCTGTTAGTAACAAATAAATACTTTCCAATAACTCCTAATAGAACTACCGCAATAATAACGATAACACTATTACATAAACGTTTATGTTCTAAATAGAAATAATTTAAATTTCTAGTTACTCTATTGAAAAATCTAATAAAAATATTTTTATCTATCTTAACTCGAAGTTCAACTTCTTCACGGTCTTCCTCAGATAACTCTAAGAATTCATCATCTGAAGCAAAATCAAACTTCTTAAGATCAATTCCTAAAAGACGCATCACAAAAATACCAGAAGTTACAAAACTACCGATAAATAACATAAATAATAAATCTCTTGATAGACGTAAATCAGTAGATGAAATACCATTACTAAAGTGATTAAAGAAATTACTAATCATAGCTAAAATTAGTATTAATCCAATATATTCAATTATAGGAACTAAATATATTTTCCAAGGCTTTTCTTTTCTCTTAAATAATAAAGCTAATAAAATACAACCAATTAGTAATAATCCAATCGCAATATACAATAAAATATTTATATGCTTAGTAATAGGATCATTAAAATAATCATAGACTTCAAAACTCATGAAGTCCCCAACAAACTTACTTATATCAAACAATTTAAAAAGTACATATAAAGAAATTAATAGTAATACTCCATGTACTTTTTTAAAGTTTTTTATTAAGAATGCATATGGTTTACGAATAATCATTAGAACACTCTCCCTATTATCATCATAAATAAGTATACAATACTTTGATAAAGATTTAAAGTATTTTGACACAAAAAAACTTATTCTTTTCTAGAATAAGTTATTTTATTTCAATAATTTCAATATCGTAGCTTCCATTTGGGCTTTCTACTGTTACTACATCCCCTACTTTATGATCAAACAATGCTTGAGCAATAGGACTTTCATTAGAAATCTTAGCTTCAAAAGGATCAGCTTCTTGTGAACCAACAATTTTGTACTCATCTTCTTCGTCATCTTCAACATATTTAATAGCTACTGTATTACCAATACCTACTTTATCAGTTGATACCTCAGCAATAATAGAAACATTTTCTAACATCTTTTCTAATTGTTTAATTCTAGCTTCTATTTGAGCTTGTTCATTTCTAGCCGCATCATATTCAGCATTTTCAGATAAATCTCCTAATGATCTAGCTTCTTTAATTGCTTGTATATTTTCAGGTCTTTGTACATTAATTAAATCATCTAATTCCTTTTTTAATTCATCTAATCCTTCTTGAGTTAAATAAACTGTATTTTTATTTCCCATTTAAAATCACCTCTTCTGTGTAATTACTATAGTTATCATATTAACATGTCATAGTATATCACATTATTTTTATTCTTTCAATAGTTTTTTCGAGAAATTCCCTGTGAAAAAGTAGGCATATTATAACATAAAAGCATTAAAAAAGCAAGTTTTACTTGCTTATTTCTCTAATAAACATCTCATCTGTCATACCTGCAATAAAGTCTATTACTTTACGTTTATCACTAGTGTTTTTTAAATATTCATTACTTTTATCATCTAAGAAATGATAAATTATACTATTTTTATTTTCAGTAATAATATCTTCTAAATATTTAGTAAATATTTTTCTCATACCCTTTGTATATTTATCAATCTCTTCTTTAGTCATACTTTTATTATAGATATGTTCATAGTTAAACTTCTTTAATTTAATCAAAGCATTATAAACATCATCACTCATTTTTATATATGGTTTATTCATACTATTAGTAATAATATCTATAATAATTGTATTAACTATATCTTTATTAGTAGAACCTAATACATTAATGATGTCTTCAGGAAGATCATCTCTTTTAATCTTACCAATTCTAATCGCATCTTCAATATCTCTTCCTATATAGCCAATAATATCACTTATTCTAACTACACAACCTTCTAATGTCATAGGTCTATTCTTATTAGACTTTTTTAAATCTTTATATGAATCATTAAACTCTTTTAGAAATTCATTTATATCTTTCTTCGTAGGAATATATTTAGGATCTAACATTTCTCCATTATGACACATAATACCATCTAAAACTTGAATAGTTAGATTAAGTCCCCTACCGTGATTTTCTACTATCATTAAATGTCTAACACTTTGAATATTATGAGCAAAGTATTCTCCAGTCTCTTCTAGAGATATTTCATTTAAAATAGCTTCTCCTGTGTGACCTAATGGAGTATGACCAATATCATGACCTAAAGCTATTGCTTCTATTAAATCTTCATTTAAGGATAAAGCTCTACCTATTGTTCTAGCAATCTTACTAACTAATTGAACATGGGTAATACGCTTACTAATATGATCATTATCACTTCTAGTAAATACTTGAGTCTTATCTAAATATCTAGTATAAGACAATGAATGAATTATTCTATCTATATCATGAAAATAATTAGGTCTAATATCAGGATCATCTTCTCTTAATCTAAGAGCATCACTATCTCTACAAGCATATTCACTTAAATATTTCTCATTATTTAAAAAATTACTTTTAGCTTCTTCTAATACATTCATATTTACTCCTATTATTTATTATATACTTTTACTTTATTATTCATCTCTTCATATACTTTTTTCCAATTAGAATTTTCATAATTCTCAACACTATCATCAAAATCCTTAATACTAGCTAAATTATATTCATTAAAGTCTTCACTAAAAACCATTAATGAATTATCTTTAGGCATTTTCTTTTTAGAAATAAAGTCATCTGAAAAGTCATCTTTTCTTATATCAATATTATTATAGCCAGTAATTAATTCTGTTGCCTTAAATAGTCTCTTCTTTACAATAACTTCATCGACATATGTTAATTCTAAAGAACGAACATTATCATTACTGTCTTCTTTATCATAAGTACACTTATATAAAGAAACTTTATATATTTTCATTTTTTCTCCTTACTATTTTTAACATAGAATAATCTGGTATTTCTATATCAGTATCTAATTTCAAATAATAAATATTATCTGGATGTCTCGCAACATCTATTTTATTCATATCTTCATCATATAAATCTTCAACAATAAAACTGATGTGTTCCCCAAGAGGAGTAAATAATTCTACTAAGTCTCCTTCTTCAAAGTAGTTTCTTTCATAGAATTTTATTAAATTATTTTTATAAGAAATAACTTGTCCTAAATAATCTTGGTTAGATACTTCACTACGTCCACTATAGTATTGGTCTGTATGATCTGCTTCTTTCATAAAATAGTGAGTTGAAGTTTCACGATTAGCTACTCTATCTAATCTTTCTTGTAGTACTTCCATTATCTCTGGAGTTAGTGTTTTATCATAATATCTATCTATTATTTCTCTGTATGTTCCAATAACAGTAGCTAAGTAATAAAGAGATCTCATTCTACCCTCTACTTTTAGACTACGTACTCCAATATCTATTAAATCACCAATGTATTCTGCCATATTCATGTCTTTCAATGCCATAGTAAATTCTTTTTCATTACCATTTTCAAAAGAGAATCTACATACTTGAGCACATCCACCGCGATTCGCATCACGATTAGTTACATAATTAGATAGAGCACATCTTCCACTAAAACAAGTACACATAGCTCCATGAATAAATACTTCTATATCACAATGTACTTTCTCAATTATTTCTTTTATTTGTTTTTTAGATAGTTCTCTGGCTAATACTACTCTATCTATTCCTTCATGTTCAAAATATTCAATTGCTTTATAATTACTTGTCGAATTCTGTGTAGATAAATGTACTTCTACTGTAGGAAAATTAGTCTTTATATAATTAATTATAAATGGATCACTCACAATAAAAGCATCTATTCCAGCATCTACTACATCTTTTATATAATCTTCTACTCCATCCATATCTTCATTGTGGAAAACAATATTTAAAGTTAAATGTACTTTCTTACCTAACTTATGTGCAAAACTACATGCTTCTTTTATCTCTTCTAAACTAAAATTATTGGCATTAGCTCTTAAGTTATATTTTTCTCCTCCAATATAGACTGCATCTGCTCCATATAAAAGAGTTACTTTTAATCTCTCTAAGTCTCCTGCTGGAGATAATAATTCTATTTTTTTCATTTTTTCACCCTATAAATAGTTTTCTTAAAAAAGAAATTTGTACTATCCCCTAACTTTTTATATTTAGAAATATATTTATCATCTCTACATTTATCTTCAATATACTTTTTAGTATCAATCACTAATTCTCTAAAGTTATCTATTCCATATTCTCTAAAAATTATATATTCACATTTAGCTTCATATAAATCTTTAATAACACTAGTACCATTAGTAATCTTATCTAAGAAAATACTAGTACCGTTACTATCTTCTATAAATTCATAATTCGTATCAGTAACTTTCTCTTTAACCACAATATCATTATTAACTTCTTTACCTAAATCTTTATAATAATTAGTTACTAACTTTCTCTTAGAAAAAGCCACACTTGGTTTACTAACTACTTCTACCATACTAGTTATTTTACTTTTATTTATTATTTCTATTATTTCATCTAAAGTAATTTCTTTACCAAGTAGTGCATACTTAACACCATGATTATAGTAATAATCACATGTACGATAATTATTGACCATGTGAGTTTGATTCCAAACTAAATCTACTTTTAAATCTAATTCTTTCTTTAATTCAAGAACGGCTAAATCATAAAAGAATATACCTTTAATATTTAATTTATCTATTTCTTTTAAAATATTAGTTAAATCTTCAATATCTTCATTTAATAAATTCTTATTAATTTTAATAAATATTTCACATTCACTATTCTTAACAATATCTTTTATTTCTGCAAGTGAAAAACTGATTATACTTTCTACTGCATAATCTTTTAAAGGTAGAATAATTCCATCTACTGTTTCTTCATATAAATTGTTTTTATTTATTGGTTCAATAAGTAGTTTCATAATACACCTCGTTCATATTATAGTACAAAACAAAAAGAAAAGAAAGTTTACTTTCTTTACTTAAGTGTTAAATATTTAAATCTATAAAATCCGTCAATCTTACCCATTTTATAAGACTTACTAATAATTATTCCATCTTTTCTATTGGCAGCATGTACTATTTCTTTTCCATTTCCAGTTGCGATTGCGAAGTGATGTGGATAAGCTATGATATCCCCACCCCTTAAGTCTTTAGCACTAACTTCAATGAATGTTTCTGGATGCGGATCACTTTTATTAGGTAATCCTGTACTTCCTATTTTTTTACCACTACCATTAAAATGATTTAAAACATATCTAGCAAAACCAGTACAATCTGCACACTTATGAGGATCTACTCCTCCTTTACAATACTTTCCACCTACAAACGATTTTGCATAAGCAACTACTGCTTGTTCTACATCTGTTCCAGCATAACTATAACTTGAGCCTGGTGTTGAAGCAGACGCTGAAGCAGATGAACCATCACCAGAATCATATTTGGATGGATCAGGATATATTGGAGTTGTTTTATTATCATCTCCATATGGATTCTTATAAGTACTGTTTTGTCTTGCGACTTCAGCCTTGTTTTTAGATTGTTTCCAACAAGCTCCTAAACTAAATGTCTCTGGCATTAAACCCAGCATAAAACTAACAAATGCAGGTAGTAAGAATACTACTATAGCTGCAATAAATCTATTCATTATTTTCTTTGTACCATTCTTTGCTTCTGGATCCATTACCAACTGAACAAATCCCCATGTAGCCCATATAATTAATATAATAGGAACAACTATTTGAATAATATCAAATACTCTTTTTGTCATGTCTACTAATACTACCATTCCACCATCAGTACAACATGTTCCTAGAGTTCCACTACAACTCAGTATCATTCTATCACCTCGTCATTTAATATAATTATGTTACTCCGTTTACTCGTACAATTCCTAGAAGAGTATTCCCACATTTTCTATAATCCGGACTAAGATGAGTTCCGTTAGAGCCGCTAGTTGAATGTATTATTTGATTACCATTACCTGTCAACATAGCATAGTGCCCTTCATAAATGACTATATCTCCCGGACGATGTGGAGCATTAGTTACCACAGTATATTTTTTAGGATCATTAAAATAGTATTTTTCTGGTTCATTTGTACAAGCTACTTTAATTCCAAAATGTTTATATACTCCAACCACAAGTCCAATACATGAAGTTGGTTCTCCTGGTGCTTCACCATTCCAACCACAACCTAGTTTATAACCTTTATTTTGAAACTGCTTCGCATAGGCAATTATCTGTTCCCCTGTAACTGGCCCACCAGTCCAAGTACTAGCAGCACTGGAAGAAGACTTTTGTTCACCCTGTTCATATTTATCTGGATTAGGATATATTGGAGTTGTTTTTGCATCATTTCCATTTGGATTTTTATAAGTACTGTTTTGTCTTGCGACTTCAGCCTTGTTTTTAGATTGTTTCCAACAAGCTCCTAAACTAAATGTCTCTGGCATTAAACCCAGCATAAAACTAACAAATGCAGGTAGTAAGAATACTACTATAGCTGCAATAAATCTATTCATTATTTTCTTTGTACCATTCTTTGCTTCTGGATCCATTACCAACTGAACAAATCCCCATGTAGCCCATATAATTAGCAAAATAGGAATAACTATTTGAATAATATCAAATACTCTTTTTGTCATGTCTACTAATACTACTATTCCACCATCAGTACAACATGTTCCTAAGTTACCATTACAGCTTAGTATCATTCTATCACCTCCATTAATATTAGTCTTTATCAGTTACTACTAACAAGAATTCAAAATGCTCCTCTTTAAAATATTCTTCATCATTAAATATTGAATAAAAGATAAATGGTTTATACGCAATTAAATTACCATCTTTAACATAATAATTTACATTGTCCAAGTAATTATTAACATCTCTATACTCTAAAAAACATTCATAATCACATTCTCTAGGTTCATAATATCCTTCTTTTACTAAATCAGCATAATAACTTTTAAATTTCCCTTCTATTATTTGAGAAACTTTAGACTCCTCTATATGGAAGAAATCTAACATACTTTCATTAGATATTGGTTTTCTAGTATTTAAATTAATATTATAAGTTCTAAAATAAATCTCTGGAGCATAGTCTTCTTTATAATCTATTATCTTAACTACTACAGATAAAAATATACCATTAATATTATATTCATAAGTTACTAAAGCTTTATCAGAATCAACATAGTTAGCTACAAACTTATCAATATTATCATTAACTTGATTAACTGTATCAGATTTAATATTAATAAATGGTACATATTTAGGATATGTCTCATCAGTTTTTTCTACTTTAGAATATACTAAGTAATTATTTCTATTTTGTTTTATATTATTATAATTATCACTACTATGTTGAACAATAGCAAAAACTACTACTAATATACATAGTAAAATACCTATTCCAATAATAATTGTTCTTTTTTTATTATCATCCATTCTTGAAAATTTTTTCATTAATTTATCCATAAGTACCTCCTATACAACCCCATTAACTCTAACAACACCGAGTAGTTTTTTGACACATTTATGATAATCTTTACTAGTTATCACACCATATTTTACTCCAGCTGCATGAACCATTTCATTACCCCTACCAGTAAGCATTGCATAATGTCCTTTATATACAACTATATCTCCTGGTCTTTTAGGTGCATTAGTAACAACTGTATATTTAGCTGGATTATTTAAATATTTTCTAGTATCTTCTGTCCAATCTACTTTTATTCCAAAGTGTAAATATATTCCTTCAATAAAACCAATACAAGTTGTGGGTTTATATGGTAATTCTCCATTCCATCTTCCACCCCATTTAAATCCACCACCTACAAACTTTAAAGCATAAGCTGCGACATCTTCACCATGAACTGTTCCGTCTGTTCTTATACCTAAATTTGAACTAGCGGCAGCAGATGATGATGTGGATGGTGTGCTTGCTTCATAATTATCTGGATTAGGATATATTGGAGTTGTTTTTGCATCATTTCCATTTGGATTCTTATAAGTACTGTTTTGTCTTGCGACTTCAGCCTTGTTTTTAGATTGTTTCCAAC
>CAMNCL010000022.1 GCA_946534345.1 uncultured Caryophanales bacterium
TTAGCATCAATATCGAAAGTAACTTCAATTTGAGGTACTCCTCTTGGTGCTGGTGGAATATTAGTTAATTGGAATCTTCCTAAAGTCTTATTATCTGCAGCCATACTTCTTTCACCTTGTAGTACATGAATATCAACAGCAGGTTGATTATCAGCAGCAGTTGAGAATACTTCTGTTTTTGAAGTTGGAATTGTAGTATTTCTTGGAATTAATGTAGTCATAACTCCACCTAATGTCTCTAATCCTAAAGATAAAGGTGTAACATCAAGTAATACGATATCATTAACATCACCAGTTAATACTCCACCTTGAATAGCAGCACCCATTGCAACAGCTTCATCTGGGTTAACTTCTCTTGATGGTTCTTTTCCTAGTTCTTTAGTAACTGTTTCATATACTAAAGGTACACGAGTAGATCCACCTACTAAGATTACTTTATCAATATCGCTCTTCTTAATCTTAGCATCTTTAATTGCTTTCTTAACTGGATCAATAGTTGATTCTACTAAATCAGAAATTAAATCTTCAAATTTAGCTCTTGTTAATTCAACATCTAAGTGTAATGGTTCTCCATCTTCATCTTTTGCAATAAATGGTGCAGAAATTTGAGTAGATACCATTCCAGATAAATCTTTCTTAGCTTTTTCAGCAACTTCTTTTAAACGTTGCATAGCCATGTTATCATCACTTAAATCAACTTTGTTTTCTTTCTTAAATTCTTTTACTAAATAATCAATGATTCTATTATCAAAATCATCTCCACCTAGTTTATTATTACCTGCAGTAGATTTAACTTCAAATACTCCATCTCCTAATTCTAGGATAGATACATCGAAAGTTCCTCCACCTAAGTCATAAACTAAGATTGTTTGTCCTTCATCTTTTTCAAGACCGTATGATAATGCAGCAGCAGTTGGTTCATTGATAATTCTCTCAACCTCTAAACCAGCAATCTTACCAGCATTCTTAGTAGCTTGTCTTTGAGCATCATTGAAGTAAGCTGGTACAGTAATAACTGCTTTATCTACTTTTTCTCCTAAATATGCTTCACTATAATCTTTAATATATCCTAAGATCATAGCAGAAATCTCTTCTGGAGTATATTTCTTTCCATCTAATTTAACTTTTTCAGAAGTTCCCATTTTTCTCTTAATAGAACTTACTGTATCAGGATTAGTAAGTGCTTGTCTTTTAGCAGCTTCTCCTACTATTCTTTCACCTTTCTTAAAAGCTACAACTGATGGAGTTGTTCTTCCTCCTTCAGGATTTGGTATTATTTTTGGTGCTCCTGCTTCTAATACAGCAGCACATGAATTTGTTGTTCCTAAATCTATTCCGATTATTTTTCCCATAATTTATCTCTCCTTTATTTTTGATTTATTTTTACAGATGCTGGTCTAATTACTCGATCCTTTAATTTATATCCCTTTAATAATACTTCTAGAACAATATCATCATCTTTATCTTCAACGCATTCAGTCATTAAAGCTTGTTCTTGATTAGGATCAAATACTTCTCCAACACGATTTATCTCACTAACACCATAGTTATTAAGAATAGTTTTTAAATTTTCATATATCATTTCAAAACCACTTAAATACTTCTTTAATTCATCAGAAACATCTTTATTCTTAAGAGCTCTTTCTAAATTATCAGAAACATTTAATAAATCTTTAATAATATCAGTATTAGCATATTTTAATATATTAGCTGTCTCCTCATCTTTTCTTTTACGATAATTAACTAGATCAGCTTGAGCTAATTTAACTTTTTCTTGTAAAGTTTTATTCTCTTCTGTTAAAGTTCTAATTTCTTCTTCTAACTTTAACATTTCTTCATTTAATTTATTATCTTGTATTTCTTCTTTTGTTTCTTCATTAATTACAAATTTTTCATCTTGTTTCTTTTTACTCATAATAGCCTACCTTTCTACCTTTCTATATTCTCTTTTATGTATTCTAATAGGCTCACAACACGATCATATTCCATTCTCTTAGGCCCTATAATCGCTATTGTTCCTTCTTCGTTATCATGTTTATACTTAGTCTTAATAACTGTTACATCACTATCAATATTGTTCTCATTACCAATATAAACTTTAATATTATTGTCGTCATCTTCTTCAATATTCTTTAGTATTTCATTATCTTCTAATTTAGTATAGACATTTTTAATCTTATCTATATTAGTAGAGAACTCTGGTTGTTCTAACATTTTATTACGACCCATAACATTAACTTCTTGATTAGTAAAATCACTAAACACATGATAAAAAGCATTATATAATTGTTCATGTTGCTTTACATAGTTTCCTATGATAGGTTTTACTTCAAATTCCAATTTATTCGCAACTTCATCAATTGGAGTTCCTGAGATTAAGTTATTAATCAATCCAACAGTTTTCTTTACTTCAGACATAGAAACATCTTGTAATCTTATGTTTTTATGTTCTACATGTCCTTTATCAGTAACTATAATAACTGTTATATTTTCATCATCAATAGGAATTACTTCTACTTGTTTAAGAAGATTCTCATGAGATTTAGATCCTAGCACTACTGTAGTGTAGTTCATCATATCAGATACAACTTGTAATGACTTAGTAATTACATCCGATAGAGCTAGTTGTTGATTCTTAAAGACAATTTGTAATTTTAACATATCTTCAGCATTCATCTTTTTAAGTTCCATAATATTATCTACATAATATCTATAGCCAGCTTCGCTAGGAACTCTTCCTGAAGATGTATGTGTCTTTTCTAATAGACCTAATCGTTCAAGTTCACCCATTTCATTTCTTACCGTAGCACTTGAGCATCCTATCTTTTTAGAGATTACTTTAGAGCCTACGGGAATTGGTTCCTTGATATACTTTTCGACGATTAACTTTAATATCTTTTTTTGTCTTTCAGAAAGCATAACATCAACCTCCTAGCACTTATTTTGTTCAAGTGCTAAGTATAGTCTATTCTATTTTTTAGCACTTGTCAATAGTTTGTGCTAATTTTTTTTCAAAAGAAAAAGTAGTACTAAGAAGTACTACTATAATCAACTGAAATTAATCTAAATCTTTCAGTAACATTATTATTTTTAGCTATTCTAATTACTTTTTCTGCCTTAGGATCACTTAAATTAATATTGTTTTCTGCATAAATATAACCAGTATTATAATCCTTCCTATCCTTTGGTCTAGCTGTTTTTATAATAAAGGTTCCATTTCCTACAGGAATAACTTTCCAAATCTGAGTTACATTTCGACGATTAATATTAAATGGATTAGTTGCACCTATTTCATTCTTTTCAATATTTTCATCTTTAAGGATATCCATTGCTCTAAATCGTCCTAACTCTAAAATTCTATATTCATAAGTAGCAGGATTTGATGCTACATATGCTCCTGATCCCGTACCATATAGTTTTGGATTAGTATTTAATTGTATTTGCCATTTTTGGCGCTTATATCCACCAATATAATCTATTTTAATAGCATTATGTTCATTATCACTTGATGATTGTGCAGTAAACACTTCATTCTCATTTAAGACAGGTAATATATAATAATTACCAGACTTTATATAATTAAAACTATCAGGTTGATAAGCAGATATACGATATCCAGTTGGTGTTTCTGTTTCGGAAAGAGATGATGTAGAGCCTCCATCTCCTTTTACCAATGTACTATTTACTTTAATAGTATGTTTAACATAATCTTTACCAGGACCATGCCATACAGCAATTTCATCTAGATTAGGACATAAAGATGTATTTATTGAGGCAGTCATTTGATTTCCACTTTTTGAAACTGAAGTAACACATTCTCTACCTTGATAAACAGCAGATATATTAGCACTAGCAGAAATTGCCGGACTTTGAACAGTATCTGTTATTGTAGATACTCCATTTAATTTTGTGTTCTTTCTAATTAAAACTTGATCTTTTTTTACTTTTTTTACAACTCTCTCAATTTTAGCTTTTCCATCTCCAGAATTAACTCCTGGAAACATCATACCATCTACAAAGTAATACATCTTTGGTTTCCATATTTCATTTCCTTCATTTGTATAACCTGAAATAACATTCTTTTCAAGGCCAGGATTATTAGTTAATACTCCAGATACATTATAACCTTTACAACCTGCATAACCAGCAATATATGATATTCCACCAACAGATGGTGAACTACTCGAATAGAAACCACTACCTCCGTTGCTCTGTGCGAACGGTGTTGGAGAACTTATAAAAGAAGCAGTTCCTGGTGGTGAATAACTTTTTAAATTGCCCATTAATGTACCAGCATCAGTACTAGTATTATACTTTAGAGAATAGTCTTGTCCAGAATCAGTTTTAAGTTTTCCTCCTTGAGCTACCATCGAACTATTATATCCATTTAGTGTTCCACCACTAGATCCTGCATTTCTTCCTCCTCCGGCAGCTACCATTATACGAGATTTAATACCATCAGTAGTTGAATCATTAATTAGTCTGACATCTGTAGAATTGTTATTATTACCAGAACCCATTTTACCGACATAAAAATATAATTGATCTTCTGCACTTAATTCAATTACACCTGTAGTATAGGCACCTTTTCCACCATTAGTACCCCCTGCAGCTCCCCATAACTCAATTCTATACCAACCATCTTCTCCGGAAGGAACCTCATAAGTTTGTATAGAATTACTTGCGGTAAAAACCACTTCAGTATTACTAAATTTATTTAATTCTTTTTCAATCTCAGATGATAAAACTCTATTATTTGATCTATTAACAGCCATAATACCCATAAGTATAGCTATTAACATAATCCCCATAATAGATAACCCATATACAAGTGTTGATATTGCAAACCCTTTATTATTCATATAATCACCATCTATCATATCCATTCTATCACACTTTTTGCAATAAAACTATGTATTTATCTCCATATTTTTTTTCCTTTACTTTATTTAACTTATTAGAATACAAAATTTTATTAAGATCATCACTTTCACATACAATTATTCCATCATTATTAAGTAAATCAAATTCCATAATTAGTTTAATACTTTCTTCAATATAATTAGTATTATATGGAGGATCTAAGAATATAAGATCAAACTTAGTATTAAAACTCTTTAAAGCTTTCTTATAATCAGAGTTAATAATTTCTACAGAATCAATTCCAATATTTTTAACATTTCTTCTTATTACATTAACTGCTTTACTATTAGAATCTACTAAGTAAGCATAACTAGCCCCTTCACTTAAAGCTTCTATTCCTAAATTACCACTACCAGAAAATAAATCTAAAACTATACTATTTGGTACATAATTTTGAATAGTTCCAAAAAGAGATTCTTTTACTCTATCCATTGTAGGTCTAGTACCATTAATATCAAATCCTTCAAGTACTCTTCCCTTATATTTACCACTAATTACTTTCATAGACCACACTTACCTTTATTACTTATATCTTTTAATTTACTATTGATATCTAAAATTAATACATTAAGTTCAGTTTCCTTTTCTTTATAATCTTTAAATAATTTATTATTAATAATCTCCTTTTTTAAATTCTCATCCTGCGTTTCATTATATCTTTTTATTAAATCAAGTAATCCTTCATCTTCCATTATTAATTTATTAATATCTTTAATATCTTTTACTTGTTTAGTATTATCAATACTATCTATTAAATTGTCTACTTTTTCCATTAATTCATTCATATTAGTATTTTATCATATATTTTTTGAATAATAAAAAAAAGAAGAAAAATCTTCTTATTTTAGAAAGTCATCTATTGTCATTAATCTATCATCTATTTCTTGTAGTGATATTTGATCTTTCTTAGGAGTTTTTTTCTCTTCTTTTTCTACTATCTCTTCTACTTCATCAGCTTCTATTAATACATCTTGATCTTTTTTAGCTTTAGATAATCCAGTAACAATATAAGCATCATTTAATTTTTGTTTAGTAAGTTGCGTTCCAGTAGAATATCTATCTGCGATAGGTAATTCAGTTAATTTAACTATAATTATCTTACCATTTCTAAGTCCTAAATGATTTTTACTATCAGTAATAAATGTTTTTAATACAACATATGGATTAGTCTTAACTTCTCTTAATACTTGAATACCACGTCTAGTACGAGTAGATAATTCAAATTCAGATAGTCTTACTCTCTTACCAGTACCATTTGTAGTAATAATTGAAATAAACTCATGACTATTATATGAGAAGTTATTACATGATACTAAGTAATCATCTTTTAACTTCATTGCTTTTACTCCTGAAGCTTTAACCCCAACTAATGGTATTTCTTCAGTCTTAAAGCTTAATCCATAACCAGTATTTGTTGTTAAGAAAACTGTATCATAATCTTCTACTAAAACACTAATTACTTGATCCCCATCTTTTAGTTTCATACAACTAGTAGCTTTATTATATCTTTGTAGTTTAAACTCTTTTAATTTAGAACGTTTAATCATACCATCACGTGTTGTAATAATAATATTCTTGTCTGTCTTAAAGTCATATGCTGGAATTGCTTCTACAATTGACTCTTCACCAGGTACTTCAATAACATTACTTACATGTTTTGGCATATCTTTCCATTTTAAATCAGGTATTATATGAACTGGTATATGTAGATAATTACCTCCACTAGTAAATACTAAAATAGTATCAGTAGTATTCATTTCATATAAACCAATTAGATAATCATTTTCTTTTAGAATCATATCATCTATATTAGATGAACCAAAACTTCTAAATGAAGTTCTCTTGATATAACCATCCTTAGTAACAGCTACTACTACATCTTCTTTTGGTATCATATCAGCTTCATCTATTTTAATCTCTGTTATTTCTTCTTTTATATCAGTAAGTCTAGGTGTAGGATACTCTTTATTAATATTTTGAAGTTCTTTTTTCATTACATGTTTTAAAGCTGCTTCATTATTTAAGATTTGTTCCCAAATACCTATCTTCTTTTCTAAGTCTTTCATCTCTTCTTCTAAAGCAACAACGTCTGTATTAGTTAATCTATATAATTGTAATGTAACAATAGCTTCGGCTTGTTCTATAGTAAAATCAAATTCTTTTACTAAATTTTCTTTAGCATCAGCCTTGTTTTTAGATCCTCTAATTACTTTAATTACTTCATCTAAAATAGAAATACATTTAATTAAACCTTCTAAGATATGATATCTTGCTTTAGCATGAGCTAAGTCAAACGCTGTTCTTCTTCTAATTACTTCTTTTTGATGTGCAATAAATGCATCTAATGCTCCCTCTAAGCCAAGTAATTTAGGTCTTCTATTAACAATAGATACCATGTTAAAGTTATATGATATTTGCATATCTGTGTTTTTTAATAAGTAATTAACTATTAAATCAACATTAGCAGTCTTCTTTAAATCAATAACTATTCGAACATCTGCTGCAGACTCATCTCTTACTTCAACTATTCCATCGACTTTTTTATCGATACGAATATCATCTATCTTTTTAACCATTGCGGCTTTATTAACCTCAAATGGTATTTCTGTAATAATTATTTGTGGAGTACCTTTATCTTTCTCAATAGTATAACGACTCTTAATAATTATTCTTCCACGACCAGTTTCATAGGCATCTTTAATTCCTTCTAATCCTTCTACCACTCCACCAGTAGGAAAGTCTGGTCCTTTAACATATTTCATTAATGTTTCAAGAGCACAGTTTGGATAATCAATTCTATGAATTGTCGCGTCCACTACTTCATTTAAATTATGAGGTGGAATATTAGTAGCATAACCAGCACTGATACCTTGAGCTCCATAGACTAATAATGCTGGAAATCTTGCTGGTAAAACAGTAGGTTCAACTGTTGTATCATCAAAGTTAGGTGCAAACTCTACTGTATCTTTATCTATATCACGAAGCATTTCATTTGCTATTTTTGATAGTCTAGCTTCAGTATAACGATAAGCTGCAGGAGAATCACCATCTATTGATCCATTATTACCATGCATATCGATATAAGGTAATCTTGTCTTCCAAGGTTGACTCATACGAACCATGGCATCATAGATAGATGTATCACCATGTGGATGGTAATTACCTATAACATCACCAACAGTTTTAGCACTTTTACGATAACCTTTATCATATGTATTATGTTCTTTATGCATTGAGTATAGAATACGTCTTTGAACAGGTTTTAAACCATCTCTAGCATCAGGAATAGCACGATCTTGGATAATATACTTAGAGTAACTTCCAAATCTCTCTCCCATGATATCTTCTAGAGTATAATCAAAGATTTTCTCTATGACCTTTTCTGTATCAGTTTTTTTCTTCGGCATTATACCACTACTTTCTATTTGTCTTCTATATCTATATATTTAATATTTAAATTATTACTATTATTAATTACTTTATAACCTAGTTTTTCTTCTAAATCTTTTTTAGTGTTATTCGCAACACTTCCAATAGATGGATCATAAATACTATCTATTTTTCTTTTTCCTAAAGAAGCTAGCCATAATTTAAATGGTTCTGCTTTTGGAGATGGAACAGATTCAATTAATCTTAAGATTCCTTCAGTATCTAATACATCAGTCTCACACATTTTTCCATCTTTTGCTTTCAGTTTCAATCTCCGACAATTTGTCGGAAGTTCACTTTTTTCTTCTCTAACCATTCTTCTTTTTAGCGTAGTCCAATAATCACTAGGATCTTTTGGATTTGCTAAAACGTAAATCACATCAACTACACTGAAATAGTAATCTTCCTTTTCATTATTCCAAACACTTCTTATTTCTTTTCCTTCAAAAAGATTTGAAATCAATTCTAATTTATTATCTTTAATAATAACGACTGTCAATCGAACAATCTAAGGAATTATTAGTTTATTTGATAACTATCTTCTAGTGAGAATTCAACATTCTCTTCAATCCATTCTTTACGAGGAGGTACATCATCTCCCATTAGAATAGATACACGTTTTTCAGCTAGTTGGGCATCTTCAATATTAACCCTAATTAAAGTTCTAGAACCTGGTTTCATAGTTGTTTCGCATAATTGATCTGCATTCATTTCACCAAGACCTTTATAACGCTGAATATCGCATTTCTTACCTTTACTTTTCTCTTTCATTTCTTCTACAGTATAAGCATATTCTATTTCTTTACCACTTTGTATTTTAAATAATGGTGGTAAAGCAACAAATAATCTACCATCTTCAATTAATGGTTTCATATAACGATAGAAGAATGTTAGTAATAAGCATTGAATATGACCACCATCTTCATCAGCATCGCTCATGATTATAACTTTACTATATTCACAATCTTTAATATCAAAGTTAGAGCCATATCCAGCACCAATTGTATATATCATAGTATTTATTTCTTCATTCTTTAAGATATCTTCTTCTTTAGTTTTTTCAGTATTAAGAACTTTACCACGTAATGGAAGAATTGCTTGATATCTTCTATCTCTTCCTTGTTTAGCAGAACCTCCTGCAGAATCACCTTCGACTAAGAATAATTCTTTTTTATCTTTTTCTTTGCTTTGAGCAGGAGCTAACTTTCCTGATAAACTTCTCTCTTTATTATTTTTCTTAGTACCCTTACGAGCTTCTTCACGAGCTTTACGTGCAGCTTCACGTGCTATTTTACTCTTTAAACTCTTATTAATTATTTCAGTAGCAATTGCTTTATTCTCTTCTAAATAAACTCTAATTTGTTCTGTAACAATATTTTCAACTGCATTCTTAGCTTGAGGAGTACCAAGTTTACCTTTAGTTTGTCCTTCAAATTGTAATATTTCTTCAGGAATCTTTAAACTAATAACAGCAGTAAGTCCTTCTCTTACATCACTACCTTCAAAAGCTTTATCTTTACCTTTAACAAATCCATTACTTTTAGCATAGTCATTAAATACACGAGTCAAAGCAGTTTTAAATCCTACTTCATGACTACCACCATCTATAGTTTTAACATTATTAACAAAACTAACTATATTTTCATTATAAGTATCAGTATATTGCATAGATATTTCTACATCTATCTTATCTTTTATACCATTAAAACTTAATACTTTATGAAGAGTAGTTTTTCCTTTATTTAATTCTTCTACAAACTCTTCAATACCTCTCTCATAATGAAATTTAGCTTCTCTCTCATCCTCCTCATCGACTACTTCTATAGTAATACCTTTAAGAAGGAAAGCACTCTCTTGCATTCTTTCACAAACAGTTGTATATGAGAAGTTAGTTGTTGAAAAAATCTCATCATCTGGCATAAAGTGTACAGTAGTACCAGTTCTATTAGTTGTACCTATCTTCTTTAATGGAACCGCAACATGTCCCCCATTTTCAAATCTAATATAGGACTCTTCTTTATCTCTTTTAATAGTTACTTCCATCCATTTAGATAAAGCATTAACTACACTTGAACCAACACCATGTAATCCTCCAGATACTTTATAACCATCACTTTCAAACTTACCACCAGCATGTAATACTGTATAAATAACTTCTGGAGTACTCTTTCCAGATTCATGCATACCAGTTGGTACACCACGTCCATGATCTTCAATAGTAACTGAATTATCTTTATGTAGAGTAATTTTAATATAGTCACCATATCCATTAATTGCTTCATCTACAGAATTATCTACAATTTCCCAAATCAAATGATGTAATCCACGTTTATCAGTAGATCCAATATACATACCTGGACGTTTACGAACAGCTTCTAAACCCTCAAGTATTTTAATCGATGAAGCATCATATTTTCCTGCCATATTTTATCACTCCTATGTTTCACATATATATTATATAGGATGCTTTACATTTTTTCAACGAAACTTTACTTTATTTGACACGATTTTGTTGATATAAAAAGAAAAAATACCATTTCTGGTATTTAAACTTCTTTCCCCATTACTAATTGATATTTAGTATTAGTATCAATATCTGCAAAACTACATGTTTGAAGAATTAATACATTAGAATTATCATCTAATACTACATCACTTGGTACATAAGATTTGTTTTTTAATTTGTTTAAATGTTCTCCATAACTAAGTCCACCAAAACTTTTTAAATTAACATAGTCAAAGTCTTCAGTTTCAATGTAACTAGCAAACACTTCATACTTTCTTTTACGATTACTATCTATTAAATATATATATCTATTTTCTCTAAAGAATTCTTCATTATTATAATTAGTTAATTTAACAAAAGGTAATGTTCCTTCAGGATCACTATGACCATATATTAATAATTTCTTATCGCTATCTAAATTATTACGATAATCCAAGAAATTGGCCCCAATAATATTTTGCTTTTTATAAATATCATTATGTAAATAATAATCATTATCACTAGTTTGAACTATAGGTTCTCCTAAAACATTAGGTATTTCTACATAAGCTACTATATCTTGATTATTATATTCTTTTCTTAATGAATTAATACTTATAGTATTCTTTTGTTCTAATTTATCTACTATTACTGTTTTTTCTTTAGGCACTTCTTTTAAATACTTAGGATTTACTTCTACTATAGCAGATAAATATAAAAGCAATAATACTGGTATAATTATTTCTAATTTCTTTCGCATAGTATCCCTTCTTTGCGGCATATTATAACATAAAACTTAAAAAAAAGAAAGGTATAACCTTTCTTTTATTCAAATACTCTTCTAATTCCTGCACTAGCAAACATAGCAAGGATAGCCATTAATAGAGCTAGATATTTGTCAGTAGCAGCTTCACCTATTCCTTCAATAGAAGTGTTAGGTGGGATAATCTCTGGTGGATTCTCAACTGTATTAGTAATAGTAAATCCATCAATAGATGTAGTATAATGAGCTACTGGTTTTTCTTTGATTGTATATTCAATCTCTTCACCATTTAGATATTTATCTAAGTCATCTACTACTACTTTCCAATTATCTTTAGCAGTAATACTAATAGTCTTAGCTAGTTCACCATTAGCGTAAACTTCAACTGTAATTGAATCTGGTCGATAATTCAATGCATTATTATTATCATTCCAAATCTTAGTAATTTCAATCTTAGCTTTTTCATTTTCATGAGTATTTACAACTATTGCATCAGTTGATTGATTTTCTGAATCTTTAGTATATGAAGTATTAGTATTTTCATAGTATTTTACTGGATCTTCTACAACTGTATAGTCAATCTCTACACCATGATCTCTAAACTTAGCTAAAGGTCCAAATGATATTGCCCAACCATCTTCTTCTGTAATAGTTGATGATTCTATTTCAGTACCATCTTTTAATAGATGTACTGTAATTGATTCAGGTCTCTTACCATCATTATTATCATTGTCATCCCAATCTTTGAAGATGTTGAATGTAATAGTTTGTGGTTCATAGACATTCTTAATTTCTAAATCAGTAACACTTTCTCCAGTATAAGGAGACCCGTTTTCTAATGCTTCAACTACAGAATATTCTATTTCTTGACCTAAATATCTCTTAGGTAATCCAGTAAATGTATGCTTCCATGTATTATTATTTTGATAGTCAGCATCTGTTACTGTTTCTGTCTCTGAAGTATATTTTACTTCTCCATTTACCTTACCAATTAATGTCATTTGAATTGAACTTGGTCTTACACCATCTTGATCGTTAGCATCATCCCAAGTCTTAGTAACTTCAATTGGTATTAATGTTGGATTATAAGTATTAATTACTGTAAATCCTTCAGCAATACTACCTTCAATTTTTGTATCGTAATCTAGTACTGCTTCTTCTTTTACTTCATATGGTATTTCTTGTCCACCACGATATTTATCTAATCCTGTGAATGTATCAGTCCAGTTATTTCCAGCAGATAATGTTGTAGTACGAACAACTTTACCATTATCAACTAAGTTAACAACAACTGATGCTGGGTTGCCGAATCCATATGGATCATTATTTACCCATTCTTTCTTAACAGGAATATCAATCTTCTCTGGTGTATGAGTATTAGTTAATGTTGTAACTGTTCCTTCTTTAGAAGTATCAGTTAATTCATAAGTATCTGGTAAGTCAACTTCTTTCCAAGTATAATCAATTGCATTACCTTTGTCATTTAATGGTAAGTTTTCAACTGTTGCAGACCAACCAGTACTTTCACTTAATGTAACTACAACATCTTCGCCATCTTTCTTAACTGGTTTTTTATCACCTAGTAATTGAACAGATAATGTTGCTGGTCTCTTACCATCTTGGTTATCAGCATCATTCCATACCTTCTTAACTGTTGCTTCAGTAGTTGCAATCTCATGAGTATTAGTTAATGTTGTAATAACTCCAGTAAGACCAGTCTTATCATCCTTATCATCAGTTGGAGTTGAATCAGTTAATTCATATCCTTCTGGTAAGTCTTTCTCAGACCATGTGTAGTTAATTAACTCTCCATGGTTATGATATTTGAATAGATTATCTACTCTTCCAGCCCAACCATTTTGTTCATTTAATACTACTTCAGTACCATCGCTTAATACTACAGTTAATGAACCAGGTCTAATATCATCACGGTTCTCATCATCATTCCATACTTTCTTAACACAAGCGAATGTTCTTTCAGGATCATATTTATTTGTAATAGTTTGAACAGTACCTACTTTACCATTACTCTTAATAGTATATTTATCAGGTTGTTCTTCTGTCCATGTATAAGTGATTAATTCACCTTTAGCATACTTAGGCAATCCTGTAATTGTTTGAGTCCAATTGTTAGACTCAGATAGAATTACTTTAGCTCCATTACTTAAATTAACATTTAATGTTTCAGGTTGTTTACCATCACGATCATTATCGTCATCCCATACTTTAACAATAGTAGTTTCTGTAGTTTCTGGAGTATAACTATTTGTAATTTTTAAGTTTTCATTATCAATTTCTTTTGTATATCCAGAAACTTTATTTTCGTCTACTGTGAATGTTACTTCTTGTCCACCATTGTAGTACTTATCTACTTCTACTTCTTTTGTCCAAGTGTCATCTTCACCAGTTAATGTTACTGGGTAAGTTTTTCCATCAGATCCTGTAACTGTAAATGTTACATTACCTGGTCTCTTACCATCTTGATCTGATGCATCATCCCAGATCTTAGTTACAGTAATCTTATCTTTTACTGGTGTATAACTATTTGTTAATGTTGTTACTGTTCCACTTTTAGAAGTTCCAGATAATTTATATCCTGCTGGTAATCCAGTTTCATCTTCTGACCATGTATACTCAATAGCTTCACCATTATTATTTAATGGTAAATCTTCTATTGTTGCAGTCCAACTATTATCAGCAGTTAATTCTACTACAACATCTTTTCCATCTTTTTGTACAGCTACACCATCTGCTTTTAATTGAGCTGAGATAGTTGTTGGTCTCTTACCATCTTGATTGTTAGCATCATCCCATACTTTCTTAACAGTTGCTGTAGTTGTTTCAATATCTCTATGGTTAGTAAGTGTAGTTACTGTACCATTTACAGATTTATCACTTAAAGAATATCCTTCAGGTAAACCTGCAGTATCTTCTGTCCATGTATATGTAATTTCTTGACCTTCTCTATATTTTGGTAAGTTAGAAATTGTTAATTCCCAATCACCTTTATCATTTGGTTGTAATGGATAACGAGTTGATGAAATTCCATTATCCAATGTTACTGGTAATGATTCTGGTCTAACATTATCACGGTCATTATCATCTTCCCAGATCTTAACAATAGTAGCTTTTGTAGTTTCTGGAGTATAACTATTTGTAATTTTTAAGTTGTCATTATCAATAGATTTTGCATATCCAGAAACTTTATTTTCATCTACTGTGAATGTTACATCTTGTCCTTCATTATAGTACTTATCTACTTCTACTT
>CAMNCL010000023.1 GCA_946534345.1 uncultured Caryophanales bacterium
TATAACCAATTCTATGATCAGTTACTCTATTTTGTGGATAGTTATAAGTTCTTATCTTTTCAGCCCTATCTCCGGTACCTATTTTACTACGTCTTTCATTTCCTTCTTTTTCTAGTCTTTCATTTTCTTGTAGTTCATATAGACGTGATTTTAATACTTTCATAGCTTGTTCTTTATTTTGTATTTGACTTCTTTCATTTTGACATGTAACTACTAATCCTGTAGGTAAATGTGTAATTCTTACTGCTGAATCTGTAGTATTTACACCTTGGCCACCTTTACCTGAAGATCTATAAATATCTATTCTTAAATCATTAGGATCAATATCTATTTCTATATCATCATCTGCTTCTGGCATTACTAATACTGTAGCAGTTGAAGTTTGTAATCTCCCATTTGATTCAGTAACAGGTACTCTTTGTACTCTATGAGAGCCATTTTCATACTTTAATAATGAATAAGCACCATTACCCTTAATAATTAATTCTATTTGACTAAAGCCTCCTGCAGTGCCATCTATTGAGTTATATACTTGGTAAGAGAAACCTTTCTTTTCTGCATATCTAGTATACATTCTAAATAAATCTCCAGCAAATATATTAGCTTCATCTCCACCTGCTGCTCCTCTAATTTCCATGATAACATTTTTACTATCATTAGGATCTTTTGGAATTAATAATACTTCTAATTTGCCATCTAATTCTTCTTTTTCAGCTTGTAAGTCTTTTAATTCTTCTTTAGCCATTTCTCCAAGTTCTGGATCTTTTACCATTTCTTCTGTATTCTTTATATCTTCAAGTACTTTTTTATATTTTTTATATTCAGTGACAACTTCTTCTAGGTCAGCCATCTCTTTAGAATAAATTCTTGTTTTTTTAATATCACTTAATACTTCAGGTTTTGTTAATTCGTTTTCTAATTCTTCATACTTAGCCAATGTTGCCTCTAAACGTTCTATCATTGTTTCACCTCATTTATCGTCATTATTATAACATATCTTAATCAAGAAAAAAACTAGATTATTCTTCTAGTTCTAATTCATCTTCATCTATGATTACTAAATCTTTTAATTCTTCATTAGTATCTTCATCATAATCTTCATCATCTGTATCATCAAAGCTGTCTTCTTCTATTTCTTCTTCTGAATCTTTTTCTTCTATTTCTTCTTCATCTTCTTCGTCTTCATCAACAACTTTAACTACTTTGTCTGATGTATGATTATTTCTTAAATCCCACTTTCCATTATCTAATAAAATAAATCTTTTATCAGTAGATAGTGATGTATAAAAATCAGCTACTTTACTTTCAAAAGTACTTTCAGGTAATTCCATTAAACTAATTACTTTTTTAAATAAATCTGCTGTATTTAACTTTCTTTTACTTCCTTCCATTATCATATAAGCAACATCTTTACTAGATAATGTTTCAATTTCTTCCTTCTTTAATGCTCTAACACTCATAATGAGGACCTCCCAAATAAAAAAGTTATTCGTAATAAAATTACAATAACTTTTATAACATATATCTTATGTCTTGGCAACACTTTTTTACATTTTTTCTGGAACCTTTATACCAAGTACATCTAGTAGTAACATATTTATCTTATAAACTACTCTTGTTAAGACTATCCATGAGTTTCTTAAATCTTCATCTTCTTCTGTAACCACCCTGTTTTCAGCATAGAATGAATTGTAGTTAGATGTTAATTTATAAAGGTATTCTGCTATTTCATTTAAAGATTTTGCTTCTATTGATCTATCTAATACATTAGGTAAATCTAAGATAGTTAAAGCTATATCTTTTTCTAAGTTATTCTTTAATTTAGTAATCTTTTTAGCATCAAACTCTTGAGCTTTATTAAGTAATGATTTCATTCTAATTGTTGAATATAGTAAATATGGTCCAGTCTTTCCTTCTAAATCAGCGAATTTTTCTATTTCAAAGATATAATCTGTTCCACGGTATGGTAATAAATCCGCATATTTTAATGCTGCGACAGCTACCATCTTAGCAACTTCTTTCTTTTCTTCTTCATCTATTGATTCATTAGTTATCTTTTTATATGTTTCATCATAAACTAGTTTCATAAGAGTTTTTAAACTCATTACTCCACCATCTCTTGTTTTAAATGGTTTTCCGTCTTTTCCATTCATTGTTCCAAAACCTACATGCTCCATGACAACATCATCTTCAACTAATTTAGCTAGTCTTGCAGCTCTAAAAGTTTGTTCAAAGTGAAGTGCTTGTCTACCATCAACCACATACCACATTTCATCTGGGTCAAAATTAATTTTTCTTTCTAGAATAGCTGCTAAATCAGTAGTTTCATATGAAGCAGAGCCATTACTTCTAAGGAACAGTAATGGTGGCATAGGTGCTTTATCTCCTTCTTTTACTACTTCTACTACACGAGCTCCTTCACTATCTTTTAATAAATCTTTTTCTTCATAAATTTGTAAAAGTTGATCAAAATATTCCATTTCATCACTTTCACCATTCCATATTTCAAAAGATACATTTAGGTCTTCATAGTTTTTCTTGATATCATCTTTAGATATTTCTACTACTTTTTTCCATAAATCATAGTAACCTTTTTCATGTTTTTGAATCTTAGTAGTTATTTCTCTAGCATCTTCTAAGTATTCTTCACTTTCTTTAGCTTTATTAGAAGCTAGCGGATATATTTCTTCAAGATCCTTATTAGTAATAGGTAATTCTATTTCACTATAATCTCCAGAATAATCTTCATTAAAATATTCTAAATCTGGATATCTTTCCTTTATTTCTCTTAATACTAATCCTAATGGTCTTCCATAATCTCCTAGATGAGCATCTCCTAAAGCATCGTATCCTAATAATAGTGCTAATCTTTTTAAAGCTTCACCTATATTAGCACTTCTTAAGTGTCCTACATGTAATGCTTTCGCAACATTAGCTCCTCCATAGTCAATAATAACTTTCTTTGATTCTTTCTTATCAATATTATTATTAATATCCTCATCTATCTTATTTAAGAAATTATAAGTAAATTCATCACTTAAACTAAAGTTAATAAAACCAGGCCCAGCTATATTAATATTAGTAAATCTAGAATCTTCTTCCATCTTACTAACAATATCATTCGCAATATCTCTAGGATTCTTATGATATGTTCTTACTAACTGCATCGCATCATTTAATTGATATTCTCCCAAATCACGACGATTAGATGGCTCTAAAAACACTTTTTCTACATCATATCCAGCACTTATCACAATATCTTTAATATCTTTTTCTAATTCTTTAATAATACTCATTTTAATTCCTCTATTCTATATATAAAATTTTGTTGTTCTTCTGAATTAACTACTTGATATTCAATTTCAATATCATTATTATTTCTAGTAATATTAATAGTCTTAATATCTAAATCTAATTCCATATTAATGGGTTTATAAAGAATTACTCCTCGTGATTCTTTAAAATACATTTCTAATTTAATTTCTTCATTTTCTCTAATTAGTTTTTGATTGTCATATTCATATGCTATTTTTGTTTTATCAGGTTCTTGATACTTAATAGTATTATCAGTTTTGATAGCCATAACTTCATATGAATTAGTAATATTATTACTAATAGTTACTTTTATCTTTATTTTAGGCATAATATCACCCACCTAATTCAATGTAATGATTATACCATAATATTGGTCTTTTTAACATATTAATTATTATTAGAAAGTTCTTATATTGTATCTTTAGGGGCTTTTTGTTATAATTTATATAGTATGGAGTGATTATATGGAAACTGTTTTAATTATTATAGTTGTTATTTCATTTTTAGGGTTTGTTTTTTCAATTATTAATAATAAATATCAATTAACTGTTATTAAGATAGATAAAGCTGAAGAAGATATAGATATTTATTTAGATAAGAAAAAAGGTCTTTTAGAAAGAACTATTCCTATTATAAAGAAGGAATTAAAAGTAAAAGAATTTTTAAAAGATATAGAAAAGTATAATGAAGAGTTAAATAATTTTGATAAACATAATTTATTGAAGAGACTATATAATGAATTATTTAAAATTATTGATGAAAATGAAAAATTATTAAAAAGTGATTCATTAATGAAAATACTAGAAGAATTAAATGATAATGAAGAAGATATTATAGGAGCTATTAAATATTATAATGATTCTGTAGTAGGATTTAATCAATTAGTAGTTTCATTTCCAAGTAATATAATTGCTTTATTTAAGAGATATAAAAAGTTAGAATTTTATAATAATGAAAAAAGAGAAATATTTGAGATTTTAAATCAAAAATAGAAAGAGATGATTAGATGAGTTTTATTGAATCTATTAAAGAAAGAGCAAAAAAAGATATAAAGACTATTGTTCTTCCTGAATCAATGGATGATAGAGTTTTAAAAGCAGCTAGTATTATTTTAGAAGAAAAGATTGCGAACATTATAATTATTGGAAATAAGGAAGAAAATAATAGTGATTATCAATTAGATGCTGCTAAATTTATTGATCCTAAAACTTCAGAACTAACTGAAGAATTTACTAATAAACTATATGAACTTCGTAAAGAAAAAGGTATGACATATGAAGAAGCACATAAACTATTAGTTGAAGATTATATGTATTTTGCTTGTATGTTAGTAAAAGAAGGTATGGCTGATGGAGTTGTTTCTGGAGCATGTCATTCTACATCTAATACATTAAGACCAGCATTACAGATTATTAAAACTGCGCCTAATGTGGATTTAGTATCAGCATTTTTCTTAATGGTTGTGCCTGATTGTGAGTTTGGATCTAAAGGAACATTTATTTTCGCAGATAGTGGACTTGTTCAAAATCCAAATAGTGAAGAATTAGCTTCTATTGCTGCTAGTAGTGCAGAAAGTTTTAAATTATTAGTTGAAGAAGAACCTATGGTCGCAATGCTTTCTCATTCTAGCAAAGGAAGTGCTAGTCATGCAGATGTTGATAAAGTTGTAGAAGCAACTAAAATTGCGAATGAAAAATTTCCACAATATAAGATTGATGGAGAATTACAATTAGATGCTGCTATAGTACCTAATGTAGCTAAGAGTAAAGCTCCAAATAGCGATGTAGCAGGACATGCTAATGTTCTTATATTCCCAGATTTAGATGCTGGTAATATTGGTTATAAATTAGTTCAAAGACTTGCTAAAGCAGAGGCTTATGGACCAATTACACAGGGTATTGCTGCTCCTGTAAATGATTTATCTAGAGGATGTTCCCCAGAAGATATTGTAGGAGTAGTTGCTATTACTGCTGTTCAAGCTCAAAACAAATAAAATATCCACAGAATTGTGGATATTTTTTTATAAATATTTCATTAAAACGTTAATTATTAAATCAATTGCCATTGGTATACCAATGATTAAAGCAATTGTTATTTTTTTATTTTGAGATAATTTCTTCAATAATTTATCTATTTGAGGTTGAACTACATATAGTAGAAATGTTCCACCTATTGCAAAATTCCTAGATGCGTCCCAATTAACTCTCTTATTAATATTCAAAAAATCTTTAGAATAATCCCATAACATAGTATTAAATAATTTATCAGTCATAAAATGAGATACATATTCTATAGAAGTAGTAATAATCCAAATAAGTAAGAATACTAGGATGATTGTTAAATCAATATTCTTTATTTTCTTTGATTTAGTATTTTTCAATATTAAATTAAGTAGTATTAGGACTAATATATTTATAATAAGTAGTCCTATTCCATATTTACTTAAGTACTCTCCTACATGATATATCTTAGGTGTTGTGTATTCTATTATAGTTGTATAGATGAATGTTACTACTGTTAAACTAGAAATAACCAAATATATATTGTTATTTATTTTATGTTTCTTTTTCATAAATTTATCTAACATAAATAATAATATTAGTAATCCAAATCCATAAATTGGAAGAAAAGGTCCAAACAATACACCTCTGTTTGTAAAATGATATGGTGGTACTACAAACCACATCCAGAATACTTCATATATCCAACCTATAAGTGCATATATACAAAAAATCAAATAGTAATCTGGTATCTTTTTTATTATCTTTTTCATCACTCAACTCTCCAATCTATTTCTTTTTGGTTATTCTTTTTTAAAAATTCATTTGTCTTAGAAAATGGTTTACTTCCAAAGAATCCATTTCTAGCAGAAAATGGTGATGGGTGAGCTGATTCTATTATTAAGTGTTTTGGATTAGTTATTAAACTCTTCTTGCTTCTAGCAAATGCTCCCCATAATATAAATACTACTGGTTCTTCCTTATTATTGAGTATTTTGATAATATCATCTGTAAAAATCTCCCATCCTTTGTCTTTATGTGACGTAGGCTTATGTTCTTCTACAGTTAATACTGCATTTAATAGTAATACTCCTTGTTTAGCCCAGGGTTTTAAAGAATTTTTCTTTGGAAAAGGTATTCCTAAATCATCTTCTAATTCTTTAAATATATTTTTTAGTGATGGAGGTTTTAATACTTCATTGCTTACAGAAAATGATAATCCTTCAGCTTGATTAGGTCCATGATATGGATCTTGTCCTAATATTACAACTTTTACATTATCAAAATCAGTGTACCTAAATGCATTAAATACCTCATTTTGTTTAGGATATATAGTTTTATGTTTATACTCATCTTTAATGAAACTTAATAATTCTTGAAAATAATCTTTACTATATTCATCTTTTAACACAATATCCCATTTATTACCAATCACACTATCACCTACTTATGATAACTTTCATTATTATTAATTTTATAAGCTCTATATATCTGTTCTAGGAGAATAACTCTAAATAATTGATGGGGAAAAGTCATTTTTGAAAAAGATAAGTGCATATTAGCCTTTTCTTTTAAACTTTTTGATAAACCATAACTTCCTCCAATAATGAAAGTAATATTACTGTTTTCTATTAGAATATTGTTTATTTTTTCAGCAAACTCCAATGAAGTGTATTCTTTACCTTCGATTTCTAAGGTAATAATATAATCTCTATTATTAAGATGTTTTTCAATTTTAGATGACTCTAATTCAATAGCTTTTTGAGGTTCAACCAGTCCTTCATCTTTTATTTCAATTATTTCTAAATTAGTATACTTTTGAAGTCTCTTACTATATTCTTTTATTGCTTCTTGAAGGTATTTTTCTTTAATTGATCCTACTGTAATTAATTTGATCATCTTCTTTTTCCTCTCCTTTAAGCATTTCTTCTAGCGCTTGTTTTTTCTTAGCATACTCTATAAAATCATCTAATAGTAACTTACCATGTGACATATCTTTGTATTTACTATAAACATATAATACGATTGATAACATATCTGTTTTTCCATCCGGTGTTGTTACTTGCTTGATTCTCTCTTTTGGAATCGTTGTTCCAGTAATAGTATGCATATTCCAGTCATCCATCGTAGTTGTTTCCATATTACTAAATGGTCCATACATAACTTTCGCAAAATCAGCAGTTATTTTATTATCCATTTGAACTAAATTTACCTTGTTTTCATCTTCGTCTGCTAAAAAATAATCTTTATTCTCTTCTATGTCTAAAACTAAGTAAGTTCTTTCTTTTAAATAATTATAAAAGTACTCAAATAATACTTCTTTTTTATCAGAATCTTCTAAATAATTTCCTTCTAAGAATTCATGTGTCCATTCTCTTAATCTCTTTTGTCTATCTTCAAAGCTTTCAGCTTTATATAATCCAAGTCTATCCCTTACTCCAAATATTCTATTCATTAGCCATCTTAGCCACACTTCACTAGCCTTTAAAACTCCTAATTCACCCTTACTGAAAAATGTCTTTTCTGTTCGTTCAATACCAGTCGCATTTTCTCCAATCTTAGGTAGTATTCCATCTGAATTTATATTTTCTAAATTAGAATTATGAGTAAAATGAAATAGTGAATTTTCACTAAGCTCCTCAATTGATATTTTTTCCATATTATACCTCTATCATATTTGTTTCTTCATATTGTCTAGCTATTGTGATTGTAGCTTTTTCATTAATTTTTTCTTCTTTCATGGCCTCTAGTGCTTTTTCTTCAGTGTTATTATTTTCACTTAAATGTGCTAAAACAACATTTTTGGTATTATTACCCATTATTTTTCTTAAATATTTTGCGGTTGTTCTATTAGATAAATGTCCTTTATCACTAATTACTCTTTCTTTTAAAAACCTTGGATATGGTCCATCCATAAGCATTTCTTCATCATGATTACTCTCAATAACATAGGCATCTTTATTAACCATTCTATTTAGATACTTTCTATTAATGTATCCTGTGTCTGTTACATATACCATACTCTTTTTCTTATATTCAATTACAAATCCTACAGAGTATGGCGCATCATGAGATGTATGAATTAGTTCAATATTTACATTATCAATATTAAATTCATCAGATACAAAGACACATCTTTCTTTTGGTACATATTCTTTTAGGCTATCATACATTTCTTCTGGAATATATACACTTAATTTAGTATGCTTCAATAGAGATGTTAATCCTTTTATGTGGTCAGTATGACAATGTGTTATTAGAATACCAGAAAAATCTGTAAAAGAAAGGGAATTTTCTTCTAAACTTCTTTTTAAAGTTAAGTAGGAAATTCCCATATCAATTATTAAATTAGTATTATCACATAACACAATTGTACAATTTCCTTTTGAGCCGCTTGCGATAACTTTAAACTTCATTTTAATAGAATTGCATTGCGTTTAACGCAACTCCTCCACGATATGGATAGCCTCTCCAAATAGCGAAATGTAAGTGAACTCCTGTTGCGAAACCTGTTTGTCCCATTCCACCAATTACTTGACCTTTTTCAACATAAGCTCCTGGACTAACATAACGACAACCATTACATAAATGTGCATATAGTGAATAATACCCATTATGATGGTCTATTATTATATACTGACCATTATCATATTTAAAGCTTGATTGAACTACTGTTCCTGATTGAGCTGCGAAGATATTTGAACCATATCCACATCCATTAATATCAGTTCCATCATGTAGTACTCCCCAACGCCATCCAAATGGACTTGAAATACTTGAACATGAAGCAGGCCATCCCCATTGTCCTCTAGTAGCAACTACAGTTCCATATCCTCCACCATAGTATTCAGAGTAACTAGATTTCTTTCCACCTTTGATTATTATTTCATTAATTGGTGGTTTGATTACTTCTGTAGCAGTTGTAACTGCATTAACTGTTTCACCATTTACTTTTTGAATTTTTTGTGTAACTTTATTTTCTCCAGCAACTCCTGCTTGTAATACTTTTTCATATCCAACTAATTGATTATTATCATATCTAGTTTCTGTTGTATATTTCTTCTGCTCTCTTTTGACAACGTGATCTTCTTCTACTAAACTAAATTGTGGTTTTAAAATACCAAGAGTTACTACTTGTCCTGGTGATAATAAACTATTTTCATCTTGTAAATCAGGGTTAGCTATTAAGAATTCTTCGATTGAAATCTTATTATTAAATGCTACATCATCTATAGTATCTCCTTCTTTAATTGTATACTTAGCTTGATCAGCTGTTGTTCCAAAAAGAAGGTATTTGCTCAAATCTTCCTCAGAAGTATAGATTTCTTTATTTACAGGAATCTTTGCCTTCTTAATAGTAATCTTGTTTTTAATATAAATTGCTTCAATTATTTTTCCAGTATCTTCTATTTCTTTTTGAGTACCATTAGCATAGTTTTCATAATCTTCATCAGAAATAAATGATCTCACTGTCTTTTCAATTGAATTGGTAAATATTTCTTTCTTTAATACATATATTCTCTGTGCACTAGCCTTTTTATCCTTAGTATCTACACTTCTAATCTTAACTATATATCCATCTATTGTAAAAGGTGAGATATCTTTTATTTCATCATATACTTCTTTATTAGTTTTTAAACTATTACTATAAGTAATTTCCTTTTCAATATCTAAATCAGTAGGAACATATACTTTATTAACATTATATTTAGTCTTAATTTCTTCTTGTTGTTTATCGATGTAGTTCTCAAAAGATGTTTTTGATTTGATAAGACCTAATGATTTTCCTTTTAAATAAACTCTGTATACTGTTTGTGGTTCATTATTAATATTAGCAAATCCTGTAGTAAGTACTAGTGAAAACAATAATAGTATTGATATAACAATTTTAATATTTCTATTCACTTGTCTTTTCCTCCATATTTTTCATATCTTTTCTTAAATTTAAGAATGTAGATGTATTCTTTTTAAATAATAGTTCTATCTTAGCAGTTGGTCCACTACGATGCTTTGCGATATTTACTTCGATAATACTATTATTATCATTATCTAATTTTTCACCACTCTTATAGTAGTCATCACGATATAAGAATGTTACTATATCTGCATCTTGTTCAATTGATCCTGAATCTCTTAAATCGCTAAGTACTGGTCTTTTGTCTTCTCTTTGATCAACACCACGTGATAATTGAGATAGTGCTATTACAGGAACTCCTAGTTCTAATGCTAAAGTTTTTAAACTTCTAGATATATCTGATACTTCTTGTTGTCTGTTAGAACCATAGTTTTTTCCACCTGATAATAATTGTAAGTAGTCGATAACTATTAAAGCTAATCCTTTTTCACTACTTGCTAATCTACGACATTTAGCTCTTAACTCTCCAATTGTAAGACCTGCAGAATCTTCTATAACTAAATTTGATGAAGCTAATTGTGTTGCTGCTTCATTTAATCTTTTCCAATCTTGATTTAATAGATTACCTGTACGTAGTTTAAATCCATCTATTTGTCCTAAAGATGATAAAATACGCATAGCTAATTGTTCTGCGCTCATCTCTAAGTTAAATAAAGCAACTGACTTATCTTGAGACATAGCTACATGAGTTGCAATATTTAAGGCAAAAGCAGTTTTACCAACAGCAGGTCTGGCAGCTAAAATGATTAATTCATTTTCATGTAATCCTGTTGTTATTCTATCAAAGTCATACCATCCTGTAGCCAATCCTGTTATTTCTCTTTTTTGCTCTGATAAAGTCTCTAAATCTTCTTGTACTTTAGATACTATATCTTTTATAGATCTAAACTCAGTACTAGTTCTTTTCTTAACTACATTTAAAATTTTCTTTTCTGAACTATCTAAGATTTCATTAACAGTTTCATCTGTTCTATAGCCTTCTGATGCAATCTCAGTTGCTGTTTCAATTAAATTTCTTAATATTGCTGATTCTTCTACTGCTTGTAAATAATAATCTATATTTGCTGCTGTAGGAACATAATTTAATATTTCTGTTAAATATTCTACTCCTCCAACATTGTTTAATTCATTCTTTTTTTGTAATATACTTGTTACTGTTGTAATATCAATAGGTGTATTCTCATCTAATAAAGTAGTCATGGCTGAAAATATTTTACCATGCTTTTCACTATAAAAAGATTCAGGCAATAAGCTTTCTGAAGCTTTCTGAATAGCATATTTTGACAAAAAGCAAGAGCCTAAAACTGCTTGTTCTGCTTCTAAGTTGTGTGGTAAAACCTTTGTAGCCATATTATCACCTCTACTTTATAACGTGTACTTTAATAGTCGCAATTACATCTTGATGTAAGTTAATATTCACATCATGAAAACCTAATGATGCAATTGTTCCATCGATATCTATCATATTTTTTTCTACTTTATACCCTTTTTTATCTAATTCATCTTTTATTTGTTTTACACTGATACTACCAAACACTTTGTCTCCAGCACCAGTTTTTACTTTAAATTCAAGTACTTCTTTAGATAATTTTTCTTTCTCCTTTAGAGCATTTTCACGATTTAATTCATCTTCCTTAGCTTTTTTTGCTTTTTGGTGCTCTAATCTGGCCATATTCTCTTTTGTTTTTTTAACAGCATAGCCATTTTTTATTAAAAAGTTTTCAGCATAGCCATCTTTCACTTTTTTCACTTGTCCCTTTTTACCTTGATTCTTTAAATCTTTGATAAAAATTACTTCCATTTTACTCTCCTTCTTCTTTAATTTTAGCCTTTACTTCTTGAGCTACTTTATTTACAGTTGTATTTTCAAACTTAGCAGCTCCACTGAAGGTATCTCCGCCTCCACCTAATTTTTCTAATATTTTTACGATATCATAACTACCTAGACTTCTAGCACTAACACCAACAGTGTCTTTTCCTATCTTTCCAACTACAAATGATGCTTCGATATTATTGAAGAATAATAGTGTTTCAGCTACTTTTGCTAAATCTTCACGGCGATATGTAGTATTTTGAGTAGCTTTTGTGAACGCCACATTTCCTTCTAATGTTTCAATTCCAGCCATTAGTTTTTGTCTTTCTGTATATTCTTCAATATTCTGTTTTAATAAGTATTGAACTTTTTTAGCACTAGCTCCTAGAGATGTTAAATAATAAGATGTATAAAAAGTCTCAGCTGTTGTATTTAAAGTATAGTTATTTGTATCTAATACTATTCCTGATAAAAGTATAGTTGCATAATATGAGTCAATTTCTACATCATAATACTCTATCAAGTTAGTAACCATCTCACATGTACTAGATACTTTATTATCATTTATCATTATTCCATCTTTTATTGAAGTTTTTCCTAAATCATGATGATCTATAATTAATTTATTATCAAACTTCTTTAATAAATCTGGACATTGAACTAACTCAGTTTTATTAGTATCTAATATTATCAATAAATTCTTATTATTGTTTGGATTAATATATTCTTCGATATTTTCACTTTTAATTATTTCAATAACACCATCTAATTCTCTTAGAATTTTTTCTACTCCTGGTTCATGAGTCTTATCATCTATTATAATATAGCACTTCTTTTTACGGCGCTTTAAAAGCATATACATTCCAATAGAACTACCTAGAGCATCTAAATCTAAATCTTTATGAGCCATTAAAAACACAGTTTTAGCTCTACTTATTGCTTTATTAATTTTTTTTCTTTCGTTTATTATACTCATAATTCCTCCTATAAGAACTCATTATTATTATATAATAGATTACTATATTTGTCTAATAAAAGACTTTAGTTAAAAGTAAAAAAAATATTAGAGCTTTTGCTCTAATATTTGTAATTATTATCCTCTAGGTGAACATGAAGATGAGCCATCTGCAGTTATATCACATCTCCAAGTATTATTAAATGCATATACTTGACCTTGTAATGTTGCATAAGCTGTTATAACACCAGATTTATTCAATGTACATCTTGAAGTATTACATGATCCTCCAAGTGATGTTATTACTGAACTATTTGCTTCAAATAAAGGATGTGTTTCTTCAGCTGCTTCGTTAACTCCACCTGCTAAATAGTATTCATTTCCTTCATAAATAAATCCTACCTCTGATTCATCAACCAAACTATTTTTAACTTTATGTCTTAAGAAAACATTTTTAGAAGTAGCAGAATTCATTGAAGCATATGTAGTATAAGTTGTTCCTAGATTACTGCTTGGTCCTCCAATAGAAGCTACATTCTCATTAGAACGATATAGATAACTTCTAACACCAACAGCATTTTCATTAGCTTGACTATAACCAACTGAGAAACTCAAATTAAGAGTTTGTTCTGTTTTTGGTAATTGAGAAGCATCAACATCCTTTTTAAATTCTATTCTAACTATATATGTTTCTCTTTCTCCTGCTGATAATAATTGATTGTTTTTTATAGTTATACCATCAGAATATCTAACATAATATTGTAAATATGATGGTAATGTTGTTATTGTTGCTCCATTTAATTTGGATTCAATTGAAGAAATCATACCGTTAATTGTACCAGCATTTACTGCTTCTACAGTAAATTCATAAAACTCTCCTGGTTTATCCAATTGAATATTATAATTAACTGTTGTCTTTGATGAATCAATTGTAGCAGCTGTAGTAACTTTAGAGCCACTTACACTACCTTCAGTTACACGAACGTTTTCCCAATGAATATCCCATTTTGCATTATCTATGCTAGTTGTTCCTGTAATTTCTAAATTAGATTGTAAAATTGCATAACCTATACTTATAGAAACTAAAAGTATTATTAATAAAATAACTGCAAATCTTTGCTTACTCTTTATCATTTTAGACTCTCCTATACTATTTAAGTATACTAAATAATCTATTCTTATTTCAATATTTTTTGACAAAAAAAAGATAAAATATAGTATTTTATCTTGAATAAGGCATTAATGCTATAGCACGTGCTCTTTTTATTTGTTTAGCAATATGTCTTTGATGTAAAGCACAATTTCCTGTAACTCTTCTAGGAACTATTTTTCCTTTTTCGTTTGTATATCTTTTTAAAGTTTCTGGATCTTTATAGTCAACTGTCTTTCCAGTACACATTGCACATACTTTTTTCTTTTTACGATTAAATTCTGCCATAATTTCCCTCCTTTTTAGAATGGTAATTCATCATCACTGATTTCAATACTTGAACCAAAATCAGCAAATGGATTACTATCTAC
>CAMNCL010000024.1 GCA_946534345.1 uncultured Caryophanales bacterium
TCATTAAATATTTATACTCTGCGAACAAATTGCGAACATTGTTGGCATATTGTTCACATTTTTGTCCATGCAACTAGATTATATAACATATATAACGATTCATCAAACATACATTAGTTAAATTCTATAAGCAACTCTTTTATTCATTATTTATCGACAACTGATAATAATCATAATATCTTAATATTCCGAACCTTATTTATCTAATTTAATATATTCACCATTATTATTTTTATCTCCTGAATAATAATAAATACTTTTGTCTTTTAAATCTGAATAATATTTTCTTACTTCTTTTATTAATGTATCATCTTTCCATTGAAAATTAATGGCTTTATTTTCTATATCATCAGGATACATTTCTTTAATTGAAGAAGTATATTCATTGCCATCTTTAGGTGTTTCAATTTTTACTACTTTATTATCATTTAATTCAAAAGTAAATTTATATGGCATTGAACTACCAGATCCACTTATTATTTTATTATCTGCAATATAATAAGATTCTTCAGCTATCCATATATAAACATATCGATATTTTTCATCTTCTGTTATACCAAAACCATTGTAATCAACAAACATTTTATATCTATCGTTATTCTTCTCTGGATTTGTATCATTATCAATAATATATTGAACTGCAGTATCATATAAATGTTCATAATCAGTTATATAATTTTCTTTATTACTGCAACCTGTAATTATAAATAAACTTACAATCACCATTAAACTTAAAAACATTTTCTTTTTCACACAATCATCCCATTTCAAAGGTATTATAACGAATTATTAACCAAAAGTAAAAAGCGATAAACATCGCTTTTATAAATAATATTTAGAATATATTAATGTTCCACTTAATCCTAAGATAGATAAAAATAAAAGTATTAATAATAAATATATTGGATCTGAAGTGTTAGGATTTTCTATATTTTCACTTTCTCTATCATATATTATTTCTTCATTAGTATTCTTGATTTCTATAACAGGATTTTCAAAACTTTCAGTCTGCCCATTTTTCAAATATAAAATAGTTGAATTACTAGCTTTTAATATTTCCTCTTGTGACAACTCAGAAGCATTCTTTCTAGTATTTTTATTTAATACTTGATGATATTCTAATTTCACAGGGATATTAGGTTCGATATTATAATTAACATCCAGTTTATAACATTCACTATTGGTTACTCCATCTATTCCATTAGGATAATACTTAAATATATACTTATATCCTCCAGGAATTGAACTATCTTTCCCAAATCCATAAGTATTATCATCAATTTTTGTTTTATCCAAAACAGTACCATCAACATTAATGGATATTTTATTAATATCATTAACAAAATCAAAATTATAATCACTACCATCTTTGTATTGACCATATCCCATTTCATCAACTAAATAAAATGAATTATCTTTTTGTGAAACTAAACTAGAATCTATTTGATTAACAAATCCATTAAATGCCGTTGAATCAACATTTTTTTGTTCATGTAAATAAAGTTGTCCTACATTACTAGTCCATTTAACAAATCCAATAGGTGGATAAGCCAATAATTTCGCAGTAGGATTACCATTATCATCCCAACCATATAAATATAAATAACCAATAGTATATATATTATATTTTGCTTCTTTCAAATCTAATAATACTTTTGCAGCCTGAACAGCACCTATTTCTAAATTAGTATATGGATATTTAGTTATATCGGCTACATCTGAACTTTTAAATGTTTTAACCTTTCCCTGAGCTTTTAATTCGTCTACAGTAGCTTTATTAAGATTATTCCACTTATTAGCAGTCATAGCATATTCATTAACAGCATCCTTCTCCTCTAATAACTTAGCAAAAGCCTCTCCATAATCATTAGTCTCGTTATAATATTTCACCATCTTAGTTTCTCTATTAGCACTTGCAGCATCTCCATTAGAATCCATAGTACTCATATTCAAATAAAATGATCCTCCATCAAATACTGTAGTAGCTGAATCTCCATCAGCATTATTATAAGATAAAATATTACCATTAGTTAACAATATAATATGTCTATCTTCAGGATTATTATTAGAAGGACTGCTAGCCAACATATTTTTAACAAGCAATAATGCCCTTTCCATATTAGAACCAAATGAATTACTATTAATCCAATCTCTCTTAGCTTCAATCCTATTAACTAAATCTTCTTTGCTTGTAATATCCTTAGTATCAACATACTCAATTATCTTATCAGCATCCATACCATATAATACTAATGATATAGTAGCTTTAATACTATCACTAGAGTTAATATTACTAATCATATTATACATTTCATTAACCATATTTGAACCAGTTACATCGTTATATATTTCTATATCTGTTAAAAACAATAAATCTATAGTATTATTATTCTCCCCGGACTTATTTAATAATAATGTAATCTTTGTATCAAAATTTTCATCTAATCCTGTTGCACTCTTAGATTTAGTAAAATTTTCACTTCCAACCGCCAATATTTTAGGAATACTTACAAAGTTCAATAATAATATAAAAAATATTATACTTGTAGTCTTTATTAATTTATTCAATTAAACACACCTCTATTCTTATTCAATTATAACATTTTTTTTAATAATTAGTAATGAATAATAATAAACTCTTGAAAAATCATATTCATTTACTAAATCTATAATAAATGTATTTAAAGAAACACTAGTTAATGTTGACAGTTTATATTTTCTTATTTTTGGTTTAATGTACTTATTAATAATTGTTTTATAGGCTTGAATGGTATTGTATTTTAAATTCTTTATAAGGTTTACCAGCATTAATATATTCAGTATATGCTATATTACCAGCTTCTATAGCTTCTGCTTTTGTTCTGAATCCACTCTTATTAGCATATTTTATAGTTCCATCAACTGGTGCTATTTCAAATTGGTATTGATATACCTTTCCTCTTTTCATGACTCTTACATCGGCCATAATGTTCTCACTCCTTTTCTTTGCTAAGGACGAAAAAAGAACAGACAACAATATGCCTGTTCTTTATGCGAACATTTTAACCAATTTGTACGCATTACTTAAATATCTATTTTTCCCTTATTTTATGCTACTTTCCATGGCAATGTTTATATTTCTTACCACTTCCGCAATAGCAAGGGTCATTTCTACCTATCTTTTGAACTCTTTTTGGTTTTTGCTTTACTGGTTCTTCTGTGTCATTAGTCATCATTTTTGTTTTGTTTTCTTTTCTTTCAATATTTTGTCTAATTTCTGCTTTTAATAACATAATTGAGACATCTTTATCTACTTTTTGTAGCATTGAATCAAACATATCAAAACCTTCCATAGTATAAGCTCTTAATGGGTCTTCTTGAGCATATCCACGTAAGTGAATACCTTCTCTTAAGTGAGACATTGTATTAATATGTTCCATCCAATAATTATCTAATACTTGAAGAGTAATTACTTTTTCAAATTCATCAACAACTTCTTTTGGAAGATCTTTTAATTTGTTTTCATATTCATCAATTACATTCTTACATAGGAAATCTATTAATTCTGGTGCTTCTAAGCTAGCAATATCATTTTTCTTAATATCTTTTCTTAATAAATTTTCATTAGCAAATTCTCTTATATCTTCATGATCTTCTTCTGTTAAGTATCCTTCTGGTGCTAAATGTGAATTAACTAAATCTTCAATATGATGTCTAAATGTAGAAATAATCATTTCATGAATTGATTCATTATCTAAGATTTGATTTCTCTTCTCATAAATAATTTCTCTTTGATTATTCATAACATCATCATATTGTAGTAAATTCTTTCTTATATCAAAGTTATTTCCTTCAACTCTCTTTTGTGCAGTACCAACTGATTTAGTAAATGCTTTTGATTGAATAGCATTATCACCAAATCCCATATTTTCCATCATTGCGCCAATTCTATCTGATCCGAATCTAACCATTAAGTCATCTCTCATAGATACAAAGAATTGAGTATATCCTGGGTCTCCTTGACGTCCAGAACGTCCACGTAACTGATTATCAATACGACGTGATTCATGTCTTTCAGTACCTACTACACATAATCCACCTAATGCTCTAGTTTCATCTGATAGTTTAATATCAGTACCACGACCAGCCATATTAGTTGCGATAGTAACTGATTTATTTAAACCAATTTTAGAAATAATTTCTGCTTCTCTTTCATGATTCTTAGCATTTAATATTTCATGTGGAATTTTAGCTTTCTTTAATAAATCACTTATTAATTCACTTGTTTCAATAGCAATTGTACCAATTAGAACAGGTTGTCCCTTTTCATATCTTTCTTTAACGAATTCAATAATTGCTTTATATTTAGCTTCTTTAGTAGCATATAACAAGTCTGGTGCATCTACTCTGATAACTGGTCTATTTGTAGGTATTTCTATAACATACATGTTATAAATGTTTCTAAACTCTTCTTCTTCAGTTTTAGCAGTACCAGTCATACCTGATAATTTCTTATACATTCTAAATAAATTCTGGAATGTAATAGTAGCCATAGTCTTAGTTTCTTCGTTGATTGTAACTCCTTCTTTAGCTTCAATTGCTTGATGTAATCCTTCAGAATATGCTCTTCCTTTCATTAAACGTCCAGTAAATTGATCTACTATTACTATTTCATCATCTTGTACTACATAATCAACATCTAATCTCATTGCGTAGTTAGCTCTTAAAGCTTGATTTATAAAGTGAAATAACTTAGTGTTTTCAATATCATATAAATTATCTATATGAAAACTTTTTTCTGCTTTACTTGAACCACTATCAGTTAAATTAACACTTTTAGTCTTTTCATCATAAATGTAATCTTGACCTTCTTTTAGACTTTTAGCATATCTATCTGCTTGAAGATATAAATTAGAATTAGCCATCTCTCCACCTGAAATAATAAGTGGTGTTCTAGCTTCATCAATTAATACTGAGTCAACCTCATCGATTATAGCAAAATTCAATTTTCTTTGAACTCTATTTTCACGTCTAACAACCATGTTATCTCTTAAATAATCAAATCCAATTTCATTATTTGTAGAATATAAAATATCACAGTTATAAGCTTCTTGTTTTTCTGCTGAAGACATTTCTCTTCTATTAACACCTACTGTTAATCCTAGGAATCTATGAATTCCACCCATCCATTCTGCATCACGTCCAGCTAAGTATTCATTAACAGTTATAATATGAACGCCTTCACCAGTTAAAGCATTTAAATATGCAGGTAGTACTGATGTTAAAGTTTTACCTTCACCAGTTTTCATTTCAGCAATATTTCCATAGTGAATTGCTAAACCACCTAGTATTTGGACATAGAAATGTTTTTCACCAATTACACGAAAAGCAGCTTCACGCGCAGTCGCAAAAGCCTCTACTAAGATATCATCTAGTGTTTCTCCATTTTTCAATCTATCCTTAAATTCTTCTGTCTTATTTTGTAATTCAGTATCTGTTAATTTAGAATATTCTTCATCTAAATCCATTACAGCATCAGCTATTTTTCTAAATCTTTTTAATTCTCTATATTCGTGATCAAATACTTTTAAAATACTCATGTGCATTTCTCCTTCAAGTATTTATTTTACCAAAAAAAAAAGAGAATTAAAAGTACAATTCTCTTTTTATGTATTTATTCTGATTCAATAATACCGTAATTTTCATCTTTTCTTTTATATATAACTGCAAAATTATCAGTATCTGCATCTTTAAACATAAAGAATTCATGTCCTAGTAATTCCATTTGAAGAATGGCTTCTTCTTCACTCATAGGTTTTACTTCAACACTCTTTCTTTTAACAATCTTATGTTCTTCTTTTTCATTATCATCTTCAAAATCTATTGTCGCAAAGTTAAAATCATAGCTAGGTTTAGATTGTCTAGACATTAACCTAGTCTTATTCTTTCTGATTTGTCTTTCTAGCTTATCGATTGTTTTATCGACTGAAGCATAAAAGTCCTCTCTTGTTTCTTCTGATCTTAAAATAATTGTTTTCAATGGTATGGTAATTTCTACTGTTTGCTCGTGATTTTTTACTTTAACTATGACGTTTGCGCGAACATTATCGCTATTTTCTAGATATTTATCTAACTTTTCTAGTTTCTCTTCAATATAATCACTCATAGCTTTAGTAACTTTAATCTTATCTCCATGAATAATAATTTCCATACTATCCCTCCTTTATACTCATAGTATAACATAACCCCATAAAAAAAACTACTTTATTTACTTCTCAAGTAGTTTTTAATATTGATATAGTTTCGATATGATAATCATCTATAGTTTCATGTTTAATACTGATATCATTATGTATTTTAGGTAACTTTATACTTCTATTTTTATATTTAAAAGAATTATATATAGTTATGGTATATTTATTCCTTTGTTCATATATTTCTAATAGAATATCTTTTTTGCTACTTTGTATTGCCTCTTGAATAGCTCTATCAAAGGATTTATTAATTATTTTATATAATACTTTAATATTTAATTTAGAAATAGTATTTGAAAATTCTTTTTCATTAATATTACTATCAATAGATATACTAATATTATTATCTTTAGCAGTAAATACTTTATAATATAATAATCCTTTTATCCCACTAGGAATACATTTTAGATTAATAACTATTTCAGTATTAATATCACTACTATTATTAATTATTTCTTTTATTTCATCTCGTATTAGTTTATCATCTGTTAAATAATATAGATTTGCTAATCTATTATTATATTTATGTTTTATCTTTTCTTCATATTCAACCCAATCTTCAATTACTTTAATATTGCTTAATACCTTTCCAAACTTAAAATTGAAGATTTTATCTCCATTTCTTGTATAAGATATCATATAATTTTAAACTTCCTTTACTTTTAACATCCTCTTCTAGTTTAACACTTATTTATGTAAATTAAAAGAACACATTTGTGTTCTTATTTTCTATTAAATATTTTTTTTAATTTACTCTTTGGTAAATTACTTTTGTCATATATTATTGTTGTATGTAATACAAACCAAATTACTATAATAAAGATAATTATATATAATATTTGTCCTATAATTGGATCTTTTAATGTATAAAAGATAGATGCTGCGGCAAATAGTATATTAATACCATATATTATTAATACTGTATTTCTTTGTGAGAAATTCATTCCTAATAATTGGTGATGTAAATGTTCTCTATCTGCTTTAAATGGTGGCTGTCCTTTTAATAGCCTTCTTACTATAGCAAATAATGTATCTAAGATTGGAATACCTAAAATAGTAATAGGTACAAAGAATGATATTAATGCCGGTCCTTTGAACTCTAATAGTGTTATAACGGCTATTATAAATCCTAAGAAAGTTACACAGTCTCCAGCAAATATCTTAGCTGGATAAAAGTTATGTAATAAAAATCCTAGAGTAGATCCTAACATAATAAGAGTTAGAATCATTACTAAACTACCAGCTCTACCTTGATAGAAACCAATAATCGCAATAGTTATATAGAATATAGTACATATTCCACCGCTTAGTCCATCAAGTCCATCTATTAAATTAATAATATTTGTACACGCTATAATAAATAGAATTGTTATAGGATAAGATAATAATCCAAAATCAAAAGTTAAACCAAATGCTGTTATATTATTTAATAAAATTTTTCCATAGAAGACAATTACCATAGCTGCTGCTAAATGACCTAGTAATTTATGAGTAGCTTTTATAGGTCTAATATCATCAATAATACCGGTTAAAATAACTATAAAACTACCAATTAGAATCGAATTCATTCTAACACTTTGTTCTCCAAAGAGCATATATCCCAATAGAAACGATAAAAATATTCCTAAAGCTCCTAGTTTTGGAGTAATTTGCTTATGAATATGTCTATGCCCTTCTTCTGTTCTAGGGACATCTACTGCTCCAATATGATTAGCTATTTTTTTCATTAAAAACATTATCGCAGCTGAAAATAGAAAAGTTATTAATACTATCTTAGAAGCTGCTAGTATTTGTGTTTTCATACAGTTCACTTCTTTCTAATAAAATTATACCAAATCTAAATAAAAAAACCAATTTTTATTGGTTTTCTTCTAATAATTTTATATTGTTTAATAATATGCCTGTTCCTTCCACAACACAAGTAAGTGGTGTTTCTGCCATTAATACTGGTATTGTTAATTCTTCTTCTAAGACATCAGATAGTCCATTTAGAAGAGATCCTCCTCCTGTTAGAATAACTCCTTTTTCCACAATATCTGCGGATAATTCAGGTGGTGTTTGTTCTAAGACATTAGTACAGGCTTTAACTATCTTTTTAATACTATCATTCATAGCTTCTTTTGTTTCATCTTGAGTTATAGTAATTGCTTTAGGAAGACCAGTTAATAAATCTCTTCCTTTTACTTCTAACTTTTCTTTTTTTAGGGGTTTATAAACATTTGCAAAATTAATTTTAATATCTTCTGCAGTAGACTCACCTATTAATAATTTATATTTTTCTTTAATATATTTAATAATATCTTGATCTAGTGCATTACCAGCAGTCTTATTAGATGCGGATGATACTATTCCATTTAATGATAAAACAGCTATATCTGTAGTACCTCCACCAATATCTACAACCATATTAGCAACTGGTTTAGAAATATCCATTCCAGCTCCAATAGCTGCTACTTTAGGTTCTTCCTCAATATATACTTTTCTAGCACCTGTATGTTCTGCTGCTTCTCTAATAGCATTCTTCTCTACTTGAGTAATATTAGTAGGACAACATATTAATATTCTAGGTCTAAAGAATAAATTACGTGCCTTTATCTTTTTTATAAAAGTATTAAGCATTATTTCAGTTAGTTCAAAGTCAGCTATAACTCCATCTTTCATTGGTTTAATAGCTTTTATCTTAGTAGGAGTTCTACCTAACATTTCTTTGGCTTCTGTTCCGACAGCTAATACACTCTTAGAATCAGTATCTATAGCTACTATACTAGGTTCATTTAAAACTACCCCTCTACCTTTAACATAAATTAAAACATTAGTAGTTCCTAAATCTATTCCAATATCTTTAGATGTCATAGTATCACTCCTCCATCACTTATTTTACCATAAAATATAATAAAAAAAAGAGAAATATTCTCTTTAAACAAACTTAATTGAAGTAAATATATCAAATAAGAAATTAGTTACTAAATAAATTAGTGAAATACCCAATAAAAAGTAAAATATTGTAGCTTGTAAGACTTTATTCTTTTTAAATATTTTATTTATATTTACAGAGTCTAAAGACCAAATAACTAACATTGATACAAATACATATAAGAAGAATTTACCCATTAATGCTCCTCCTCATATTTAGTTATCTTATTAATCCTTCTCATGTGCTTTTCTAAATCAGAGAATGGTGTTTCAATGAATGTCTTTACAATATCCAATGCATCCTTTTCAGTTGTCTTCTCACCAAAAGCAACTATGTTTGCATCATTATCTTCTCTAGTGTATTTTGCTTCTTCTACATTTGAAACTTTTGCACATCTAATTCCTTTTACCTTATTACAAGCAATACTAATACCGATTCCAGAACCACAAATCGCAATTCCATAATCTGCTTCTCCTGATGAAACTAATTCTCCTAACATAAAAGCATAATCTGGATAATCTACAGAGTCTTCATAATCAGTTCCTAAATTTACTACTTCGTAATCTTTACTTAATTCATCTACTAAATACTTTTTTAATTTATAGCCACGATGGTCGTTTGCAATACCTATTTTCATTTTATCACCTAACAAAATTATACCATAAACAAAAAGAAACAGAAACCTGTTTCTCTTTATTATTTATATAGCCATCTATATGTTGATCTACATCCTGTACTATGGGCACCCCATCCAGTCCATTGAGATCCACATGCGTATCCACAGCATCTACCACTTGTACAAGTATAATAACCACAGCATGCTTTAGTACAACGCTTTGCACCAGTTTTCCATGTACATGTTTTACAACCATTGCATGAAGTTTTACACGATCCACCATGTCCTAAATAATTAGTAGATATCCATCTAGAAGAACAACTCCATCCACTTATCCCAGATGGGCAATATCCGTGACCTGTTTTTGACCATGACTTAGAACCGCATTTAGCACAATTAGCCCCTCTTGCTGTATTATATCCACAGCATGATCCTTTAGTACATGTTTTAGTACCACAGCATGAATTTGTACAACGTTTTGGTACATTCTTCTTAATATACTTATATTGCTTATATGGAGTTACATTAACATTACAGCTTATTGAATTTCCAACACCATCTCTAACCTTGTTATTTCTATCTGACTTAACTCCAGTTTCTATAAATTTATGATCTTTCCTTGGACAGTTTACTACTCCTGATCCTCCATGATCACTACATGAATATGTTATTGTGACTCCAGACGTTGTATGTTTATGAGTCTTCTCACTACTACAACTTGGCTTTTGTTTATCTACATATACAGGCATATTGTATGCTGATACTTTACGTAAGTTTCCTGCCTTATCATATATTGTTATTGCGACAAAAGTTTTGTTATCTGTCTTGTATGTTTTGCCATCCTTATCATATACTCCCTTTTGTTGATATGATTTAACACATCCACTATTTACTGTTCCTTTATTATCACTACATGTTCTTGTGATTGTTCTTCCTTTTTGTGTCCATGCTCCTACTTTTGGTTCTCCTGATGTTATATATGATGGAATTGTATAATCTAAATAGATCTTTTGATTTGCTGGACAATCTTTTGTGTTTCCTGCTTTGTCTATTACAAAGCCTCCTTTTTTATATCCTCTTGCTCCTCCGTCTGATCTTTTTGCTTCTGCATTATACTCATGAGAGAATACTTTATCTCCAGCACATCCACTTTGTGAATTGTTTTCATCCCCTTCTAAGCATTTTGCTGTTACTACTATTGTATTTTTTGCTGGTCCTGTTCCACCTTTTAATCCTACCCATAGCTTTGATGCTTCTGTTGGATTTCTTGTTACTCCACACTCTGGTATTGTATAGTCTACCCATACTTTTGTTGGTGTACTATATGCTGATCTATTTCCGGCTTTATCTATTGATCTAAATGATATTGTATTTCTTCCTTCATAGTTCTTTGTAAATTCTAGTTCTCCGCCTCTAGCATCTGTTCTACTCTTCTTACTATCATAATGCGCTACTAATGTATATTCAAAGTGATCCCATCCTGATAACGCTGCATTTAATTTTGTTTTTCCTAAGTCTGCTCGCAAATCTCTTTCATTTGTTGTTCCATTTGTATCATATACGCTTGCTTTTGCATACTTTGTCTTTGACCAGTTTCCTGCTGCTGTTGGTTTATAGTTTTTATATGTTACCTCTGGTACTAATGGCGATGTTCTATCTAGATCTGCCTCTATATATAGTGTTGTTACATTTCCGGCTTTATCTTTTACCGTTAATTCTCCTTTTCTTCTTCCTTCTTTATTAAATCCTATTATTATCTCTTCACTCTTTTGTCCACAATCTTTATTATAGTATTTTTGGCTTTTATCTACTGTTTTCTTATATCGATCATTTTTTGCTGAATACTTTTTGTATTCGTTTGATAACGGATTTGTTATATATGCTGCATTTGTCTTCCATTCCCAACTATCTAGGTGGATATTATCTGATACTTTTATCTTATACATTACTCCTGATGGATAATTATCTTTATTCATCCATCCATTGAATAATTTATTATATTGATTCGCACTTATTGTTCCTATTCCTTTTCCTTCTGCTGTTGTATCATTTACTGTTATTAAATTCGTTCCGATGTTTTTCTCTACCATCTTCCCGTCTGCATTTACTGCATATACTCCTTCTACTTCTATTGTTGGTAATGTTCTATCTATTTTTACTGATACTCGACATGTATTATTTGTATCTATTTGTAATGGATCTACTTCACATACATTTTTTGCTTTTATTGGTGTGTCTCCTATATTTTTGTTCTTTGCATTATCTGATACTTGTATGTATGCATATTCTGCATCCTTTTGTTCATCATTTGGCCATGTCCTTGTGAATGTTGGCCTTATACATCCACTTCCATTTCCATCTTCACAATTTACTGTTATTGTTCTTGATGTTTCTTTACTTAGTTTATTTATCCATTCTTTTCCTTCTCCACTTTTATTACTTAAACAATATGGATCATCTATATCATTTGTTCCTTTTACTGCTGTCGCTTTTTGCTTACATCCTGCTTCATCAAGTGCCTCTACTTTTGCATTGAAATTTGTTAACCCTGTTATATCTATATAATCTTTTATTTTTCTGCTAATTTTTATTTGGTTTCTTCCTCTTGCGCTTAGTGTCCCTGAATTAAATACTTCGTGTGGTGCTGCATCTCCTCCTGCATTTCCCATTTCTGTATCTCCTACTGCTTGTGCTAGTATGGAATAGCTATATCCACTTATTGGTATTGTCTTTCCATTTTTTACTTGGGGAGCTATATCTACATGTAGTGAGGCATTTTTTAAATCCTTTATCTCGTTTGCACTTATTATTTCATCTGATGCATCTGTAAAATATACCTCTATTTGTGGTCCATCTGTGTCTCTACATGTTACTCCACAATTCTTCTTTACTTTATATTCATAGTCTGTTTTATCATTTTTTACTACTTCTACGCATCCGCCTTTATCTTCCTTTAAGTATCTTTTTTCTTTTAATTCTGTGGATTGTACGACTACTTCAGATCCTATTTTTCTTGGCAATTTATTTTTATTCGCTTGCATATAACTTTCTGCGGCCATTTTTAACGCTTTTTTATAAGATTCTTTATCTTCTTCCCTTGCTTTATCTCCGAGTCTTGTTACTGATCCTATTGCTATTACACTTAATACCCCTAGTATTACTATTGCTGCTAGTAATTCTATCATTGTAAATCCTTTTTTACTCATTCTATCACCTATCTTATCCATAATAAGTATACATCGAATTTGCTTTTTATGTAAATACATAAATCACAAAAAAAAACAACTCAGTCAAATGACCAAGTTATTTTTAAACTATCTAATATTATTTATATAATTTTCTAGAATCTGATGCACATCCAGTTTTGCTTGCACCCCAAGATGTCCATTGAGAACCACAAGCATATCCACAGCAACTACCATCAGTACATGTTTTGTACCCACAACATGATTTAGTACATGTTTTGGCGGTTGATTTTAAGGAACAAGATTTACATTTCCAATCTACGCATGTACACTTATCATATGAAACAGAGCATTTTGAAGAATATCCTTCCACTCCACCATTTCCATGTTCCAAATTCATTTGATAATAATATTTCTTACAAGAATCTTTTCCACATTTTTTACAGTTGTTATCATAATATTTATAATTCCATCCACAGCATGATCCTTTAGTACATTTTTTATTTCCACAACATGCTTTAGTACATTTTATTGGTACATTTTTCTTTATATATCTGTATTGATTATAAGCCGTTACATTTACACTACAAGTCATTTTATTTCCTACATTATCTTTGACAGTATAACTTCTATCCTTCTTAACTCTTGATTCGTTGGAAGGACAATTTGCGACTCCTGATCCTCCATGATCACTACATGAATATTTTATTGTAACTCCATCTGTGGTGTGTAGATGACTTTTAGAACCACTACAACTTGGTTTTTGTTTATCTACATAAATGTGAATCGTCTTTGCTGGACATGTAACTTTATTATCGGCATTGTCCGATATTGTATATGCCTTATAATCTTCTGTTTTATATGTATGCCCGGATGTATTATATGTTTGTGATTTATATACTTTCTTCTCACATCCACTTCCTCCAGTATCTCGACATTCTCTAGTAATTGTAGTTCCTGTTTGTCTCCATATCCAGTTTCCTTTACTATTCTTTGTTGTCTCTCCTGTCGTTAAACAAGTTGGTGCATTATGATCAATTTTAACTGTATTGTTTTTAGAACAATCTATTTCATTCTTGGCTACATCTCTTACTTTACCACCATTTCCTACATCAACAGCTCCTGCATTTGTAACATTCATATTCGAATTATATGTCTTAGAGAATGTTGCCTTCCATGGTGATACATTATCACATCCACTCTCTCGATTTGTAGATGCATCCTCTATACATTGAGCTTTTACAGTAGCGCTTTCTCCTATTCCTAACCAGCCTTTACTATTTACTCCATTGTTTGTTAGAGTTACTTTACATACTGGTTTAGTGAAATCTACCCAGACTTTCTTTAATCCACTGTAGTTTGAACAATTTCCTGCATT
>CAMNCL010000025.1 GCA_946534345.1 uncultured Caryophanales bacterium
CATCATCACTGATTTCAATACTTGAACCAAAATCAGCAAATGGATTACTATCTACATCAGTACCCTTTGGTTCTTGATTATCTCCAAAGTCGTATGGTGTAGGTTCATCATTATGTGTTCCATTTGAACTATTATTTGAGGAATTTTTTGATCCTAAGAATTCTACATTATTAGCAATAACTTCTGTAACATATCTCTTTTGACCATTTTGATCATCGTAATTTCTTACTTGTATTCTTCCTTCTACAGCAACTTGTGAACCTTTACTTAAATAATTCTTAACATTTTCAGCTTGTTTATTCCATACAACTACAGGAATAAAATCAGCTTCTCTTTCACCACTTTGTCCTGTAAAACCTCTATCTACTGCAATTGTGAAATTACATACTGCAGTATTGTTTCCAGAAGTATATCTTAATTCTGGATCTCTAGTTAATCTTCCTATTAAAACAACTCTATTCATAACTTACCTCTTTATATATTATTCATCTACTCTAACTATTAAATGACGAAGTAGATTTTCGTTAATTCTTGCAACACGATTTAATTCTTGTTCAGCTTCTTTAGAAGCTTCTACTACTAATAAATAATAATAACCAGTAGTATACTTCTTAATTTCATATGCTAATTCTTTTTGTCCTAATGCTTTCTCTTCTAGGATATTTGCTTTAGCATCTGTTAAAACCTTCTTAATAGTTTCAGCTGTATTCTTAATATCAGCTTCCTCCATATCTGGTCTAACAATGAACATTACTTCATATTTATTCATTCTTGCACCTCCTTTTGGACTAATGGCTATCAATAGATAGCAAGGAGTATTTAAAATACTCGTATGTATTATAACAAAATAATAAAATTATGTCTAGTTTAATATTATATTTAATGCTATAATTTCATTAATAAGTTGACGATTAATTATAAACGGAGGTTAATATGAAATTAATTGAAAAAAAATGTCCTAATTGTGGAGGAAGTCTAGAATTTAGTGAAACAGCAAAATCATGTAAATGTGAATACTGTCATAGAGCTTTTGAAATTGAAAGAAATGAATCCACTAGCGTTAGTGATATTGCAGAACAATTTAATCTTAGTGAATTAGAAGTTCCAGTAAAAACATTTACAAAAATGTTTGCTGGAAGCTATATAGTTTTCACAGTACTAAGTATAATTGTATTTGTGGGTATTTTTGCAATTGTTATAACAAGTTTTAATAGTCATAGAAAATCAATAGAAGAATCGTTTAATGGTGAAACTAATTCAACTATTGCATCTAATATTTCAGATTTTAGTAATACCACTCTTAAAGAATTTTCTGATGATTCTTACGGAGAATTATATGTTAAGGGAGAACATAGTAATACTTATGCTTATCAACTTGAAGATCATGAAGTATATAAATATATTTTAGCTTATAAAGATAAGAAAAATTATTTATACGTGGTACAAAAAGCATTATATATAAATTTCTTTGATACAAATGATAAAACTACAGCTTTTGTACCAATAAAGTATGAGAATGTAACAACTAAATTAGATGAATTTAGTGATGAAAGTGAAGATATACTTAATGGTAAAACTGTTGATGCCGATACATTGTATTTGAATAGTACTAATTCATCATACATACGAGGTGGATATAAAGATTATAATAAATTTGTAGAAGAAAAAATCAATCCATTAAAAGAACAAGGTTATACAATTACTGAAAAATAAAAAGAGATTAAATAATCTCTTTTTTTATACATTAAATCTAAAGTGACAGATATCTCCATCTTGCATTAAATAATCTTTTCCTTCTACTCTGGCTTTACCAGCTTCTCTTACTTTTAATTCACTACCATATTGAATTAAATCATCATATGAGATTACTTCTGCTCTTATAAATCCTCTTTCAAAATCAGTATGAATTATACCAGCACATTCTTTAGCATTCATTCCCTTTTTAAATGTCCAAGCTCTAACTTCGTCTTTTCCAACAGTAAAGTATGTAGCTAATCCTAAAATATCATAAGTAGCTTTAATTAACTTATCTAGTCCACTACCATCAAGTCCTAAACCCTCAAGCATTTCTTCTTTATCTTCTGGATCTAATTCGCTTAACTCTTCTTCTACTTTAGCACATAAACTTACAACTTTAGCATTCTCTTTTGCGGCATATTCTTTTACTTTTAAAACATATTCATTATCAGGATTACCTAATTCTTCTTCTTTTATATTAGCTAGATATATAATTGGTTTTAAAGTTAAGAAGCTATATGATTTAATAATCTTTTTTTCTTCATCTGTTAAATCTAATTGTCTTAGTGGTTTTTCTTCTTCTAAGGTTTTCTTACATTTTTCTAATACTTCTGTTTCTAAAATATCATCTTTATTCTTTGTAGTTCTTGCTTTTTTTGCAACTCTTTCTAATCTATTATTAATAACATCTAAATCTGCAATTGCTAATTCTAAATTAATTGTTTCAATATCTCTAATTGGATCAATAGCACCATCTACGTGGATTATTTTTCCATCATCAAAGCATCTTACTACTTCTACAATTGCATCTGTTTCTCTAATGTGTGATAAAAATTTATTACCTAATCCTTCTCCTTTAGATGCTCCTTTTACAAGTCCTGCAATATCAGTAAATTCATAAGCTGTTGGTATAAATCTATTAGGATCATACATTTCTTTTAATTTATCCATTCTTTCATCAGGTACTGTTACTACCCCAACATTTGGCTCTATTGTAGCGAATGGATAATTCTCTGCTAATATTTTTTGATTTGTAATAGCATTAAAAAGTGTTGATTTACCTACGTTTGGTAAACCTACTATTCCTGCTGTTAAACTCATACTATCCCTCATTTCTTCAAATATTATAACATAAAGAAAAAAATACCTAAAGGTATTATTTTTCTAATTTAAAAATTTTAATCTCTTTGTCTTTTCTGCATGTAATTTCAGCTGCTTTTGTTTCATAACCCCAATCAATCATATAATCAGGTGTTAATTTTGTTCTAAATGGCATCATTCTTGTCATTAATATCACTGTTTCAAAAGGAGCTAATGTTTTTAATTCAGTTGTTGAGATTAAAGGAGTTTCAGCATTTACCATTCCACATGCTTTTGATATTTCTTCCAATGTATCATTATCTTCAGATAATAAATAAATTATATTTCCAAAGCACATTTTTAGTATATCAACATCTTCTGTTGAATACATATTTTTTAGATGTGAAAAACTTTGAATATTTATTGTTACTCTTATATTTAGTGATCTACAATGATTCAATTTTAATGCAAAGTCTCTTATTGGAATAAGACTATCAAATTCATCTAATAAAACATTTAGTCGTTTTACTTGATTGCCATAGATAGATACTACATTTATTACTTGATCTACAAATAAAGGTAATAAATTTCTAGTATGATTATTTAATCCGCTTACTATAAATACTGCAGTTTTATCATTACTTATTGTTGATATATCAAAATCACTATAAGAAAGCATATTCTTTAGATTCTCCTTTGATAGGAATCTTGCAATTTTTTGATTAAATACAGATAATATACTTCCTCTTGTTTCAGGAGGTGATTGTAGTATTCCTGATACTTTCATAAATACAACTCCTGTTTTATCAAGTTTATCAACAAACTTCTTTGCAGTTTCATTATCATTTAAATTATTAGCTAGTGAATTTATACTACATAAATTTACTTCTTCTTCTTTAGCATTTTCAAATAAATAGATTGCTAAACCAGAGAAATAATTAATTGTAGAATTTGTCCAAAAAGGATCTGCTTCTTGTCTTTGTGTATCTGCAAATAGATAATATCCTAATTCATCTACCATTTCTAAAGCTTTATCTTTATTATTTTCTTTATATAATTTGTATGCTAAAGTAAGTGGATTCCAACTATTTCCTAGTCTAGAATCATCAAAATCTAAGACTATGTTTTTATATCCTTCTTCCTCTAATTTTTGTGCTAACTTAACATAAAGTTCACCTTTAGGGTCATGAACAACAATTGATTCACCAGCCATCATAGCAAATTTTAGCATAGGTAATATAGTTGTTTGAGTCTTTCCACTTCCTGTACAACCAATAACTAAATTGTGAGCCTCATGTGTATTTAAATATGCAAATTTAGAGTCATACATAACTGGTAATCCTGACTTAGTAACCCCTGTTTTTAAATTAACTGCTTCTGTTATTTCTTTAATATCTCCTATAGAAGCCCATCTAGAATAATTCATATTATTCCTCCTTTCACCAACTATTAAATCATGATTTTTTAACAAAGTTTAAACAATAACGACTTTTATGATATAATTTAACTGGTGATCTTATGTTTTCTAATGAGATAGTTATTAGTATAATTAAGTATCTTGATACTAATATATATGAAAAAATTAGTATTGATGATTTATCTAATACCCTAAATTATAATAAAGATTATCTAATGAGATTATTTAAAAGAGAATTAGATATAACAATATTTGAATATATTAATAAAAAACGTATTTATAATTCTCTTAATGAATATTCTAGTGATAAGGTCTCAATATTAAAAATAGCTTTATCTTATGGATTTTATTCACAAGAATATTATTCTGAAATATTTCATAAGACAATTGGTGTTTCACCTACTACTTATCATAAATATAAGCATCATAATCGTTATATTTCTTATAGATCTGCTAATAAGATTAATGATAACTTAGCGTTTTTAGAATACAAATTTAGATCTATTAATAATTATCTTCTTAATACTAAACCTACTAGACCAGTCAAAATATTATCTATATTCAAATAAAAAGCACTATAATTAGTGCTTTTATTATTCTATATTGTAGGAGAAACTCCTGGTCCAATAGGAATTCCTACGATATACCATCCTATTACTAAAAGTATCCATGTTAATGAAATAATCAAAAAATATGGAGCAATCATTGTTAATGATCTTCTAATAGTGAATGGTTTTTCTTTATGTAAATTATATATATTTAAATAACCTATATATATAACAAATGATGCTAGTAAAGGAGTAAATCCTTTAGTCATTGAATCTCCTGCTCTTAGTACTATCTGAGCAAATTGTGGAGAAATATTTGATTGCATAAACATTGGTACCATTATTGGTGAAAATACCATCCACTTACTAGCTGGTGAAGTTAGTAAGAAATTTGATACTGCAATTAACAATAATGATACTAATATCAATGGTATTCCACTTAGTGACATGTGTTCTAATAAACTAGCTAACCACGCTGCTACTATTAAGCCAATATTAGTTTTTCTAAATACTGCTATAAATTGAGCAACTACAAATATTAGAATAATCATACTTCCAATATTAGAAAACTTCTTATTAGCATTTTCTATAATCTCTTTATCATTCTTAATAGTTTTACTTCCAATACCATAAGCTATTCCTGATAGAATAAATACTAGTGACACTAGATATGCAAATCCATCCTGGAAATATGAGTTTTCTCCAAATAATTGATTAACATAAGCATTCTCTTCCATATCTAATAACATTCCAGAGAATGGAAGATTTGGAATTAATGAATAAATGAAAATAAACAATACTATAATTGAAGCAATAAGAGCTGATCTTAATCCTCTTTTCTCATATTTATCTTTTTCAATTAATCTTTGTTCCTCTTCCTCTATATTGATAACTTTGTATGTTTCTGTCTTAGAAAATTCATCTTCTCTTTTATATTTTCCTATTCTAGGAGCAATTATTTTTTCTATTACAAATGTTCCTACTATTGATAATATAATAGTAGCTACAATAATAAATATTAAATTAGATGTCAATGATATATGAGTTGCATCATCTATTAACATTGCGGCATCCCTAGTATAATTCATTAATGAAACTTCCATTGAGCCTACAAATATTGAAACTCCATAACTAAATGCTACTCCACAAAAAGCAGTAACAATACCCAATATTGGATTTCTATTATTAATAAAATATATTAGGGCTACTAAAGGAATTAAAATTGCATAACCAACTTCATTAATTAATGAAGATATTGTAGCTATAAAAATAACAATAAAAGTTAATGTTCCCTTAGGTATCTTTCTTAAGTGTCTTCTAGTAAAAGTTTCTATAAAACCTGTACCCTCAGCAACTGTTATACCTATAAGTGATAATAATAACATTCCTAAAGGACCAAAACTCAAAAAGTTCTTAGCTGCATTACTTATAATAAACTTTAATCCTGTAAAAGAAAACAAGTTCTCTACTGTAATTAAAGTAGGTTCTAAATCTTTTGTATTAACATTAACTATATTATAAGTAGCTTGTGTTTGAAATATTGATAAAATTCCACTAAGAGCCATTACCATAAATGTTAAAAAGATAAATACTGTAATTGGATGAAAATAGAATTTTTTTAATTTTAATTTTCTTTTATCTTTCATATTTAGTCCTTTCTAATCTATTATTTTTTTAAGCTTTTTATTAAAGTCTATTCTAGCAAGAAGAACAGTTCTATTGCATTTAAGACATTTTATCTTAATATCTGCACCTACTCGAACTATCTCCCATTCATTACTACCACATGGATGTTGTTTTTTCATAATTACTTTTGTTCCTACGTCATAATTCTTATTATTTTCCATTATGCACCTCTATCTGATTATATGGTATTTTTACTTTAGCTTCGTCTAAACCTTTCTTTAATTCTTTTCGTAAATATCTTTGTACCACATATTGTTGCATAGGTTCAGTTTCTACAACAACTCTATATACAACTGCAGAATCAGCCAATTCATTAACTCCCCATAATTCTAAGTCTCCTACTGCATGTGGGACTTTTCCATTTAGTTTTTTAAATATATTATCAAATGTTTTTTCAATTAGTTCTTCACTACATTCATAAGCAATTGATATATCTACAACTGCTAGAGAATTATTAACGCTATAGTTGATTATATTATCCATATAATGATTAGCAATAATCTTAGTTGCTCCTTTAAAATCTCTAATTCTAGTTGTTCTCAAACCTATAAAAACTACTTCTCCCATAAAGCCATCTACTTCTATGGTATCCCCTAATTCATATTCTCCTTCAGTTATAATTGTAAATCCTGCGATTAGGTCAGTTGCTAGATCTTTAAAAGCAAGTCCTATTATAGCAGTTCCAATACCTAATCCAGTTAAAATTGATTTAACATTTATACCCCAAATAGATACAATTGCTAATACTACAAAAATTATAATTAAATATTTAATTATATTTACTATTAAAGTCATTAGAGTTCTTACTCTTTGTTTTTGAGAAGCTTTTAAATTTTTTCTCTCTATAACCTTAAGAAATAATCTTTTTAGTATTTTAAATACTATTACACCTACAACAATATATATTATAGGAATAATAATTAATGCTAATTCTATTTCTATTCCAAATAAATCTATCATTTGTCAACCTCAATATTCATATATTCTAGCAATCTATTTAAATCGTTGTTATTAACAAAACTAATCTCTATTTTATTATTCTTAATTATTACTTTAGTTCCCAATTTTTCACTTAATTCTCTTTGCAAATATAAGTATTCATTATTCTTTTCTTGTTTTTTCTTTTGAGGGTTAGTTTTAACAATAGATGGTTCCATTGTTAACTCTTCTAATTTTCTTACACTTATTCCCTCAGAAATAATTTTTTTAGCTAATGATTCTTGTTGTTCTCTACTTTGTAATTTACTTAACACTCTAGCATGTCCCATAGATATTTCTTTATTATTTATAGATTTTTGAATATCTTCTGGTAGATTTAATAAACCTAACATATTAGTAATATGACTTCTGCTTTTTCCTAATCTTTTAGCTAATTCTTCTTGTGTTAATACTAAAGTTTCTTGAAGTTTTTTATATGCAGTAGCCTCTTCTATAGCTGATAAGTTTTCTCTTTGTAAGTTTTCAAGTAAAGCTATTTCCATCATTTGAGTATCATTAAAATCTTTTACTATTGCTGGTATTTCTGTTAATCCTGCAAGTCTTGATGCTTTTACTCTTCTTTCTCCTGCGATTATTTCATACCCTTTAATTGACTTTTTAGCAATAATTGGTTGTATTACACCATGTTCTTTAATAGAATTTGCTAATTCTTGTAATGCTTCTTCATCGAATACTTTTCTTGGCTGATAAGGATTACTTCTTAATTCTTCTAAATTTAACATTACTATTTCATCTTTTGGTGTTTCAGCAACTATTTTATCTTCTACTGCACTGTAATCTATTACTTCATTATTGAATAATTCTTCTAATCCCTTTCCTAATGCTCTTCTTTTAGGAATTCCACTATCACTTATATTATTTGTTTCCATTTCTTTCAATCACTTCCTTTGCTAAATTTAGATAGGCTTCAGACCCTCTACTTTTAGGTTCATAAACTATTATTGGTTCTCCATGAGATGGAGCTTCTGTAAGTTTAACTAATCTTGGAATAATTGTGTTATATACTTTTTCTTTAAAGAAACTACGTATATCTTCTACTACTTCAAATCCTAAATTTGTTCTAGAATCAAGCATAGTTAATAAAACTCCTTCAATATCTAAATTAGGATTTAATGTTTTTTGTGCTAACATTATTGTTTTTAATAATTGAGTTATTCCTTCTAATGCAAAGAATTCACATTGTACTGGTATTATTACTGAATTAGATGCTGTTAAAGCATTTGTAGTAATAACATCTAATGCTGGAGGACAATCAATTATTATAAAATCATAATTATCTTTTATTTCAGAAAGACTGTTTTTTAATTGTTCTCCTTTTTTATATCCAGCTTGTGTTCTGCTTTTTTCTAATAATTCTGCGTTTAATCCTGCTAAATTTATTGTAGATGGTATAACATCAAATCTTTCATATTTAGTATTTATAACAGTATCTTTAATATTACTTTCTCCAATTAATACCTCATAAATACTCTTTTCAATATCTCCCTTATTAATACCAATTCCTGTAGTAGTATTACCTTGTGGATCTAAATCTATTAACAGCACTTTTTTACCTAATGCTGCTAAAGAAGCAGAAAGATTGATACTAGTTGTTGTTTTTCCAACTCCACCTTTTTGATTTACTAATGATATAATCTTTCCCATCTAATCACCCATTTTCTAATTTACTTTTTTATTGTATCAAATATTACCTTTTTTTTAAATGTTTTTAGAAAAAAAAGTAGATTTTATTAATCTACTTTAATCTTCTGATTTATCTATTTTAATTATCATTTGATATGATTTTTCAAAATCCATATCATCTGCTGTTACTTTAATACCATGGTTCTTTAAATCTTCTACTAAATCTTTTATTTTATTTGTAGCTTCTTCAACAGTATATTTATCTGAGCTTTTTTCTTCTACTGGATTAATTATACTGGGTGGTAATTCAATAGAAGATAAATCTGATGTATTAAAATAATCTGAAGGTTGATCATCCATGTCTTCAATTGAATCTGTTTTTACGATTTTCTCTGCTGGTGTTATAAACTCATTAGCAGGTTGTGATGAAGTAGGATTTCCTAGATTTAACAAACTATCCAATGCATTATTTGTCTCAGCAGTATTTATATCACTACTATTTTCTTTCACTTCATTAACATCTACTGATGTTACTTCTGACGGAATAGGCATTGGATTTTGTTCCTCCTCTTCTTTATCTATTTCACCATAATTTATAAATTTACTATTTGGCATATCTTCTCCTTCTGGGGGAGCTATTGTTACTTTTCCGTAATTTGATTGATCTTCTTGAACCTCAGCTGTTGGAATTAAAGGGTTATCATTAACAAAAGCAGCAGTTGAAGCTACTACTTCTTGCTTCTCTTCCTTTGGTTTTGGTCCAGTTTTACCTAACATTACCTTTATTTCATCTTCAAGACTTCTAACACTCATTTTATTATCAATAACTTTTTGAGCCATTTCTTTTTGTTTTTCAGGATCATCAATGTTTAATAATGCTCTTGCATGTCTTTCTGATAGTTCTTCTTTTAATAAATAATTTTGTATTTCATCTGGTAAAGATAATAATCTTATTTTATTAGCAACTGCAGATTGACTCTTTCCCATTGTTCTTGCCAATTCTTCTTGAGTCATTTGATCTATTTCTAATATTTTTTGATATGTTCTTGCTTCTTCTATTGGGTTTAAGTTCTTTCTTTGTAAGTTTTCTAGAAGTGCAACTTTTGAACTTTCTTTATCATCTAAATCTCTAACAATAGCAGGAATCTTAGTAAGACCAGCTAAAGCTGAAGCTTTATATCTTCTTTCACCAGCTATTATTTCATATTTGCCATTTACACTACGTACAATTATTGGTTGAATTACTCCATGTTCTTTGATTGAAACAGCCAACTCTTTTAAAGCTTTTTCTTCAAAGACTTCTCGAGGTTGAAATCTATTTGGAATAATATCATCTAAATATAATTGTACAACTTCATCTTTTGTATCTGGATACATAATATTCCCCTCTCTACTCTTTTATACCTATATTAGCATTATATAGGATTTTTCTATTTATTTCAACTGTAATTAATAAAAAAGTAGTAATCTAAATTACTACTTTAAATTATTTTTTAATACTACTAAACTTCTTTGACTATTTTCTATTGGAAGTAAAAATTTTTCTATTTCTATTATTCTGTATTTTTTAGTAATTTTCTTTTTTACTTCTTCAGTCAATTCTTTATCAATATCACCCTTCATCGCAACAAATATTCCATCTTTTGAGACTAAGTGCATTGTATAATTAACTAGTTTTTCAATATTCGCAACTGCACGAGATGTTACTACATCATATGATCCTTTAAAGTCTTCTCCCCTGCTATGAATTGCTTCTATATTTTCTAATTCTAAGTCTTTAATAATAGTATTTAAATAATCTACTCTTTTTCTTAATGAATCAATTAGAGTTATTTTTAAATGCGGATAGAATATTTTTAATACTATTCCTGGAAAACCAGCGCCCGTACCAATATCACAGAGAGTATCTACTTTATTTAAATCAACTACTTTTACTATTGTTAGAGAATCATAGAAATGTTTTAGATATACTTCTTCTTTGTCTATTATTCTAGTTAAATTAATTTTTTTATTCCATTCTACTAATAATTTATAAAACTTTTCTAACTTATCTAACTGATATGCAGATAATGTTATATTTAGTTTTTTTAATTCTTCATTAAATTCATTAAGATTCATTTTTACCATATTCCTTCTTTAAATATACTGATAATATTGATATATCAGATGGGTTAACTCCACTAATTCGTATAGCTTGAGCTATAGTAGTTGGTCTTACTTCTTTTAGTTTTTGTCTTGCTTCACTAGCAATATTCTTAATCTTATCATAATCAATATCTTTAGGTATTTGTTTTTTCTCTAGTTTAAGCATTTTTTCTGCTTCTTTATAGGCTTTTTTAATATATCCTTCATATTTTAAATTTATTTCTAGTTGCTCTTTAATATCTTTATCAAATGGAATATCTATTATCTTTTCTAAGAATTCTGTTGTAATTTCTGGTCTTTTTAATAGATTTTCTACTGACATAGTAGCTGTTGGAATAGATTTATTATTATCTTTAAATATTTTTTCTATATCTTTAGTTATTTTTATTTTGTTTTCTCTACTCCAATCTCTTATTTCTTCTATTTTTTCTTGTTTATTCTTTAATTTTTGATATCTTTTATCATCAATTAGTCCAACATCATGACCATACTCTCTAAGTCTTAAATCAGCATTATCACTACGAAGTAATAGTCTAAATTCTGCTCTACTAGTTAATAATCTATATGGATCTCTTATTCCTTTAGTAATTAAATCATCTATTAATACTCCAATATAGGCTTCATTTCTTTTTAATACTAATGGTTCTTT
>CAMNCL010000026.1 GCA_946534345.1 uncultured Caryophanales bacterium
CATCTATTAATACTCCAATATAGGCTTCATTTCTTTTTAATACTAATGGTTCTTTTCCTTCTAATTTTAGACTTGCATTTATTCCAGCAAGTAATCCTTGGCAAGCTGCTTCTTCATAACCACTTGTTCCATTGATTTGACCAGCAGTATATAAATTTTCTATTAATTTTGTTTCAAGTGATGCATTCAATTGTGTTGGATAGATGGCATCATATTCAATGGCATAACCATATTTTAATATTTTAGCGTTTTCAAAACCTGGTAAACTATGAACCATTTTTTCTTGTATTTCTGGGGGCATAGATGTTGAAAATCCTTGTAGATACATATCATCATAGTATTTGCTTTCTGGTTCAATAAACAATTGATGTCTTTCTTTATCTTTGAATCTTACTACTTTATCTTCAATAGATGGACAATATCTAGGACCGATTCCTTCTATATCATCTAAGGCTCCATACATACTTGATTTATTTAAATTATCCATAATTATCTTATGAGTTTCTGGCGTTGTATAAGTTAAATGGCAAGGTAATTGATCCTCTATTTTATATTGCGGTTCTAAATCATAACTAAATGTTAGATATTCATCATCTCCTGGTTCTATTCTAACTTTTGAAAAATCAATAGTTTTTTTATCTATTCTTTGAGGCGTACCAGTCTTTAATCTAATAATTTGAAATCCTAAGTCTTTTAATTTATCACTTAAATGAAGTGATGGTCTTTCTCCGTGTGGACCTTGTCTAGTTCTTGTATTTCCAACCAGAATGTCTGCCTTAAGGTATGTTCCAGTAGTTAAAATAACTATTTTAGACTCTATTTTCTCTCCATTTTCTAGAATTATTCCTTCTATTTTATTATTATTAATGATTAAATCTTCAACCATTGCTTCTTTTATCTCTAAATTCTTTAATGATTGTAGTTCCTTTAACATTTCCTTCGGATACGTTACTTTATCAGCCTGGGCACGTAGAGATTGTACTGCTGGACCTTTTGCTTTATTTAACATCTTAATTTGAAGATGTGTCTTATCAGCAACTTGCCCCATTATTCCACCTAAAGCATCTATTTCACGTACGACAATACCCTTTGCACTACCACCTATATGTGGATTACAAGGCATATCAGCTATATTTTTAATATTTGCAGTTACTAGTAGAGTTTTATGTCCTTTTATTGCGGATGCATGAGCTGCTTCTATTCCGGCATGTCCTCCACCTACTACAATTATTTCATACATTATCTCACCTTCTTATTTACCAAGACAAAATCTAGAGAACATTTCATCTATTAATTCTTCTTCATATGTAGTTCCATTAATAGTTCCTAGTTCTTCCCAGATGTTTTTTATATCTAATTCTATCATATCTATTGGCATATTATCTTTTAATGCTTTTTCTACATCATTTACTCTCTTTAAACATTTTCTTAAAATACTTATACTTCTAGAATTACTTAAATATGTTGGATCTTTTGTCTCTAATACATTGATATTAAATAGTTCTATTATCTTTTCTTTTAATTCATCTATTCCAGTATTATTTATAACACTTAAATTAATAATTTTGTCTTCATCAATCATTAATTCTCCCCTATCGAATTTTGATTCTAGGTCATTTTTGTTAATTAATACTAGATATTTCTTGTTTTTTACTTTAGTTAATAGCTCTTTTATATCATCAGTTAACTCTTCATTATTATTAATCATAAATAGAATTAAATCAGACTCTTCCATAGTTTTTAGACTTTTCTCTACTCCAATTGACTCTATTTTATCCTCTGTTTCTCTAATACCAGCTGTATCTATCATATTTAAAATAATACCATTAATAGATATTTGCCCTTCTACTATATCTCTTGTAGTACCTGCTATATCGGTAACAATTGCCTTATCTTCTTGTAGTAAGGCATTTAATAATGAGCTTTTCCCTACATTAGGTCTACCTATTATAGATGTATTTATACCATCTTTTATTATTTTTCCATTTTCTGATTCTTTTAGTATCTTATTAATCTTTTCTTTTAAGTTAGTTATTTTTGGAATTAACAAATCATTTGTAATGATATCAACATCATCATACTCTGGATAATCTATATTTACGTTGATATTACTAATAATTTGAACCATATCACTTCTTAATTCATTGATTAGATTTGATGTTTTTCCATCGATTTGATTAATTGCCATCTTTCTTTGAGTTTCAGTCTTAGCATCAATCATATCCATTACTGCTTCTGCTTCTAAAAGATCAATTCTACCATTTAAGAATGCTCTTTTAGTAAATTCTCCTGGTTCTGCCATACGACAACCATTTTCCATTAATAATTCTAATACTCTATTTGTAGGAGCTACTCCACCATGAGTATTTATTTCTACTACATCCTCTACTGTAAAAGTATGTGGAGCTTTCATTACTGATACTAATACTTCATCTATTACATTTTTATTCTCATCTACTATATGGCCATAATTGATAGTATGACTCTTTACTTTATGAAGATCTGGTCCTTCAAATATCTTGTTTACTATATCAATCGCATCTTCTCCACTAGCTCTGACAATAGCAATTGCTCCTAAACCACCGGCTGTTGATATTGCACAAATAGTATCATTCATAGTATCACTCCTTTTTACTGGTAGTATTATAGCATAATATAAATAAAAAAAGAAGAATTAATCTTCTTTTGGTTTGATAACAACGTAACGATTAGGTTCTTCCCCTTCACTTTCTGTATAAACTTTCTTACTATTACCTAATGCATTATGAATTATTCTTCTTTCATAAGAATTCATTGGATCTAATTTAGCTTCAACTTTTGTTTGACCTACTTCTCTAGCAATTCTCTTAGCTAATCTTTCTAATGAATGCTCTCTTTTTTCTTTATATTCGTTAACATCGATAACAAATTTATAGTTTCTTCCTAATTCTTTATTCAAATAACCACTTACTACTAATGATAAAGCTTTTAAATTCTTACCATTTTTTCCTATTAATAAAGCATCATTATCTGAAAATATAATATATTTAGGAACTTCTTCTTTATTTTTTACTTCGATATTAACTGTATATCCCATATTTTTTAGTAATTTAATTAGAAAATCTTTAATATCTTTTACTACTTCTCTCTTTTCAATTACTTCAATTTCTACTTTTTTACTCTTGAATAATCCACCTTTTGTAGTCTCTATTTCTTTTATGAATAAGTTTTCTTCAACCTCTTGTAATTCTTCTTTTGCTAATTGAATAGCTTCTTCTTTTGTTTTACCACTAAACTTTCGCTTTTCCATTTACACTCTTACTCCTTTTCACAAAATAATTTTGAACCATCGTAAACATATTTGATGTTATCCAATATATACCTAAACCTGTTGGCATAAACATAGCTGTTACTATAATCATTATAGTCATCATGGTTGGCATCATTTTCATTGTAGGATCTTCATTGTTACCTACTCCACTCATTTTAAATGATAGATATGTAGTAAGTGCAATTAGAATCATTAAAATTATATATGAATAAAATGTTGTATTAGTAACACCTACTGCAGGAGTAGTTCCTAATTGTAATCCTAAGAATTTATCTTCAAAGATTACTGGAGTTCTTTGTACTGCTTCAAAGAAAGCTATAAATATTGGTAATTGAATCATTGCAAATAAACAACCTGACATTGGACTAATATTATATTTCTTATATACTGCCATCATTTCTTGGTTTTGTTTAAGCATAGATTCTTGATCTTTCTTATTAGCATATTTCTTTTGAATTCTATTTAACTCTGGTTGTGCTTTTTTCATCACTTCAGACTGCATTGCTGTCTTTTTAGTTACTGGATAAGCTATAAATCTAATTATCAAACTTATAATAATAACTGATATACCATAGTTCTTTACTAGCTTACCTAATACTAATAAAAAATATGATAAAGGTTTAACAAATATAGAATTCCATAAACCTTCATATTTACCAGAAGTAATCTTAAATTCACTACATTTTGGTAATGACTTAATATCTACCCCATATTTTTCATATATCTTTATTGTTTCTTTATTTGTAGGTTGACATAATATATTTTCAGTTAGTGTCTGCCCTGTCGTTTCATTTTTTACTGCTTTTTTATTATTATCAGTTAGTGTTTTTGTACATCCTGTGGTTACTAATAATAAAAGTAGTAACAAAACTATTATTTTCTTCTGCTTCATCTTATAATATCCTTTCACTTTATATGCATTAAATCAAAGAAATTCTTTTTTAACTCTTGAAAATCTTTGTTTATGGCTTCTTTCCTTAATATTATAATATAATCTTTATTATTTAGATAGTCTTTTTTATAATCATCAATTATTGATCTTATTTTTCTTTTATATTTATTTCTAAATACAGCATTTCCTAATTTTTTACTTACAGATATCCCAAATCTATCATAAGGTAAATTATTATCTTTATAGTGTATAACAAAGTATTTATTTTTAATAGTTTTACCATTACTAATAATATTGTTAAAATCTCTATTTGTCTTCACTATATATAACTTTTTCATAATAATCACCCCTACCATAGTAAAAAACCACTGTTTTGCAGCGGTATTTTATTTACATAGTACTTTGCGTCCTTTACGGCGACGACGATTTAAGATATTTGTTTTTTTACGTGCGAAAAAACCAAGTTTTTTAGATTTTTTACGATTATTTGGTTGATATGTTCTTTTCATTTTTTCCACCTCCAAACATAAATCTACATTATTATAATAATATAATTAGTGTTTTGTCAATTAAAACTTGTTTTAAACATATTCACAGATTTGTGAATTATTATAACTTACTATGTGTATAAAAATTTGTGGAAAGTGTGGAAAATAATAATATTTGTTGATATTTATAGTTTTTATTTGTGTATAATTATGTTGATAAGTTGTGGATTTCTTTTTTTAATAAAAAATCATTTATTTTTTTGACAAATTAATGTAGAATATTTTGTATCGATGATTCTTGTGGGGAGATGGTTGTATGAATGTAGATGTTATATGGTCTAAGGTATTAGAACAAATAAAATCAGAATTATCATCTCTCTCTTATGATACATGGTTTTCAGAAACTCAATTACATAAACTTGATAATGGAAAGGCCTATATAATAGTACCAATGGCTATTCATAAGAAACACTTACTTAATAATTATTCTGATATTATTAAAGATAATTTAAGTAGTTTAACTAATACCGATTATGAAATTTATTTATTATTACCGGATGAAATTGAAGAAGAACAAGAAATTGAAGTTGCTAAACTTGAAAAGAAACCTGAAAAGAATGAAAATATTAATAATAATTTAAATAAGAACTATACCTTTGATAACTTTATAGTAGGGAATAGTAATAAGTTTGCTCAAGCTTCTGCATTAAGTGTAGCTGAAAACCCTGGTCTTTTATATAATCCATTATTCTTATATGGTAATAGTGGATTAGGAAAAACTCATTTAATGCATGCGATAGGTAATTATATTGTAGAACATAGTGATAAAAGAGTTTTATACGTAACAAGTGAACAATTTAGACAAGATTTTGTTAAAGCAAATAGGAAAGATAATGAAGGAACAAACTTTAATTATGTAGACTTCTTTAAAGATAAATATAGAAATATAGATGTTCTATTAATTGATGATATTCAATTTTTAGGAGGAGCATCTAAATCGCAGGAAGAATTCTTTCATACTTTTAATAGTTTGCATAATGATAACAAACAAATTATAATATCTTCTGATAGGTCTCCTGAGGACTTAAAAATATTGGAAGAGCGATTGCGAACAAGATTTACTTGGGGTTTGCAAGCTAATATTTATCCTCCAGAACTATCATTAAGAAAAGAGATATTAAAAAAGAAAATAATAGCAAATGACTTCGAACATGACATTCCTGATGATGTTATTGAATATATGGCTAATAATATAGGTCCTGACGTTAGAAAACTTGAAGGAGCAGTTACAAGATTAGTTGCTTATTCCACAATAATGGGTGGAGAAAAAATAACTTTAGATTTGGCCATAGAAGCTTTAAAAGATAATATTAGTAAGGGAATAGGGGAGAAGAATGATATTCAAAGAATACAACGTATTGTATCTGAATACTTCCAAATTACTGTAGAAGATATAAGAAGTAAAAAAAGAAGTGCTAATATATCTTTTCCAAGACAAATTGCGATGTACCTGTGTAGAAATATGACAAACGAGTCATTTCCTAAGATAGCCATTGAATTTGGAGGAAAAGATCATACTACAGTAATGTATTCTGTAGAAAAAATAGAAAATGAAATAAAAGAGAATAAAGATTTATCAAATATAATAGATAAATTAAAAAAAGATATAGGTGGTGTGTATAAATAATAATTATTAAGAAAAATATCCACAACTTATATCTAATAAAATGTATATAAAATAAAGAAAAAAATGAGTTTTAAACTTTTTCCACTGTAATAATAGAAATAAATTAGAAAGAAGGAATATAATATGAAATTTACTATTAAAAGAGATTTATTATTAGATGCATTAATGAAAGTATCTAAAGCTATTTCTACTAAAAACTTAATACCAGTATTAGCAGGAATAAAATTTGAATTAAAAAAGAAAAAATTAACTTTAACAGCAAGTGATAATGATATTACAATTCAAACTGTTATAGAACAAACAGAAAATGATGATTTTAAAATAGATAATGAAGGAAGTATTATAATTCAAGGAAGATATATCTTAGATATAGTTAGAAAATTACCATCTGAGTTTATTAATATTGAAGTTATAGATGATTTAAAAATACTTATTTACACAGAAAATAGTGAATTTAACCTAAATGGTATTAGTGAAAGTGAATATCCTAATATTAATTTAGAAGAAAGTAAAAAGAAAATTGAAATTGATCGTGATGTATTAAAAAGTATTGTTTATCAAACTGCATTTGCTTCTTCTAATGAAGAAAGTAAGCCAGTATTAACAGGTATTAATTTTAATATAGCAGGAGATATACTAGAATGTAATTCAACTGATTCATATAGATTAGCTAGAAAAGTAGTTAAATTATCAAAGAGTAGTGAAGAAAAGTATAATATAATTATTCCAAGTCATAATTTAATAGAATTTACTAAAATACTTGGAAATGATTCAGATGTAGTAGAATTACACGTATTTAATAATAAAATATTATTTAAAGCAGGTAATTTAAAATTTGAATCAAGGCTTATTAATGGTACATATCCAAATACTTCTAATTTATTACCTACAGATTCATTATTAGTAGTTAAAACTAATTTAAATGATTTATATAATGTAATAGATCGTGTAAGTATTTTAACAAGTGATAAAGAAAAGAATATTATTACATTGGAAACAGATGGAAATACTTTAATTTTAAAAAGTAGTTCAATGGAAATAGGTAGAGTAGAAGAAAAAATGCTAGTTTCTAAAAATAATGATGAAAATATAAAAATATCATTTAGTTCTAAATATATGATGGAAGCATTAAAGAGTTTCCAAACAGAGAACATAGAATTACATTTTGTAGGTGAAATTAAACCAATTTTAATTAAATCTGAAGATGATGAGACTTTAACACAATTAGTTTTACCAATAAGAACATATTAAGAGGATTTTTCCTCTTTTTTTTTGTGAAAAAAAATATTCATTCTACATAATTCGACAAAATTCTACATTTTATAGTGATATAGTTTTTCTTGAAAACGAAAAGTTTTCGAAGGGGGATATTATGAAATATGAAATTAATAGGGGTACTTTAGCATTAGTACCTAAAGACAATGAGAATAGTATAGTTTATGAAGATAATGAAAGCTATATTATTAATCAAAATGCTTTTAATATTATGGAAGAGAGTTGTAAATACTTTGGTAGTACCTATGAAGGACGAAAGAATGGGGCAAGAAATATTTTAGGAGCAGAGTATAAAGTACCAATTGTGGTAGAAGATAGCGATAATTTAATTATTTTTCCTACAACTTCACCACAAGCTGCGGATTGTGCTTGGATTGCATTAAAAAAGGTAAAGAAAATAGAAAAACTAGAGTATAACAAAACAAAAATTATATTTGATAATGACAGTGAACTTATTGTTAATTGTTCTTATAGATCAATAGAAAATCAATTATCAAGAGCTTCCAGATTAGATATTATTCTTAGAAATCATAAAAATAGTTAATTTAACTATTTTTTTGTATTTTAAGGCCTATATGTGGTATAATATATACAGGTGTATAGGAATACTTAATTAGGGGATAGGTGATTATATGAGCTTTTTAATGAGGTTTAAATGAAAATCACAAAATTAAACTTAGTAAATTTTAGAAATTATTCTAATTTATCTATTGCATTAAATGATAAAATGAATATCTTTGTAGGAGATAATGCTCAAGGTAAGACAAATATACTTGAAGGAATAACATTTTTGGCCTTAACCAAATCTCATAGAATAGGTATAAATCCAAATATAATAATGTTTGGAAAGAATAAAAGTAAGATTAGTGGAATGGTAAAAAATAATAGAATAGTTTCAAATCTTGAAATAGAGATAAGTAATGATACTAAGATACTTAAAATTAATCGTAAAAAGATTAATAAAGTAATGGATTATATTTCTTATTTAAATGTAATAATATTTACACCTGATGACTTAGAAATAGTTAAAGGATCTCCAAATATTAGAAGAAATCTATTAAATATTCAATTATCTCAAATATCTAAGCAATATATTAAATATTATAATGAGTATAATAAACTTCTAAAAACTAGGAATGAGTACCTAAAGATTCTATTTAATAATAGTATAGCTGATCAAAACTATTTAGATATTATTACAGATAAATTAATAGAAAAAGCAGTTTATATTTATCAAAAAAGAAAAGAATATATTGATTTAGTTAATGAGAATATAAATAAATATTATGAATATATTTCTGGAGATACTGGAATAATTGTTAAATATGTACCAAATATAAGTATTGATAATTATGATTCAGAAAGTATTAGAAAGAAATTAAAGCATACATTTAAAAAGAATTACTTAAAAGAACTTAATTATGGTATGACTATATATGGTCCTCATAGGGATGATTTTTATTTTGAATATAATAATTATGATTTAAAATACTATGGATCACAAGGACAACAAAAATTAGCTATTTTATCATTTAAAATTGCTGAAATACCAATATTTAAAGAGATTAGTGGTACTGAACCAGTATTACTTTTAGATGATATATTTAGTGAATTAGATATAAAAAAGAGAAATAGACTATTAGAAATAATAAATGAAGATAATGTTCAAAGTATTATTACAACTACAGATTTAAAGAATATTAATAAGAAATATTTAAGTGATGCTTCTGTATATAAAGTTGTTAATGGTCTTGTAGAAAGAAAGTAGGTAGAAAATATGGCAGAAGAAAAAGTAAATAAAGAGTATGATTCTTCCTCAATTCAAGTCTTAGAAGGGTTAGAAGCTGTTCGTAAACGTCCTGGAATGTATATTGGAACTACTAGTTCTAGAGGATTACATCATTTGGTTTGGGAAATAGTAGATAATTCAATTGATGAAGCTTTAGCTGGGTATTGTACTCATATTGAAGTAACTATTTGTAAGGATAACAGTATTATAGTTAAAGATGATGGAAGAGGAATACCAGTAGAAATTCATCCTAAAACAGGTAAAAGTACTGTAGAAACTGTTTATACAGTATTACATGCTGGTGGTAAATTTGGTGGAGGAGGATATAAAGTATCTGGTGGACTTCATGG
>CAMNCL010000027.1 GCA_946534345.1 uncultured Caryophanales bacterium
TCAGAATACATTTGAATAAATCTTCTATAACAATCCCAAGCCCATCTAGGATTATTACTCTTCTCAGCTAATGTATTAACTACATCTTCATTTAATCCTAAGTTTAGGATAGTATCCATCATACCAGGCATTGATGCTCTAGCACCACTTCTTACTGATACTAATAATGGATTTTCTTTATCTCCAAATTTCTTACCAGTAATTTCTTCCATCTTCTCAATATACTCATTAATTTGACCTTGGATTTCTTTGTTAATTTCTCTTCCATCTTCATAATATTGAGTACATGCCTCTGTTGATATAGTAAATCCTTGTGGAACTGGTAATCCAATCTTAGTCATTTCTGCTAAGTTTGCACCTTTACCACCTAGTAATTCACGCATATCGGCATTTCCTTCACTAAATAAGTAAACATATTTATGCATATATCTTCCTCCTTTACACACACTATATATTATATCAAATCATATTTTTTCAAACAACAAAAAAAAGCTATATTGCTAGCTTTTTTTACACTATTTAATCTTCAGTTACAAATTTTATTAATTCATCTTTAGTCATAACACCAGTTTTTTCTTTTACAAGTTTTCCCCTACTAAATATTTTTAAATTAGGAACTGTAATAATATGATAATCTCTCGCAACACTCATAAATCTATCAGTATCTACCTTAACTACTTTTAATCCTTCTACTTCATTTTCTAAAGTATCAATAATTGGATCAATTGCTTTACAAGGACCACACCAATCTGCATGAAAATCTACTAATACTTTTTCATCTTTAATTAATTCGTCTAACTCAAATTTATTTTTTAATTCTACCATAATACCTCCTAATATTTATTTATTATTTTTTCATATCCATCTACATTAGTTAATTTACCTTTTCTTACTAATTCTTTAATTGTATCTTTTTTTACTAATTTATGATCTAATAACAAATCAATAGTCTTTAAATTAGCTACATTAGAATTAATCTTTTTATTCGCAACTTCATCTGTTAAACTAGATATTTGTTTCATTGTTTTAGTAATACTACCAATTGAATTAGATAATACTGGAGTATTATAAACAATACTTTCAGCAAACATACTACTATTATATAAATCATTTTTACCAAATGGAATAATTAAAACTAAAAGGATTATAAAGATAATTATATATCCCTTAATTAATCCTATTACTCCTCCAAAAAACTTAGATGGTAACCATAATACTATTGTCATATTAACTAGCTTTTGTAATACTTTAGATACTTTTAGAATAATCTCATAAACAGTTAATAAAATACAGAATATAAACATTAAAGCTATTACTTGATACAACAACAAGTTAATTGCACTCATACCCTCAATACTTCCTTGGAAATCAAAGAATGGTAAAGTCAAATAAAAAATATTAGCTACTATTCCACGTAACATAAAAGCTATATAAAAAATTAATACTATTCCTACAAAAGCAAGTAATTCTCTAATAACACCTTGTTTAAACCCTACTATCATAAACATTAAAAGAATTAGTATTACTCCAATATCTAATACATTCATATAATCACTCCATATCATATTCATTATAAACTAATTATTAAAAATATGCTATAATATTTTCAGGTGATATTATGTTAGAAGAATATATGATAGACTTAGGTTTTAGTAATCAAGATATTAAACAAATTAAAAATATTCATACTAATAATCTATATAATTTTAAAAAACTATATCAATTCTTCCAACAATTAGGTTTTAATAATAATGAATTTATCAAAGTAGTTAAAACAATACCTAATATAGTATCAACTAGTATAGAAAATCTTAAAAGTAGAATCACCCTACTTCAAAAAATAGGTTTTAATAAATTAGATACATATAATATTATTAAAGAATATCCTTATATATTAGAATTAAGTATAGATAAAATTAATACTAAAATAGAAGAATTAGAAGATCTAGGTTTTTCTAAAAACAAATTAATAAACTTAATATCTACAAATCCTAATCTATTAAGTAAAGATATTTCTAATACTATTAATTATTTTAATATTCTAAATGAACTAGGATATAATAATCAAAGTATAATAACTATTATTGATAATGAACCTTCTCTAATAGAAGCAGATTCTAAAGTTATTAGTAATAAAATAAAAGAATTAAAAAAATTAGGTTTTACTAATAAAGATATTATTAAAATAACTACTCTTCTACCTAGTGTATTCTTAGAAGATAAAGATATTTTAAAAGAAAAGTTTAATTACTTATACGAATTTGGTTTTGAAGAAAATGATATTATTAAAATAGTTAAGAAAGTTCCAAATATAATTAAAAATAATTATCTAGAAGAATTAGAATCAAAAATAAAGAAATTATTAGACTTAGGTTTTTCTAATACTAATATTATTAATATTATAAATACAAATCCTAATATTTTATTACACACTACCGAAAATATAAGTGATCAGTTTTTTGGAATTAAAGGATTAGGTATTTCTTTAGAAGATACTATTAAAATGATTAATGATTTACCTCTATTATTAGGATATAATCTAATGAATATAGATAAAAAATATAAGTTTTATAAAGATATTGATTTAGAAGAATATATGTTAAATAATAGTAAAATACTCATCTATAACTTAGACTTAATTAAAACTAGATGGGATTATTTAACTAATAATAATTATCAAGATAATAAAGATGATTTATTTATTTCTGACTTAGATTTTTATCATAAGTATAAAATATATAGTCTAGATTTAGTAAAGGAGTAATCTATGGATATTTTAATAAGATATGGATTCTCTATTGAAGAGATAAAAAATATGATGGATACTAATGATGAATTAGAAAGTATTCCTGATAAAGATATTTTAGAATTAATTAATGTACTAATTAATATTGGTTGTCATGAAGAACATATTATGAATATTTTTATTTGTAATCCGCTATGTCTAAGTAAGGATGTTAAAGAGATAAAGAGAATTATAAAGAAACTAAAAGAGTTTAAAATAAAACATTTATATATGGTTATAGATAGTAACCCTTATATATTAAATATGAGTATTGAAGAACTTGATAATCTATATAAAGCAAAAAATGATGAAGGATTAAGTCCTGAAGAAATAACTGATTATTTCTACCATAATATTATTATATAGGAGTGATAAAATGAATGTTGTTATAAAAGTAAATGACGAAATAAAAGAAAAAATGATTGAATACTATAAAGATAAAAGAAGAGATAAAGTAATTCCTTATGTAGTATTTCAAGCTCAAGAAGAAGATACAGTAATCACAATGTATGAATCTGGTAAAGTAATGTTTCAAGGAACTTCGGCTGACGTTGATGCTGCAATGTGGGGAGTAGCTTTAGAAAATACAAAAGAGAAAAAAGAAGAAAAGAAAAAAGAAAATACTAAGTATTATAATTGTAATGCTGTAGGATCAGATGAAGTAGGTACTGGAGATTATTTTGGACCAATAGTAGTAACAGCTTGTTATGTTAAAAAAGAACAAATACCAGAATTAGAAAAACTAGGAATTGGTGATTCTAAAAAAATAGATGATGAAAAAATAAAAAAGATTGCTCCTGAAATAGCAAAAATAGTTAAATACAAAAGTGTTATATTAACTAATAAAGAATATAATGAAAAGCATAATAAAGATACTAATATGAACAAGATTAAAGCAATATTGCATAATAGAGTCTTATATCAAGTAGTACAGGAAAAGGTTAAATATGATTATATTATTGTAGATGAATTTGCTAGAGAAAATAGATATTATGAATATTTAAAAGATCAACCAGTTATTCAAAGAGATATTACATTCTTAACTAAAGCAGAAGATATATCACCTGCAGTTGCATGTGCATCTATAATAAGTAGATATTTATTCTTAAAAGAATTTGATAAACTTTGTGATGAGATACATATTCCTCTACCAAAAGGTGCTGGAAAAGATGTAGATGAAATTGGTGAAGAAGTAGTTGAAAAATATGGAGAAGAAAAATTAAAAGAAATTGCAAAGCTTAATTTTAAAAATACTGATCGTATTCTTCATACATTAATATATTAAAAAAAGAAGTTCTATATGAACTTCTTTTATTATATTTCTTTTCCGCAATTAGTACAGAATTTTGTATTAGCATCAACTTCAGTTCCGCAATTAGGACATTTTTTCTTTTCAGTCTCAACATTAGCTTCTGCTGTTGTTTCTTGGGCATTATCAGAAGCAACAGTTCCAGTACTTCCACCTTCTGCAGAAGTTTTAATATCATTTAAGAATTTAGTTTTAGCTGTTTCAAAATATGGAGCTAACCAAATCATTAATATGAAGAATGTTAAGGCTGATAATAAGAACCATCCAAAGAATGAAAGAACAAATACAAAGTAATCCATTTTATGACCCTTCATCATTTCTTCACTCTTCTTTAACACGGCAGTATAACTTAAGTCTTTATATTTATCATCTGCTAATAAATATGGTACTAAAGCATAAGCTATTCCTTTAATAATACCAGGAACGATTAATAATAAAGTCCATAATACAATGAATATAATTTGTAATAGATTTACTAAAAAGATTCTTACATAGTCACCTGCAAAACGGAATATATCTTTAAATTCATGGCTTTCATCATTTATAAATCTAACCATGAAGTAAGTAAGACCTACTGTTACAAAGTAGAAGAAGAATCCTAGATTAAATCCTCCGCTAACTTGTACAGCAGCTCCTCCATCAGTACTAGTAGTTACATGTTGTCCTATAGTTAGACTTGTTAAAATACCAGTAACTGCGATTGGAATTAGTAATTCCCAAATATGCCCTTTAATTTTAGATTTTGCCCATTGTTTAATTTCTGCTCTACTCATAAATATCTCTCCCTTTCTACTCTTATTTTATTACAATTCATTTAAAATTACTACAATTTTTTAAAAAAGTTGTTTATTCTATATTCCTAGAGGAAACTTAAGTTGAGGATTCTTAGTCTTAATTAACTTCCTAGGATAATCTACCACTTTAATATCAGATGGTTCCATATCATAAAAGTTTGATTTATCAGGATTAATTTCAATCTTTGGTTCACAAGTAATTGGCTCTCTATTCATCATTTCAATTGCTTGATCTAAGTGACGATCATATAACTGAATATTGTCATATTGCCATGTGAATCTACCAGGTTCTATACCTAAGTGACGAGCAATTAAGTTTTGTAATATTACATATTGAACTTGATTAATACAACCAGCTGTTGCGAAGTCACTACTTCTTTGTTTTAGTGACATATCCAAATAATCTTTACCATCCCATTCATGGCGAACATTATAAGTTGTAAGATAAGCACATGGTTTTAGACCATGAGGTTCTTTAAAATCATCTACTTGCCATAAATTAATTATATGACGACGTCCATCAGGATTATTTTTAAGACCATCTAATAAATCTTTCATTAATTCATGACGTCTTACGGTTTCGCCATAAACAGATCCAATAGTACGATTACCTATATCCCATTCATCCCACCAAGTAACGCCATATTTAGCTAATAAATCTAAATCATTTGATTCTTGTTGATAAATCCAAAGTAATTCACCAATTGCACTTTTAACTGCTATAGGACGAAGTGTTTGTAGAGGACTCTCTCCTTTAGATAAATCATAAGTCATTACTCCCCCACCATTAATACTCAAAGTATGAGCAGGTTCTCCATCAGCATAATGAGGACGAGGATTCATGTCCAATGTACCATTCTGCATTATCTCATCCATCATAACTTTAGCATACATATCACCCTTAGTACCTATTCTATTACCATCACTATCTACCAAATAACCATCTTTAACAATAGGTTCAGGATAATCAGTACGTTTTAATACTAATGGTTTTTCCCCTAATTCTAACTTTTTTATATTCATTCTATTTAAGTCAAAATTCTTCATAATATCACCTAAGTTTTATTATAACAAAAACAAGACTACAAAAGTAGTCTTATTTAAAAAACTATAAATTATGATGAAACAAAAGTAAAAGAAGTGATTTATTTAAATAGATTACACACAAAAAGAACGATTAATTATCATTCTTTCTAGTAAATTTATTAAATTGTTTTATCTCGTCAGTTTCTAAATTAGTATCAGCTAATTCATCTAATAATTCTTTTTGACTACGAGATAGTTTCTTTGGAGTATATACTTTAAATATAAGATACATATCTCCCTTATGTCTTCGATATTTATTATCTACTCCATTACCTTTAATTCTTTGTTTGTCTCCACTATTTGTACCTGCACTTATATTTATTTTTACATTTCCATATAATGTAGGTATTTCTTTTTTACAACCTAATGCAGCTTCTGTTAGAGTTAATGGTACTTCTAGATAAATATCATCACCTTCACGTTCAAAGTAGTCATGTTCTTTGACAACGAATTCGATATATAAATCTCCGTTTTCTCCTCCATTGTCTCCTGGATTACCTTTTCCACTTATACGCTGTCTATCTCCTGTATTTATACCTGCAGGAACATTTATAGTGATTTTTTTATTTCTTCTAATCTTTCCTTTACCATTACATTCACTACATCTTCTCTTATAAGTCTTACCTGTTCCATGACACTCAGGACAAGTAGTACGTGACATAAATGAACCTAAGATAGTTCTTTGTTCTGAAGTAATAGTTCCTTGACCGTGACATGTAGAACATTCTTGCTTTTCAAATCCTCCATGTCCATGGCATTCATCGCAGTCTTCAATAACATCTAATCTAAATTGTTTTTCAGCACCATAGATAGCTTCATCAAAATCAAGATTCATTCTCATTAGAATATCACTACCACGATGTGCTCTTGGAGTAGATTCACGTCCACCGAAGTTTGTAAATCCTCCTCCAAAGCCACTGCCTCCACCAAAGATAGAATCAAAGATATCACCAAAGCCAAAGTCTGCTCCATCAAAGTTTTGGAATCCACCAAAACCTCCTGGACCTGCAGAAGGACCATTTCCACCTACTTCGGCATGACCAAATTGATCATACATCTTTCTTTTATTTTCATCTGAAAGAACTGAATAAGCTTCTTGTACTTCCTTAAATTTATCTTCAGCATGTGGATCATCTTTATTTAAATCAGGGTGTAATGCTTTTGCTTTCTTACGATAAGCACTTTTTATTTCACTTTCATCGGCATTTTTTGATACACCTAAGACGTCATAATAATCTTTTTTTTCTGCCACTATATCACATCCTTCTCAAACATTAAGTAGTCCAAATGGACTACTCAATATTAATCTTCTTCGATGTCAGCTTCTTCTACATCGTCATCTTTTTTCTTTTTCGTTTTACTCTTTTCTTCTGCTTCATCATCAGACATAGTTTCATCTGCTTCACTTTGTCTCTCTTTAGCAGCATTTTCATATACTTTAGTAGCTAAAGCCATTGCTTTTTCTTGTAGCTTTTCTTTTTCTTCTTTTATTTCATCAATGTCTCCGCCCTCTAAAGCTTTCTTTAAATCTTTAATTAGGTCTTCAGCTTCTTCTACTTCTTTTGGATCAGCCTTGTCTCCTAAATCTTTAATAGCTTTTTCTGTTTGGAATACCATTTGTTCTGCTTCATTCTTAACTTCTGCTTCTTCTTTACGTTTGTCATCAGCTTCTTTATTTTCTTCAGCTTCTTTACGCATTCTTTCTACTTCTTCATCAGTTAAGTTTGTACTAGAAGTAATTGTAATTGATTGTTCCTTATTAGTTCCTAAGTCTTTAGCTTTAACATTAACTATACCGTTAGCATCAATATCGAAAGTAACTTCAATTTGAGGTACTCCTCTTGGTGCTGGTG
>CAMNCL010000028.1 GCA_946534345.1 uncultured Caryophanales bacterium
TACCATGTTTAGCTTTTTTATTTGTTTCATTAGCAGTTGTGACTTCTACAGTATTTGGTTATGCTTATGACATTGTTCATTTTATTAAATCTAATCCAGCCGATAAAGTAAGACCACCTAGATATGATATTCCAGATAGTGATCCAGCACATATATTTACAAAAGAACATTATATTATTGAATTAAAAGCAGGTGGCGATTTAGACAATAAAAAAGCTAAAAGTGAAAAAATGGAATTATTAAAAGAATATTTCATTTTGAAAAATGAATTAGTTGGTACTGATGAAACTGTTAAAATATTCTTTGCTACAGCTTATAATAAGAATGGCGAGGATAATGAATGGAAGCAAGAAAGAGTAAAACAATTTTTTGCTGAAGATGAATTATTAATAGGAAAAAAATATTGGAATTTTGTATGTGATGATGAAGAAGGATTTCATATCATATATGATCAATATAAAATTAGTTGCCAACATATACTTGCAAGTCTTGAAAAAATTAAAAGTCTATATTTTTAGAAAAGAAAAGACTTATACCTCAAATCATTATATTTAGTTCTTCTTCGCTTTAATATCTTAATCTTCCGAGCTATTTACTTTTAATCTTCTCTTTTTTACATAAATAATTATACCTAGACATGATACAATTAGTATTACTATTATTCCACATATTATATAAATGTTTCCTTCTCCAAAAGCTGTTGCTGTATATTTAGAAGATGAATTGCTTATTTTTGCAAAAACACCTCTTATACCTTCTTTATCAATATTGACAATACGTTTTTGATTTATCTCTTTCTCTTCTAGATAATTATTCACTTTTCTTTTATTCCACATATCACCAAGTTGAATATATAGACTTGTATCTTTTAAAAAGTCATTATCACTATCTAATTCCGTAATAGTGCCATCCGGTTTTGTTACACCAAATATAATAATCCAATTACTATCCGATTCATTTGTAAAATAGTCCTCATCTAAACGTTGCTCATAATAATTATAATCAAAACTACCTCTAAAAATCATTCTTACCCAAAACATAGATCCATCTTCATATGTACCCTTTGAATTATCCAATCCATACCATGTACCATAGTTTAAATAAACACTTTTAACCCAACAAATGTCTTTTGTAACTGGAGCACTCCATTGAATTGAGCCTGTTTCTTCTTTTACATAAGTTGTGTGTCCATTATACTCAACTTTATATCCCCAGATTTGTGTATCAACCTCATTTGTATTCCCCACTGCATATACCTTTGTATTAATAGTTAATATCATTAACAACATAACAATTAAAACAAGAAATTTTTTAAATATTTTTTTCATATTATCCTCTTTCTAAAAAAATACTATTTTTTATTTAATAGTTAATATATCTGAAAAACCTGTCATATCAAATACTTCTTGTATTTCTTCTTTAACATTCTTTATAATCATAGTTCCTGATATATTATTCATTTTCTTTTGACAAGTTAGTAATACTCTTAAGCCAGCACTTGAAATATAGTCTAATTTTTCAAAATCAAAAGTGATTTTTTTTATTCCATCTAAATCAGCTATTTCTTTTTCTAAATCTTGAAATGTATTTGTATCAAGTCTTCCTTCTAAATTAATTAATAAACTATTACCATCTTTTTTAGTATCAATTTTCATTATTTATCCTCCTTAATAATTTTCTCTAATATTAATATATTTTTATTATCTTCTCTTCTATATTTAATATTATCTAAATTCTTTTTAGCAAGTAATATTCCAAGTCCTCCAACATTTCTTTCTTCAATAGATAATGTAGTATCAGGTTCTTCTTTTTCAAGAGGATTAAATTTAATACCTTCATCCTCTAAAGTTATTATTATTTTATTATCATTATTTTCTAATGTAATTTTAAAGTATCCACTTTTTCCTTCATATGCGTAGTTACATATATTTACAAATAATTCTTCTATAACAAGTTCTAGTTGATTTACTATCTTTTTAGATATGTTATTTTCATTTAAATAATCATCTAAATAGGATATCACATTATTTAATTCTTTAGTATTTGCTTTAAATTCTTTACTATCTTCTTTTGTATTATATTCCTTAAATAATAATTCTAACATTGTTATATCGTCAAATTGTTTTTCTTTTCCTACAAAGTTATCTATATCCATTTTTAAACCATTAATTGTATCAGTTAATGACTTAGAAACATTGTTATTAAGATAGTTTTGTAATCTATCATTACCATATAATTCTTTATTAATATTTGTAGCTTCTGTTACTCCATCGGTATATAAAAATAATCTATCTCCTGGCTCAAGTTTTAACTCATGCTTTGTATATTTTGTATTGTTCATTGCTGCTAATACTAGATTAGGTTTATCTTTTATAAATTCGATTTTTTTATCTTTATTTTTATAAATAAGTGGTGCATTATGCCCTGCATTTACATATTCCATTTTACCAGTTTTTAAATCAAGAATTCCAAACCAAGATGTAACAAAACTATCCATAGTATTTCCTTCACACATTAAATTATTAACTTTATAAAATACCTCATCAACACTAAATTTATTTAATGCTGTATTTTTTATTAATGTTCTAGATATCATCATAATAAGTGCAGCTGGAACTCCTTTACCAGATACATCTGCTATTGTAATAGCTAGATGATTATCATCTATTAAAAACATATCATAGAAGTCTCCACCAACTTCCTTAGCAGGAATCATTTTTGCATAAATGTCAATTTCCTTATGTTCTGGAAATGCTGGAAAGGTACTTGGAAGCATATTGTTTTGAATTCCTCTTGCTAGATTAAGTTCAGATTCAATTCTTGCTCCTTCTTCACTTAATTCTTTTTGTCGTTTTAACATATTTTTTCCAGATTGAGATATTTGAACACATGAAAATGCAATAATAAATACATATATAAATAATTTAGGTAAGTAAGAGTCTAACATTATATACTTAACTATATCACTATTATTTAATTCTAATTCTTTAACTGCATCTAAAATATTAGTATCAATTGTTATAACTGTTCCTTTAGGAAGTTCTACATAGTTTAAATCTAAAAGTCCATAAAATATTCCTAAATATTCTACTACACCAAGCATAGCAATTGTTAAAACAGAAACAAATATAGTAAACTTTTTTGAATAATATCTAGCTGCCAATAATACTGGAACAATTAATAAAAGAGTTGATGTGTAAGTAAGAATCGAATATATAGATCCAATTGATAATGTTAAGCAAATAATCAAAATATATTTTAAATATTTACCTTTTCCTTTTAGCTTTAATCCAATCAGACCTGGTATTAATAATGTAAAAATACTTCTTAAAGTAGCATCAAGCATAAATCCTTTATTAACATTAAATAATCCCACTATTGTTAATAGATATATTATTAATGCTACAAAGAATATATTAATCATTATTGTTGATACAACAACATTAGCATGTTCTTCATTTTCTTTTAATACATCTTCACCTGTAAATATACTTTTAAATTCTATAAAAAATTTCTTAAACACACTCATTACATCACATCTTTCCTACAACATATATCATCTCTATTATACCATAACTTTTTACTTTTCTTTACAGTCACCTACCACAATTGAAAAAAAAGCATTGTTATGCTAAAATTTCTAATGAAATTATAATTAATAAACTTTAATAAAGAGGTGAAAAATGAAAATAGTTTTATGGATGAATTTACTAATATTTGTATGTTCACTTATAGGAAGTATTTATGGAATTCATCACTTTTTCAAAGAAAAGAAAGCTTTATATTTAAAATTAATAACATGTAGTATTTTGTGTATGATGTTTGCTAGACTATTTCAAGTAGTAAGTGTATTAACCAAAGGTACTTTAAATGATGGTTTTCATATAGGAATGCTTGGAATAGTTGGTACATTTATGTTTTTATTTTCAGCAAATTATGGGCAAATGGATGGACTTGTTGATGATAAAACCAAAAAATTTCAAAAAACAAGAATTATATCTTTAATAGCACCATTACTAGTATTATTAACTTATATATTCTTTATTACTAAAGTAAATAACATAGAATTATTAATAACACAAGGTATTACTACTTTATTTATGATGCAATGTTCTTACTACTGTTTTAAACATATTATTATTTATGATGTAGATTTAGGTATCATAAGATCAATAAGAAAATACAATATACTTGTACTTATTTATACGTTTTTAAATATGTTTGAAGTAATAGGATTATATGCTGATATTAAAGTTTTATATATCATTTCTTGTATCCTAATAGGAATAATAACATTAATATTATTACCTATATTGAAAGAAGGTGTTGAGAAATGGAAAATCTAGATATTATTATTTATATTTGTTTCTTAATACCAATGATTCTTTCTCTATTTATAATGGAAAAGAAATCAAGATTAATTGTTGAATTTATATTAATAGGACTAACTGTATGTTTAATAGTTGGATATGTTAATACTTATCTTTATAATTTAATTGGAAAAGATATGGTATATTACTGCACTACTATATCCCCAATAGCAGAAGAATTAATTAAAGCAATACCAATTCTTATTTTCGCCCTATGTTTTACTAACGACAAACAAAAACTAGTCCAATGTGCCTTTGCAGTAGGACTTGGATTTGCTATTATGGAAAATATTTATATGCTAACTCAAAATGTATCAGCTTATTCATCTAATATCGATATCCCATGGGCTATTATTCGTACTCTTGGAGCAGGACTAATGCACAGTATTTGTACATCAACTGTAGGTATTGGAATATCATTTGTTAAAAAGAAAAAGAAATTATTCTATACTGGTACACTTGCTCTACTAATGCTTGCTATAACATATCATGCAATATATAATTCACTAGTAATGTCGGACTTTCAATATTTAGGAATAATACTTCCAATTAACACATATATACCACTTATATTCTTTTATAGAAATCAAAGAAATAATTAACATAAAAAAAAGAACCAAATAATTATCTATTTGGTTCTTTTTGATTATTAATTTCGACAGTCACATGATAAAACTTTTTCACTATGGCTAGATAAATTTGATTTATTTACAATTGTATTTCCGTTTACCTTAATTTTAATTTTTGAATGACGAACTGTTCCACCCCAGTCAATATTTATATCTTTAGCGCGGCCTTTATCAATTGTCCAAAAAATATCTGAATATGGCCAATCAGTTCCTAATTTGATATCAAAACTAAAAGCAAATTCCGCAAATTTTGCTTTTAAAGTGTATATTTGATCTCCCGCTTTCATATTACCTTCACAAATTAATGCTTCCCAATCACCTAGTTTAAAGCTACCATCTTTATTTATTCCAACAATTGGTCGGCCATAAAATTTTACATGTTTTTCCTTATATGCAGTAGCTGGTGAAAGAGTTAATTTAACTGGTTCAAGTCTTTCTATAACTCTACTAGATTCGCCATAACCTTTCATTACCGATAAGCTTCTATCTTTATCATCATCTTTTAGCCAATAATCATCCCCAACATATTTAATAGTTCCCTCAACATTATCTTTTTTGCCCATGTTTTGATATAGGAAATATCCTCCTACTGAGACTAAAACTAGTGCACATACTATTACTGGTATTAACCATTTCTTTGGTTTATTTGTTTTTGTACCTTTTTCCTTTTCTAATTCATTTGTTTTTTCTTTCTTTTCTTTTTCCATAAACATATTCCTTTTTACTAATTAACTCCAAGTTTTTTATTAACTTCACTTGCAATATCACCCATACGACTATACAAGTATTCACCTGGATTTTCTGTATTTTTGACAAAATCACGTAAAACTGTCATATTGGTACCATTTGTACGTTTAAGTCTATCATCTTTGCTATCGCTCCAAACAAGTTTATTTATATTATTTCTTTTACATACATCAGTAATTAAATCAATTAAAGTTTTATATGTTTTATCAGAAATTGGATATGGAGATTGATCATTCGTAGGAGCTACTGCAATAGTAACAGCTCTGTTATCATTTGCTGGGTTCGCCATGCACCATGATCTATCACTTTCATCAACAAATTGTGCTACCTTTCCTTTAATGTCTATAAAATAATTACAACTTCCCCTATATTTTTCATAGTAATTTTTTAAATAATATGCACCACCTAAACCACGTATCTCAATCTTAATACTTATAGTATCTATTTTACTTTTTCTAGGACTATCTTTATGTTCTGTGCTATAACGACTAGATATATAAGGATAGCCCTTACATTTTGTTTTAACATTAGATCCAGCAAACATCCCTTTATGATTAACTTTAAGACATAAGAAATATCCTCCTACTGAGACTAAAACTAGTGCACATACTATTACTGGTATTAACCATTTCTTTGGTTTATTTGTTTTTGTACCTTTTTCCTTTTCTAATTCATTTGTTTTTTCTTTCTTTTCTTTTCCCATAAACATATTCCTTCCTATAAAATTTTTCCATAAACATATTCCTTCCTATAAAAATTTATTGTTGCACTCAATACAAGATGTTTTAACAATTACATTGTAACATATTTTTTTCAATTCTTTATAGTCAAATTAAAATTGACAAATAATCGCAAGATTACTATTTTCCGAACATAAAAAAAG
>CAMNCL010000029.1 GCA_946534345.1 uncultured Caryophanales bacterium
ATTGTGGTGCACGACGTGCTTTCTTTAATCCTGGTTTCTTACGTTCTTTCTTACGTGAATCTCTTGTGATAAATCCTGCAACTTTAAGAGTTTTTCTAAAACTATTTTCTGAATCAGCTGGAGTTGTTTTATCATAGTCTAATAAAGCTCTTGTAATTCCTAAACGGATAGCTCCTGTTTGACCTTGGAAACCTCCACCTTTTACTTTAGCATCTACATCGAACATTTCTCTTGTATTAGTAATATCAAGAGGTTGACATAAATCCATTACACAGATTTCAGAAGGAAAATATTCATGAACATCTCTTCCGTTTACTGTAATATTACCTTTTCCAGAAGTTAATGTTACTCTTGCAACACTAGACTTTCTGTGTCCAGTTCCAGTATAAACATTTTTCTTATCTTTTGCCATTACTTAACCCTCCTACTTAACTTCAAGCACTTCTGGCTTTTGAGCCATTTGTTTGTGCTCGCTTCCTGCATATACAAATAGTTTTCTATACATTTGTCTTCCTAATCTATTGTGTGGAAGCATACCTTTAACAGCTCTTTCCACCATTTCTTCAGGATATTTTTCTCTCATTGTTTTTGCAGTTCTTTCTCTTAATCCACCAGTATATTGTGAGTGATTATAATACATCTTGTTTTCTAATTTATTACCAGTTAAGTTAACTTTACTAGCATTAACAATGATAATATAATCTCCACAATCAATATGTGGTGTATAAGTTGGTTTGTTTTTACCACGAAGATATGTAGCTGCTAGAGAAGCAACTCTACCTAAAGATTTACCTTCAGCATCGATAACATACCACTTACGTTCTACTGTTTCTTTTTTTTGCATATAACTTTTCATATTTTTTCTCCTTTTACTTTAATCAACTTTTCCCAGGAGTTGATTAGAGTGGGATTAATTAAATGTACCAGTTAAGATTATACTAAAAAAAGTATTAAAAATCAATACTTTTTCGCATGTTTACATAGTTTTATATCTTACTTCTACTAGGTATAGACCTTCTGCAGGTGCTGTTTTACCTGCTTTAGTTCTATCTTTACTATCGATTATCTTCTTTACTTCACTAGGATTTAGTTTCCCTTCACCTATTTTTATTAAAATACCAACCATATTTCTTACTTGGTAACGTAGGAATCCATTACCTGTAAAAGTAATTATAATCTTACCATGATCTTCTTTTATACTAGCTTTTGTAATCTTTCTAATACAATTTTCTTTTTCTTTATTATCAGTCACAAAAGCTCTAAAATCATGTTCTCCCAAGAAGTATTTAATAGCTTCATTCATCTTATCTATATCCAATTTATAATTATATTGGAAGACATAATTTCTTTCTAATGGATTATACTCATTTGTATTAATAATATACTGATATGTTTTACTTTTAACATTATATCTAGCATGGAAATCATCACTTACTTGTTTTGTCTCAATTACATGAATATCATCAGGTAAATTAGAATTCATTGCTCTTTTTAGTTTCTTCTCATTAATATTAACATCAATATCTGCATGACCATATTGTGCAAGTGCATGTACTCCTTTATCTGTTCTACCTGTTGCGACTAAACTAGTTTTTTTACCATTATTTATCTTTGTTAAAGCTTCTTCCATTTTCTCTTGAATAGTCTCTAATCCTTTTTGTGTTTGAAAACCACTATATCCGGAACCATCATATGAAAACTTAATTAAATATCTCATAGTCCCTCCTTATACATGTTTATATATATCTTTTATAATATCTCTTATATCACTATGATAATCTATTTTAACATTATATTTACTTTTAGCTATATAAGTAAACTCAACTATTTCTGGAATAGATAAACTATTCTTTTTTAAGAAGACTACATCTTCTAATAACTCTTTAGTAGATCCTTCTTTTAATAATTTATCATCATATATTATTAAATAATCAGTATTCTTATATAACATATTACTATTAGTACTTATAAAGATAATAGTTTTATCATACTTCTCTTTTATCTTTCTAAGTAGAAACATTAATCTCTTTTCATTTCTTAAATCTAATTTATTAAATGGTTCTAAAAATATTAATACTTCTGGATTACTTAAAAGAGATAACGCAAGAGATAATAACTTCTTTTCAGACTCTGATAATGTATTTATATTTCTATCTAAGTCTAAGTAAGATAATCCTACTATTCTTAATGAATCTTTTATCTTTTTTAAATCATCTTTTAAAATGATATTTTTATTTTTTATTTCATAATTCATATAATCATAAATAGTAGTTTTAAAATTAATATAATTAAATTCATCTTTAATAATACTAATTCTTTTATTATTAATATTCTCATTATTTAGTAAATATTTAATTATTTTATCACTAGGTTTTCTAATTAATACTCCTGTTATATTAGATTTATTTATTTCCATAGGATATCCACCATCCTATCTTTATCTAATTCTATATTATCAAGTAAATTATAATCTCTTAATTTAACTGATAAATCTATCATAAATGGAAGACTTAAACCTAGTTTATTTAAAACATTATCTTTTTCTAAAACATCTAATGGTTTACCTTCTAAATATATATTACCATTATCTATAATAAATAAATAATCACTATATAATGTATCTTCTAATTTATTAGTAGTACTAATCAAAGTAAGATTATATTTTGATCTATAATCATTCAATAATTTATATAAATTCTTCATATCTGTATTAGTTAAATAATTACTAACACAATCTAATAGTAATATTTGTGGTTTATAAGATAGAGCTATTACTATTTGAAATAGTACTATATCTCTATTAGTTAATTCACTATATTTCATTTTAGAAATACTTTTTATTTTTAATCCTTTTAATAAATAATTTTGTATTTCTTCATCTATATTTCTTATATTCAATTCTTCTATTAAACTGTTTCCTAAGAACTTAATTTCTAATGGTATTACTCCTCTAATAATAGTATTTAATTCATTCATATTATAATCATTTAGATTCTTATTATTAACTTGTATTTTATTATTATGAATGTCTTTTTGTAGTAATCTAATTAATGTAGTTTTTCCACTATTATTAGCTCCAGAGATAGAGTAAAATGTATTTTTAGAGAATGAAAAATCATATACTTCAATTATCTTATTCATTTTACCCACCTCCCGATTATAAAAGCCAACTATTTGCTGGCTTTCTTTTTTTGTATTTTATATGTTTGTTTTAATAAAAACTTATCTGATACGAAACGTCCAAAGAATTTAGCTAATTTAACAGTAGTTCCTGGTATAATTAACATTTTATTCTTAAACATCTTATCAATAGCATATTTAGCTACATAAGTACTTTTCAATGGTTTAACTGAGAAAGTTACACCAGCAACATTATTGAAGTTTGTCTCTACTGGTCCAGGACATAATACTGAAACATGTACCTTAGTTTTCTTTTTCTTTTCTTCAAAGTATAATGCTTCAGTTAATTGATATACATATGACTTAGTAGCATAATATGTACTCATTAATGGACCTGGTTGAAATGCTGCGGCAGACGCAACATTTAAAATATAAGTATCAGTATTTCTTTTTTCCATATCTTTTACTATTGACTTAGTAAGGATATGAACTGCTTTTATATTAGTATTAATTAGTTCTAAATCTTTATTTAAATCAGTATCAGTGAAATATCCAAAGTCACCTAATCCAGCATTATTAATTAATATATCAATATTTTCTTTTTTAGCTACTACATATAGTTCTTTTACTTTTTGTTCATTTGATAAGTCTGCAACTATAATAGTTACTTTAGTTGGTAATTGTTCCTGTATAAGCTCTAACTTTTCTTTGTTTCTAGCTACTAAAATAAGTTCACACTTCATTGTAGCTAAGTATCTTGCCATATCTAATCCAATACCTGATGTTGCGCCAGTAATTAATGCTTTCATACAACCACCACTTTCGACTTTATTATATCAAATGTTTTTCTTTTTTTCTATAAAAAAACAAGTATTTAAATACTTGTAATTTTATTATTCACCCTTTTTAGACTTTCTTTCCTTTTTTTCTTTCTTTTCAGTCTTTTCTTGTTTTGGTTCTTCTTCACTTACTAATCTTAAAATAACCATTAAAGCATTATCTCCACGTCTTTCATCTAATTTTAAGATTTGTGTATAACCACCATTACGATTCTCATAACGTTTAGCTAAGTCACTAAATACTTTATCAACAGTAGCTTTATCGTTATGTAAGAATGCTAAAGCTTTACGGCGAGAAACTAAGTCACCTTTTTTACCATAAGTAATCATTTTATCAACTAACTTACGTACTTCTTTAGCTCTAGTATCAGTAGTAGTAATGCTTTCATTATTAACTACTTGTTTTGTTAAAGTAGCTAACATACTTCTTCTATGCTTGTTATCTCTACCTAATTTTCTATATGCCATAGTTATTCCTCCTTATCTTAGTCATCATCACGTAAAATTAAGCCCATATCTCTAATTTTATCTAATACTTCTTTTAGAGATTTTTTACCTAAATTACGGATCTTCATCATATCAGATTCACTCTTGTTAACAAGATCTTGTAGTGTATGAATTCCAGCTCTCTTTAAGCAGTTATATGCTCTTACAGAGAAATCTAAATCTTCAATTGAAGTTTCAAGTGCTTTTACTTTTGGATCTTCAGTTTTTTCTATCATCATACCACTTACATCAGCTATAGCAGATAAGTCAGTAACGATTTCTAAGTGTTCAATTAAAATACGTGAAGCTAAAGCAATTGCTTCTTCTGGTTTAATTGAACCATTAGTCCAAACATCCATAATTAATTTATCATAACTTTCATCTTGTCCTACACGAGCATTTCCAACTTCGTAAGAAACTCTTTCAATAGGAGAATATAATGAATCAATAGCAATTTCTCCTACTTTCTTAATATCATGAATTCTCTTATTATCTTCACTTCTTACATATCCACGACCGTTAGTAACTGTCATAGTCATATTTAGAGAAGCACCTTTTGCTAAAGTACAAATTACTTTGTCTTTATTAATTATCTCAATATCTGCATCATGTTCAATATCACCAGCTGTAATTTCTCCTTCTTTAGTAGTATTAAGAGTAATAGTCTTTTCTTCATTAGAATGATTCTTAATAACTACTCCTTTTAAGTTTAAGATAATTGTTGTTACATCTTCATAAACTCCATCGATTGTTTGGAATTCGTGAAGTACACCATCAATTTTAATACTACTGATAGCACTTCCTGGAAGAGATGATAACATAACTCTTCTTAATGCATTACCAATTGTAGTACCAAATCCTCTCTCTAATGGTTCTAATTCGAATCTACCATAGAAATTATTTTCTATAGTATCAGTTATTTTATATATTGGTTTTTCAAATTGTAACATGAAACTAACCTCCCTTTATTTTTTCACAAACTTAATATTTTAAATTGCCACATAGTGGCATCACCACTATCCTCTTGGACGTTTTGGTGGACGACATCCATTATGTGGGATTGGTGTAACATCAGTAATTGCTGTTACCTCTAAACCTGCAGTTTGTAATGAACGAATTGCAGTTTCACGTCCTGGACCTAAACCTTTTACGCGAACTTCAACTTTACGCATTCCCATGTCGTATGCAGCTTTTCCTGCAGCTTCTGCAGCCATTCCAGCAGCGAATGGAGTTGATTTTTTACTTCCTTTGAAACCAATTGCACCAGATGATGCCCAGCTTATTACATTTCCATCTGTATCTGTTAAAGTTGTAATTGTATTATTGAAAGTAGAATGAATATGAGCTATACCTTCTGGTACATTCTTTTTAACTTTTTTCTTTCTAGTTTTATAAGCCATAAGTCTTACCTCCTTTTATATTTATTTAATTAACTAAACTTTTTTCTTATTTGCTACTATCTTTCCTTTACCCTTACGAGTACGAGCATTACGATTAGTTCTTTGTCCTCTTACAGGTAATCCTTTTTTATGACGACTTCCTTCATAAGAATTAATTTCCATCTTAGTTTTGATGTTCATACTTACTTCACGACGTAAATCACCTTCAGTAAGATGTTTATTAATTTCATCACGAAGTTTAACTAAATCATCTTGAGATAAATCTTTAGTCTTAGTAGTTGGATCAATTCCAACAGCTTCACAAATTTGTTTTCCTAGACTTCTTCCAATACCATAAATGTAAGTTAATGAAATACAAATATGCTTATCATTTGGAATGTCTACACCTTTAATACGTGCCATTTACTACACCTCCTAAATTAACCTTGAACTTGTTTGTGTTTTGGGTTTTCACAAATAATTCTAATTTTACCTTTACGTTTTACCACTTTGCATTTTTCACAAATTGGTTTAACTGATGCTTTAACTTTCATATTTTTCCCTCCTATTCACGATAATTGCCACCTGGGCAATATCGCTTTATTTACGATAGGTTATACGCCCACGTGTTAAGTCATATGGCGAAAGTTCTATCATTACGGTATCTCCTGCTAAGATACGAATGTAGTTCATTCGGATTTTACCAGAAACGTGAGCTTCCACAATGTGTCCATTTTCCAATTGAACTTTAA
>CAMNCL010000030.1 GCA_946534345.1 uncultured Caryophanales bacterium
CTTCCGCCTATAAATTCTCTTAATACAGCATCTTCTGGAATAGCATCAGATGGTATTGGTAAGAATACTCTTAAGAAGTCTAATAATCTTTTTGATTCTTCATAATATGGGGAATCAGTTGGTACTGAGTATAATAGTGGTTCTACATAAGTCTTAAGTACTCCTATTTCATATGTTGCGGCAGAATTTATTGTAACATCAGCCTCATCTTGATATGGGAATATATATAATTCTTCACCATTTCTAACACTTTGCCAAGCAGCTAGTGTAGCTTCTACACTATGACCACGAGTTCTATTATCTCTTATAATTCTTCTTAATAATCTATTATCAGTAGTAGAAATACGATTATGATCATCTACATTTACTTCAGTTAATGGAGAAATATATATTTTATATTTCTTATTTCTAGGAATATTAGTTAATATTTTATTATCTAGAGCATGAATTCCTTCAATAACTAAAATATCATCTTCTGCCATTTGCATCTTTTCATTATATTCTTTTTTACCAAAAGTAAAATTAAATGATGGTTTTATTATTTCTTCACCTTTTAATAAACTAGCAACCTGTTTATCAAATAGCTTTAAATCAACAGCTTCTAAACATTCAAAGTTATATGATCCATCTGGATTCTTAGGATTCTCTTCTCTTTCTACAAAATAATCATCCATAGCAATTACTTTTGGATTTAATCCAAATAATCGAAGATACATACATAATTTTTTAGATGTAGTAGTCTTTCCAGATGATGAAGGACCTGCGATTAAAACTATCTTTGCATCTTTATTATCACTTATTTCTCTAGCAACTGATACAATTCTACGATCATAAACAGTAGAATCTATCTTAATCATATCACTTACTCTTCCAGTAGATACTATCTTATTTAAATCTACTGATGTCGAAATACCTAGTTTTTTACCCCAATCACGATATTCTTTAAATACTTCAAACATCATTGGATGGTGTTCATATTTCTTTATCTTATCGTGAATAAATACTGTTGGGAATCTTAATATAAATCCATTATCTTTAATATAAGTTAAATCAAAATCTTTTACCATACCTGTAGATGTTGGCATTAAATTATAAAAATAATTATATAAGTTCCCTAAACGATATAAAGTAACATAGTTATTAGTATTATAAAGCATTACTCCTGCTTTAGCTTCATCTCCAACACTTTCAAAATATTGTTTAGCTTCCATACGATCAATATTCATTTTTATAATTGGTTTATCTTCAGCAATTATCTCTTGCATTTTCTTCTTTATATCTTTAACTTTATCTTCGTTTAATTTAAAAGTAGATTCTAAGTAAATTCCTTTATCTAATGAATGTTCTACTATTATATTAGCGTTTTTACCATATAATTTCTTAACAGCATATTCCATTACATATACTAATCCATTAATATGAACATTATTACCTTCTCTTGAAGTTAAATCTAAAAATTCTAGATTACATGATTCATCTAGTGTATAAGATAATTCTCTTAATCTATTACCTTCACGACCTAATAGTATAGGAAATTGAAATTGATCTTTAAAATCCTTCGCAATTTCATATAAAGAAACACCTTTATTATATGTATATTTCTTATTATTTATGATTACTTCTATTGTCTCTATCATATAATCATCCACCTTTTATTCTATATATAATATCATAACATAGTTTAGTCTATAATAATATTAATAATTTTAGTACTTTACACTTAAAAGGACCAATTAATTGGTCTTTTGCTTGTTAAATTTATCTGCTAAATCTTTTATCTTTCTTAATCTATGATTTAAGCCTGATTTAGTAATTGGTTTATTTGTTTCAATAGAAATAATTTCTGCCAACTCTTTTAATGATGCTTCTGGGTACTTCTTACGATATTCTAAAGTCTCTTTTGTCTTATCATCTAAAAGCATAATACCATCATTTTTTTCAATTACTTCAATTTGTTCTAATTGAAGAGCAGCTGTCTGAATAATTTTATCCATATTAGCTTGTTCCATATTATTCAAGCGATTAGTCTTATTCTTTTTATCACGATATACTCTTATATCTTCAAAGTATAATACTGCTTTATTGGCACCTAATATTTTAATAAAATCACTTATTTTCTCAGCTTCTTTAATATAAATCATGTAGCCTTTATCTCTACTTAGTATTTTTGCATTTAATTCAAATATATTTAATAGTTTTTGAACAAATACAGCTTCTTTTGACTTATTAATTAATAATTCCATATGATATCTAGAAGTCTTAGGATCATTAATACTACCTACACCTTCAAATACTCCTCGGAGATAAGCTCTTATTTCTTCATTACCACCTACTATGTAATCTGGTACTGTACCTAAATACTTATTATTAGTATCCCAAATACCTAGTTTTTGTAGGAGTTTAGAAATATTATCATCAATAGTTATTTGATATAAGTCTTTCTTACTAAAGTTTAAGTTTTCTATTACTTCTACCTTTGATTTAACATTATAAATATCCTTTAATGACTCTACTAAATGATTAACTACTTCTTTATTTTCTGTAGTCATAGTGACTTTTTTGTTTGTAATAATACCATTATTTCTGATATATGCAGATAATTCAGCTATAAGTTCTGAATTACTACTTTTTATATTTACTATTTCTTCTTTTATTGAAACTGTATAGGACATTATTTCCTCATTAGATAGGAGAATATTAATGAACTAAGCTTTAAACTATTATGTTTTAGTGTATGATCATCATCTATAATGATTAAATCATCTTCTATTAGTTCTACACCTATCTTTTCTAATTCATCATAATCAATTTTAACAGGATCTTTTTGTTCTTCTGTTTCATATTTTTTAGCCATTTTATCAGATATTTTGGTATTACTAGCTATAACTACATCTACTTTTTTCTTATCTAAATATTTATCTAATAATTTAACATGATCTCCTACTGTAAAACCATCAGTTTCTCCTGGTTGAGTAAATAAATTAGATAAATACATTATTGGAGCTTTAGCATGATTGAAAGCTTCTTTTACTTCTTTACAAATAATATTTGGTAATACACTTGTATATAGACTACCCATACTAAAAACAATTAAATCTGCTTCTTTAATAGCCTTTAATACTTCTGGTAATACTTCTGGTTCTTCTTTATAATAGATTTTTTCAAATTGCCTATGTGCTAGTGTAATTTGTTCTTCTCCTTCAATTATATTTCCTTCAGTATCTAAACCCATTAGTGTTAAGTCTGACTCTTCAGAGATAGGTAAAACCTTATGTCTTACATCTAATAACTTACATAAGTGGGCAATAGATTCTTTTAATGAACCAGTAATATCTAACATAGCTGTTAGAATTAAATTACCAACTGCATGACCATCTAAATCACTTGATGTTTTAAAACGATAAGACATCATATCTTTAATAGCCTCATCTGTTCCTGATAAATTAGTAATTACTTTTCTAATATCTCCTACAGCTGGAATATGGAATTCTTCTCTTAATTTACCAGTTGATCTACCATTATCTGATACTGTTATAACAGCAGTTATATCTACTGGGAAATCCTTTAAACCTCTTAGTAGATAAGATATTCCTGTTCCTCCACCCATAACAACTACTTTTTTATTCATAAATCCTCCTATTTTAGTAATTTTTCTTTACTATATAATTTATTATTCTTACTTTTTATAATTAAATATACTCCCCCAATTATTCCAATTATTGAAATAATTTGAGCTATTTTTAATGGTCCTAACATTAGAGAATCTGATCTAAATGTCTCTATTATTAATCTCTCTATTCCATACCAGATTAAATATATTCCGGTAAGATATCCAGTTTTTATTTTAAACTTTTTTCTTATAACTATAAGAATTATAAAACCTATCAAAGATAAAATAGATTCATAGAGAAAAGTTGGCTCTCTATATGCACCATTTATAAACATACCATCTATAATAAACTTTGGTAAATGTAAATTATTTAAGAAATTTAGTGATACTACTCTACCATAAGCCTCTCCATTAAAGAAATTACCCCATCTACCTATAGATTGAGCAATAATTAAACTTACCGCAAGAATATCAGTCATTAATAATAAATTAATTTTATGTTTCTTAGAATATACTATAAGAAATATTAGTCCAGCAATTATACCTCCATGAATAGCTAATCCTCCGTGCCAAAGCATAACTATTTCTGCTGGGTTAGCTAAGTAATAGTTTAAATTAAACAATACATAATATACTCTTGCGCCTAATATACTAAATATTATTAAATAGAAACCTAAATCTAATAATTCTTCATTAGACATATTCTTCTTTTTAGTTTCTTTAGAAGCTAAAAAATATCCTAATATTAAACCAGTTAATATTAAAAATGAATACCATTTAATTTGTATAAATCCTAAATCTAATAATATACTATCCATGTTTCTTTACCTTACTAATTAAACTATCTACTACTTGATCAACTATAAAATTAGTTATTGATAACAGAATTGAAGCAAGTAATGCGACTAATAAATTAGTTACTTGGAAGTGTTTTCCTAATAACCAATCAACTAGTTTTAATATAAATACATTTATACAAGGATAAAATAATCCTAAAGTTAAACCTGTAATCGGAATTGTAAGTGTTACAAGTATTGGTTTAATTGTTTTATTTAATAAATATATTAATAATACAATTATTGCAGACCAAAAAATTAGGTGATTACTATCTATATGTATAGTTTTAAATAAACTTGTGACTAATACAAATACTAGTGTATAACCTATCATATATAGTAACCAGTCTAGAAATAATACAATTTTTTGTTTACTTTTTTGAACTGCTTTTTTTGCTTTGGTCATTATTTCACTCCTATAGTATTTTCTTTAAAAATTGTCCAGTATATGACTTTTCTACTTTTGATACTTCTTCAGGTGTTCCAGTAGCAACTACAGTACCACCATCATCTCCACCTTCTGGTCCTAAATCAATAATGTGGTCAGCTACCTTTATAACATCTAAATTATGTTCAATTATTACTACTGTATCATTATTATCGACTATTTTTTGTAAAATTGCAAGTAAGCGCTTAATGTCATCGGTATGTAGTCCTGTTGTTGGTTCATCTAAGACAAATAGAGTCTTTCCTGTTGCTTTCTTTTGTAATTCTTTTGCTAGTTTTACTCTTTCTGCTTCTCCTCCTGAAAGTGTTGGAGCACTTTGTCCTAGTTTTATATAACCTAGTCCTACATCCTCTAATACTTGTAGTTTTCTTTTAATTTTAGGAACGTTTTCAAAGAATTTTAAAGCTTCTGTAACGCGCATATCTAATACTTCTGCAATATTCTTATCTTTATATTTAATATTTAGAGTTTCTCTATTGTATCTAGTTCCATGACACACTTCACATGGTACATAAACATCTGGTAAAAAATGCATCTCTATTTTCTTTACGCCATCTCCACGGCAAGCTTCACATCGTCCACCCTTTACATTAAATGAGAATCTAT
>CAMNCL010000031.1 GCA_946534345.1 uncultured Caryophanales bacterium
ATTTTACCAGAAACGTGAGCTTCCACAATGTGTCCATTTTCCAATTGAACTTTAAACTTTCCTCCTGGAATAATTTCAAGAACTTTGCCTTCTATCTCGATTGTATCTTCCTTAGCCATCTCTTCACTCTCCTGTGTAAGATTTTTTGTACCTTCCAAAGAAGGCATTATACCTTCTTTAGGCTGGGTACTACTAATCTGAAATAATCTCATCGATACGAGCAAAAATATTTTCTACTGTATCGTCTCCACTAACTTCAGTTAATACATTCTTTTCTCTGTAATATTCAATTATTGGTTCAGTCTTTTCAACATACATATTATATCTTGTTTCAAAAGCCTCTAAGTTATCATCACTTCTTTGATATAACTTTCCACCACAATTGTCACATACAGATTCTTCTTTTGGAGAACTCTTTTCATCATTAATATTATAAATAGTTTTACAGTTCTCACAAATTCTTCTTCCTGTGATTCTTTTTTCTAATGTTTTCTTATCAACATTAATGAATATAACATTACCAACTTCATATCCTAAATGTTTTAGTATTTTATCATATTCATAAGCTTGAGCTATATTACGTGGAAATCCATCAATAATAAACCCATTCTTACAATCATCTTTTCCAAGACGATCTTCTATTAATTGATATGTTATTTCATCTTTTACTAATTCCCCATTAGCTAATGTTTCAAAAACATATTTACCAATTTCACTATCTTCTTTAGAAATATCTCTTAAGATATCTCCTGTAGATATATGAGGAATTCCATATTTTTCTACCACCAATTCTGCTTGAGTTCCTTTTCCAGCAGCAGGTGGAGCTATAAACATTATATTTTTCATAATTATCTTCTTCTATATCCTCTCTTATAACTTCTAGTTAGAATACTTCCTTCTAACTGTTTGTATGTCTCAAGTGCAACACCAACTACGATTAATAATCCTGTACCACCAATAGAAACAGATGTTGGCATACTAGTTAATTTTGAGAATAAAATTGGTAGTCCTGAGATTATTGATAAGAATGTTGCTCCTAGGACTGTTAATCTAGATAATATTTTATTAACATATTGTTTAGTTTCTTCTCCTGGTCTAATACCTGGAATATAACCTCCATTATCTTGTAAATTCTTTGCAAATTCATCTGGTTTTAATTGAATAAATGTATAAAAGTATGCAAAGAAGAATATAAATACTACATACAAGATAAATCCAACTGGAGTTGTATAAGTCAAATATTTTTGTACGAATAGTGATAAACCTTCTTTATTAACTACTCGTGCTACAACACTTGGAATTGCTAATAAGCTTGACGCAAAGATTACTGGGATAACTCCTGCAGTATTAATTCTTATTGGCATAAAGCTTTGAGCATTTCCATATGCACTTGTTGACTTATTTGCATATTGAATTGGAATTCTACGTTCTGATTCTTGAACAAAAATCATTCCTATAACAATTCCAAAGTATACAATAAGGAATATTATAAATTTAATAATACCTAAAGCAATTACTTGAGTTGTTCCTTCAAATACTACTAAGCTTGAAAAAGCATCAATAAACATTTGAGGAAGTCTTGCTATAATACCTGCCATGATAATTAAACTTACTCCATTACCAATACCTTTTTGAGTCATTTGATCACCCATCCATAATAAGAAAGATGTACCGGCTGTTAATACAGTCGCAATATACATATATCTTAGGGGATCTCCTGTTTTACCCATAAAAGCAAAGGCAAATGCATATCCTTCAATGAAAGCAAAGGCAATACCCATATATCTAGTTATTTGATTAATCTTTTGTCTACCAGTATGTCCTTGTTTTCTTAACTCAGTAAAGTATGGAAAAATATCCATTTGTAATAACTGAGTAATAATTGAAGCTGTGATGTAAGGCATAACACCTAAAGCAAATATTGAGAAGTTTTGTAGGGCTCCTCCACCAATAGTATTGATTAAATCTAGAAATCCAAGTTTTCCAGTTAAATCTTCTGTGCCAGGGACTCTAATTGAAATTCCTAAAATAAATACTGTTAAACACGCTAGAGTAAAATATACTCTCTTACGTAGATCCTTATTACCTGAAGTAAATAATTCTCTCATTGGTTTAAACATATTAGATCACCTCAGCTTTACTTCCAGCCTCATTAATTTTTTCTAAAGCACTAGCAGAAAATTTATTAGCTTGAATAGTTAATTTCTTTTCTAATTTACCAGTACCTAATACTTTTACTCCATCTAATTGATTTTTAACTAATCCAGTATCTTTTAATAATGCTGGTGTTACTACAGTACCATTTTCAAATACATTTAATGCTTCAAGATTAACTGTTGCATATCTTGTTTTGAACTTAGCATTTGTAAAACCTCTCTTTGGAAGTCTTCTATATAATGGTAATTGTCCACCTTCAAATACTGGACTAATACTTACGCCACTTCTAGCTTTTTGTCCTTTTTGACCTTTTCCACTTGTTTTACCAAGACCACTACCTGGACCACGGCCAACACGTTTTCTTGCATGAGTAGCACCGATATTTCTTTCTAATTCATGTAATTTCATTATCCTAATATCTCCTCTACTGTTTTTCCGCGAAGTTCTGCTACTTGTTCTGGAGTCTTAATAGACTTCAATGCATTCATAGCAGCTCTTGCCATATTTAATTTAGTTCTTGCTCCTAGTGATTTAGAGACAACATCACGAATTCCTGCTAATTCTAAGATTGCACGAACAGATCCACCAGCGATAACTCCAGTTCCGGCACTAGCTGGTTTAATAATTACTCTTGCAGCTCCAGCATGACCGATAGCTTCATGAGCAACTGTTCTTCCATCTGTTAGAGGGATTGTGATTATATTTTTATTAGCATCTTGTAATGCTTTTTTGATTGCATCAGGTACTTCATTTGCTTTACCAATACCTAATCCAACTTTTCCTTTACGATCTCCAACTACAACTGTTGCAGAATATCTTCTTTGACGTCCACCTTTGTTAACTTTAACAACGCTTTTAACATCAATTACTAATTCTTCAAATTGTTTTTCTTTAGAGTCACGTGTTCTTTTTTGCATATTGCCCTCCTTATTAGAATTCTAATCCATTTTCACGTGCAGCATCTGCTAATGCAGCAACACGTCCATGATATAGGTATCCACCTCTATCAAATACTACTTTTGTTATTTTGGCTTTCTTTGCTTTTTCAGCAATACTCTTACCAACAACTTTAGCTGCTTCTACATTACTTCCATTTTTAATTTTTAAATCTTTATCTAATGAGGAAGCAGATACAAGAGTAGTTCTAGTTTCATCATCTATGATTTGTGCATAAATTGCTTTGTTTGAACGAAATACACATAATCTTGGTAATGCGCTTGTTCCTACTATAGTGTTACGTATTCTTTGATGACGAGCAACACGCATACTATTACGAGATTCTTTTTTAATCATAATTTATTCTCCCTTCCTACTGATTAAGCAGCTTTCTTTCCTTCTTTACGACGAACATGTTCATCTTTGTAACGAATTCCTTTACCCTTATATGGTTCAGGTTTTCTAACTTTTCTAATATTAGCAGCGAATTCTCCAACTAATACTTTATCAATACCTTTTACAGTAATTTCAGTATTACTATTAGATTCTACTGTTAATCCTTCTGGTACTTCCATAACTACTGGATGTGAATAACCAGCATTTATAGTTAATTTTTTACCTTGTACATTGAAACGATAACCTACACCAATAATTTCTAATCCTCTTTCGTAACCCTTAGTTACTCCAGTAATCATATTATTGATAAGGGCGTTCATTGTACCGTGCATTGCTTTAGCACTTTCATTTTCACGTTCTAATGTTAATTCTGTACCTTCAAGTTTCATAGATATACCTTTTAGCATTGGTTGTTTAAGTTCTCCTTTTGGACCTTTAACAGTAACAACACCATCGTTTTCTTCTATTGTAACTCCTGCAGGTACTGTAATAATACGATTTCCAATACGGCTCATAATGACACCTCCTATATCTCATTTTAAATTTACCGCTTACACGGGTTTCAAACTATCTTTGTCTTTATTACCAAATATAAGCCAAAACTTCTCCACCTATATTTTCTTTACGAGCTTCTTTATCTGTCATAATACCTTTTGATGTTGAAATAATTGCAATTCCTAATCCATTTAATACTTTAGGAATTTCATCTTTATTGGCATATACACGAAGTCCTGGTTTGGAAATTCTTTTTAATCCTGTGATAACTCTTTCTCTCTTGTCTGTATACTTTAATGATAAGACAATTGTTCCTTGAGCATCATTATCTTCGATTTTATAATCTTTAATAAATCCTTCTTCTTTAAGAATTCTTGCGATTTCTTTCTTAATATTAGAAGCAGGAACTTTTACTTCTTCATAACGCATTTGATTAGCATTACGAATTCTTGTTAACATATCTGCAATTGTATCTGTTACTACTGCCATTTCAATTCCTCCTTTCCAATTACCAACTTGATTTTTTAACCCCTGGTATTTGTCCTTTATAAGCTAATTCACGGAAGCAAATACGGCAGATTCCGAATTTACTCATAACTGCGTGTGGACGACCACAACGTGAGCATCTTGTATATTCACGAACTTTATATTTTTGTGGTCTATTAGCTTTTACTATCATACTTTTCTTTGCCATAATATTCCTCCCTAATTACTTTCTAAAAGGAATTCCAAGTTCATTTAGTAAGTCATATGATTCCTCATTAGATTTAGCTGTTGTAACGAAGATAATATCCATACCTCTTACTTTTACAACATCATCATAATCGATTTCTTGGAAAATTAATTGTTCTTTAATTCCCATTGTATAATTTCCTCTTCCATCGAATGCTCTTGGACTAACTCCACGGAAATCTCTAACTCCTGGTAGAGCTATTGAGATTAACTTATCCATAAAGTTATACATTTTGTCACCTCTTAGGGTAACTTTACAACCAATTGCTTGTCCTTCTCTTACTTTGAATCCTGCAATTGACTTCTTAGCTCTAGTTACTACTGGTTTTTGACCAGAAATCTTAGTTAAATCAGCTACTGCTGCATCTAATAATTTAGAATTAGTAGTTGCATCTCCAACTCCCATATTAATAACTATTTTCTCTAATTTAGGAACTTCCATTAATGACTTATAATTATATTTCTTTTGTAGACTTGGAACTACTTCTTTCAAGTATTTCTCTTTTAGGCGGTTCATAAATACCCTCCTTCCAATTAATCAATCTT
>CAMNCL010000032.1 GCA_946534345.1 uncultured Caryophanales bacterium
TTGCTTTTACATTGAAATCTGTTATATCTGTTATATCTATAAAGTCTGTTACTTTCCTTTTTACATTTATTACTTTCTTTCCATTTCCACTTAGTGTTCCTGTGTTAAACACTTCTCTATAATCTGTATCTCCAGTTCCTTTTACATAGATTGCATAACTATATCCATCTATAGTTTCTGTTATTTCTTCCGGTTCTTTTCCTTCTCCCTTGAATTCCATATATAGTGTTGCTTCTTTAACATGCTTTAATATTGATGCATCATCTTCTAATTTATTTCCAGTCGCGTCTGAAAAATATAAGCTTATTGCTGGCTTTGGTGCACTTGTGTTTGTATCTTGATCATTTCCACATAAGACTACTGCTGTATACTCATATTTTGCTTTGCTTGTCCTTTTTACCTTTACATATGTTTTTGGCATACAGTCTTCTCCGTCTTTATTCTTCAAATCTGTTTGCAAATATCTTCTATTCTTCAAGGTGATTGCGGTTACTTTTTGTTCTTCTCCTATTGCTTTTGGTAATTTACTTCTATTTGCTTGCATATAACTCTGTGCTGCTTGTATCAATGTATTCCTTTGCTGATCAACATCTTCTCCCTTTGCTTTGTCTATAAATCTTGTTGCACTTGTTATCGCAAATATACTTAACACTCCTAAAATTACTATTGCCGCTAATAATTCTATCATTGTGAATCCTTTTTTATTCATCCTATCACCTATCTTTATAAATATAAGTATACAATATAACCATAAAGTCTGCAAATAAAATATTTGATTAAAAAAAGAACTTAATTAGTACATTAAGTTAATTCTTTTTGCTTAATTCTAAATATTGTTTATCATCATAAAAAAAGAAGATTAAATTAATCTTCTTTCTTATCAAATCCATATTTTTTATTGAATTTATCAACTCTACCTGCACGAGATGCTCTACTTTGTTTTCCTGTATAGAAAGGATGACATTTAGAACAAATTTCTACATTGATTTCAGGTTTTGTTGATTTACAAGTAAATGTTTCTCCACAAGCACATGTTACCTTACAATCCATTACTTCTGGATGTATACCTTTTTTCATATTATCTCTCCTTCCGCCATGACAAAATATTTGTCATAGTAATTAAATGCGTTATTAATATATCAAATATTTTATATTTTTTCAAGTTATTTCTTTAAAAATAAAGAAATATAAGTATTTTTATATTTCTTTTATAGTAATTTTTGCGCCAACTGCTTTTAGTTTTTCAACTATTTGTTCATATCCTCTTAAGATATGTTCAGCATCGGCAATAGTTGTTTTTCCTTCAGCAACTAGTCCAGCAGCAACCATTGCTGCTCCTGCTCTTAAATCTGTTGCTACTACTTCAGTTCCTTTTAATTCACTTGGACCATCTATTGTTGCTGTTCTATTTTTAACTGTTATATTTGCTCCTAGTTTATTTAAGTATGCTATGTGCATAAATCTATTTTCCCAGATTGTTTCTTCTACTTTCGATCTACCTTTAGCTTTAGTTAGTAGCACAGTAAAAGGTTGTTGCAAGTCTGTAGGGAATCCCGGATATACTGCTGTCTTTATATTTGTTGGATGTAGCTCTTTCTTTCCATCAAAAACAATTACGTAGTCAGCCCCGACTTCCATTTCAATACCCATTTCTTCTAACTTAGATAATAGTGAATCAATATGTTCTGGTATAACATTATCTATCTTTAAATTATGTCCACATAAAGCTGCGATAATTATATATGTTCCTGCTTCTATTCTATCTGGAATAACTTCATGGAAACACTTATGTAAGTGTTCTACTCCTTCTATTTTTATAGTCGAAGTACCAGCTCCTGTTATTTTAGCACCCATCATATTTAAAAATGTTGCGACATTAACTATTTCTGGTTCTTTTGCAGCATTATCTATTACTGTTTTTCCATTTGCTTTTACTGCAGCTAACATAATATTAATAGTTGCTCCTACTGAAGCTATATCTAAATAAATATTTGCTCCATGTAATTCTTCTGCTTCCACAGTATATCTATTTCCTTCATTAGTAACTTTAGCTCCTAAAGCTTCAAATCCTTTTAAGTGAAGATCAATTGGTCTAGCACCTATTGAACATCCTCCAGGGAAATACATAACTGCTTTCTTATATTTTCCTAATAATGCTCCCATGAAATAGTAAGATGCTCTTAGTTTTTTAGAATATTTTTCTTCTATTTCAATATTCTTCATATCTTTTGGGTTTATAACTAAACTTTCAGTTGAACGATTAACATTAACATTTAGTTGCTTTAGAATATCACATAAAGCATCTGTATCAGTAATTTCAGGTACATTACAAATAGTTGCTTCTTCATCTGTTAAAATAGCAGCTGGTATTAAAGCAACAGTAGCATTCTTTGCACCACTAATTCTGATAGTACCATTCAATTCTTTTGCCCCTTCTATTTCAATTACTTTCATAAAAACCTCCTGTTATTATTTTGTTCCAAATAGTTTAACTTTTTCAGCTACTTTTTCTTTAATAGCTTTTTCTCCACTTCCTATTACTTTTCTTGGATCATATGCTTTATCATCTGAGTTTAAGAATTCTCTTACTGCACCTGTCCAAGCTATTTGTAACTCTGTATTTACATTTATTTTAGATGTACCGCATTCAATTGCTTTTCTTATTTTATCATCTGGAATGCCACTTCCACCATGTAATACTAATGGTATTGGTAATTCATTATTTACTAATTGCATTCTTTCGAAATCTAGATTCGGTTCACCTTTATATAAACCATGAACACTACCTAGTGCTGGAGCTAGAGCATCTATTCCAGTTCCTTCATAAATTGTCTTACATTCTTCTAGAGTAGCATTAGTTTCAGTTGAAATAATATTATCTTCTGTTCCTCCAATATGTCCTACTTCTGCTTCAACTGATACTCCTCTTTCGTGAGCATAATCTACTACTTCTTTTGTAGTTTTAACATTCTCAGCTAGTTCTAATCTAGATGCATCTATCATTACTGAAGTGAATCCAGCATCAATTGCTGCTTTACAGCTATCAAATGATTGTCCATGATCTAGATGAAGACAAATTGGAATAGTTTTATCTTTACTTAATCCTTTAACCATTCCAACGATTGTTTCAAAGCCACCCATGTATTTAGCAGCTCCTTCACTAACTCCTAGAATAACTGGTATATTTAGCTCCTGACACTCTTCTAATATATATTTAGTCCACTCTAAATTATTAATATTAAAGTGTGGTACTGCATATTTACCTTTCTTTGCATTTAATAACATTTCATTAAAATTTACTAACACATTATCACCCAAGTTAATCATAAGAAAATATATATTTTTTGTCAATCAAATCGCCCTATTCTTCAGGTATTTGTCGTAAATAAAACTCCCTAGGGGAGTTACTTAATATTCTTAAATATAAATAACATTCTATCTTTATCTGATAGGTCTTTTTTTACCTCTATAATGACATCTTCTAAGTATTCTTGAACTAAAGTAATAATATCATTACTTTGATCACAACCAATCTCAAAAGCTATTAGACATTTATCTTTCATATTCTTTTTTACTTGAGATAATATTTTTCTATAGCAATCCAATCCATCATCTCCTGCATATAGGGCAATACTAGGTTCATTATTCTTAACTATATCTTCTATTTCTTCATTAGTCTTTATATATGGTGGATTACTAATTATTAAATCATATTTCTTATCAATTCCTTCTAAGAAATCATTTTGTATTAAATTTGCTTTAGATTCTATTTTTTCACAGTTAATTTTTGTAACTTCTAAAGCTTCTTTTGAAATATCTATTAAATCCACAGATTTTGGGGATAATTTCTTTTCTAAAGTTATACCAATGGCACCACTTCCACAGCCTAAATCAACTATATCTATAGGCTCATCAAAGTATTCTTCTACATATTTAATAGTATTTTCTACTAATTCTTCTGTTTCAAATCTTGGTATTAGGACTCTTTCATCAATATAGAACCTATTACCAAAGAAATTAACGCTACCAATAACATATTGTAATGGTCTCCCTTCTTCTAAGGCCAATACCTCTTTTTTATACTTATCTACTATTTCTTCTTCTACTTTTTCTTCTAGATAATTTAATAGTTCTAATGGGTTTTTATTTAAAAGTTCTGCTAATAATATTTTAGCATGATCTGAATGACAATGACTTTTTCCAAATACTAATAATTCTTCTATAGTCATATTATCACTCCTTATTATTCATCTTCTCCTTGTAGCTTTCTCTTTTGATCTTCTTGAATTAATGCATCAATTATATCATCTAGAGCTCCATCCATTACTCTATCTAGTGTATTTGTAGTATAACCAATTCTATGATCAGTTACTCTATTTTGTGGATAGTTATAAGTTCTTAT
>CAMNCL010000033.1 GCA_946534345.1 uncultured Caryophanales bacterium
ATGCTGGTGGTAAATTTGGTGGAGGAGGATATAAAGTATCTGGTGGACTTCATGGAGTTGGTGCTAGTGTTGTTAATGCTTTAAGTGAATGGTTAGAAGTAAAAGTATATCGTGAGGGTAATGTTTACTATCAAAAATTCAGTAATGGTGGTCATCCAGAAGATGAATTGAAAGTTATTGATCAATGTGATAAAGATCGTACTGGAACAAGTGTACATTTCTTACCTGATCCTAAGATTTTTGAAGAAACTACAGTATATGACTATGATATTTTAAAGAATAGATTACGTGAGTTAGCTTTCTTAAATAAAGGATTAAGAATTACTTTATATGATGATAGAGAAGTAGATAAAAAAGACTCTTTCCACTATGAAGGTGGATTAATTGAGTATGTTAATATGCTTAATAAGAATAAAAACCCAATTCATGAAAGTGTTATTTATGTAGAAGGTGAAGAAAAAGATATTAAAGTTGAAGTAGCTTTACAATATAATGAATCTTATAATGCAAGTATTTATTCTTTTGTAAACAACATAACTACACCAGAAGGTGGAACTCATGAAGATGGTGTAAGAAGAGCATTAACTAGAATTCTTAATAAATATGCGACTAAAAACAATTTATTAAAAGAAAAAGATGAGCCTTTATCTGGAGAAGATGTAAGAGAAGGTATTACAATGATTATTTCTGTTAAACATCCTAATCCACAATTCGAAGGTCAAACTAAGACTAAACTTGGTAATAGTGAGGTTAGAGGAATAGCTGATAAGATATTTACTGAAGCTTTTGAAAGATTCTTATTAGAAAATCCGGATCAAGCTCGTATAATTCTAGATAAATCTATGCTTGCGAGTAGGGCAAGAATAGCTGCTAAGAAGACTCGTGAATTAACTCGTCGTAAAGGTGACTTAGATATTACCAATTTCTATGGAAAACTTAATGATTGTAAGAGTAAAGATGCTAGTGTATCTGAGATATTCTTAGTCGAGGGTGATTCAGCAGGAGGATCTGCTATTAAGGGTAGAGATGCAATGACTCAAGCGATTCTTCCATTACGTGGTAAGATTTTAAATGTTGAAAAAGCTAGACTTGATAAGGCTTTAAGTAATGAAGAAATACGTACAATTATTACAGCATTTGGTACTGGAATTGGTGATGAATTTGATTTAAGTAAACTTAGATATCACAAAATTATCATCATGACAGATGCTGATGTTGATGGAAGTCATATTCGTGTATTGTTATTAACTTTATTTTATAGATTCTTTAGACCAATAGTTGAGGCTGGACATGTTTATGCTGCACAACCTCCATTATATAGAATTACACATGGTAAAAACCGTAAATATGTGTTAGACGAGGCTGAAAGAGACGAATATCTTGCTTCTCTAGATCCTAATACTAAGTATGAAATAGCTCGTATGAAAGGTTTAGGAGAGATGGATGCTGAAGAATTAAATGAAACTACAATGGATATTAGTCAAAGAATTCTTAGAAAAATAACAGTTGATGATATTCAAGCTGCAGATGAAGTATTCTCTAAATTAATGGGAGAAGAAGTAGGACCAAGACGTGAGTTCATTGAAGAAAATGCAACTTATGCGAATTTGGATGTATAGGAGGTTTGTATGGATAGGTTACAAGATAATAATATAGTAAAAGAAGTACAAGATTCGTTTTTAGACTATTCAATGAGTGTTATTACAGCACGTGCTATTCCAGATTTAAGAGATGGTTTAAAGCCTGTTCATAGAAGAATTCTATATTCTATGTATTCATCTGGATATACACCTGATAAACCTCATAGAAAGAGTGCTAAGACTGTCGGAGAAGTTATGGGTAATTTTCACCCTCATGGTGATTCTTCTATCTATGAAGCTATGGTTCGTATGGCTCAAGACTTTTCTTACAGATATATGTTAATAGATGGACATGGTAATTTTGGTAATATTGAGGGATATGGGGCAGCAGCAATGCGTTATACAGAGTCTCGTTTATCAAAAATATCATTGGAATTATTAAGAAACATTAATAAAAATACAGTTGATTTTATACCAAACTTTGATGAAAGTGAAAAAGAACCGGTTGTTTTACCATCTAGATTTCCTAATATTTTAGTAAATGGTACTACTGGTATAGCTGTTGGTATGGCAACAAATATTCCACCTCATAATTTGAGTGAAGTAATTGATGGATGTGTTGCATATATAGATAATCCTGATATTGAATTAGATGAATTAATGAAATATATTAAAGGACCAGATTTTCCAACAGGAGCAATTATTCTTGGAAATAGTGGTATTAGAAAAGCTTATGAAACTGGTAGGGGATCAATTACTATTAGAAGTAAAGCAACAATAGAGGAAAGTAATGGAAAACAACAAATAATAATTGATGAAGTACCATATGGAGTAAATACCTTAGATTTAAAGAATAAAGTGGCAGAACTTGTTCATAATAAAACAATAGAAGGTATTTCTGATTATCATTCAGACTTAAAAAATGGTATTAAGATAACTATTACATTAAAAAGAGATGCTAATGCACAGGTAGTATTAAATAAATTATATAAACATACAGCATTTCAAACTACTTATGGAATAATATTCTTAATGCTTGATCAAGGTGTTCCAAAAACATTGGGATTAAAGGATATTATTGTAAAATATATAGATTATCAAAAAGAAGTTATTATAAGAAGAACTAGATTCGATTTAGATGTAGCTGAAAAAAGAGTTCATATTTTAGAAGGTTTAAAAATAGCTTTAGATAATATTGATGAAGTTATTAAAGTAATTCGTGGATCTAAGACTGATGATGCTGCTAAAGAAGCTTTAATGAGTAAATTTTCACTAACTGAGGTACAATCTAACGCAATATTAGAGATGAGATTACGTAGATTAACCGGATTAGAACGTGAAAAAATTGAGAATGAACTAGCTGATTTATTAAAAACTATTGAAGAATTAAAAGCAATTTTAGCTAGTGAAGCAAAAATATTAGAAGTAATTAAGAATGAATTACTTGAAATTAAACAAAAATATGGTGATGAAAGACGTACTAATATTGATATGACAGCTATTGAATATATTGAGGATGAATCACTAATACCTGAAGAGGATATTGTAATTAATTTAACTAAAAAAGGTTATATTAAGAGATTAAAGAGTGATACATATAAGACTCAAAACCGTGGAGGTGTTGGTATTAAAGGAATGTCTACAAACGAAGAAGATTTTGTAGAACACTTAATTTCTTCATCAACACATGATTATATATTATTCTTCTCTAATAAGGGAAAAGTATATAGAATGAAGGGTTATGAAATTCCTGAGTTTTCTAGACAATCTAAAGGATTACCTATTATTAATTTACTTCCACTTGAGAAAGATGAGAACATTAGTTCGATAATTAATATTAAGCAAAATGATGATTTTACTAAATATTTAATGTTTGCAACTAAGAAAGGTATTGTTAAACGTACTGCAATAGAAGAATTTGATAATATTAGAAAGAGTGGAAAAATTGCTATTGTTCTTAAAGAAGACGATGAATTAATAAGTGTTAAGAGTACTTGTGGATCAAATGAAATCGTTATAGGAGCAAGTAATGGTAGATTAGTAAGATTTGAAGAAAATGAAGTTAGATGCATGGGAAGAAGTAGTTCTGGTGTTAAAGGAATTGATTTGGATGGAGCTATTGTAGTAGGTGCAGAAACAGTTTTCTCTGGTGATATGGTATTAATAGTTACTGAAAACGGTTATGGCAAACAAACAGTAGTAGATGAATATAGATTAACTCATAGAGGAAGTAAAGGAGTTAAAGCACTTAATGTTACAGAGAAAAATGGTATGATGGCATCGTTAAAGTGCCTAAAGGCTGATGCACCACTTAATTTAATGATAATGACAGATAGTGGTATTATTATTAAATTACCATTAGAACAAGTATCTGTTTTAAAGAGAGCAACACAAGGAGTTAGATTAATTAATTTAAAAGATGATCAAAAAGTTGCATCTGTAGCATTAGTAGAAAAAGAGGAATATGAAGAAGAATCAGAGGAGAATGAGTAATTCTTCTCTTTTTTTTGTTTCACGTGAAACATAGGAAATTATTTCCCAGGAAATAAAAAAAGAGTAATGTTCCAC
>CAMNCL010000034.1 GCA_946534345.1 uncultured Caryophanales bacterium
GATCACTTTCAAGTGCGATTTATGGATAAGATAAATACGGTAACGCGTTATAGTTTAAGAGTATAAATAAAGGTGGTACCACGGCTTTTCGTCCTTTGGGTAGCATCTTTTTATTTTGCAAGGAGTGATAATATGAAATTTAAAAAATTAGAGCAAGGAAAAATCAATGAAGTAGAAAAGAAATATGGAGCTTATTGGGAAAAAAATAAGATCTTCGAAAAGAGTATTAAAAATAGAAAAGGACATGAAAACTTTGTTTTCTATGATGGACCAGCTACTGCTAATGGAATGCCTGGTATCCATCATATGATGGCTAAACTATTAAAGGATACTATTTGTAAATATAAGACTATGCAAGGATATCGTGTTCTACGTAAAGTAGGTTGGGATACTCATGGATTACCAGTAGAAGTTCAAGTAGAAAAAGAATTAGGTTTTAATGGTAAAGATGATATTGAAAAATACGGTATTAAAGAGTTCAACCAAAAATGTCGTGAAAGTGTTTGGAAGAATGAAAAGAGCTTTACTAAATTTACAAAAGAAATGGGACAATTCATTGATTTAGAGAATCCATATGTTACTTATGATAATAATTATATTGAAACTGAATGGTATATTTTAAAGAAAATATTTGATGAAGGACATATTTATAATGGTTTAAAGATAGTTCCTTGGTGTCCAAGATGTGGTACAGGATTAGCTTCTCATGAAGTTGCTCAAGGTTATAAAGAGATACCTGTTAATACTGTATATGTACCATTCAAGGCTAAAGATGAAGAAAACACTTATTATTTAGCTTGGACTACAACTCCATGGACATTACTATCTAATGTTGCTTTAATTGTTAATCCTAATGAAACTTATGTAAAAGCTTTATCTAAAGGATATAACTTTATCTTAGCTAAAACACTAGCAGATAAAGTATTAGGAGAAGGCTATGAAATAGTTAAAGAGTTTAAAGGAAAAGAATTAGAATTCCGTGAGTATGAACAATTAATTCCAGTATTAAAAACTCCAAAAGATAAGAAAGCATTTATCGTTGGATGTGGAGATTACGTTACTATGGAAGATGGTACTGGTGTAGTTCATACTGCTCCTGCATTTGGTCAAGATGACTATGAAATTGGATTAAAGTATGACTTAGCTATGTTAAATCCAGTAGGAGAAGATGGATGTTTTACTGAAGGACCTTGGAAGGGAAGATTAGTAGTAGATCCAGAATTAGAAATAGAAATAATCAAGTACTTGGCTGAGAATGATAAATTATTTAAGAAACAAAAGATGACACATGACTATCCACATTGTTGGAGATGTAAAACACCACTTGTTTATTATTCAAAACCATCTTTATATATCAGAACTACTGATAAGAAAGATGAAATTATTAAAGAAAATAATAAAGTTAATTGGTTCCCAGATTATGTTGGGGAAAAACGTTTTGGTAACTGGTTAGAGAATATGAATGACTGGGCAATTTCTAGAAATAGATATTGGGGTACACCAATTCCACTATGGAAATGTGAATGTGGTCATGAAGAAATGATTGGTTCACGTAAAGAATTAGTTAAGAAAGCAATCGAAGAAATTGATGAGACTATCGAATTACATAGACCATATGTTGATGATATTCATATTAAATGTCCAGAATGTGGAAAAGAAATGACTAGAATTAAAGATGTTATTGATTGTTGGTTTGATAGTGGAGCTATGCCTTTTGCTCAATATCATTATCCATTTGAAAATAAAAAGTTATTTGAAGAACAATATCCAGCAGACTTTATTTGTGAAGGAATTGATCAAACTAGAGGTTGGTTCTATTCATTAATAGTAATATCTGTATTTATGACAGGTAAGTCTCCATATAAGAATGTTTTAGTAAATGACTTATTATTAGATAAATATGGTCAAAAGATGCATAAGTCAAAAGGAAATGCTATCTCACCATTTGAAATAATGGAAGAATATGGAGCAGATACTGTAAGGTTCTATATCCTACATGCATCACCAGTATGGACTCCATTAAAATTTGATGTAGATGGATTAAAAGAAGTTTATTCAAAATATATTTCAACATTCAAGAATGCTTATTCATTCTTTGAAATGTATGCGAATGCTGATCATATTGATCCAAGAGAATATGATATTCCTGTAAAGGATAGAGAATTAATTGATAGATGGTTAATTTCTAAATTAAATAAATTAATTAGAGATGTAAATGCTGCTTATGCTGAATATGATTTAAATAAAGTAGCTAAGCTAATAGTACCTTTCTTAAATGATGATTTATCTAACTGGTATATTAGAAGTAATAGAAGAAGATTCTGGGATTCAGAATTAACTGAGAGTAAGAAAGCAGTTTATCTAACAATGTATGAGGCATTAGTTGCTTTATGTAAGATATGTGCTCCTATGACTCCATTTATGACTGAAGAAATTTATGGTAAATTAACTGGTGAAAAATCAGTTCATTTAGCAGAATTCCCAGTAGAGAATACTGATTTAATTGATGAAGCAGTAGAAGAGAGAATGGACTTAGTAAGAGATGTATGTTCTTTAGGTAGATTCGCAAGAGAAGAAGTTAATATCAAGGTTCGTCAACCAATTAGTAGTTTAATATTACCTAAATCTGATGAATTAATAATTGGAGATTTATTACCAGTAATTGAAGAAGAATTAAATGTAAAAGAAGTTGTATTTAAACCAGATATGACTGAATATTTAGAGTATATAGTAAAACCTAATTTTAAAGTACTTGGTAAAGAATTAGGACCTAAGATTAAAGAACTACAAGGAGCTTTAGCTAAATTAACTTCTAGTGAAATAGCTAAGATTGCAGAAGAAGGTTTAACTATTAAACTTGCTGGAGAAGACTTTGAACTTAATGCAGAAAATACATTAATTTCAATTAAACAAAAAGAAGGATATGCTTCTACTTCTAATAATAGAACAATAGTAGTATTAGATACTGAATTAACTGAAGAATTAATATTAGAAGGACTTGCTCGTGAATTTGTTCGTAAAGTACAATCACTTCGTAAAGAAGCTGACTTTGTAATTACTGATCATATTAAAGTTTATTATAATGGAACAGACCAAATCGATAAGATGTTTGAATTATATAAAGA
>CAMNCL010000035.1 GCA_946534345.1 uncultured Caryophanales bacterium
TATATGCTATTTCTTCATATCCACATTCATCACATACATATTTATGTGCTCCTATTGCTCCTGTTTTACACTCTGCTATTGCTGTTAGTGCTTTCTTCTTATATCCAATTACTTTATGATTTTGACTATATAACTTCCAGCCTTTATTTAATATTTCCTGAATTTTCTCCACTTTATTTTTTCTCTCCCTTCAAAAATGCATCTAATGGATTATCTACCGATAATTCCAGATTTGCAACATGGATATACTCCATGGTTGAGCGTATATTGCTATGACCGCATTAGTTCCTTTACTTCCAGTATTGTTGCTCCTCTTTCTATTAAATCAGTAGCAAAACCGATGCCTCAAACTATGAACTACAAATTTTTCATCTATTTTTGCTTTTCTCCTATATCTTCTAAAAAATATTCTTGTTCTTTCTACTGTTAATGGTCTTCCTTCTCGATTTAAAAATATATATCCTTCTGGATGTTTTGGCTTATACATTTTGTAATATTTTCTGAGCATTTCTAAACTAGCCTTTGGCAGTACTGTATATCTATCTTTTTTACCTTTTCCTTCACTTACAAATATTCGCATTTTCCTACTATCTATATCTTGTACTTTTATGCTTACTGCTTCTGACACTCTTAACCCACTTCCATAAATCAACATGAAAATTGTTTTATACATGTAATTATCGCAGGCATCAAAAAATGCGCTTAACTCTTCTTTAGTTAGCACATCCTTCATTTTTCTTCTTTTTCTATACATTGGTAATTGTTTCTTGTTTATGAGCTTATCCATCGTTACTTCATACATAAATCTAATTACACTATTGTAGTAATTCACGCTTCTTTCTGATAGTTTTCTTTCCTCTTTTAAATATTTCAAAAGAAAGTTTCTTAATTCCTCTGTTGTTACTTCTTCCATTGGTTTCTTAAAGTATCTCATTACATCTTTTGCTTTTAATTCATAGCTTTCTTTTGTCCAGTGTGAAAATCCCCTCATTCCCATATCTTCTTTCATCTTATGTAACAGTTCTTGATTTGTCATATCAAAAAACCTCCTGTATATTATATTTACAACCGTTAAGCTGCATAAATATATTATACACGAGGTTTAGATTATTTTCAATATTAGCTGTTTCTTTAACATTCGTTCCATAGCGAGGTACGAGCTATTTAGTACTCTGTAGTAATTCTTGATTGTTCATCAAAAAACCTCCTCTACAATGTATTTGCAACTTTAAGTTACATAACGCATTATATCAGAGATTTTCTATATATTCAATATTAATTCTTTCTTCAACATTCGCTCCATTGCTGCTTCGCAGCAATTTAGTACCTTTCTGTGTATTCTTTTGCATCTGTTGCTTTCTGTAATATAGAATTATCTCCAGATAACATTGAAATACTGATGCCGAGCTAAAATCAGAAGGACATTACACTCATAATTAAAATCGGGCACTAGCAGACTTAGGGGCCTGCTATAGCGCCACTTCTCCTTATTCTGTTTTTGGTACTATTTGAAATACTTCTTTTCCTCCACTTGTTTTCTTTTCTAGTTGGAAATTAGAATTTAGAAGAATTAGAGGGCGAAAGCCATCGTTCGCGCTGTAATAGCGGCTTATGTACACGCCGTTGCCGTTGCCCACACACATCACGCCGTCAGCGCTGCTATTAGACGGAGAGGCAAGCCAATAGTAAGATGCTTGACTACTTTGGTTAGATATTGAATATGGGTTATCTACTGTACTTGTATCTGCTGCAATTGCACTATCAATTGAATTTGCAAAACTATCACTTGATGTTTTTCTTACTTGATATCCTTTAACAGATACTGCATCTGATTCATATGCTGTTCCTGAATATTTATTATTTGCTTTAAATAATAGTTCTACTGTTGGTCCTCCTATTGCCCATTCTGCATAACCTTGAGAACTTGTTGCAAATGGACTCCAAGTAGCTGTATCTAACATATATGCTACTGCTTTCATATTATTATTTGTACTTGTATACTCTTTAAAATAATCACTATTTAGTGCCTTTATTCTTGATTGTGTAATTAAGCTGGATCCACTTGTATATTGTGGCATTATTCCATCTGTTGTACTTGTTCCAAATGCTGCTTGATAATTTGAACCACTTGTTGGGATTGGTGTAGCTCCATTTTTTGCTGGGAGCAAAGTGTTTTTTACAAATTCTTTTGATATTAAATATATTCTTTCTTCTGTTCTTTCTGCTTCTGTTAAGCCTAGTGTTGCTGCTGTAGTAGCATCTATATCTAATGCTCCTGCATAGAATAATTGCCATGTTGTATCTGTATAATCTTTTTCAGTTGCTTGTCCTTTATCTATTATTGGTAATGTATCTGCATAATTTATTACATCATATCCAAAATATTTACTTGCTTGTGTTTTTAATTCTTCCATACTTACTACATTTGATTTATATACATCTTTTAAACTTACTTTGTATGTTATTGGTTCTACTGTTTCTCCTGGTACACTTGCTGTTATTCTAAATTCTACTTCTTTTGCTTCTATTTCTTCTGTTGTTGTCGTATGTGGAAGGCTTGGACTTACTGTTACTGTCCCTCCTGGTACACTTGCTGTGAAATTAATTTTTAATGCTGTTCCTTGTTCTACTTGTCCTTTTGTTATGCTACTTCCATCTGTGTTTGTTATTGTTATAGAGCTTTCATTTACTGCAATTGTTGGTGCTGCTTTTATTACATTTCCTTCACTATCTACCTCAAATGTATATCCATCTAGTGTTACTATTAATTTATCTCCAGATTCTGTAACTTCTGCTCCTATATTTTCTAATTTTGTTTTTAATTTGTCTTTGTCTAAATCTAGATTTTTTTTAAAGCATCCTAATACTTCTACTTGTATCTGCTCTCTTGCTGTTACTTCATCATTCATCCTTTTTGCTTGTGTTGCTCTATTTAATATAGAGTTATCTCCACTTAGCATAGCTATGCTTACTCCTGCAAGGATTAGAAGCACTATGATGTTTAGTATGTTATCGATGGTTAGGCTGTAGAAAATCAGACTAGCACAGATTA